>NZ_JBSFHC010000001.1:0-1009322 GCF_053596835.1 Streptomyces sp. NPDC001606
GCCCGTTCGGGCTCGTGGCGCCTGGCGACGTCCTCAAGACAAGCAGCCCGCACAGCCGTCCGCAATGACCCCTTTTACTAGTTGTGGCCGGATCGGGGGGAAATATCGGCTCTGTGGCGTGGGTCTCAAAGTGCAGGTCAGAAGGGGTGCCCGAAAGGATGTATCGGACATTTAGGGCTACGGCTCCGGGTCGTAGGTGACCTGCGTCATGTGGGGTGCTTCACCGTCTCACTCACGGCCCGCACGGAACCCGTCACCCACAGGTCACCGCCCGGGACCCTCGAATGTGACCGCGGACACCGGGCGGCCTGCCGTGTGGCCCGACGCAGCGCCCACAACCCATAAACCGAGCACCGCAGTCACCACGACCGCGGCAAGGCCTGCACAACAGGCCTGCACCAACTGATCGAGTAGCGCCAGCCGCGGCCCAGCAGGCCGCCCTGCCCCGCGAGGGGGATGAAGCCGTCGGTGCTGTCGTTGATGGCTGCTGCGGACCACCAGGCCAGGTGCGCGGCCTGCTCCTCGTGACTCGCACTGCTGTCACGGGTGAAGCGGCGGATCTTCTTGGGTTCGACGCCGCTGCAGCGACGGCCGCGCCCCCCTAAGGATCAGGGATCGCGCTTCGTCAGGTGTTCTGAGCGACGCGCGCACAGACACGTTCCGAGTGGCGGGCGCGGCGCCGTGCCCGCGGCTCCTCCAAGGTGCCTGTCGCCTCGACCACCAGACGGACGCAACACGAGAAGGCAGTGAGGAGGGCCGACGCCAGGAACGCCCCGTCCCAGACGACGGTGCTCAGGACGAGGAGCGCCACCCCCCACACCGCAGCGGCGGCGGCCCCTGCCCGGCGGCGCATCGGAAACAGCAGCCACGGGACGACCGGAGCAAAGAAGAACATGGCGAAGCCTATGAGCAGTGCTGCGGCGGCCATGGTGGAAACCTCGCTCTTCTCTTACGAACAAAGGGGTCGCGCCCGCCCCGGTCGCGAGGGCCACCTTCATGGAGGTCGCCGCACTGCTGCCGCTGCGAGCCCCGCCGGCCGAAGTGCCGGAAGAAGTACAGGCGCCGACCGGGTGCCGGATCCCCTCTATCGCCGACGTGTGCGGTGGACGGGACGAAGCCGCTGCTACTTGGTCGTGTGCGTGGGGTAGACCTCGACGTCGGTGTAGGCGCCCTTGATCTGCCCCGCGCCCGCCGGCCACTTCAGGGTAACGGTGTGGGTCTCGTTCGGCGGCGTCACGAGGATGTCGGTCGGAGACGTGAGGCTCTTGCCGGTGGTGTCGATATCGTAGGCGAGGTCGAAGACAGCGGCGTCGCCGGGCTTGAGGATCGTAAGACGCGGCTGGGCGTGGCCGCGCTTGATGGGGCTCGAAGTGTGGTCGGCGTCCTTGATGTCGACGCCCGCGAAGCCCGTCGCCGAGCACGTGGTCGAACCCCGGTTGGTCATGGTGATGTCGATCCTCCCGGAGGTCTTGTCGGGCGCGGCGTTCCTGGCATCGATGGCCAGGTCTGCCGTCTTGCAGAAGGTGACTTTGCCGCCGGCCTCCTTCGCACCGCCCCCGGCGCCGGCCTCGGTGCCCTTGCCGGAGGCCGCCTGGCTGGAGCCGCCATTTGCGTTGCTGGAGCCCGCCGTTTCCTTGCTGGCCGTCGAGCTGCCGGAGCCCGAACCGCCCTCGGTCTTCGAGTCACTCTCCGACGACGAGGAGGCCGAGGAAGCCGAGGACCTCTTGGGCGACGAGTCCTTTCCGGAGCCGTCGCTGCCACAGGCGGTGAGCGAGAGGGCGGCGGCCATACCGATGGCGGTGAGCGCAGTGACGCGGGCGTACTTCACGGTGTTCCCCCAGGACTGGCACGGTTCATGCGGTCGGAGATATTTGTATCCCGCACCGAGTTACGAGCGGTCCACCGCGAGGTCTTCGTTCTGTCACAGGCGTCGTGCTCGAACGCTGCACCAAGACGGCCCCAGCCTGTTCCGCCCTGCCCACACGCATGACCGGCTCAGTCCCGGACCAAGACGTTGAACCCGCCCGCCGGATGAGCAACAGTGCTCAGACGCTGCACCATGTCAGTGGCCGGGCTATGAGGCACCCACGCAGATGTCCCGCCCCCGGCCATCGCGCACTCCCCCTCTCCTCCGGCGTCGCGACGTCGGCGAACTCCGGAACCCGGAAACCCTCACCGAATCCGAGCATCTCCAGCTCAAGGCCGTCCAGGCTCACTGCCCCGAACTCGACGCTCTGGCCTGGCACGTCCGCTCCTTCGCGGACATGGTCGCCGGCCGCCAGGGCGAGCGCCTGACGGACTGGCTCCATGTCGTCCGTCAGGACGACCTGTTCCAGGCATACACGGTCTGCCAGCCGGTCACTCGTATCGCTGATACAGCCGGGACATCGGCTTCCGCCATAGCTCGGACAGTCAACATCTCGGCACCGTACGAGACCCGTGACCGCGACCGCCCGGCAATGACGGCCGAGCAGCCGTAGCAACCACACAGAGTGGCCGCTGCACGGGAGCTGTGCCAGAACCCGAGTCGTCAGTGCTTCACCGCCCAACACCCCCCACGCGTCCGGGCATGTGTCCGCGGTCTCGAACACGGTCCTCCGGCGGGCGGCGCAGCGTGCCCCGCCCGCGGACCGAGCGCCACGGTCAGGACGACCGTGCCAGGACCTGCACAACAAGGCAGCACCAACTGATCCAGTAACCAACAGCAGCCCAGCAGACCCCTGCTCGGCCACCGCCCCCGCCATACGGACTGCCGTCCACCCGGCCGACACCAGGCCATCCCAGCAGGCACCGACACCCTGCCGCCGGCGAGGTCGTCATCCAGGCAAGCGGGCAGTCGTCGCGCGGTGCCCCGTACTGCACCCCGCAGGTCGAACAGATCGGAAGCTGTAGACCCGCCACCGACACGGTGCGTTTCGAATGCAGCACGGGCACTTCTCCCTGAGTGGAGCCCGCCATCTCAAGAACCGGCTCATTCAACCTGGGCGACCTTATAGGCGACCCCGCCTTCGATGAGGTAACCCGCTCCGATGCAGACGATGTCGTTCAGCCATGCGTACTTCTGCGATCCGGTCTCGAAAAGCGGGTTGGTGCGGAAGTAGTAGCGGGCCGGGTCGATGTCGTACCTCTTGGCCGGATCGGCGATGTCGGCCCGCAATTCGGGCGGGGTGACCCAGCGGCCGCCGTAGCTCATGTACACCAGGGCGCCGTCGTGGGTGCGCAGGGTGAGGCGCACGTCCAGTGACAGCGTCCCGTCGGGGCGGAGCAGTGCCCAGTCGCCGCCGATCGGGAGCACGTCGCCGTGCAGGCGCGGTCCGTGGAAGGTGCCTCCCGTGTCGCCGAAGAGGGTTCTGCGGCCGAGCGGGCCGGTGCCGAAGTCCAGTCGGGGGCTGAGGTCGATGACGAGGTCGAAGAGGTGGCACGTGGTGATCTCGCCGATGGTCTTGGTGCGGGGGTCGGGGGTCATGCGCTGCCTCCCAGCAGGGTGTGCCGGACCTGGTCGGTGGAGACGCCCGACTGGGCGCACAGCTCGGCGAGGTCGAGGAAGAACCGCTCGCCGGCGATCAGGCCGTCAGCAAAAGTGAACTGGAGGAACACCGGCAGTTCGGCGCGCCTGCCGTTGGGCGCCACGCCGAACCGGTCACCGGTCATGGTCATGCGTGCCGTTCCCCAGCAGGCAAGGGTGTCGTCGTTGCCGGCATGCCCGTCGAGGGTGACCTCGTAGTCGGGAAAGGACGCGAAGAAGCGTGCCAGCGCCTTCTCGTTGTCGGGCAGGCCGCGGGCCTTGGTGCCGAAGGGTGGCGACTCCAGCAGTACGTCCTGGTGCAGGAGCCGGAGCGCCGCGGGCAGGTCCTGACGGCTCTTGGCGTGCGCCAATGCCTGGGCCAACTCGAACATCTGATGGGTGTTCACGAAGAAAACGTACGGTCGTACGTACGTTTTTCGCAAGGGGGTGGCACAATGAGGTAGGTGAGCGAGGATGTGCAGGACGGGCGCCTGCTTCGAGGGCTGCGGTCGCGACGGACGATCGTGCGGCACGCCGTCGACACGGCGTCGTTGGAGGGGCTCGACGGGCTCAGCTTCGGCCGGCTCGCGACGGATCTGAACGTGGGCAAGAGCAGCGTCCAGACGCTCTTCTCCACGAAGGAGAAGCTCCAACTGGCCGTGATCGAGGCGGCACGCGAGGCCTTCGAGGAGGCCGTGATCCGCCCCGCGCTGACCCGACCCCAGGGCGCCGAGCGGCTGCGCGCCCTGGTCGAGCACTGGCTCGCCTACGCCGAGCAGCCGCTTTTCCCGGGCGGCTGCTTCTGGGCGGCGAACCTGCCCGAATTCGACAGTCGGCCGGGCCCAGTGCGGGACATGCTGGCCGGCCAGCAACGGGCCTGGCGCGACCGCATCGCCGCCGAACTGCGACACGCCATCGACGATGCGGGGACGAGTGCCGGCCTCGACGCCGACCTCGCAGCGTTCCAGATCGACGCCGTGCTCACCGCCGCGAACACCGCGATGCGCCTGGGCGACGACACGGCAGCCGCGAAGGTCCGCCGCGTCGTCGACAGCCTCCTCGCGCCGCTGACCGCGCCCGGCTGAGAAGTGATCAGTGTCATGAACGCCCTGGGCGGCGGGATCAGTCCGGCCGCTGTCGCGGGTCTGTCCGGCATCGTGCCGGTGCCGGTGGCCCTCGCCGCGCTCGCGGCACTCCCCCTGTCCGGACTCGTCCTCAGCCTGACCCGGCGCCCTACCGCCGACCGCCGCCCCGAACCCGGTACCACGCGTGGGAGCCCGCGCTGACAGTCCACCTGCAACTGATCCGAGAACGCCTCGACCAGCAAGGAGCCGTGCCATGTCCGCCGAGCCATTCGAGGTCAGCATCACCGAAGCCGAGATCGCGGAGCTGCGTGAACGACTGCGACGGACACGGTGGCCCGAGCGCGAGCCGGTGGACGACTGGTCGCAGGGGCTGCCGCTGGCGTATGCACAGGAGCTGTGCCGCAGCTGGGCCGAGGACTACGACTTCGGGTTCGCCGAGCGGCTGAACGTGTTCCCGCAGTACCGCGACACCATCGACGGGCTGGGCATCCACTTCCTGCACGTCCGCTCGCCGGAGCCGGACGCGTTCCCGCTCGTGCTCACGCACGGGTGGCCGGGTTCGGTGCTCGAATTCCTGGAGGTCCTCGGCCCGCTGACCGACCCCCGCGCGCACGGCGGTGACCCGGCGGACGCCTTCCACGTGGTCGCGCCGTCGTTGCCCGGGTACGGCTGGAGTGACAAGCCGTCGACGACCGGCTGGGGCATCACTCGCATCGCGCGCGCCTGGGACACGTTGATGGTCTCGCTGGGTTACGAACGGTACGGCGCGCAGGGCGGTGACTGGGGTTCGGCGGTGTCCGCGGCGCTGGGCGAGGTGGCGCCCGAGCGGGTCGCCGGCGTCCACCTGAACCTGGGATCCGTGGCGGCGGGCACGTTCGACGACCCGACGCCCGCGGAGCGGGCGAATCTCGAGGCCGAGAAGGAGATG
This sequence comes from Streptomyces sp. NPDC001606, assembly GCF_053596835.1. Lineage (NCBI taxonomy): Bacteria > Bacillati > Actinomycetota > Actinomycetes > Kitasatosporales > Streptomycetaceae > Streptomyces > Streptomyces sp. NPDC001606. The sequence continues at coordinate 5,519 of NZ_JBSFHC010000001.1, forward strand.
CAGCGCACCGGCCGGGGATACTCGGCGATCCAGGCGACCCGGCCGCAGACGCTCGGCTACGGCCTCACCGACTCCCCGGCCGGGCAGGCGGCCTGGATCGCCGAGAAGTTCTGGGCGTGGACGGACAACGACGGCCATCCCGAGGACGCGTTGTCGCGGCAGACGATCCTCGACGAGATCTCGGTCTATTGGTTCACCGCGTCGGCCACCTCGTCGGCGCGCCTGTACTGGGAGAGCTTCGCCAACTTCCGGGACAAGGTGACCGCGCCCTCCGGGCTGTCGGTCTACCCGCGCGACATAACCCGCCCGTCGAGGCGGGAGGCCGAGCTGCGGTTCACCGACCTGCGCTGGTTCGAGGAGCTGCCGCACGGCGGCCACTTCGCCGCGCTGGAGCAGCCGGAGTCGCTGGTCCAGCAGGTGCGCGGATTCTTCCGCCTGTTCCGCTGACGGTCCGTCCCCCCTGGGAAGCCCGCGCCCGGGAGATGGTCCTGTCCGTCCCCCGGGTCAACGGCAAAACGACGGCCGCGCACCGCGTTCTCCTGAATGACCGTGAAGCCCCGGCCGGTAGCCCGTGCCGCGGCAGGAGCGCCGGGGGACATGCTCTCGTGAACAGCGGTCGGTGCCCTCCAGCGAACTCGGCAGCAGGCGCTGGACGCGGTGCGACGGCCTGGCACCGGGCTGTGTCCCTGTCGGCCGGACGCGATCCGGAGGCTCTTGGAGCAACCCCATCCGCTCAGGCTGTGTTTTCGGCGGCACTCGGAGCGGGTTTGCTTACAGTCAGGGGGTGGTTGGCGAGTTCTTCGCGGAGTGCGGGGACGAGGGTGAGGCGTGCGGTGTGGGGTACTTCGTCGCGCATCTCCCGCTCCGGGTTGTCGGGCCGGGAGCCTGTGGTTCGGGCACATGGGAAGGGAGGGCGGCGTCTCCTGACGGTGGCCGGCCGGGGATGGTTATTCGCCCGTCCACCGGTTGCCGTCATGCTCTAATCACCGGATGACGAAGATCGACTCAGAGCTGATACGACGCTGGGTGAACGGCTGGACCGTGGCCCGCTCCCTGCCCGAGGCCGAGCCGGTCGGACCCGCCGGGGACGGCCTGCGGTCCGAGTGCGATCAACCCGGCCGCGAGGTCGAGGTCTTCGCACTCCGCGCGGACGAAAACCCCGAGTCCCTGGCACAGCTGGCAGCAACCGTCGCCACCGCAGACAAGACCACCTGGCTCACGGTACCTACGCTGCGCCCGGGCGCCGTCGAAGCCGTAGTCGGCGCCGCCGGACTGGAGTTGCTCCACCGGTCGGAGTGGTTCATGACGACCGATCTGGCCGAGCACCCGCAGCACACGCCCGCCGCGCCGTACGAGCGCGAGGTCCAGGTGCAGGGACCGGTTACGGTCGTCTCCCTCCACGACTCCTCCGGGTACGTGGCGGCGCGCGGCACCATCGCCGTGGTCGGCGCTGATGCGATCGCCGATCGCATCGAGACGGACCCGGCGCACCGGCGACGCGGCCTGGGCCGCGCCATGATGAGCGCTCTGGCGGAAGCCGCCGTGGCCCAGGGCGCCCGTACCGGTCTGCTCATCGCCAGTGAGGAAGGCCAGCGCCTGTACTCCACCCTCGGCTGGCGCCGCGAAGCCGACGTCCTGATCGCCCGGGGACCAGTGGCGCCCTCCAACCGGTAGGCATGGCTTCGCTGGCCGACCAGTCCTCGCGCAGGGAACGTCGCGGCGGGCGATGCTTACGGTGCGTCTGCGGGGGCACACGAGTCACCGGAGAGAGGTGTGCTCCATTTCGGCTGGGGTGCCACCTGTTGGGTGAGCGCTCACGGATGTAGCAGGCCCTGGGAGTGGCCTGCCTGACGAGGGAGGGCGTCGCAGTGTTGCTGCCGGCGGAGAAGGAACTGCGTGCTGTATTGGCTCGTTTCGCGGCGGCCCGCCTCAACCATGACCGGCAGCCCACCGGCTCCTCAAACCGGGAACTGGAAGATGCCTCCTACACCTTGTGCGTCATCACCGGCACCCGGTCCGTGGACCAGGCGCTCTTGGCGGCCGACGCCCTCCTGCAACAGCTGCGAGTGAACCGCTCTACGACCGCCACAACGCCCCAGGTCTTGGCGGCTTGACGACACCCTCGGGTGTGCCCCGGCCGTCGCCGCGCACAGGGCTCCGGCCGGGACACGTCCGTGACCGCGCCGCGGCCTCGGACCTGCCGGTGAGCACTCCCCGACCGAGCCGAGGCCTTGGCTTTCGAGAGCGCGACTGGATTACGCCCTGGACACGCATCAGGCCCCGCTTGTCGAGGAGCTGAAACATCTCGCTGGCTGAACCAGCGCCGCTATGCCGACACCATGCGGATCCCGCTGCCGTCGTCGCCGCCCGAAGGAATGGAGGCGGCCTCACCTGTGGGGGACAGGAGGCAGGCCCCCTACGGGTGCGGTCCGCCCAACAGCACCCGTGGTCACCGTTGACACGTGCGTGACTTCGATCTTCTCGGGCAGCAGATCCTGTGCGGGGTATTCACACTCGCCCCAGAGATCGCTTCAGCAAAACGTGTGGTCGTGGAAGAGGGTGGCAAGGTGGCCGAGACCGTACCCGACACAATGGGCGAAGCCGGGTCGACGAGGTTGCAGAAGCCGGTCGAGTTGCCCCGGCAGGTCCGCGACGAGCTCTTGCAGAGACTGCGACGGAACAAGCGGGCTTTCCGCGTCGATGACGTGCAGGTCGTCGAGCCTGCACTGCTGCGGCGTGCGGTCGGCGCGTCGGCGCTCGGCAACTGCATGGAATGGTTCGATTTCGGCGTCTACAGCTACCTGGCCGCGGTCATCGGCAAGGTCTTCTTCCCCGGCGCGTCCCCCAGCGCGCAGGTGATCTCGTCGTTCGCCACCTTCGCGGCGGCCTTCGTGGTCCGCCCGCTCGGCGGGCTCGTGTTCGGGCCACTCGGCGACCGCGTCGGCCGGCAGAAGGTGCTGGCCACCACCATGATCATGATGGCCGTGGGCACGTTCGCCATCGGTCTCATCCCCAGCTACGCAACGATCGGCATAGCCGCCCCGATCCTGCTCCTGCTGGCCCGAATGGTGCAGGGATTCTCCACCGGTGGGGAATACGGCGGGGCCACCACGTTCGTCGCCGAGTACTCACCGGACCGGCGCCGCGGCTTCCTCTCCAGCTGGCTCGACTTCGGCACCTTCGTCGGCTACGCACTCGGCTCCGCGCTCGTCACCGCTCTGCATCTGCTGCTCACCGACCACCAGATGCTCACTTGGGGATGGCGTCTGCCGTTCCTGATCGCCGGGCCGCTCGGTGTGATCGGCCTGTACATGCGGCTCAAGCTGGAAGAATCGCCGGCGTTCCAGCAGCAACTGGACGGACACAAAAAGACCGTCGCCCAGGAGTCCGCGGGCAGCGAGTTCAGGACCATCGTCACGCGGCACTGGCGTCCACTGCTCATCTGCATGGGTCTGGTGCTGCTCTACAACGTCACCAATTACATGGTCACCGGGTTCTTGCCGACGTACCAGACGGAGACTCTCCATCGGTCCAGTGGCTCGGCCGACCTCTTCGTGCTGATCGGCATGGTGTGGATCGCGCTGTTGATCACCTTCGTCGGACGGCTCAGTGACCGGTTCGGACGGCGGCCCGTCTACGGGATCTCGTCGGTTGCCATGATCGTGCTTGCCGTACCGTCCTTCCAGCTGGTCAAGGCACACGGCATCTGGCTGCCGGTCCTCGGCGTACTGATCCTCTCCTCGTTGTTGGCCTGCTTCGCCGCACCGAGCGCGGCCACGCTGCCGGCGCTGTTCCCCACGGCTGTTCGTTATGCTGCGATGGGCATCGGTTTCAACATCGCGGTCGCGGCTTTCGGCGGTACCACGCCGCTGGTGACCGAAGCGCTGATCAGCGCCTCAGGGGACGACCTCATGCCCGCCTACTACCTCATGCTGGCCGGTGCGATCGGCCTGGTCACCGTACGGTTTCTGCCGGAGACCGCGCAGGTGCCACTCGACGGGTCGCGGCCCATGGTCGGTTCGGGCAAGGAGCAACGCGAGCTGATCGGCGTGTCCAAGGTGCTGTACCGGGCAGCTTCGCCGCTTCCGGGGAACGGCGGACGCCCGTCGTCGTCCACGCACTCGTCGCTGTCCTGATGGCGCACGTCGTGGGGGTGTGAGGGCGTCAGGGCGGGCGCATCGACTCGATCTGAACGATCTCGAGCCAGATCTGGTTCCGCACGGTGTCGTGGAGAGTGGCAGTCACCGGCACGTTCGGCGCCCCAGGTGCCGCCGCGCCGGCCAACGCCCGTCCCCCTTCGCGAACTTCAGCGCGCCCGCCTGCTTCCGAGCAGAGCGGGCATACGGCGGTGAGCCGGAGGACGACCTCCGGCCGAACCTTCCGCGAGATGTTGATCAGGGGGTACGGATGCCGACCGCTGTATCGGGGACACCTGCCGAGTTGCCCGGGGACAGACCTGGGCACCGCCCCGGCGTCGCCAGGAGCGGGCACTCCGCAGTGCCGCACGGAATCGGCTGGTCCGCTGGATGGATCGGCGCGCTGACCGCCTGTCAGGCGGCGTTGATGGTGGGCATCGGCCTGCTGATCACCGGACCCGCCCACGGTGTGTGGCCGCTGACGGTCGAGGACAAGGTCAATGAGGCCTTCGAACGGATGCGCACAGGCTCCTTCACCGCGCTGTCCTCGGTCGCGTCGGAGGCCGGCAACACCCCGACGGTGATCGCCGTGACTCTGTTGAGTTGTCTGGGCCTGATCCTGATCCCCAGGCTGCCGATGTGGCGGCAGGCAGCCTTCCTCGCTGTCGCCGTGTCGTTGCAGTCGCTGGTCTTCCTGGTCATCACCGTGGCGGTCGACCGTCACCGTCCGGACGTGCACCGTCTCGACGGTTCGTTGCCCACCTCCAGTTACACCTCCGGTCACACCGGCGCGGCCACGGCACTCTATGGCGGCCTGGCGGTGCTGGTGCTGTCCCGGTTGCGCGGTCCTTGGCGGAGAGTCGTGGCCGGCCTGCTGTTCCTCATACCCGTCGCGGTGGGCCTCGCCCGGCTGTACCGGGGCATGCACCACCCCACCGATGTCGTGGGCGGGCTCATGAACGGCGGCCTGTCCCTGCTGATCGTCGGACGCGCCCTGCTCACGGACGGACTCGTCACTGCTCCGCCCGCCGCCTCCCCGCTTCCCGCCGTCTCCGACCACGCGGGGCGGCCGCCCGGTCACGCCGCCGTGATCTTCAATCCCACCGTCACCGACCGGACCGACCGTGACGCCCTGAGCCGGATCCTGGAACGACACGGCTATGACGCACCGGTGTTCAAGGAGACCTCCGCCGACGACCCAGGGGGTGGCCAGACGGCCGACGCTGTCCGCCAAGGTGCCGTGCTCGTGGTGGTCTGCGGCGGCGACGGCACAGTTCGGGCTGCCGCCGACGCCCTGGCGGGCAGCGAGGTCCCTCTCGTCCTGGTGCCCTGCGGGACCGGCAACCTCCTCGCCCGTAACCTCGGCCTGCCGTTGTCCCCTGCCGACGCCCTCGATGCCGCGCTGCGCGGTACGACTCACCGCGTCGACCTCGGCCTCATCGACGGCGACGGCCTGGCCGCCACCCACTTCGCCGCCATGTGCGGGGCCGGCCTCGACGCCGCGATGCTGGAGCGCGCCAACCACAGCGCCCGCACCAAATCCGTGCTGGGCTGGCCCGCCTACGCCGTGGCAGTTCTCCGCGTGCTGCGCACCCCTCGGATGGGGGTGAGCATCCGCCTCGACGACGCGCCGGCCCTGCGCCGTACGGCTCGCATGGTGCTCCTCGGCAATATCGGCACCGTACAGGGCGGTATGACGCTGCTGCCGGGTGCCCGCCCCGACGACGGGCGGCTCAACCTACTGATCCTGGACCCACAGGGCACGAGCGGCTGGATGCGCGCCGTATGGACGCTGCTGCGAGGCAGAACCGTGGAACCACCGTCGGCCGCGGCCACGGTTCCCGCACAGAACGGCCGCACGGACGGCGCATCCGTGGAGTTCTTCGCCTTCCGGCGTGCCGAGATCACCTTCGACGACGCACAGCCCCGCGAACTCGACGGCGATCCCATCGCGTGCGGCCGCCGTCTGACCGCAGAGGTCAGGCCGGGTGCCCTGACCATGCTGCTGCCGGCGCGGGGGGAATGAATGGGTACCGCCACCAAGGTCCCGGAGACACGGGACATGAGCGGAGAAGAACTGTCCGCAGACGAGGCCTGGGCCGCACTGCGCCGTTACGGCGGCTGGTCGCTGTTGCGCGATGCCTTCCTCCGCTTCCGCTACGCCGACGGCTTCACTCACGCCCGGGCTCTCGCCCTCCAGACGGTATTCGCGGTTATCCCCCTGGTCATCGCCTTCGTCGGTCTGTCCACCACACTCCACACCGAGAAGGTCGGCAGACTCGCCGAACTGACGATCCACCGGATGGCACAGGGTCCCAGCGCCGGCGTCGTCGACAACGCACTCGACGGCAGTCGCCGCACGTCGGGCGGCGGCGCAGAGGTCGCCCTCTGGTTCGGCGCCGCGTTCTCCCTGGTCAACGTCACCACCGCCATGGGACAGATCGAGCGTGGCGCCAACCGGATCTACGGCAACGAACGCGATCGCCTCTTCCACCACAAGTATCTGCGCGGCCTGGTGATGTCCGTCAGCGCCGGTCTTCCGCTCGGCCTCGGGTTCGTCGCCCTGGTCGCCGGCGACGACCTGGCCTCGGCGGCGGTCACGGTCTACCACCTGGGCGGCAGCGCCCAGAAGGCCTGGGACATCGTGCGCTGGCCGTTCGGGCTGCTGCTGGCGTTGATCTCCGCGAGCGCCGTCTTCCGTCGCTCCCCACGCCGCAGGCAATCCGGCTACACCTGGCTCGCCTTCGGTGCGGCCGTGTACCTGGTGCTGTGGATGACACTGACTTGGCTGCTGAGCCTCTACCTCAACCTCAGCGGCTCCTTCGACACCATCTACGGCCCGCTGAGCGCCTTCATGTCGCTGCTGCTGTGGGCCTACCTGACGTCGATCGCCCTGTTCCTCGGACTGTCCTTCGCCGCCCAGCTGGAAGCGGCACGCGGCCGGCGTCCCGGCCCCGTCCAAGAAGATCCAGGAGTCTGAATGGGCACGCTGACCGCCCTACGGCAGCTCAGTGAACGTCGCCGGCAGGCCGACCGTAGGTTCGGTGCACGGCTGCTGGCCTCCACCGCCGTCGCCGCTGCGGCCGCGGTTCCCTTCGCATTGATCCTCGTACTGGTCGAGGCGCAGTGGACGCCCTTGCGGCGCATCGACATCGGCGCCGCACAACGCCTGCACGACATCGCCGTCCGCCACCCGTCCTGGACCGCCGTCCTGCACCTGCTGTCCGACCGAGTCTGGGACCCCGTCACTCTCCGCATGGCCGTCGCAGCCCTGACCGCCTGGCTGCTGCACCGCAGGGCGTGGCGCCTGGCCGCCTGGGCGGCGGTGACCGCCGTGGCCGGCGGGCTGATCGGCTTGCTGGTCAAGGCGGTGGTGGAACGTGCCCGCCCGGCTCTGCGGGACCCGGTGGCGCACGCCCCGGGCTACTCCTTCCCCTCCGGCCACGCCCTGACGGCCACCACGTCCTTCGCCATCTTCATCCTGGTGCTCCTGCCCCTGGTACCGAAGGTCTGGCGGACTGCCTGCCGGTGCGTCGCCGTGTTCAGCGTGCTCGGCGTCGGCTTCACCAGAGTCGCCCTCGGTGTGCACTGGTTCAGCGACGTGCTGGGCGGCTGGCTTCTCGGCCTGGCCGTCGTCGCCGTCACCACCTGGGCCTTCGAAGCGTGGCGTATCGAAGCCGGTCTGGGGCACACCCCGGCGAGCGAGGGCCTGGAACCCGAACTCGCGGAAGCCACGCCTGAGCCGGGCCGGTCACGCTGGTAGGCCGACGCCGCGAGGTTGGCCAGCATGAACCGGCCCGCCCGGGTCAGGATCTCGTCCGTCACCGTCTCGACCAGGCGATCGGACAGGTGCCGGCCGACGGGGATCCCGGAGAGGTCTTCAGCGTCTGCGACCGCGGACAGTCCAGCCGCCTCCCAGTCCCGCAAGGTGCAGGGCCAGAACTGTGAGGCCAAGGAGCATGACGTTGGTCGAGGTGAAGGTGTGGTTGGTCGTGATATCCGCCGCGTTGATCAAAAAGGCGATGAAGAACAGGACAGCAGAAACAATGGCCGGCATGGTTTGTCTCCTCGTCGGGTGACGTGCGTGGTGCACTGCACTGCGAATTCCCGGCACCTGAGGACTCATACCGGCTGTGAGCAGACCCGCCGAGTCTCGTCGGCACCGTCGCGGTTGGGTGGAGACATGTAGGGCAGACGGTCCTCCACGGGTGCGACCTGCGTACCATGAAGAATGGCGGGGAGGGCTCGGATGCCCAGTGTTCCTTCGGTCAGGACGACCCACGCCGACCACTGGCTAGTGGCTTCCTTCAATGGCGACATGGATTACCTGACCGGGCCGATGTTTCGAACCGAGTTCTTGAACCTCATCGATTCCGGCGCGCGGTTCATCGTGCTGGACCTCGCTGGTGTCCCGTTCTGCGATTCGGCTGGGCTGAATGCCCTTCTGGCGGCCCGTCGGCATGCACATGAGACCGGTGTGAGGTTGGCACTGGCCAGGGTGCAGGTGCAGCTGCGACAGCTACTGAAACTCACCGGCGTCGACAGGATTCTTGACGTCTACGACGCTACGGAAGACGCCCTGACGGACCTGGCGAGCCGCCGTGGCAACAATTCGAGGAAGGAGGGAAATGTCGACCCTTGAACGGGAGCTGCATCACCCAATTGACCGAACAGTTCTCTATACGATTCACCTCTCGCCCCAGCTCACAGCACCTTCGAACACATAGGCGGGGCTGACGGTCCGTCGGTCGGGTAAGCGCGTACGCAACGGCATCGAGGAAAGGGGAAGCCATGTCAGTGGAACCCGAACATGCCGAAGCGGGCCCTACGGCGGAACACGCCGCCCAAGCGCTGATCAACTTGTGGAAGCGGGCCCATGAGGACGTCGCTCCCACGGTTTCCGAGGAGCAGATGCGCGTCCTGCTCGCCCTGGGCACCGAGCCAACCGGTCCTGATCGCATTGCCGGGGACCTCTGTGTCAGCGCCTTGTGGGCAACCGGTGTGCTCGACCGCTTGGCTCAGCGCAGGCTGGTACGACGGCTCCCGTCCGGCGAGTTCTCTCTCAGCGGCGCCGGACAGTGTGTGCTCGAAGCGACGCGTCAGCGCCGTCGGCAACTTCTGGAACAGACACTGGTGACCGCCGCGCCACCGGACCGCCCGGTACTGCGGGACGTGTTCAACCAGCTGTACGGAGTTGCGAGCCCCCTGACGCGAGTGCCGCGCAGCCGCTCGCCGCTCTGATCACCCTCGGACGTACAGGGCGCCATGCGCATGCTTACCGGGGAGGAGGGCAAAAGGGAACGAACAAGGCGGGGCTGCCCACCATCCGTGTTGGGGAGGGGCGTGACGTGCGTATCTGGCAGGAAAGCATCGAGGTAGGCCCGCGACCGGGACAGATGTCGCCCTTGGGCGCGGCCTTCGACGGTGCCGGGACGAACTTCGCCGTGTTCTCCGAAGTAGCGGAGCGCGTGGAGCTGTGTCTCTTCGACGAGGACGGCGCCGAGGAGCGCATCGCGCTGAAGGAAGTGGACGGCTTCGTCCACCACGTCTACTTGCCGGACGTCGGCCCGGGCCGGCGCTACGGGTTCCGCGTCCACGGCCCGTACCGGCCCGAGTGCGGTCAGCGCTGCAACCCGAGCAAACTGCTGCTCGACCCTTACGCCAGAGCGATCGAGGGCGGGGTCGAGTGGAACGAGGCGCTGTTCCCCTACCACTTCGACGATCGCGGCCAACGCAACACCCTCGACTCGGCGCCGTACGTGCCGAAGTCGGTGGTGGTGAACCCCTTCTTCGACTGGGGCAACGACCACCCACCGCACACCCCGTATCACGAGACCGTCATCTACGAGGCCCATGTGAAGGGCATGACGAGGACGCACCCGGCGATACCGGAGGCGATGCGCGGCACGTACGCCGCACTGGCGCACCCGGCCATGCTCGACTACTTCGTCAAGCTGGGTGTCACCGCGGTGGAGTTGATGCCGGTCCACCAGTTCGTCCAGGACCACGCGCTGGTGGAGCGGGGGCTGTCCAACTACTGGGGGTACAACACCATCGGCTTCTTCGCCCCGCACAACGCATACTGCTCGTCCGGGCAGCGGGGCGAACAGGTGCAGGAGTTCCGCTCGATGGTCAAGGCCCTGCACGAAGCGGGGATCGAGGTCATCCTCGACGTCGTCTACAACCACACGGCCGAGGGCAACCACCTCGGGCCCGTGCTGTCGCTGCGGGGACTGGACAACGCGGCGTACTACCGCCTGTCCCCGGAGGATCCGCGCTTCTACTGGGACACCACGGGTACGGGCAACAGCCTGCGGATGAACCACCCGCACACCCTGCAACTGATCATGGATTCGCTTCGCTACTGGGTGACCGAGATGCACGTCGACGGCTTCCGCTTCGACCTGGCCGCCACCCTGGCCCGCCAGTTCCACGAGGTGGACCGGCTGTCGTCGTTCTTCGACCTCGTCCAGCAGGACCCGGTCATCTCCCGGGTGAAGCTCATCGCCGAGCCCTGGGACGTCGGCGACGGCGGCTACCAGGTCGGCAACTTCCCGCCGCTGTGGACCGAGTGGAACGGCAAGTACCGCGACACCGTACGCGACTTCTGGCGCGGCGAGGGCGGCACGCTCGGTGAATTCGCCTCCCGTCTCACCGGTTCCTCCGACCTGTACCAGAACGACGGCCGCCGGCCCTACGCCTCGGTCAACTTCGTCACCGCGCACGACGGTTTCACCCTGCGCGACCTCGTCTCGTACAACGGCAAGCACAACGAGGCCAACGGCGAGGGCAACCGCGACGGCGAGGACCACAACCGCTCGTGGAACTGCGGCGCGGAAGGCCTCACCGACGATCGCGGCATTCTCGCCCTCCGCGCCCGCCAGCAGCGCAACCTCCTCGCCACCCTGCTGCTCTCCCAGGGCGTCCCCATGTTGCTGCATGGGGACGAACTCGGCCGCACCCAGCGCGGCAACAACAACGCCTACTGCCAGGACAACGAACTGACCTGGGTCGACTGGGCACAGGTCACCGAAGGCAGCGAGCTGCTCGACTTCACCCGCAAACTGATCTCCCTGCGCCGCGAGCACCCGGTCTTCCGTCGGCGACGGTTCTTCAGGGGACGGGCGGCCCAGGCATCCGGCGAGGCGGTGCAGGACATCACCTGGTTCACCCCTGCCGGCCGGGAGATGACCGACACGGACTGGGACACCGGCTTCGCCAGGTCCCTGATGGTCCATCTCAACGGCAGGGCCATCACGGAACCGGACCTGCGGGGCCTGCGTGTGGAGGACGACTCGTTCCTCCTCCTCTTCAACGCCCACAGCCAGGCTCTCGGCTTCACCGTTCCCGAGGAGCTCGATCCGTGGTGGGCAGTGGAGGTGGACACCGCCATCCCGTACACCGAGTACCGGCCATTGATCAAGGGCGGCAGCGAGGTAGAGGTCGAGGGCCGCGCCATGCTCGTCCTCCGAGCTCTCCAGGATGGTTGATCTCACCTCACGTGCACCCGCGGCCGTTGCTCCGGGTCCCGGTCGGCGCGGCGCAGTACCTCGCGGGTGACCGGAGCCACACCTCACCGTCGCCGCAGACCAGCGGAGCAGAGGGCCCACGGGGCCGCCCTCGGACCAGCTGAAGTACACATCGGCCATTCTCGGCTTCGGGAACGCGCTGGTCAGGCGGGTGATGCCCTTCCGGCCACGGTGGGACGAGCCGTTGCCGACGACCCAGGAGACGCGCTTGGCGCTGGCGGAGGGCTCGGTGCTCATGCGCCTTGAGTCAGCGGTGCACGGTGGAGGCCGACATGGCCGGGGCGATGGCCCGGGCGACCACCTCGCGGGCCAGTTCCGGGCACGACCAGCGTGACAGCGGGGCCCCGGTCTCGGGGGGTAACTGGCGGGCCAACGCCTTGACTTCGGCGACGTACAGATCGAGGGCGGTCGGCCCCGAGTGCCTGCGGTCGGACAGGGGAGGCAGGCCGCCGGCGGCGAACCGGCCCCGCCAGATGCGCACCCTGTCCACGTGCATCCTCGTCTGCGCGGCCATCCGGGCGTGGGGGCAGACTCGGGCCGCCAGAAGCACGATGGTTGCCCGCTGTCGGGCCTGATGCGGCGTCTTGTGACCATAGGCCGTCTTCTTCAGCCGGTGGCGCCCGGAGACGGTCAGTGCGACGGCCACGGCGCGGGTGGCAGGCATGAGAGGAGGGCGGCCGCTCCTTTTGGGTCGGTGGGGATGGCCTGTTGCAGATGCCACCGACCGGTGGATTCGGGTTCGGTGGCTTGCAGTTGTCAGTGAGGGCGTTTCAGGTTTCGGGATGAGCCAGACGGCCGAGCAGGGCCACCGCGTCGTCGATGGGCACCGGCTGGAAGAACCGCGCGTCGGCGCGCTCAACAGCAGCAATCGCGCGGGGGGCCAGGTCGGCGCCGGCGTCGGTGACGCGCAGTCGTTTGGCGCGGGTGTCGGCCGGATCGACTTCACGCTCGATGAGTCCTTTGTGTTCCAGGGTGCGGAGTACCTGGGAGGTCATCTTGACGTCGGTGCCGGCTTGGCGGGCGAGGGCCAGCTGGTTGGGGTGCTCGCCCTGGGTGTTGAGCCACCAGGTGCAGGAGAGCAGCACGAACTGCACGTGGGTGAGATCGAGCGGGGCCAGAGCTGTGGCGATGTCGCGCTGCCAGCGCAGGGTGGCGTGCCACAGCAGGAATCCGGGGCTGTCGCCGGGGCTGAGGGGCATCAGCGAAGCGCCAGCTCGGCCAGCGAGGCCATCGTCTCGGGCCAGTCGGCGGTGATGCCCGGGCCGATCTGCGGGCCGGCCTCGTCGGCGCCGGTGCCGGTGATCTCCATCCGGTACACCACGCGGATCCGGTCCTGGTCGATCCGGTCGATCCGGTGCATGGTGCGCAGCAGCAGGCCGTTGAAGCGCGCCTCGTCGACGAACAGTTCGTCCTCGACCGCCTCGGCGATGCGCAGCAGTACCGGGTCGTCCCCGGGCGGCGTCATCGTGATCTGCGTGCCCGCCGCGAACGGACCATTCATCTCGATCTTCTCGATCTCGGCGTTCCAGGTGCCCCAGTTCTCAACGTCGGCCCAGAGCCGCCAGATCGCCTCGGGGGTGGCGCTGGTCTCGATGCTGTGCTCGTACTCCCACATGAGTGGTCTCCTCGACTAGATGATCCATCTGTAGATTATCTGCGCAGAGACTATCTGTCCAAGGGGTACGGCCCCCCTCCCGCGGCGCCGCGCTCACCCACCCGAATCACCGCCCGCGCCCGCGCCACCCTGGGGGCCTGCCATTGGGGCCGACCAGCTCAGGCGCCGTGGTCGTCCTGAAGGAGACGATCAGCCGGGAGGCTGTGGGTCGGCGACGCTGAGGCGGTCATCGCTTTCGATCGATGCGGGGTGGGTTTCGCCAGCTCCACGTTGAACTGCGCGCCGATCAAGAGGGCCAGGTTGGACAGCCACAGCCAGATGAGGAAGACCACCACGCCGGCCAGTGAGCCGTACAGACGGTGGTAGGTGCTCACGTGCGAGGTGTAGAGAGTGAAACCGAGGGAGATGGTCAGCAGAAGCACGATCGCCAGACCACCACCCGGCGCCATTTTCCGCACCGGCCGCGAAGACGCAGGACCCGACCGATAGAGGACCAAGACCAGGGCGACCGCCACCGCCGCCAGAACGGCCCAGCGCAGCGCGTCCCACGCGGTCTGAGGCACGGTGCCCAGGTTGAACGCCCGCCCCAGGCGCCTGGCGAGGCTCCCGCTCACCAACAGCGCGAGAGTCGTGGTCAGCAGCAGGCTGATCAGTACGATCGCGGTGACGACGATGCGGGGAGCGGTGCGCCACACCGGCCGGTGCGCGTCGACGTGGTGGATCGCGTGCAGGGCCCTGCGGAAGACACTCAGATAGCTGCAGCCCGACCACAACGCCCCCACGGCACCGAAGAAGACCAGCATCCATGCGGCGGACGACTGTTGGGCCATCTCCAGAAGAGCGCTGCGCAGCAGCCCGCGGGAGGTGGCCGGGACAGCCTGCGTCACCCGGTCGATCACCTCGGGGGTCGCCGTGGGCATGGTCAGTCCCAGAACCGAGAGGATCACCAGCAAGACGGGGAACAGCGCGAGGACGGCGTAGTAGGTCAGAGCGGCGGCCCAGTCGGTGACGTCATCGTTCCAGACGGCCAGCGGTGTGCGGCCCAGTGCCGCCCACCACCCCTGCTTTCGACCGTCAGCACCATCCATGATCGCCTACTTCCCACAGGAATGACCAGGCACTCTCACAGCCGCCGTACCGGTCCGCTGCCGCGCGACTGCGCTGTCGAACCGTGGGCTGCGCGCGGAAGGCGGGCCGCAGCCGGATGAGCCCTGGCCCGCCTTCGTCGGGAATGCGACTCAGTCCCTGAAGAGGTCCTTCGCCGCGTCCTTGGCCTTCTCTCCGGCCTGCTTGACGTCGCCTTCGACCTGGTCGGCCTTGCCTTCCGCTTGCAGGCGCTCGTTGCCGACCGCCTTGCCGACCGCTTCCTTCGCCTTGCCCTTGATCTTGTCGCCGGCGTTGCCGGCCTTGTCCGCAGTGCTCATCGAAACCCTCCTCCTCAGCCCGCGCTCGTCGCGGTCCCTGCCCCTCTACCCCCGCCGCCTCAGGTGATGTCCGCTCCGCGTCCGGACCACCCATGCGGCCTCCCCACCGACGACACGCCGGTGACAGAGCTTGACCTGCCCGTGGCCGAGGCGGACCACCGCCGCGTCCTGGCCGTGCTGCGGTTCCTCGGAGCGTCCCGGGCCTGACCTTTGGCCGCGACGACCGAGCGTCGGCGTTTCGGCCAACTCGCCTGCACCTGCGTGCTCTTGCGTGGCAAGGGTCGGTGCACTGCGCACCTTCCCGCACCCGCGGAATTCCGGTGCGCGAAAGCCGTCCGAAAGAACACGTGCTCGAAACCAGGGCTGACTCGTTGAGCACGCTGACGCCACCACCACATCTCCGGGAGGGAACACATTGACGCACGTCGAACCGGGCAGCGACACGACCGCGACTTCGCTGAAGGCCGCCGCGGTGGCCCCGGCCGGGATCCCGGACGCCGAGCGCGAGACGGCGAGCTGACCAGCCAAGGCGTCCTCCACAGCCCAGGCCCCTACGTCGAAGGTGAGACGACACTCGTGCCTCCCAGCTCCTCCTCGATCCGTAAGACCGTCGAGGCGTACCTTGGCCGCCACCCTGACGAGCGTGATGCCCTGGCCGGGCTGCTCGCCGCCCTGGACCGGCCCGTCGACGTGACCGCCCGCACGACGCTGCCCGGCCATATCACGTGCAGTGCCGTCGTCGTGGACCGGCGGTGCCGGGTCCTGCACATCCGGCACCGGGCCACCGGCGGCCTGATGCTCACCCCCGGCGGTCACATCGAGCCTGAGGACCGCACGCTGCTCGCCGCGGCGCTGCGCGAGGTGGCGGAGGAGGCAGGGATCGCACCTGGGGCCTTGTGCCTGACCCCGCAGACGCTCGGCTCGCCCGTCGACATCGACGTCCACGACATCGACGCCAGCCCTTCGAAGGGCGAACCGGGCCACCAGCACTACGACTTCCGCTACGTGTTCTACCTCGCCGCCGACGAGCCGCCGGCGATCACCCTCCAGAACGAGGAGGTGTCCGGCTCACGGTGGCTCGCCATGCCGGAGGTCACCTCGCTCACGTTGCGCACGAAGCTCCTGCGCGCCCAGTGGGACGGTCGGCCGGAGCCGGTGAACGCGTCCGCACTGATCCACGACGGGCAGGGCCGGTACCTCCTCCATCTGCGCGATCACAAGCCTGGCATCCGGCAGCCGGGGGCGTTCGACCTGCTTGGCGGCGGCCGCACGCACGACGACCCGGGCCTTGAGGGCACGTTGCTGCGGGAGCTGTCCGAGGAGGTCCCCGACCTCCGCCTGGAGAAGCTGGAGCCGTACGCCGTGGAGACGGCGACGAGTGTCGACGGGCTCAGCATCCCGATCCAGGTGTTCACGGGCCGGTGGCGCGGCAACCCTGATCGCCTCCGACTGCGCGAGGGCGTGCTGCTGCGGTGGTTCACCACCGACGCACTGGACCGGCTCCGCCTGAGCCCCGCCACGCGAGACCTCATCCGCCGGCACGCGGCCGAGAACCCTCCCAGCGGCACGCCCGGCGCCGCCCCTGTGCCGGGGGACGCGGGCGGCCGGCCCGTGCTCAACGGCATCGGCGTCCACCTCCACCTGGAGGACGACGACGGGCGGGTGCTCCTGGGCCTGCGCCACCCCAATTCGCGTTTCGCGGGGAACACGTGGCACTACCTGGCCGGCAAGTGCGAACAGGAGTCCGCGGTTGCGTGCCTGGTGCGGGAGGCACGGGAGGAAGCCGGGCTGGTCATCGACCCCGCGGACGTGGATCTCGCGCACGTCGTGCACGTCGTCGACACCACGGGCGGACCGCCGTTGATGCACCTCGTGTTCCGCACGCGCCGCTGGGAGGGAGAGCCGAGGGTCCTGGAGACCGACAAGTGCCTGGCCTGGCGGTGGTGGCCGCGGCACGAGCTGCCGGAGCGGCTCGTCTCCTACACCCGGACGGCCCTGGCCGGCATCGCCGAAGGCCGCGTCTACTCCCAGCTGGGCTGGTGAACGGCGTGAGCACACCAGTCGGGAGCGGGCCCGAGCCGCACGCCGCAGTGCTGACGTCCGCCGTGCCCGCCCCAGCTGAGCCCCACGAGTGCGACGGGCGCAGTGACACCGCCTTGTCCGCCGCGCCCCTCCTGCCGCCGCAGTCCTCCGCCGACACGCCCGGGGCCGCGCACGCCCGGGCGGCGATGGTCGCCCGGCTCGAGTCGAGCGGAGAGCTGCGGCCCGGGCCGGTGCGTGAGGCTCTGCTGGCGTTGCCCCGCCAGGTCCTGATGCCCCAGGCGTATGTGCGGCGCAGCGCTCCGGACGAGACCCCGCCGCGCTGGGATCTGCTGGACTGGACCCGCCCGGCCGACCAAGAGGAGCTGCTGGAGCGGCTGCACAGCGGTGACAGTGTCGCGATCCAGCACGACGGGGAGCCGATCCTCGGCCGTACTGCCGGGTCGCGCCGCGGGGGCCTGATGACCGCGATGTCGAGCACGATGGGCATGACCGCGGAGCTGCTCCAGCTCCTGGACCTGCGGGCCGGGCAGCGCGTGCTGGACGTCGGGACCGGTGCCGGGGTGACCGCGGCGGTGGCGTGCTTCGTGTGCGGTGACGCAGGCGTCGTCACCCTCGACATCGACCCGCACGTCACCGCGGCCGCCCGCGAGCGCCTGTCCGCAATCGGCCACCAGCCGGCCGCGGTGACCGGGGAACGGCACCGCAGGCTGGCCCGACGCGGGCCCGTACGAGAGGGTCTTCGTCTCCTTCGCCGTCCGCCGCGTACCGACAGCCCTGGTGGAGCAGCTGGCGCCGGGCGGGCGGGCCCTGATGACGCTCGGGACGTCGTCGCCGTCGTGGCCGGGCCTGGCCGTGATCGACAAACGGCCGGACGGGACCGTGGAGGCGGAGCTGCGCGCGGTCGAGTTCGGGCACCGCGCCGGTGCCGGCTTCGACCGGCTGTTCCTGTCCGCCTCCTTCCGTCATACGATCGCCACGGCCGACGGGTGGACGCGGCGCACCCTGCTTGCGCCGCCGGCGGACACGGCGCGCGGCATGTGGCTGGCCCTGGACGCCCTGTATCCGGGGCTGGTGCGTCACTTCGGGGCCGAGGACCTGACGATCGGCGCGCCCGAGTGCGGGTCGTGGATGCGCGTGCGAGCCGCCGGCCACCGCCGGTGGGACGTGACGACCTGCGGCCCCCGGGATATCTGGGCGGAGATCCAGGACGTCGCCGCCCGCTGGCGGGCGGCCGGTGAACCGGCCGCCTACCGGCTCCACCTCGACACCGACGACGTCCAGCGGGTCACCAGCCCGGATGGCTCCCTGACCTGGCAGCTCCCCCACGCTCCTGGAGATGCACGATGACCCGCCCCGACCAACCGGCCTCTGCGGCGGTCTCGTACCACGCTCTGTTCGGGTTCGAGGCCGACGACTGCGCCCGCTCCCGTCCCGGCACGAGTGAAGGCGTGTCCCGCCCGGAGGTCCTGGTCATGGTGGACCGGGTGGCCGCGGCGTACGTGGTGGTGATCACGGGAGACGGCAGCCTGTGGACCCACGAATCGGGATGGACCGCCGCCCTTCGGGGGCTGATCCGGACCTACCTCGGAGACGACCGGCGCGCGGGCACCCGCAGCACGTACACCGGAACCGGCCGCTCCTACGAAGACATCCTCGGCTACCTGCGCACCACCAGCCTCGCCCTCCCCGCCCTCTTCGCCAGCCGGCACCACGAGGTCGAGGCCGCGGCGGTCCGGCTGCTCCGGGGCTCTGCCTGCGGCGGCTCCCTGAAGGAGGACGCAGCGTTCACGGTGCTCGCCCACCGCCCCGGTGGTGACGTGTGACCCGCACCCAGCGGCACACCGAGCCGCTCGACGTTCACCTCATCGCCCTGCGCGACGGCCCGGCCGGACCCGAGGTGCTGCTGTCCCGGCGGGCCGGCGACGTGTACGCGGCGGGATGCTGGCATCTGGTCAGCGGTCACCTGGACGGGCCGTGGGAGGACATGGTCACGGCCCTGGTGCGCGAAACCCGGGAAGAGGCCGGCATCGTCGTCGATCCGACCGACGTCCGCGCAGCCGTCACCGTGCACCACCGCTCCCCCGCCGGGGCTGCCCGGCTTGGGGTGTTCTTCGAGGTGAGGCGCTGGGACGGCGCCCCAAGGGTTATGGAGCCCCAGGTGTGCGACGCCATGGGCTGGTTCGCGTTCGACAAGCTTCCGGAGCCCATGGTCGCGTACTGCCGGGCCGGGCTGGACGCCTACCGGGCCGGTGCGCGGATGGCCGTGCACTTCCAGGAGCCCGGCGACCCGATCGCCTACACCTTGTCCGCCGACCGGCTGACCCTCGTCCCCGAACCCGGCCCGCCTCGGGGCGGTCCCGCAGGAGGTGCGCACCTTCGCCGAGCGGGCGGTGGGCCGGTTCACCGACCGGACGGACGTGTCCAGGGCGCGTGAGGAGAGTCGCGTGTGGCGGGCGTGCGACGCTGCGGGCGGCGCGTGGTAGGTCAAGGTCCATCAGAACGCCCGCTTCCACCAGCGGGAAGTCGCCGCGCTCCGCGGCTGGGTGCCGGGTCTCGGCCCGGCCGCGCCCCAGCTCATGGCTGCGGACGCGCAACTGCGGGCCGCGGTGGGAGGCCGGTCCCTGCACGGCGCCACGTACTCGCCCGAGCAGCAGCGCCACATCTTTTGGATTCCGTCTCCGGCATCTCCTACGGCGCCGTCCACGGCGATCCCGAACTCGTCGAGCGCGGCCGACGCACCGTGGCCCGGCTCCGCGCCGCACAACGCCCCTGACCCCACCGCACCTATCCACGAGGAGCAGCACATTGACGTACACCGTCCGCGATCAGTGGGAGCAGCACTTCCGCGACGGCAAGGGGTTCCGGCGGGTCGGTGAGCGGGAGCGGGAGCTCCTCGTCGAACACACCCCCGCCCCGGACGGCGGTGGCCGGGCGCTCGACGTGGGTTGCGGCACCGGCGAGCTGGCCGTCTGCCTCGCCTCCCTCGGCTACACCGTGGACGCCGTCGACTTCACCGAGAGCGCGCTCGCCCGGGCCCGTACCGAGCACAGCGACGTGCAGGGCGTGCGCTGGCTGCAACTGGACATCGAGCGCGACGACCCCGTCCCGCTGCACGAGGAGGGGTACGACCTGGTCGTCATGCGCCTGATGTACCCGTTCCTGAAGGACCGTGGCCGCGTCCTTCACGGGCTGGGTGAGCGGCTCCGGGACGGCGGCGCTCTCGTCATCATCACCCCGGTGGCGGCGAACACACCCGAGGAGCGGCGCGGCATCGCCTTGGACGAGGACGAGATCACCGTGCTCGCCGCCGGATGGGAGACGGTGGAGCGGATGGACGCGGACGGTCTGGCCTTCCTGGTCCTGCGCGGCCCCTGTCACTCCGGCACCCGGGCCGTCGAGAAGCGGCCGACCACCGCCCATGCCCTGACCGGCGCCCTCGCTGTCGTCACCGACGGCGCCGGGCGGGTCCTGCTCGGCCGGTCCCGCCGCGGCATGCTCGAGCTTCCCGGCGGCAAGACCCGCGGCCCGGAGGGCTTCGCCGCCGCGGCGGTCCGCGAACTCGCCGAGGAGACGGGCCTGGTCGCCGACCCGGCCGACGCGTACGTGGTGACGATGCTGGTCGACGACAGCCACGGCATCCCACGGCTCACCGCCGTCGTCCGCATCACCGCGTGGACGGGCACCCTGACCAACCCGGAGGAGGACAAGTTCGCCCGCTGGGAGTTCTTCGACCTGCACGCTCTCGCCTGTGCCGGAGACATCTTCGTCCCCGCCGCGTCCGCGTTGGATGCGGTGTGGCCCGGCGTGATCCCGGACCTGCCGCCCGTGATCTCCTACCCGCTCGCCCCCGACCGTCCGCCGGTGCCGGGTGAGCCGGCCGAAGCCGTCCGACTGCGGCAGGCGATGGCCCAGATGGTGATCGACGGCGGCTGGGCCCCGTCCGAGCCGGTCCGCGACGCGCTGCGGACCGTGCCCCGCCACCGTTTCGCCCCGGAAGCGAACCTGGCGGCCGCGTACGACGGCGGCGACCGCGCCGTCGTCACCCGCCGCGACGAGACCGGAACGGCCATCAGCTCGGTGTCCGCGGCCTGGCTCCAGGCCGACATGCTCGAAGGCCTGCGCCTGAAACCGGGCGCGATCGTGTTCGAGGCGGGCTCCGGTGGCTACGACGCCGAGCTGATCGCTCACGTCGCCGGGCCCGAGGGGCGAGTGGTGACCGCCGACATCGACCCGTGGGTCGTACGCCGCACCCGCGCCTTCCTCACAGAGACCGGCAGTGGACGCGTCACCGCCGTCGAGGCCGATGCGACGCTCGGCGCCCCCGCCCACCTCGCGCCCCGCGGCGGCTTCGACGGCAGCGTGATCACGTACAACTGCCGGGACGTCGCCCCGGCCTGGCGCGAGCAGCTGGCCGAAGGCGGCCACCTCGTCCTGCCGCTGGCGATGGGCGGCTACACCCGGACGATCGCGTTCGAGCGGCGCGGCGAGGTGCTGCACGCCCGCCGCTTCACCTACTCCGGCTTCGTCCGCGACCAGGGGCAGCGGGCCCGTGCCGTCGCGGTCGTCCCTCTTCTCGGCGGCGGGCTGACCCTTCGCTTCGACGACGGCGCCGCCGCCGACACGGAGGGCCTGGAGGAGGCGCTGCGCGGGCGGCGGCACGAGGTCGCGACCGGCGTGACCATGGGGGCGGGCGCCTATTTCGGCTCCCTTCAGCTGTACGCGGCCACCACCCTGCCCGCCTTCTGCCGCCTGGTTGCCCACCAGGACCGGGAGGAGGGGGTGACCGGCGTCGCGAAGGATCGGGACGCACCCGCCATCGTCGGCGACGCCTCGCTCGCCTATCTGATCCACATCCAGACCAAGGACGGTGACCGCCCGGAGGACAAGGAGTGGGAGTGGGTCGTGCACGCCTTCGGCGAGGAGGGCCCGCAGCTCGCCGATCAGCTCGCGGCCACGGTCCGGGCTTGGGACCGCCATGTTCGCGCCGAGGACAACGACCAGCACGCCGATCCCGTGCTGACGGTCCACCCGGCCGGCACGCCCGACCATCTGCTCCCTGCCGGGGACGTCTTGGACAAGGAGCACTCCCGGCTGGTGTTCCGGTGGCCGGGCCGGGGCGGACACCTCCCGGCCCCGGGCCGGGGCACCGACACGGTCACCGCGACAACGGGGGATGCGTGATCGTCTGGCTGAACGGCCCCTCCGGCGGCGGCAAGACCACCCTCGCCGCCGGGTTGTGCCGCGCTGTGCCCGGCGCGACGGTCGCCGACCCGGAGGGCGTCGGCGACCTGCTGCGCAGCGCGCTCGCCGGATACGCCCTGCGCCCCAGCGACTACCAGGACCTGCCGCTGTGGCGGCAGTTGACCGGCGCCTTCGTCGCCGGCCTGGCCCGGCACGCCGGCGGCCACGTCATCGACACCAGCGCCCTCACCCCCGAGCAGACCCTGCACACGGCCCTCGCTCACCTGCGTCTTCCAGTCCCCCACACGGCCCGACGGCCGGAGGCACCCCAGACATGACCGTCACCAGTTGCTTCAAGGCGACGCCCACCGGCCCGGACCGGTGGGCTGACAGGGCCGCACCCTGGGTCGCAGGGCCCTGGCATGCGGTACGGCGGCGCTTGCGTGACCCGGAGCGCGCCCGCGCCCCGCCTCCACAAGCGCCGCCCCTCCGGAGCGTCAGCTGTCGGCGCGCGTGTAGGTGAGGAACACTGCGCCGCTCTTGAGGACGGTGTGGTCCGCGAGTGTCCAGGTACGGGGGTCGAAGGCAGCCTTGCGGGAGAACAGCGGGATGCCGTCGCCAATGGTCAGCGGGCCGACTTTGAGGATGAGCGTGTCGATCTCGGCGTACAGGGAGCCCGCGAGCTCGGCGCCGCCCAGCAGCCAGATGTCCTTGCCTTCCTGCTGCTTGAGTTCGCGCACGGTCGCCACCGGGTCGTCGGCCACCAGTTCCACGGCCGGGTCCGGGCTCTCGGTCAGGGTCCGGGAGAACACCAGGTGGCGCAGGTGGGGGTAGGCGTCGGGGATGCCGGCCGCAAGTCCGATCTCGTAGCTGCGCCGCCCCTCCAGCACGGTGTCGAAGTGCGTGCCCTCCGCCGTGACGGACAGTGCCTGCCGGGCCTGGACGGGCAGTGTCTCCGGGTACTCGGCCACGAGGTGCTGTATGTAGTCCTCCGCTATGGGCCAGAAGCCGTTGGGACCGGTGGGGTCTCCGCCGTCCGGGCCCGCGATGAAGCCATCGAGCGTGGTGGCGATGTAGTGGACGAGTTTGCGCATGCCGGGTCCCTCCGTTGGTCACGCTGTCGCGTTGCGGCCCGGCACTGCCGGATGGCGTGCCAAGGTGCGAGGCCGCTGAGTGATCATGGCACCTGCCCAGCCGGCGCGAGCACCGTGCCGTCGAATCTCGTGAGGATTCGTCCGCGCACCAGGGCTCAACTGCTGCCCGAATAGCCACCGCCCGGTCGGGGGCTTCGTGCTTCCTGGGGGCCTCCCGGAGCCCACCCGTTCGCCGAGTCGGCGATCACCTACGTCATCGCGCGCTCCCGGCACCAGCGAAGGAAACCTGGGCCGCAGGGGCCGCCTGCCGTCCCTGCGGGTGCCTCCACAGGCCCTGTGCCTGAAGCTTCGGCAGTACGCCCTCGCCGAACCAGTACGCCTCCTCCAGGTGCGGATACCCGGAGAAGATGAACTCCTCGATCCCCAGGGCGGCGTACTCCTTGATCCGTTCGGCGACCTCGGTGTGACTGCCGACCAGGGCGGTCCCCGCCCCACCGCGCACCAGTCCGATGCCCGCCCACAGATTGGGGTGAATCTCCAGCCCGTCCCGGCTCCCGCCCCCGTGCAGGGCCAGCATCCGTTGCTGGCCCTCGGACTCGCTGCGGGCAAGCCCCGCCTGCACCTGCCGTACCGTCTCCGCGTCGAAGCCCGCCAGCAGCCGCTCCGCCTCGGCCCAGGCCTGCTCGGAGGTGTCGCGGGTGATGACGTGCAGCCGGATTCCGAAGCGGAGGCTGCGGCCCTGCTGCGCGGCCAGCTTCCTGATCCAGGCGATCTTCTCGGCGACCTGGGCGGGCGGCTCGCCCCAGGTGAGGTAGACGTCGGCGTGGCGTGCGGCGATCTCCCCGGCGATCGGGGAGGACCCGCCGAAGTACACCTCCGGGATCGGATCGGGTAGCCGCGCCAGCCTGGCGTCCTCGACCCGGAGATGGTCGCCGTGCAGGTCGACGGTCTTGCCCTCCCACAACTCCCGTACGACCTGGAGGAATTCGCCGGTACGGCGGTAGCGGGCGTCCTTGTCGAGGAAGTCGCCATAGGCCCGCTGCTCGTGACTCTCGCCGCCGGTGACGACGTTCAGCAGCAGCCGTCCGCCGCTCTGCCGCTGGAAGGTGGAGGCCATCTGGGCGGCCAGCGTGGGCGAGACGAAGCCGGGGCGGAAGGCGACCAGGAACTTCAGCCGCTCGGTGTGCCGGCTGACCATCGCGGTGGTCAGCCACGCGTCCTCGCACCAGGCGCCGGTCGGGGTGAGCACGCCGACGAAGCCCAGGTCCTCGGCGGCGCCCGCGATCCGGCTGAGATGGGCGACCGTCGGCGGCCGGTCCTGTCCGGAGGCGGTGGCGGGGGTGCCGTGACCGCCGCCGACGACATGGCGGCTGTCACCGTTGGTGGGCAGGAACCAGTGAAAGGTGAGGGTCACGCGGGGACTCCGATCGGCCGGTTGTCGGGGTGCGTCACAGCAGGTGGTGGCGGGGCGGCCCTGAGGCAGCGCCGCCCAGGACCGCCGCGCCACTCAGCCGGTGGCCGCCAGCAGCGTCGTACGACCGCCCAGCGCGGCCGAGAACTGGTCGGTGACCTGGAACAGCGCCTCGGCCGAGCCCGGCGCGACAGTCACCGTGCCGTTGTCGCCCACGGTGATGTCCTTGTCGAGGGTGAACCAGCCGGGGGTGATGTGGGCGGGGCCCATGGAGGCGAGGACCGGGCGCAGGGCGTAGTCGATGGCCAGGACATGGGCGGTGCTGCCGCCGGTGGCCAGCGGCAGGACGGTCTTGCCCACCAGCGCGTACTGCGGCAGCAGGTCCAGCAGCGCCTTCAGCAGCCCGGAGTAGGCTGCCTTGTAGACGGGGGTGCCGATCACGACGCCCTCCGCCTGCTCGAACAGGGCCGCGGCCCGGACTATCGCGGGATGGCCGAAATCGGCGTGCAGCAGGGCCTCCGGGGGGAGGGTGCGCACGTCCAGCGGGATCACCTCGTGTCCCTGGGCGGTGAGCCGCTGGTCGAGGTGGCGGAGCAGCCGTCCGGTGCGGGAGGTCGGGGAGGGGCTTCCGGAGACGGACAGGATGGTGGCCATGACGGGACCTTTCGGGCGGTCGGGGGGCTTCCTCGGGGACAGGCGTGAGCATCAGCTCGGCGGCTGGGACGAGTGACCCCTTCGGCGCCATTCCTCCGCGAGCAGTTCGTAGGAGCGGACCCGGTCCTTGTGGTCGTGGGTGATCGTCGTGATGAGCAACTCGTCCGCGCCCGTGGCCTCCTGGAGCTGCTCCAGCCGGTCGGCCACCCGGCCCGGCGAGCCGACGAACTGGGTGTCGAGACGGTCCTGGACGAGAGCCTGGTCCTCCTCGGTCCAGGTGCGGGCGCGCGCCTCCTGCGGCGTGGGGAACTCGATGGCGCCCTCGGCGGTGCGGATGCTGCGCACCCACGGGCCGTACCCGGTGGCGAGTTCGCGGGCGGTGGCGTCGTCGTCGGCCACGACGACGTCGGCCGAGACGCTGACGTAGGGCTTGTCGAGCACCTCGGAGGGCTGGAAGTAGGCCCGGTAGCCCTCTACCGCCTCCAGCACCGTGGCGGGGCTGACGTGGTAGTTCGCCGCGAACCGCAGGCCGTTGCGGCCCGCGACGGACGCGCTCTCGCCGCCGCTGCTGCCCAGGATCCACACCTGGAGATCGGCGCCCTCTCCGGGCACGACGTGCGCTTCGACGCCCTCCGGGGAGCGGTAGGTGCCGGCGAGCAGGGCCAGGATGTCGTCGATCTGCTCGCTGTAGTCCTGCGATTCGGCGCCCGGCAGCAGGAGCAACCTGCGCTGGAGGGCGATGCGGGGGGAGCCGAGCAGCTGCGCGAAAGAGAAGGGGGGCGGGATCAGCAGGCCGTTCGGGGCGCGGCCGTCGACGACCGGGGTGGTCGTGGGCCGCGGTGTGTCCGACGGACCGGGCGGGCGGCCCCCGGAGCGGCCCAGGCCCAGATCGAAGCGGCCCGGGTGCAGCGCGTCGAGCAGACCGAACTCCTCGACGGTGGACAGCGCGGTGCGGTGACCGAGCTGCACGGCTCCGGAGCCGAGCCGGATGGTCGAGGTGGCAGAGGCGGTCAGGGCCAGGACGACGGCGGGTGAGGTTCCGGCCACGCCCGGGTTGAGGTGGTGCTCGGCGAACCAGTAGCGGGCGTATCCCAGGCGCTCGGCCTGCTGCGCGAGGTCGATCGAGTTGCGCAGGGCATCGGCCGCCGTCGAGCCGGACGGGATGGGGACCAGATCGAGGACGCCGAGGGCGATGTCAGACATGGACGGACTCCTGGGTGAGTGGTTGCGTCGGAAGCACGGGGCCCCACGCGAACGGCGGGTCGGGGATCTCGCGGCGCAGTACGGGGGCGACGTCGGACTGGAACAGTTCGAGGGAGGCGCGATGCGCGGCGTCGGACAGTCCCCCGGCGTCGGCGTGGAGATGAAGCACCGTGTGCCCGAACTCCTCGTGGTAGCGCCGCACTTTCTCGATGACCTGCTGCGGGCTCCCGATCAGGGCGGAGCTGCGGGTGACGAAGTCCTCCAGGGTCTCGAAGACCACCGGCAGGCCCGCCTGCTTGGCGTGCGCCAGATTGGCCTCGAAGACCGGCCGGTAGGCGGCGAGGGCCTGCTGGGAGGTCGGGGCGACGTGGACACCGGCCGTGCCGGCACCGACCGCGATCCGCGCCGGATCGTGACCGTAGTGCTCCCAGCGTTCCCGATAGTGGCGGATCAGCTCGGCGTACGGCTCGATGGGGTGGGTGACGTTCGCCGAGAACAGCGGGTCGCCGTAGCGGGCGGCCAGGTCGACCGACTCCTTGCTGGTGGCGCTGCCGTGCCAGACCCGGATCGGCTGCTGATACGGCCGCGGCCACACCTCGGCGTCCGTCAGTGGGGGGCGGAACCGGGTGTCGGCGGTGACCTTGTCCTGCCGCCAGGTCTTCCGGAACACCTCGTAGCTCTCGGCGTTGCGCTCCCACTGGTCCTCGGGCGTGACCTGGAACAGTTCGCGCTGGGCGGTGCCGTTGCCCTTGCCGATGATCAGGTCGAGGCGTCCGTCGGAGAGGTGGTCGAGGGTGGCGTAGTCCTCGTACGCGCGGACCGGGTCGAGCAGGCTGAGCGTCGTGACGGCCGTGAACAGGCGGATGCGCCTGGTCAGGGCGGCCACATGGCTGAGTACGACGGTCGGGGACGAGGAGATGAACGGCCGCTCGTGCCGCTCCCCCACGCCGAAGCCGTCGAAGCCCAGCTCCTCGGCCAGGACCGCGTTGTCGAGCACCTCGCGGAAGCGGTCGTGGGTGGACTTCTGCACCCCGGTGACCGGGTCCGGGCGGTGGGTGATGAGGGTGATGGCGAGGAACCTCACGACGCCACCCGGTCGTCGACGGCGTCGGGGTGTGCGATCCCCAGGTGGTGGCGGAGGGTGGGGCCCTCGTACTCGGTGCGGAAGACGCCCTGTTCCTGAAGGAGCGGGACGACCTTGTCGGCGAAGTCGTCGAGGCCGGTGGGGGTGATGTGCGGCACGAGGATGAAGCCGTCGCTGGCGTCGGCCTGGACGTGGTCGTTGATGGCCCTGGCGATGGTCGCCGGGGAGCCGACGAAGGTCTGCCGGTTGCCGGTGTTGATGACCAGGTCGCGGATGGACCAGTTGTTGGCGGCGGCCAGCTCGCGCCACTCCCGGGCGGTGGCCAGCGGGTCGCGGTACATGCGCACCTG
Organism: Streptomyces sp. NPDC001606; assembly: GCF_053596835.1. NCBI lineage: Bacteria > Bacillati > Actinomycetota > Actinomycetes > Kitasatosporales > Streptomycetaceae > Streptomyces > Streptomyces sp. NPDC001606. Next base: position 33,243 of record NZ_JBSFHC010000001.1, read on the forward strand.
GGCACGGCCCTTGGAGATGTGCTCGTCGCTGACGTCCGGGTCGATGTCGGGCAGCGGCCCTTCGGGGTCGTAGGAGGACAGGTCCCGGTTCCAGACGAACTCCAGGTGCTTGATGGCGGTGGCGCCGCTGACCTGCTGGCGGCGCACCTCCCGTGCGAGTTCCTCGGCCTCGGCGTCGGTGTCGGCGAGTGCGAAGGAGGCGGCGGGCAGGATCAGCAGCTGGTCGTGGCGGCGGCCGTACTTGGCAAGGCGGTTCTTGACGTCCGTGTAGAAGGCCTGCCCCGCCTCCAGGGTGGCGTGCCGGCTGAAGATGGCGTCGGCGCTGGAAGCGGCGAACTCACGGCCCTCCTCGGAGTCGCCGGCCTGGAAGATCACCGGGCGTCCCTGCGGGGAGCGCGGGACATTGAACTGGCCGTGGATGTCGAAGTGTTGGCCGGTGTGGGTGAAGGAGCCGGCCTTCGCGTCGCGCAGGAAGACGCCGGTGGCCTGGTCGGCGACGATCTCGTCGCCGTGCCAGGAGTCGAAGAGCTCGTGCGCGGTGGCTAGGAACTCCTTGGCGCGGGAGTAGCGCTGGTCCTGGGGGAGGAAGCCGCCGCGGCGGAAGTTCTCGCCGGTGAAGGCGTCCCAGGAGGTGACGACGTTCCAGGCGGCCCGGCCGCCGGAGAGGTGGTCGAGGCTGGCGAACTGGCGGGCCACCTCGTAGGGCTCGTTGAACGTCGAGTTGATGGTGCCGGTCAGGCCGAGGTGGTCGGTGACGGCGGCGAGCGCGGCCAGCACGGTGAAGGTGTCGGGGCGGCCGACGACGTCCAGGTCGTAGATCTTTCCGCCCTGTTCGCGCAGGCGCAGTCCCTCGGCGAGGAACAGGAAGTCGAATTTGGCGCGTTCGGCGGTGCGGGCGAAGTGGGCGAAGGAGCTGAACTCGATGTGGCTGCCGGCCTTCGGGTCGCTCCACACGGTGGTGTTGTTGACGCCGGGGAAGTGGGCGGCCAGGTGGATCTGCTTCAGCGGTTTGCTGGTCATGTCGGTGCGGGGTCCTTCCGGCTCAGGCGGCGGCGTAGCGGTTGGCGGGGCGGGCGAGGCCCAGCAGGCCGCGCAGGGTGTCGGCCTCGTAGGCGGTGCGGAAGACACCCCGGCGCTGGAGTTCGGGGACCAGACCGCGGGTGATGGCCGGCAGGTCGTGTCCGGCGACGGCGGGCCGCAGCCGGAACCCGCTCAGGCCCTGCTCCGCCCACTCCTGCAACAGGTCGGCGAGTTGTGCAGGGGTGCCGGCGAAGATGCGGGCGTCGCTGGTGTACGGCTCACCGGCGAGGGCGTCGAGCCGTGCCCGGCGGTCCTCCGCGGCGGTCTGCTCGTCGTCCAGGAAGACGACCAGGTCACCGAAGACATGCAGAGGTTCGCCGGCCCGCCCGGCGGCCTCCTGCTCGGCCCGGATCTCGGCGACGATCGCCCGGGCGTGCGCGGTGTCCTGCGGGGTGACGTAGCCGACGTCTGCCTGGCGGGCCACCAGCCGGTAGGGAAGGGTCCGGTGGGCGAGGGCGGTCACCAGGGGCTGGCCCTGGGGCGGGCGCGGGGTGATGGAGGGCCCCTTGACGCTGAAGTGCTTGCCCTGGAAATCGATGTAGTGCAGCTTGTCGCGGTCGATGAAGCGTCCGGTGGCGGCGTCCCGGATCTCCGCGTCGTCCTCCCAGCTGTCCCAGAGCCGGCGCACGACCTCGACGTAGTCCGCGGCCTCGTCGAAGAGTTCGGTGAGGCGTTCCTGCCCGGTCGGGCTGTCCAGTTCGCTCAGCTCGATCGGCGGGAAGGTACGGCGGCCGAAGTGGTCGAACTCGTGGGGCCGGGCGGAGACCTGGACGCGCAGGCCCGCGCGGCCGGTGCTCACGTAGTCGAGGGTGGCGATCGCCTTGGAGATGTGGAACGGCTCGGTGTGGGTGGCGATCACGGTCGGCACCAGGCCGATGTGCCGGGTCAGGGGTGCGATCCGGGCGGCGGTCAGTACGGCGTCCAGCCGGCCACGGACCTGGTCGGTGCGGCCGTCGAGTTCGCGGTAGTCGGAGGATTGCAGGCCGAGGCCGTCCTCGAAGGTGACGAAGTCGAGCAGTCCGCGCTCGGCCTCGGCGACGAGGTTCGCCCAGTGTCCGGCGGTGAACAGGTCGCGGGGCCGGGCGACTTGCTCGCGCCAGGAGGCGGGATGCCAGCCGGTTCCGTCGAGGGCGACGGCAAGGTGCAGAGGAGAAACTGGAGTTGAGGACACGAGAGTGCCTTCCTGGAGGTCCGTACGAGATCGCCGGCCCGCGGAAGTCTGGGCGCACGGCGGCTGGGGAAACGGGGTCAGGAGCTACAGAGGGAGCCGGCCACGCGCTGGAGGTCGATGTGGGGCCGGGAGTGCAGGAGAACGGCACGCAGTACACGTGTCATGTCTCGCACCTCCGTCGACGTGGGCCGCGCACTCACCCTCGACAAGGACAACGACACGGCTATGCCGTTTCTTCCGGCGCGGCGGCCCCGATGTGCCGGACGAGTGAGAAGACCGTGCGGCTGCGCAGGGTGAAGCCGATCGACTCGTACAGCCGGATCGCGTTCGCGTTGGTGGCCGCGGCGTGCAGGAAGGGCTGTTCCCCGCGTTCCTTGATGCCTGCGGCGACGGCACGGACCAGGCGGGTGGCCAGCCCCCGGCCCCGGTGGTCGGGGTCGGTGCACACGGCGCTGATCTCCGTCCAGCCGGGCGGGTGCAGCCGCTCGCCGGCCAGGGCGATCAGCCGGCCGCGGTGACGGATGCCGAGGTAGGTGCCCATCTCGACGGTGCGGCGCCGGTAGGGGCCGGGTTCGGTGCGGGCGACCAGGTCGAGGATCTGGGGTACGTCGTCGGGGCCGAGGCGTACTGCCTCGGGGTCGGGCTCGGCGCGCAGGGAGGTGTCCACGAGCTGGACGCCTTGTACGACGTTGACGACCTCCCAGCCGTCGGGCGCCTCGGTGACGCCTCGTACCGCGGCGGTGCCGCCGGGACCGACGAGGCGGGCCAGGTCGGCCCAGGCGCGCGGGTCGTCCTCGTCGGAGAGGGCGTGGAAGGGGGATACGTCCTGGGGGTAGCGGGCGGCGTCGCCGATGCGTTCGGCGAAGTGGGCATGGGGTCCGGTGAGGGCGGCCCAGGCGGGGTTGTCCAGGACGTGCGAGGACGTGGCGTCGACGGTGGTGACGGACATGGCGTGGCGGTCTCCGGGGTACGGCTCGGGGTGTCCGGCGTACCGGGGACCCCACCGGGAGGTGGGTGGTGGGGTCCCCGGCACGCGGTGGTCAGGAGTTGTCGAGCGGGAGTCCGGGCGGGTTGACCTCGGACGTGGCGACGGCCTCGTTGGAGAGGTTGTAGGCCTTGAGCCACTCGGCGTACTGACCGTTCTTGATCAGGTGGTTGATGGCGTCGGCGAGCGGCTTGGCCAGGCCGCTGTCCTTCTTGGCGGTGGCCGCGATCAGGCCCTGGAGGCTCGCTCCGGCGCCCGAGTAGGTGCCCGCGGTGCGGGTGGCGTTGGGCGTGTTCGCGGTCTGCCTGTTGTGGTAGGCGATGCCGGGGTTGGGGCCGAAGTACGCGTCGATCTTGCCGCCGGACAGGGCCAGGTAGACGCTGTTGCTGTCCTGGAAGTACTTGACGGTGAGCTTCTTGCCCTCCTTGGCCAGCTTTGCCTTCCACTCCAGGAGGATCTTCTCCTGGTTGGTCCCGGCGCTCACGGAGATGGTCCTGCCGGCGAGGTTCTCGTAGGTGCCGCCGAAGTTCCAGGTGCTCTTCTTCGGCACGGCGAAGGCGAGGTTGTCCTGCCGGTAGGAGGCGAACTCGTACTTCTTCTTGCGCTCTTCGGTGTCGGTGACGTTGGAGAACGCCACGTCGACCTTGCCGCTGTCGATGCCGACGAAGAGGTTCTCCCATGTGGAGTTCTTCACCTCGGGCTTGAGGCCGAGGACCGCGGCGACCAGCCGGCCGAAGTCGGGCTCCGCGCCGGTGAGGGTCTTCTGGTCGCTGCCCACGTAGGCCAGCGGCGGGAAGCCGGCGGGCAGGGCGCCGATGCCGATCTCCAGCTTGCCGCTCTTCCTGAGGGCGGCGGGCAGTTCGGCGCTGATGGACTTGACCTCGGAGACCTTGATGGTGGTCTGCTGGGCGGCGCCGTTGGAGGCCTGGCCGATGACGACCTCGCCGGGCTGGGCGACGGTGTCGGTGGTGGTGGCCGCGTCGCTGTTGCCACCGCAGGCGGCGAGCCCGGTGGCCAGGGAGGCGACGGCGGTCGCCGCGGTGATGCCGCGTATCAGGCTGCGTCGGGTGACGTGGGTGCGCATGGCCGTTCCTTGTCGCTCAGGGGCGGTGATGAGGGTGGTGGCGTGGGGGGAGGTCGTGGGGGCGGCGGGTCACAGGACCTTGCTGAGGAAGTCCCGGGTCCGCTCGTGCCGTGGTGTGTCGAGTACTTCGGAGGGCGGTCCCTGCTCGATGATCTTGCCGCCGTCGATGAAGACGACCCGGTCGGCGATCTCGCGGGCGAAGCCGATCTCGTGGGTGACGATGACGAGGGTGGTGCCGCTGGAGGCCAGGTCCCGGATGACGGCGAGGACTTCGCCGACGAGTTCGGGGTCCAGGGCGGAGGTGGGCTCGTCGAAGAGGATGACGCCGGGGCGTAGCGCCAGGGCGCGGGCGATGGCGACGCGCTGCTGCTGGCCGCCGGAGAGCTGGCGCGGGTAGGCGCCGGTCTTGTCGGCGAGGCCGACCCGGCCGAGGAGTTCGCGGGCCAGTTCCTGGGCTTCGGCCCGGGCGAGCCGCCCGGTGGCGACGGGGGCCGCGGCCACGTTGTCCAGGACGGTCAGGTGCGGGAAGAGGTTGAAGTTCTGGAAGACGAACCCGATCCGTCCGCGCTGGGTGAGGATGGCCCGCTCGCTCAGCTCCTTCAGCCGGTCGCCCTGCCGCTTCACACCGATCAGCTCGCCGTTGATGCTGACGTGGCCGATCTCGGGCTTCTCCAGGTGGTTGATGACCCGCAGCAGGGTGGACTTGCCGGAGCCGGAGGGGCCGAGGATCACGGTGACCTCGCCCGGACGGACCGTCAGGTCGACGCCGTCCAGGACGCGGTGGGTGCCGTACCACTTGTGCACGTCGTGGACCTCGACGGTGGCGGCTTCGACGTCCGCCAGCGCGTCGGCGGTCTTGGCGGTCATACGGCGGCCTCCCGGCGGATGCGGGCCCGCAGGTCGGTGAGACCGGTGCGGAGCTTCTGGAGGGGCGTGGGCGGCAGGCTGCGGGTGGCGCCGCGGGCGTAGTACCGCTCGACGTAGAACTGGATGACGGAGACGACGCTGGTCAGGATCAGGTACCAGGCGGTGACGACGAGCAGCAGCGGCACGATGTCGCCGGGATAGGTGGAGCCCATGGTCTGCGCGGAGCCGAACAGGTCCAGCAGGGAGACGTAGAAGACCAGCGAGGTGCCCTTGATCAGGCCGATGAGCTGGTTGACGTAGTTGGGGATGATGGAGCGCAGCGCCTGCGGAAGGACGATTCTGCGGAACTGGTAGACCTTGGGCAGGCCGAGGGCGGCGGCCGCCTCGTGCTGGCCCTGGTCGACGGAGAGGATGCCGCCGCGCACCACCTCGGCCGCGTAGGCGGCCTCGTTGAGGCTGAGGCCGACGACGGCGACGACCATGTCGGTGGCGAGTTTCGACTCGTCGAAGGAGAAGAAGGCCGGCCCGAAGGGGATGCCGACGCTCAACGTCTTGTACAGGGCGCTGAAGTTGTAGAGGAAGATCAGGACCACGATGAGCGGGATGGAGCGGAACGCCCAGACATAGGTCCAGCTGACCGCGCGCAGCACCGGGCTCTTCGACAGCCGGGCCAGGGCGAGCAGGACACCGCCGACGAGGCCCAGCACGGCGCTGTAGGCGGTGACTTCGAGGGTGATGAGCAGGCCGTCGAGGATGGTCGGCCGCAGGAACCAGTAGCTCCAGCGGTCCCACTGGTAGAAGGGGTTGGTCACCAGCCCGTGTGCGAACTGGGCGACCAGGACCAGGACGACCGCGGTGGCGATCCAGCGTCCCGGCCTGCGCAACGGCTGCACTCGCTGGGCGGTGAGGGCCTTGGGCGGTTCGGTGGCGGTAGGCGCCTCGGGCAACGTGACGGTGGCGCCAGGGGGTTCGCTCATGGTGGGCTCCGGCTGGGTGGGAACACCCCGGCGGCACGCCGGTGTGCGGGGACGCACGGGTCGGCGGGAGACCGGGAGTGGGAAGGGCGACGGCACACCGCGCGGGCGGTGTCGGTCAGGGAGTGCGGGGGCTGTGGGGAGGTGTCAGCCCCGACAGCGGGCACGGCCCGGTGCGGTACACAGCGCGCTGTTGACGCGGAGCAGATCGACGGCGCGGTCGGCGACGAGCAGGCTCGTGTACGTCCGTACGCAGCCCGGGGAACGGCGTGCGGCCGTTCTGGGAGCTGCGTACATGGTGTCACCGTCACTGTTCCGGCCCTGTGGGCCTCGCGCTTACCGATGTGTCATCGGCCGGGTCGTCACCTGGGGCACCCCACCGCGGTGCGAGGGTTGCCGGTCAGCCAGCCAGGGCTTGTCGCTGACACTCATGACCGTTCTGGGCCGTAGTTAAGACAATGGCCCGAACGTATGTCAACGCCGGTCCACCAGGTGGAACGGCTAACGGGCCGAGTGTGCCGCCCAGTCGAGGATCTGGACGGCCGATCCGGCGGCCTCCAGCCCGCGGCACTGGGCGTGGTGGCGTCGGTCGATGCCGTCGAGGTCGAGGTGGGCGCCGAAGGCGGGGTGGGCGGTCACACGGCGGGCGTAGGACCACAGCGCCGGGTGGCCGGCGATGCGCTGGACCGCGGCGGCGTCGAGATGGTGCCGGTGCACGGTGTCGAGCCGGACCAGGGCGACCCACAACTCGACGTCGGCGGCGGCGACTTCGTCGCGGATCAGGTAGGTGCGGCCGACCAGCCAGCGGTCGAGGGCGCCGAGGGTCTCCAGCAGCGTGGCGAGTGCCATGTCACGTTCCGCCGTGTCCGCTCCCACGGCTCCGGCCCGCTGCGCCGCTCCCTCGATGCCCTCCCTGCACATCTGCTCCACGGCCTCGATCTCCGACTCCGCGTCGCACGGGTAGAGCGAGGGGGCGCAGGTGTCGAAGCGGTGGGCGAGGTCGCGCATGATGTCCCGGTCGTGGGTGCTGACGATCCGCCCGGACCAGCCGTCGCTGAGCACCGGCGCCGCGGCCGGACCGGAGTAGCGGTGCGCGCTCGCCTCGTACAGCGGACGCAGGGCCGAGTAGCCGCCCTCGGGACAGTCGGGGACGGCGGGCAGGAAGGTGACCGGACAGATGTCGTCCAGGCCGAGCAGGGTGTGGGTGACGGCGATGCGCAGGCCGTCGGGACACGCGGTCGACAGATGGAGCCGGTAGCGGCCTGGCACCGGGTAGTGGCCGCTGCGTGCGTCCCTGCCGATGCGGCCGCGGAAGGCGGGCGCGGGCCGGACGGAAACGTGGGCGGCCGGCGTGGTGACGGTCATGACTCTCCCCGAAAGCGGGCGCGGACGTACGCGCGGCGGATGCGACATCGGGCTGGGCCCCGTGGCCGGATCCCCCTCCTTCGCCCGGAGGGCGTGCCCGGCACTCGGTGCCGGGCACGCCGGGGCTACGGGGATACGACGACGGAACCCTGAGCGGGGCTCACCTGGGCACGCCGAACGGCACGACGTTGCGTGGAAGGCGTCGGCGTGGCAGCTGCGCAGGTCAGCCCATGCGGCCGAGCGCGCTGCAGACGCGGAGCAGGTCGATGTGACGTCGGGAAGTCAGCAGAGGCGAACGGCTCACTCGGACGGTGACCGGAGCAAGGCGCCTCATATTTCCCTACCTGTTCGCTAGGATTCCTTACCGAGTGTCGATGCGCCGGCCACGGACGTCAAGGGGTCCGTCCCGCATGGCGGACATCCCGATGGACGGCGGCTCGCCCGCCGTGGCCACCCGGTCGGTTCCGGTCGCTCCGGGAGGGGGTCAGGCATGGGCACTCGCCGGTGCGCTCATGAGGTGACCTTGAGCTTGGAACTGTCGTAACCGGCGGGGAGGAGGTTGTCGGTGATCGATTCGACGTCGACCTTCTTGGTGATCTGGCCCGCGTCCAGGAAGGCGTCGGCGAGGTGCTGTTCCAGTGCGATGTCCGGCTGCTCCACCGGGGTGACCCGGTTCGAGTAGGCGGCCAGGGAGGCCTTGGCGTCGGCGAGCGGGATGCCCTGCTCCTTCGACAGGGCCTGCGCGTACTTCTCCGGGTTCTTGACGCCCCAGGCGAACTCCCGCGACAGCCTCTTCAGGACGTCCGTGAGGGCCGCGCGCTTGGCCTTGTCCTTCAGGGAGGAGTCACTGGCGACGTAGTAACTGCTCGTCTGGTCGATCGGCGGGAGCCCCTTCACCAGGATCCGGGCACCGTTCTTGACCGCGATCGCGGACTGCGGGTTCCAGATCGACCAGGCGTCCACCTTGCCGGTGTTGAACGCGGTCGCGCCGGCCGCCGGGTCGAGGAAGACCAGCTTCACGTCCTTGGGGGTGAGGCCGACGCTCTTCAGGGCGTTGAGGGCCAGACCGTGGGCCGAACTGCCCTGCGGGACGGCGATCTTCTTGCCCTTGAGGTCCGCGGCCGTCCTCAGCTCGGAGCCCTTGGGCACGATGATGTTCTCGACCGCCTGGTCGGGCGTGAGCGAGCGGTTCACGGCGACGATCTTGAAGCCGTACTCCTTCGCGGCACCGGTGATCGGCGGTACGTCACCGACGCTGCCGAGGTCGATGTCGCCGGAGGCGGCGGCCTGGATGAGCGGCGGGCCGTAGGTGAAGCGGGCGAACTTCACCTTGTAGGGGGCGTTGTCGAACACGCCCGTGACCTTGGCCAGTTCCTGGCTGCCGTCCCCGCCGTTGTCGCCGATGGTGAAGGTGTACTTGCTCCACTCGGGGTGCTTGGCATCGCTTGCGTCGGCGGCGTTGCTCAGTGGCGCGGCCGTGTCCGACGACGACGATCCGCAGGCGACGAGGGTGCCCGCCAGGGTGAGCGAGCCGAGGGCGCCGATGAGTCCGGTGGTTGTTCTGCGCATGGTCGTCGTTCTTTCTGTGCCGGGTGAGGGTGTTCGCGGAGGTCAGTGGCGGCCGGCGAGGCCGAGGTCTTCCAGGAGCCGGGCGCGGAGTTCCTCGCGGGCGACGCTCGCTTCGCGGTCGGCGGCGGGGAGCTGGACCTCGTGCGAGGAGCCGATGCGGCCGTTGCTCATGACGACGATGCGGTCCGCCAGGGCGATGGCCTCGTCGACGTCGTGGGTGACGAGCAGCATGGCGGCCTGGTGCCTGGTGCGCAGCGCGCGGACGAGGTCGTGCATGCGCAGCCTGGTGATGGCGTCGAGCGCCGCGAACGGTTCGTCGAGCAGCACGAGTTCGGGCTCCGAGACCAATGCCCGGGCGAGGGAGACCCGCCCGGCCTCGCCGCCGGAGAGTTCCTTCGGCCACGCCTTCTCGCGGCCTGCGAGGCCGACCTCGGCGAGCACGTCGCGGGCCCGTTGTTCGGCGTCGGGCCCGTGCAGGCCGAGCGTGACGTTGCGCAGCACCCGCTGCCACGGCAGCAGCCGGTCGGCCTGGAAGACGATCGCGCGCCGGGCCGGGACCTCCACCCGCCCGCCGTCGGGCCGGTCGAGGCCGGCGAGCAGACGCAGCAGGGTGCTCTTGCCGCAGCCCGAGGGGCCGAGCAGGATCACCAACTCACCGTCGGCGATGGTGAGATCGAGGCCGTCGAGTACCGTCCGGTCGCCGAAGCGGCGGACCACCTGCTCGACGACGACTCCGGTCCGCCGGCGGAACTCCGTTGCGGCCGTGCTGCTCATGACGCCTCATAACCGGGGCGCCACCGCAGCAGCACCCGCTCGAGAGCCCGCACGAACTGGTCGGCGAGCAGTCCGAGGAGCGAGTAGATGACCAGCCCCACGAAGACCTGGTTGGTCTGTAGATACGTCTGTCCCTGGGTGATGAGGAAGCCGAGTCCCTGGTCGGCGTTGACCGTCTCCGCCGCGACGAGCCCCAGGACGCTGTACGCGAGGGAGAACCGCAGGCCGACCAGGAACCCCGGCAGGGCGCCGGGCACCAGCACGCGTGTCACCAGGCGCCAGGTGCCCGCTCCCGTGGTGCGCGCCATCTCGATCAGCCGCTGGTCGACGCCCCGGATGGCGGCGAACAGGTTGAGGTACATCGGCACGCCGGCGCCGAAGGAGATCAGCAGCACCTTGGTGAGTTCGTCGATGCCGAACCACACGATCATCAGCGGCAGCACGGCGAGGAGGGGGATCGTGTTGAGCACCTGCACGAGCCCGTTGAACAGGTACTCGCCGCTGCGCAGCAGGCCGCCGAGCACGCCGGTGACGATGCCCGCCGTCAGGCCGATGGCGAGACCGATACCGGCCCGCTGGAGCGAGATGGCCAGGTCGGGTCCGAGGACGCCCTGCTGCCACAGGTCGACGGCCGACCGCACGACCGAGGTCGGCGCAGGAGCGTACGTCTTCGACACCACCCCGGCCCGGGCGAGTACCTCCCAGGCGACGAGGACCGCGACCGGGGTCGTGTAGATGCCCAGCGGCCAGCGCAGGCGCTCGCGCAGTCTGCTGAGTGGCGTCCGGCGGCGGGCGCCGCGCGGCAGGAACACCTCCCGTGACCGCGTGCTCGTCGCCCCGGCGGCCGGGCGCTCGGCGGCGGCCGGCGCCTTCAGGCCCAGCTCGGTCATGCCGCCACCGCCAGCACACCGCTGTAGTGCGAGGAGTCGCCGACGAGTTGCTCGCTGCGGCGCCCGTCGACACCGGTCGGCACCTCACCGGCGACCGTCACCCGGTTGAGGCGGCGCGGGTGGTCGTCGTAGTTGTCGACGCCGTAGTGCTGGGTGATGCGGTTGTCGAAGATCAGCAGCTGGTTCGGGGACCACTTCCAGCGCAGGATGTTCTCCGGCCGCGTCACGTACGACTGGAGGACGCGCAGCAGATCGGCCGACTCGCCGCTCGGCAGGCCGACGATCCGCTTGGCGAACCCGCCGATGAACAGGCCGCGTTCGCCCGTCAGGGGGTGCACCCGTACGACCGGGTGCTCCGCCTCGTACGGCGTCGAGACGAAGACGCGGTCGTACTCCTGTTGTTCGGCGGTCGCGGACGGGGGGCGCGCGTAGTCGTACTGGTTGGTGTGCACGACGCGCAGCGAGTCCGCCAGGGTGCGCAGCGCCTCCGGCAGATCGCGGTACGCCGCGGCGGCGTTGGCGATGAGCGTCTCGCCGCCGTACGGCGGGACCACCACGGACCGCAGTGTGGTGAGCTGCGGCGGGTTGACGACGAAGGTGACGTCCGTGTGCCATTCGTTGGCCTTGGAGGTCGCGCTGTCGACGGCGAGCACGTTGGTCGTGCCGTCCGCGGCGGGCACGTTGGGATGAGCGGTCGTCAGCTCGCCGAACCAGCCGGCCACGCGTTCCTGGCCGGCGTTGTCGAGGCGCACGTCGTCGAACACGATCGCCTTGTGCTCGTTGAGGGCGTCTCGGAGGGTGGTGATCGTCGCGAAGTCCGGCGACGCCGTGAGGTCGACGCCCTCGACGACTGCGCCGATACGGCCGGTGAGCTTGCGGATGGACACAGACATGAGAGGTCCCTCTCGGTCGGACGGGCACACCGCGGTGTGCCGGACGTCTGGGTGAGCGCTGACAGTGCGCAGGGCTGATCGACCGGCACGCGGAGTCGTCCGGGCCGGTCAGGAAGATGCGGGTGGTCGCGGGACCGCTACGGCCGCTGTCCCGGCGACCGAGCCGGCGTACGCGGGCGGGCTCCCCGCTCGTACGGCGCGAAGAGCTACCAGCGGATGGCTGGGCCAGTCCCGTGGGAAGGCAGCGCGGGAGGGGCGGATTCACCCGCCTCGGGCCGCAGCGCGCTGACTACGCGCCCCCGCCCCCGCCCCCGCCGGCGACCACTCGACGGGTCAGCGACAACAAAACGCGCTGGAGACGTGCGCCAGATCGATGTGGCGCCGTCGGGTGAGGTCCACGCGCGGGTTCATGGCAGGGGAGTTCAGCAGAAGCCCACCTGGTCGGTCAATGCCTGTCCGGACCGGTCTTGCATTGCGGACACGCGGTGCCGCACACATCCCGGCCGGACCTGGCCGGAGGTGACTCCGCCGCGTCCGACCTTGACACTCGCCGGGGCAGGCGACGTACGTTGAAAAGGAGATCCCCGACATCCGGAGGCTTTGATGCACGTACAGGGCGCGGTACCGCGCGGTGCGTGCACCGGTGCGCGGCTCATCACCCGGCGGCATGTCGACTTCTGCCGTACCTCCTCCGCGGTCTGTCCTTCCGTACACATCTGACACCTGTGACACCTGCCGGCCGTCCCGCCGGCCGTCCCACTCGTGGCCCTGTCGCCGCGAGTCCTCGTGTGTTCCCCGGAAGGAACCCCGTTGTCCGGCCCTGCCCTGCACCTCGCCGTGGAGATCGACGGTGACGGCACCCATCCCGCGGCCCGGCGCCGCGCCGCCCACTCCCCCGACGGCATCGTCGACCTGCTCGTCCCGGAGCCACACGAACGCGGGGACGCGGGGTCTACCGCACCGCGCGCTCCTCGGCACCCGGGACCACGACACATGGTCGACACGAAGCTGTCACACGCGGACCGGAATGCGGCTGCGTCCGGCGCCCGTTCTGGACTGACATGACTGTTGGAGTAGCGCTCAACGCGGCCGACGCGCCCAACCAGATCGACGCCACCGTCCAACTCGCCAAGGGGGCAGCGGAGTTCGGGCTCACGTCGGCCTGGTTCGGGCAGACCTTCGGCGCGGACTCACCCCAGCTCGCGGCCATTGTCGGACGCGAAGTGCCCGGGCTACAGGTCGGCACCTCGGCGATCCCCGTCTTCGGCCGGCACCCGCTGCTGGTCTCCAGCCAGGCCCAGACCGCCCAGGCCGCAACCCACGGCCGTTACCACCTCGGGCTGGCCCTGGGCACGAAGCTGCTGACGGAGACCAGCTTCGGCCTGCCCTTCGAACGGCCCATCGCCCGACTGCGCGAATTCCTCACCGCCCTGCGGCAGTTGCTCGAGACCGGCACGGCCGACTTCCACGGCGAGCTGCTGACGGCCACCACTCCGAGCCCCGCACGGGTCCCGGGCGCGGAGGGCGGTGTGCCCCTGCTGGTCGCCGCGATGGGGCCGCAGGCGCTGCGGGTCAGCGGCGCGCTGGCGGACGGGATCCTGCCCTACCTGGCGGGCCCGCGCGCTCTGGCGGATCACATCGTGCCCGCCCTGCACGCGGCCGCCGAGGCCGCGGGCCGCCCGGCGCCCCGGGTCGTGGCGCTGGTGCCCGGTGTCGTCACGGACGACGTGGACGCCGTGCGGGCCACGGCCACCGAGAAGCTCGCGTTCTACGAGCAGTTCCCGTCCTACGCCCGCGCCATCGAGCTGTCGGGCGGGCGGCGGGCCGCCGACCTGGCGGTGATCGGCGACGAGAAGACCGTCGAGGCCGAGGTACGGCGCTATCGCGACGCCGGCGCCACGGAGGTCGTGTTCTCGTCCACCGAGATCGCCGGAGAAGCGGACCGCCGACGCACCTGGCGACTCCTGGGCCAATTGGCCCGCTGAGCAGGCCCGTCGGGCCCCGCACCCGACAACCCCGTCGAACGAAGGCCAACCCGACAGCCGCCTTGGCGAAGGCACCCCGACGCGCCTGACACCCCTGCACCGCACCGAAGCACAGCCCGACACGAAGGAGACCACCCATGACCACCGAGGCCACCCCCACGGACCTCCATGTCTTCACCGAGACATGGCTGGAGTGGTACCGCGCCCAGGAGGCCCGCCTCGCCGACCCGCACGGGTTCCTGGCGGTCACCGGCCTGCACTGGCTCGACGACCGGCCGCAGCGGTTCCCCGACGCGCCCGGCGCCTGGCACACCGGCCCCGAGGGGGTCGTCGTAGCCCTGGACGACGGCGAGGAACTGGTCGTCGACGGAACCCCGGTGCACGGCTTGCACCACTTCGGGGTGATCCCCGAGCGCGGCGGTGTCAACGCCGTCTGGGGAGACGCCGTGATCGAGGTCGCGCGGCGCGGCGGACAGGACATCGTGCGCCCCCGGCACCCCGACGCACCGCTGCGCACAGGCTTCACCGGAACCCCCGCCTATGCCCCCGACCCTCGCTGGGCTGTCACCGGCCGCTACATCCCCTTCGACACACCGCGGCCGACCACCGTGGGCGCTGCGGTCGAGGGCCTGGAGCACGTCTACGACGCCCCGGGCAGGATCGAGTTCGAGCTGGACGGGCACCAGTTGTCGCTGACGGCGTTCCCGGGCTCCGGTGAGGGCCGGCTCCTGGTGCTGTTCACCGACGCGACCTCCGGCGTCACCACGTACGCGGCCAACCGGGCCCTGACCGTCGAACCGCCCGCCGCCGACGGCACGGTCGTCCTGGACTTCAACCGGGCCTCGAACCTGCCGTGCGCCTACACCGACCTGGCCACCTGCCCGCTGCCCCCGGCCGAGAACCGGCTGCCGGTGGCGATCGAGGCCGGGCAGAAGATCCCCCGGGAGCGCGGCGGTTCCTGAGCCCGGCCCGGTCACCGGTCGCGTCAGGGCATCCGCCGTCGCCGTACCCGTCGCGCCCGATCTCCGTCCGTCTCCAGACCCGTCTGCCTCTGCCCCCGTCTGCACAGTGGCTCCCGGCCGCAGCGTCGTGCCGCTCGGCCTGAACGGAGCACCGGTCCGGAGGGTGCCGCGGGCCGGCGGGCGTCCAGGCCTTCGGTCACGCCCCGTCGATCGGCACGAACGCTGCGCGCCGCGCCGGGTACCCGCGCCTCCCGCGGCCTCGACCCTCGCCGGTAGGGGCCGGAAGTCGGGGTACGCGTGACGGAACGGTTCGACCGAGCGAAGGGATGAGCGAGTGCGTCAGCAGCTGATGTGGATGCTGGTACTGCGGGGTGCGGCGGCCTTGTTGTTCGGGATCGCCGCACTGGTGTGGCCGGGGGTGACGGTGCTGGCGCTGGCGCTGCTGTTCGGCGCCTACGCGCTCGTCGACGGCGTGGCGCTGCTGGTGAGCGCCTTCCGCAGGGAAGGGGACAAACTACACCGCCTGGCGCATGCGGTCGGCGGTGTCCTGAGCATCGCGGCCGGCCTGATCACTATCGCCTGGCCCGGACTGACCGCGCTGGCCCTGGTCGCCCTCGTCGGCGCCTGGGCCGTGATCACCGGCATCGCCGAGATCTGGGCAGCGGTGCACTTCCGCCGGGAGCTGCACCATGAGTGGTTGCTGTTCCTGGCCGGTGCCGCCTCCGTGATCGCCGGGGTGCTGATCTGGGCCCGGCCGGACGTGGGCGCGATCACCGTCGCACAGATCATCGGGCTCTACGCGCTGATCTCCGGCGCGCTGGTACTGGGTACGGCCTGGCGGCTGCACGCCAGCACCGCCCCAGCGCATACGGCCCGCCACGCCCGGCACGCCTAGCGATCCACGCGCCCGCTGCGGTCGGGCCCGCGAAGAAGCAGGGGGCCCGACCGTCTCAAGGCGTGGCGATGCGCCCGGACTGAAGGCCAGCTCCGTGACGTACCCAGTTCGCAGGCGCTGATCGTTTGAACACAGCCTTCGACGGCCACACGGTCACCGATGTGATCGTCGAGGCCTACGCGGAGGCCGTAGCCCAGGTACGCACCGCTCTGACGGAGCCGGGGCGGTGCGTCTTCTCGTCCGCACGGGCCGACATGACCGAGCGGATCCACTCGCTCAAGCGCGAGGTCGGCAGCGGGCGTTTTGTCGCAACGGCCGGCTGCGACGAAGCCGCCCGACGCCCCGGCGGCCCTCCTGATCCGACCCGCATCGGCATAGGCACCCCCGACCGGTGGCACCTGCACTGGCATGCAGGTGATACGAGCAGCAGTGCACGGGGTGCGGCGCCCGGGGCAGGCGGTGAGGCGGGCGTGCGCGGGGCCGTGCCGCGAGCGGGACCTGGCCGTGCAGGCGGGAAAGGCGGCGCTGGCCGCCTGGATCGCCTGGGCGCTGGCAGGCTGGTGGCTCAAGGCCCCCATGGCCTTCGTCGCACCGTGGGTGGCGGTCGCGCTGGTGGAGTCGACCGTCTTCCGGTCCGTCGCGCATGGGCTCCAGCAGCTGGCAGCGATCGCCACGGGCACCATCGTGGCCACCGCGACCGCGCTGCTGCTGCACAACACCATGCTGACGATGGCCCTGGTACTGCCCACGGTGGTGCTGCTGGGCCAGTGGCAGCGCCTTGGCAGCCAGGGAATCTACGCGGCCACCGGCGCTCTGTTCGTGCTCACCGGCGGTTCCGTCAGCATCGCCACCTCCACCGCCCGCATCACCGAGTCCGCCTTCGGTGCCGTCGTCGGCATCACCGTCAACGCGCTGATCCGTCCCCCGCTCTACCTGGGGGACGTCCGGGCCGCGTTGCAGGACGCCACCCGCGAGGCACACGACATCCTTCAGGCGGTGGCCGAAGGCCTGGCCGAGCAACGGTGGAACGCCGACGAGGCCGGCACCTGGCACGAGCGCGCCCTGCGGCTGCAACGCCTGGTCGAACAGGCCCGTACCACCCTTGGCCACAGCCGGGAGAGCCAGCGCATCAATCTCCGCCGCCGCATCGGTGTCAAGTCCGCTCCCGGCGAGGACTACGGCGACGTGGTGCTCGTCCTGGAATACGCCGCGGTCCACACCGCCGGTGTCACCCGTACCGTGCTGGAGGCCACCGCCGAAGACCGCCCCGCCGCCCGGCCCCGCCCCACCCTCGCCCGCCACTACGCCGACTTCCTGCGCCGGACCGCTCACGCCCTCCACCTCTACAGCCACTGCCGCTTCGGCCATCGAAGCGACCACGAGCTGCGTGAGGCGGTCGCCGAGCTGCACACGACGCTCGACGCGCTGCGCCGCCACGTGACCCACTCCGGACCGAACGACCCCGACGAAGTCGCCACCTACGGCGCCCTGCTGTCCCAGGCCCACCGCCTCGCCGACCAGCTCGTCACCTCACCGTCGTGACCCCGGCCGGCGCGGCACCGAACCGGCGTCGCCACGCCTGTGTCTCTGCCACCGAGGCCTCAGAGACCGGTCTCCCGCAGCAGCAGCGCGGCGATGGCGGTGGCCGTCCCCTTCGGGGTGGTGAGGTCGATGCCGGTGCGCTCCGTCGTCCTGGCGAGGCGGTTGTCGACCGTGTTGGGGTGCAGCCCGAGGGCGACGGCCGTGGCCCGGCGGTCCTGGCCGTGAGCCAGGTGGACGCGGAGGGTCTCCAGCAGTTCGGGGCGGTCTGCGACCGGGTCGAGGAGCGCGGCGATCCGGCGGCCGCTCTCGCCGGGCCGGGACAAGTGGTACTCCAGGAGCACGTCGTCCAGCCAGTGCAGTCCCGGAGGCAGGCCGCAGGCCCGCGCCACGCGCAGGATCTCCCCGGCGGTGCGGGCCGCGCCGGGCACGTCGACGGGGGTCGGGGCCGGTGCGACGGCGAGTCGCACCGGGCCGCCCGCCGCCCTGGCCAGCCGCCGGACCAGATCCTCCGGCAGCTCCCCCGCCCCCGGTACGATCGCACGGCCGCTGTCCGCCCCGGCGTCGAGGAGGGCGGGCACCTCGCGCCCGAAGGCCTGGTCGAGCACAGTCTGGAGGCGGCGCAGCCGGCGGCGGACGGCGACGGCGCCCTCGACCGGCCTCGCCGTGGGCGCGGTGATCCCACCGACCGCGAGGACGAGGCACGGGCCGTCGAGGCCGAGCTGTTCGATCAGGACGTGGCTGGGAGGCAGCGTCCCGTCGAGGAGGCCGCGCACCAGCGAGCGGCGGTGTGCGTGCCGCTCGGCGTCGATCGCGGAGCGCTCGTCGAGATATGTCTCGGCGACGGCGCCCACGAGGCTGTGGTGGGAGCCGAGCAGGACGTCGGTGAGTTCCACGAGGGCGGCCTCGTCCCCGGGGCCCGCCGCTTCCCGCAGTGCCTGCCACAGCACGTACACGCCGAGCGCGTGGCTGCGCAGAAGCAGGTGGAGCGGCATGCCCTCCTCGGCGCGCTGAGCCGCGCGCTCGAGGAAGAGCCCGTGGTCGCCGCGGGTCGCCGCCGTGTCCGGCTCCAGGACGCGCCGCAGGAAGAGCCGGACCCCGTGCCGTATGGTCGCCGCGATCTCCAGGTCCTTCATCTCGGCGGGCAGTTCCGCGTACCCGGGGAGCCTTTCGAAGGAGTCACGGGTCATCCGGCGGGCGAGGTCGTTGACCCTGGGCTCGCAGCGCAGGGCGAGGGCCCGGGCCGCCTCGGACACCTCGTGCACGGTCGCTCCTCCCGGGACGTCGCGAGGGTGTGACGGGTCACAGTACTCACCGCTCGGGGCTGTGACGCGAAGGGGTGCCGCGGCCGACATGGGCAGCCGAAACTTGTCGTCCTGGCATGGCGCCACACCTCACCGAAG
Source organism: Streptomyces sp. NPDC001606 (assembly GCF_053596835.1). Classification (NCBI taxonomy): domain Bacteria; kingdom Bacillati; phylum Actinomycetota; class Actinomycetes; order Kitasatosporales; family Streptomycetaceae; genus Streptomyces; species Streptomyces sp. NPDC001606. The sequence goes on from NZ_JBSFHC010000001.1 coordinate 51,679, forward strand.
GAGCAGCTGGTATGACCGAGCACAGGGCGACCGGCGGTCCCGAGTCGATGGACTACCTGTCCTACGCCGACCGTGTGTGGCGGGGGGAGGAGACCCTGCTGCCCCACCTGACCGGCACGTTCACCTCGGACCAGCTGATCGCGATCGGCGAACGCACCGGCTTCTTCCCGGCCTTCGCGAACGTGGCCGTGTTCGACACCGGAGCGGGGCTCGTCCTGGTCGACTCCGGCGACGTCCGGACCGCGACACAACTGCACACTGCGGTACGGGCCTTCAGCCCCGACCCGGTGCGGGCCGTGGTCTACACACACGGCCACATCGATCACGTCTTCGGGGTCACCCCTTTCGATGCCGAGCGGATACGCCCGGAGGTGATCGCCCACGAGGGCGTCGCCGACCGCTTCGACCGCTATGCGGCGACCGCCGGCTACAACTCCTGGATCAACCGGCGCCAGTTCGGCGTCCCCGGCCTGGAGTGGCCGACTGCGTACCGGTATCCCGACACGACCTACCGCGACCGGATGACGGTGCGGCACGGTGACATGACCTTCGAGCTGCTCCACGCTCGCGGGGAGACGGACGACCACACCTATGTGTGGGTGCCGGAACTCCGCACGCTCTGCACGGGTGACCTCTTCATATGGAACTCGCCCAACGCCGGCAATCCGCAGAAGGTGCAGCGCTACCCGGAGGAGTGGGCTCGGGCCCTGCGGGCCATGGGCGCGCTGGGCGCCGAGGTGCTGCTGCCGGGACACGGCATCCCCATCGTGGGAGCGGACCGGGTCGCGCAGGCCCTGGACGACACCGCACGCCTGCTGGAGTCGTTGTGCGCGCAGACCCGCGAGCTGATGAACGCGGGTCTGCGCCTGGACGCCGTCATCCACGGGGTGAAGGCGCCCGAGGAGTTGCTGGCGAAGCCGTACCTGCACCCTGCCTACGACGAGCCGGAGTTCGTCGTGCGGAACCTGTGGCGGCTGTGGGGCGGCTGGTACGACCAGAACCCGGCGAGCCTCAAGCCGGCGCCGGAGGCTGCGGTCGCCGCGGAGCTCGCGGACGCGGCCGGCGGAGCGCTCGTCCTGGCGGAGCGCGCGGTGCGCCTCCTGGCGGAGGGAAAGCTGCGGCTCGCGTCGCACCTGGCGGAGACGGCCGCCCTCGCGGCTCCTGGGAACACCGTGGTGGCCGGGATCCGGGCACAGGTGTACGCGGCCCGGGCCGAGCGGGAGACATCGACGATGGCGCGGGGGGTGTTCCACTGGGCGGCGGCGGAGTCGGCGGCGGTCGTCGAGGGGACGGACGTGGCCACCGAACTGACGCGCTCGGCCGGAGGCCGGGCCCGGGCCGCGGGGGCGATCAGCGTGGGTGTGGTCGCCGCTCCGGCCGGTAGCGGCCCCACGGACGCGTGCTGCTGACGGGGGCGACGGCAAAAGGCTGCCTGGGCGGGCGACTTGGCTACTGCTCCTCTTCATGCTGGTCAACTTCGCGGACAAAGCGGTCCTCGGGCTCGGCGGCCCGATGGCCATGCGTGAGTTCGGCATCTCCCGGCAGGAGTCAGGGGTCGGTGCGTCGTCGCCCCGGCGGTGTCCTGGCACCGCCGATCCTGGGGGCCGTCGTGGACGCGGCCCCCACCAATCCGGCAGTGCTGTCGGAACGGCTGACTCCACCACGCCCTGCCGCCATGGCCATCACAGCGCGAGGGTGTCCCCGACCGGCCACGGCCTGGTCAGCCACCGATGGTGGTCAGGCCGGCGATGCCGACGGCGTACAGGACCAGGACGGCGATGCTGTCGACACCCATCCGCAGATACTGCCGCCGTGGCCGGAAGATCAGCCCGGCGATGTAGACGGTGGTCAGGATGATGCCGAGCGCGGTGAGGTAGATGTCGGTGTGATGCGCCGCGGGAAGCACCGGCTTGCCGGAGATCACGGTGGCGAGCAGGAACAGCACCGGAAGGAAGGCGTTGCCGCCGAAGATGTCGCTGATGGCGAGCTGGTAGTCGCCCAGCTTGGTCGAGGTCAGCCCGGTGCTGATCTCCGGCAGGGAGGTCGCGGTGGCCAGCACCGTGGCACCGAAGAGGACGCCGCCCAGGCCCTGCCGGGCGAAGAACTCCTCACCGCTTCGCTCGATCACCACACCGGCTACCAGCGTCGCCACCGCGGCGGCGGTGAAGACCAGCACCGCTCGCCCGGTGCCGACCCCCTTGCCGGTGGCGGCCTTCTCCTTCTTGCCCTTGGAATGACCCCGCGGCTCCGGCTGGGCGCCGGGCGCGTCCCCGCCCTCGCGCCACGCCAGCCCCTTGCCGGCCCGGTTCAGCAGCAGCAGACCGACGACCCAGAACACGGCGATGCTCACGTCTGCCGGGCTGAGCCGGGCGAAGGCCAGGCCACCGGGCAACTGCGTGCCCATGACCACCACGCCGAGCACGGCGATGACCAGCGCCCCCTCCAGGACCAGGACCAGGCTGGCGGCCATACGGGTCAGCGGGGCACGCGGCCGTACCCCTGCTGCGTCCAGGACCACCAGCACCACCGTCTGGACGGCTATTCCGCCCAGGATGTTGCCCACCGCCACGCCGAGCTGACCGGCCACGGCCGCGCTGGCCGTGATGGCGAGCTCGGGCAGGTTCGTGGCGATCGCCAGAAGGATCAAGCCGCCCAACGCGCTGCCGAGGTGGAGGCGTTCGGAGAGCACGTCGGTGTTGTCGGACAGCTTGATCCCGGCGTACCAGATCACGGCCGCGCTGGCCAAGAACAGCACCAGCAGTACAGGTGAGCTCAGAGATCCCATGAGTCGCCGGGTACCCGAGGCGAGGGGAAGTATCGATCTTCGGCGCGCCCCGTGGCCACGCGGAAGAGTCCCATGGCAGCCCTTGGTTCACAGGTTCCCTCTGGTGTTGGAGCCGCCGCTGGTGTGGCGCTGTCCGGTACGGCTGCCGTGCCAGTCGAGGACCATCGTGGTGGCATCGTCAGGCAGAGATCCTGCGCAGGCTTCATGGACCGCCCCCGTCAGGGTTCGCACCACTTCGCGGGGGTGTTCGTCGCGGGTGGCGTGGATCAGGGCGGAAAGGTCGACGCTTGCGGCTGCGCGTTCCCGCATGCCGTCGGTGATCAGGACCAGGCGGTCGCCGGGCTCCAGACGCAGCCGCTGAATCTGGTAGGTGACCGGGGCGGGCACGCCGAACGGCATGTTCACTGTGAGGGTCAGCTCCTCCACGTCGTTGCCGCGCAGGCGCAGCGGCCAGGGGTGGCCGGCGTTGACCAGTTCGCAGGTGCCGGTTTCCAGCTGGATGCGCAGCAGTTGGCCGGTGGTCATGCCGTGGCCGTGGCTGGTGATCGCCTGGTGGGCGGCATGGGCTTGGTCGAGAAGGCCGTACCCGGCGCGGCGGGCGCCGCGCAGGGCGTTCACGGTCAGTGTGGCCAGCAGCGCGGAGGCGGTGTCGTGGCCCATCGCGTCGGTGATCGACAGGTAGAGGGCGTCTTGGTCGAGGGCGTAGTCGTAGGTGTCGCCGCCGATGTCGTCAGCCGGTACCAGACCACCCACGAGGGTGAATTGCGCGGCCTCGCAGCAGGACGCCGTCGGCAGCAGCTGGTGCTGGATCTCCGCGGCCAGACTCATCGTGGTGGTGCGCCGGCCCCGGTGGTAGAGGTCGGTGAAGCGCCGGTCGGTGACCACGATGTACGCCAGCGCGTGTGCGGCCTGCGTCACCCCCTCCCGCACCGCGTCGTCGGCTTCGGGTACGACCATGTCCAGGACGCCGATACAGTCGCCGCGGTTGGTCACCGGGGCCACCAGCCGACAGCCGCCCTCTTCGTCCCGCTCCTGGTGCAGGCGCTGGGAGCGCAGCACCCGGTCGTAGACGCTGCCCACGAGCCTGAGTCTCTCCGCCGTGCCCCGCGCCTGCGCGGCCGTACCCGCTCTGGGCAGCCGTACGGCGTCCTGCCCGATCATGTCCACGAGCCAGAACGACACCTCGTTCGCCGAGAACCTCTTCTCCAGGTTGCGGGCCACGACGTCGACCGACTCCACCGGCGCGCCATCCTCGGCCGCCCGCAGCACCTCATCCAGGCCCAACCCCTCGCCATCCAGCACAGCCACCTCCCAGTCCACCATCCCGAATTCCCGGCAGACCGGCCCGGGATGCCGACCATCCACCCGCAGGCTCCTGCCGACCCGCCGTGACCGGGTACGACGTCGTGTGCCGCACTCCACCAGGCGGGGCCGCTGGCGCGGGGGCCGGACTGGGCGCGGATCGGTCCATGCGGACCGCACGACCCGGGAGCCCGGCCAGCCTGGCGTGTGGCTGCGCTGCTTCCTGGACCTGCGCCAGGAGCCCGACCCGCAGCCGCCCGGACCGTCCCCGGCTTTCGGGCCCCTCCCCCGGCCACCGCAGCGTGCGCCGGGAACAGCGGGAGCAAGCTGCGCACTTACCTCAGCGTCGCGCAGAACCCGCAGCGCCTCCCATCAGGCCTTGCTCCTCCGCACGCCCACACCACCCCTCGAACAGCCCGACACTGGTGAAAGGGACGGTAGGAGCAGGGCCGCAGTCAGCACGCCGGTGAAGCCCTGATTCGAACCCCCGGGTCGGGTGAGCCTGGGAGTCACTGGGTGAGATCGTCAGCCCTCTGTGTAGGTCCGACACTCGTTCCGGTCACTGCCCAGGGCGACACGCTGATGATCGGTGGGGAGCCGGTGGACGATGCCGTAGTAATCAACGAAAGGCTGGGCATCCGTCCGCTCGCTGGCAGTCGTCCGCGCCGAGGTGGCGGGCGGGTCACCGAGCGGCGGCTGCACGAGCGCGCCGTCGCCGCAGCCCTTCCTCTTCATCTCGACACCGACCGAAGGGTCTTTCCTGTGAAGCGTCCTACCGCTGTTCTGGCCGCTGCGCTGCTTGCCGCCGGAGCTCTGGCTACTGCCCCTGCCCCCGCCTCAGCCACCTCAGCCGCCGCCTGCCCCGACGGGTACTTCTGCGTGTGGACCGGACCGAACTTCACCGGCCAACGGTTCGTCTTCAGCGGCGACGATGAAGAGTGGGAAAACGCCATGTCGAAGAAGGACGCCTCCTGGGCCAACCACGGCCAGTCCAGCCCCGGAGTCAAGGACCACGTGAAGGTCTACAGCGGGCGCGACTACACAGGCGAGGTCACTCTCTGCCTCGGGCCCGGCCAGGAAGTCTCCAACAACAGCGTGGCTGCCGGTCGGGGAGCGTCCAGCGAATGGACGACGTCCTGCTGACCGACGTCCGACCGCAACGCCAGGACAGACCCCGGTAGGCCGCCCCGGAAGCCCTGGCCGGGCACACCAACCTGCTCGGCTCGGACAGCACGTCGACCGAGCAGGCCGCCGCAGCCACCATCCACGTACGGGATCTTGAGGCCGCGAGTAGTCCATGGCAGGCTCATGCCGCATGATCGATGAATTCGCCAAGGACAGCCTGCACGGGAGACTGCGGCGGGACCGCAAGGCGCTGCTCTGGAAGCTTGACGGCTTGTCAGAATACGACGCCCGCCGGCCGTTGACAGCGACCGGGACCAACCTCCTCGGCCTGGTCAAACACATGGCCAGCGTCGAGGCCAGGTACTTCGGCGAGGTCTTCGACCGTCCTTCCCCGGAACCGCTGCCTCGGTGGCAGGACCATGACGGCAGCGATCTGTGGGCGACTGCGGACGAGACCCGCGATCAGATCGTCGAGTTCTACCGGCGCACATGGGAACACTCAGACGCGACGATCAATGAGCTTCCCCTCGAGGCCCCCGGCCACGTGCCGTGGTGGCCGGACCCTTATCCCAACACGAACCTGTTCGCCATCCTGGTCCACCTCCTGGGCGAGACCAACCGGCATGCCGGGCACGCCGACATCCTGCGCGAAGGCGTCGATGGCCGAACCGGGATGCGGCCCGAACACGAGATGCAGATCGATCAGGAAGCCCGCGACGCCTACTGCGCGAAGATCGAGCAGGCCGCCCGATCGGCCGCATCGGTCAAGGCATAGAAGGCTGTGCCACGTGACGTGATGTTCGAGCGGCATGATGCCGACCGGGAGTGCTGATTGTCGAAGCGGCTGGCTCCTGATGAGCTCTGGGAGCTGGTCGCCCCGTTACTGCCGACGTTCACGGCTCGACCACAAGGGTGGCGGGACCGCTCAGCATCTGCCGCAGACGTTCGGCATGTCCTCCGCCACCGCGCATCGCCGCTTCATGGTATGGACCGGGGTCAGCCTGGGGCGCCGGCTGCATCGGGCGGTGCTGGACGAACTCGGAGCCCGAGGCTAGGTGTTCTGGACCTCGGCGATTGTCGACGTGGCCTCCGTTCGCGCCAAAGGGGGGATCTCTGACGGGTCCGAACCCGGTCGCTCGCGGCAAGAAAGGCAGCAAGCTGCACGTGCTGTCCGATGCCCAGGGAGCCCGCTCGCCGTCGCCGGTCAGGTGCGAACAGGCACGACAGTCTCGCCCTCAAGCCGGCCGCTCATCGCCGGCATCCCCGCAGTCCGGTCACCCGCCAGCCTTTATCCCAGACAGCGGCCATTACCTGCGAGGTAATCGCCTTCTTTCCTCGCCCCCGTCTACGTTCTGGTCGGGGCCCCGCCCTAGGACGAACGGAACGAAGGAGCCCGACCATGTCCGCTTATGGCTTCGCCCATCTCCGTAGCCGCCGCCATCACGCCGACATCCTCGAGTATCTGGAGCGCATCCAGGCCACCCTCGACCCCTTCGCAGGCCGCTTCCTCATCCACGGTACGCCGGCCGAGGTGGTGGAGGGCACATGGCCCGGCACCATGGTGCTGATCGAGTTCCCCAGCCTGACCGAGGCGCGTGCCTGGTACGACTCGCCCGCCTACCGAGACATCCTGCGGCTGCGTACCGATCACATCGAGGGCGATCTGCTGCTGATCGAGGGCGTCGGACCGGACTACCACCCGGCCGAGCGGGCCGCCAAGCTCCGCGCCGAGGCCGAGCAGAGGGAGCAGCGATCCGCATAGTCTCCTTCGCCGAGCTCAAGGAGTACGAGGGGAGCGCGTTCGACGCGGCCTATCGCCTCGACCCGGCACGCCGACCACGCTGTGTCGCGGATCCGGCAGGAGGAACCCGGGGATCCGTGGCCTGGCAACCGCCCGGCCCTCCCCTCAGTCGCTGTTTTCAATCCGCTCTTGTGGGGTGCCGGTCGAACGCGCGACTCGGGGTTCACCGGTGGCGGCTGTCCGCCTCCGCCTGGATCAGCATCCGCTTGAGCAGGGCGCTGAGTGCGTCCTGCTCTGCCGGGTCGAGCGGGGCGACCATCGAGTCCTCCGCCTGCCCGCGCAGCTCCATCGCGGCCAGCCAGCGGGCGCGCCCCGCCTCGGTCAGCTCCACGTCCACCCGGCGGCGGTCCTGGCTGCTGCGCACACGCCGCACCAGCCCTGACTGTTCCAGGGTGTCCAGGCGGCCTGTCATGCCGGCAGGGGACAGCATGAGTTCGGCCGCCAGCTCGGAGGGGGTGGCCCGCCCCGGGGCCTCGCGCGCGACGAGCCGGTGCAGCGTGGCGAACTCGAACTCCTGTAGGCCGACCTCGGCCAGGGCGCGGTCTTTGGCTTGGCCGACGTGCTTGGCCAGGAGCTGAATGCGGGTGATGATCCCCTCCACCCGCGCGTCGAACGGGGCCTTGCCGCGCCAGCGTGCAAGGTGCACGTCGACGGAGTCGTCCCCTTCTGCGGGTTCTGCGGGCCGCTCCCGGCCCCGACTCTCGGTGTCCATGCCTTTCAGTATGCTACGCCAACTTATATTTCGTTGCCAAATGATTAGCTGACGAAATACTCTGAGCCCATGACGCAACCCATGCGCCGACTGCTGGTCGGCCGTACCTGCGCGGCGCTGGCCACCGCGCTGATACCCACCACGCTCACGCTCGCGCTGCTCCGAGGACACGCCGCAGGCTCGACGGGGTCGGCAGGGGACTTGGGGCTGGTGCTGGCATGCGAACTGCTGCCCATGCTGGTGCTGCTGCCGGTCGCCGGCGTGCTGGCGGACCGCTTCCCGCCACAGCGGGTCGTGCTCGCTGCCGATCTCCTCAGGGGCGCGGCACAGACCGTGATCGGCGCGGAGCTGCTCTGCGGCCTGGTCCGGGTGTCCGACCTCGCCGTGCTCGCCGCGGTCACCGGCGCCGCGGTCGCCTTCGGCACCCCAGCGGTCCGCACCCTGGTCGCGGCGACCGTCGACGCCGACCAGCGGCTGCGGCTGAACTCGCGGCTGGACGTCGCCACCGGCCTGGCCCAGACCGCCGGCCCTGCTACTGCGGGCGGCATGATGCTGATGCTCGGCGCCGGCTGGTCCTCGCTCCTGACCGGCGCGCTCTTCATCGGCTCTGCGACCACCCTGGGCGGCCTGCACACCCGCCGGGTCACCGGGCCGACCGACGGCGGACACGCGGGGTTCCGGGCGCAGTTGCGCGAAGGCTGGACCGAGACCCGGCGCCACCGCTGGTTCCTCACCAATGTGCTGGGCCATGGCGTCTGGCATCTGGCGGCCGGCTTCCTGCTCACCCTGGGACCGCTGATCGCCGTCCGGAGCATGGGTGGTGACGGCGCGTGGGTCCTGGTGGCCCAGCTGGGGACCGTCGGCATGCTGGTCGGCGCCTTTGCCGCAGGACGGCTGCCGATCCGCCGCCCGCTCGTCGGCGTGGCCGTGGGCGCGGCCGTCTTCGCGCTGCCGCTGGCGGCCTTCGGGCTGGAACTGGCGCTGGCCTGGGCGGCGTCTGCGTACTTCGTGGCGATGTTCGGTCTAGGGGTGCTCAGCCCGCTGTGGGAGACCGCCATCCAACGCCGCATCCCGCAGGAGGTGCTCGGGCGCGTAGGCTCCTTCGACTCGCTGATCTCGTTTGCCGCCCGCCCGTTGGGCCTGGCCGTGGCTGTTCCGGTTGCCACCCTCGTCGGCACCTCGGCACCGCTGCTGGCAGGTGCGGTGCTGGTGGCAGCGGCGAACCTGGCCGTGCTGCTGCTGCCCGAGGCATGGGAGGACCCGGAGCCGGTCACGGCACGGGGCGATGCCCGGCGCGAACCTGTGGCCGCGCCGGGCCAGGGTCAGTCGGAGGCCGGCTCCAGGGCAGCGGACAGCAGGTAGCCGGAGGAATGGAGACCCGGTCTCGGCCCGCGCCGTTGCCTGACTGGCTGTCGTCGTGCCCATCCTGATGGCCACGGCGGGGCGCCGATGAGGGTGATGGGGCAACTGCCGTGCAGGCCGCGCTGTCGACCGGACCGGGTCCGGGCCGACAAGGCCTACGGGTCCCGAGCCCACCGCGGCTACCGGCTGTGATCGCTACCGCGGTCCGCCACTTGCTGGGCCGGAGTGCGACCCTCCGATCCAGAAGGTCAGCGCCTTCCGTCCACCTCCCAGCGACCGCCGCATCGCATTGACCAGTCGCACCTGCGCCTGAGCTACCTCCGCGCTGGCCTCCCGGAACGCCTCTTCGCCGAGTGGCGTACGGACCGGATCGACCTCCCGCGCGACGCGGTCCAAGAAGCGGTCGACCGACTGCCCAAAGCTGTCGACCTCTCCCGCAACCTCTGCGGGAGCGATCAAGCTGACCCGCGTCAGTACGGCGCTCCACTCGGCCCAGTCGTAGTCCCAGCCGCGATGGTCGGCGTGTGCTCGCTTGATCACCATTGTGAACTTGGCGTAGTGGCTCAGGAGTTCTTGGTAAGCCACCAGCTGCTGATCCCGCGACCACTGATGGTCCTGGCCCCGTCTGGTGACGATCCCGCCCACCAGCACTCCGACGGTCGCCGAGGCCGCTCCAGTAACGGTCGTGATCAGCGCTTCCAGCAAAGCCACCCCAGCCCCCGTGCCCAGCAACCTGCGTTCGATCCCCGGTCGGAAGGTAACACTGGTGCGTCTTGGCGCGTCAGAGCATGCGATGACCTCGTAGCGGGCGATCATCGGCGGCCGGCCGACGCTTTTGAAACATGCCCTCATGCGAAGCCGCCGCCTCGTGCGCGCATTCGACCAACCAGCCCCGGTCACCAGCCGCTGTGGATGACGGCCCGGAACGTGTCGCTCGCTTGGTTGCGGGCTCAATCAGGGGGACCTGTCTGGCCTGACACCAGCTGATCTGTGGTGTCGGTGCCATGTCGGAGCAGTGTCGGCGGGCTGTCGGTCGGATATCGGTGGCTCGTCGGCGGGGGCTGGCACCTTTCCAGAAGCGGCCGACCGGAGCTCACCGGGCGGCCCGATCCGGAAGGAACCACCATGCACACAGCAGTCACGATCATCGGTGCCGGACTCGGCGGACTCACGCTGGCCCGCGTCCTGCACGTCCACGGGATCCCCGTCACGGTCTACGAGGCGGAGTCCTCCCCCTCGGCCCGCGCGCAGGGCGGACTGCTCGACATCCACGACTACAACGGGCAGCTCGCACTCAAGGCAGCCGGGTTGATGGACGAGTTCCACGCCATCGTTCTGGAGGGCCGTCAGGCTCTGCGGGTCCTCGACCGGGACGGGACCGTCCTGTTCGACCAACCGGACGACGGCACCGGCGGGCGCCCTGAGGTGCAGCGCGGCGATCTGCGACAGATCCTGCTCGACTCGCTCCCGGCAGGCACCGTGCAGTGGGGGCACAAGGTCAGCCGGACCCGTGCGCTCGGCAAGGGGCGCCACGAGGTGACCTTCGCCGCCGGCGGCACCGTCGTCACCAGCCTGCTGGTCGGCGCGGACGGCGCGTGGTCACGGGTCCGGCCGCTGCTGTCCACCGCCATACCCGAGTACATCGGCAAATCGGTCGTCGAGACCTACCTCTACGACGCTGGTACACGGCACCCGGCCGCCGCGAAAGCGGTCGGCGGCGGGATGCTGATCGCTCCTTCACCGGGCCAGGAGATCTTCGCTCACCGGGAGAAGGACGACACCCTGCACGGCTACGTGGGGCTGTCCAAGCCTCAGGACTGGTTCGCCGCCATCGATTTCGCCGTTGCCGCCACGGCCACCGCACGGATCGCGCAGGAATTCGACGGCTGGGCGCCGGAGCTCACCGCGCTGATCACCGACAGCGACGTCGCGCCGGTCCTGCGCCCCCTCTATGCTCTGCCGACCGGGCACCGGTGGGACCGGGTTCCAGGGGTGACCCTGCTCGGCGACGCCGCCCACCTCGCGGCTCCCAACGGCGAGGGCGCCAACCTGGCCATGCTCGACGGCGCCGAACTCGGCACGGCCCTCGCCGCGCATCCCGACGAGATCGAGACGGCGCTCACGGAGTACGAGCAGGCCATGTTCCGCCGCAGCGCCGAGACCAACACCGACGAGATGCCCGGGATCGACTCCGCCGACAACACAGCCCAGGGCCTGATCAAGATTTTCGCCGAGAAGGGCCAATGAGCCACTCCGGCCTGGATCGTCGAATAGCTGTCGCTTTCTGAGGATCGCCCTGCGAGGCCGTACGGTCCGCAGGGCGATCCTCGGTCCCTTCAAGGACCGGCGTCATTCAACAACCCCGGGCCACCGTAGGCCGGTCGTGGACGTGCTGCCGACCCCACCTCCGAGGCGTTCGCGGCCTGGCTCAAGGACCATCCCGGCACGGAGATCATCAGTAGGCTGCACACCGACTATCAGATCGTGTTGCCACGACAAGGGCGGGGGTTCCGTGTCGGATGCAGTGCTGAATGTCGTGATCGGGCTGATCACGAGCGTGGTCAGCGGCGGGTCCGTCTGGGCCTGGAAGCGTGTGAGCGCCGCTCGCATCCTGCACCAGAAGCAGGCACTCCTTGGCCTGCGGCCCGGCGTACCGTGCGTCATCATCCTGAACAGCCACTGGCAGATGCCCACCGTTACCGAGCATGGTGACGTCTACGCGATCATCGAACTTGCGATGCTCGCCGAGGAGTCAGGGTGTGCGTTCTCTCTCGTTGCCGCAGAAGCACCGGAGCTCAATGGGGATCGCACCGAACTGAGTATCGGTGGCCTGGGGTCGAACCGACGCAACGTCGAGTACCTGGCGAGGCATCTGCCCGGTGTGAAGGTCAATCAACGTGGTGACTTCACCGTCGGTGATGAGCGCTTCCTCCACAAGTACGGTCGCACGGACCATGCGCTGGTCGCGAAGTTCACCCCTTCCCAGTCCGCACAGCCGGTGCTCATGATCATGGGGCAGTCGGCGATCGCCAACCGTGCGGCGGTACACCTGCTCAAGCACGACTACAAGCGTCTCACCAGGGAGATCGACTCCCTCGATCGATTCTGTCTCATGCTGCGCGTCGACGCCGCGGATACCTACGGGTACCAGGCCGTCGAAGTCGCCGGCGACCTGTCGGCTGTCGCGTTCTAGCGCAGCCGCGCCCCTGCGGAGGCCGGCCGGCTCCGGAGAACCTTCTCGGCCATCGGTAACGTGACCGCCGTGATGGTGGGCAGCGAAGATACCCGGCTGGTCGTTCTGCGCGGCAACAGCGCCTCAGGGAAGTCGTCCGTTGCCGCCGGTCTGCGCGAGCGGTTCGGCCGCGGCCTGGCCCTGGTCGCCCAGGACAACCTCCGCCGCGTCGTGCTCCGCGAACGCGACCGGCCCGGCGCCGCGAACATCGGCCTGATCGACCTGACCGCCCGCTACGCCCTGGACGCCGGATTCCACGTCGTGATCGAAGGCATCCTCTACTCCGACCGCTACGGCGACATGCTCGCCCGACTGCGCGCCGACCACCGCGGCTCCACCCACGGCTACTACCTGGACGTGCCGTTCGCCGAAACCCTCACCCGGCACGCCACCAAGCCGATCGCCGACGACGTCAACGAGACCCAGCTGCGCGACTGGTACCGGGAGCGCGATCTCCTGCCCGGCGGCATCGAGACCGTCATCGGAGCCGACAGTGCTCTGCACGAGACGGTCGACCGCATCATGAACGACACCGGCCTGGTCCACCTGCCCGCCGTGGACCGCTGACCCGGCACCTGCGCCAGAGGTGCCCCTACGTGTCGTAACGGCCATGTCTGGCCATGGCGGGAAAGCCTGCTGCGCCGTACCCGGGCCCAAGTCGTCGAGGGTGTGTGGATCTGTGTGGGAAACGGGACTTCGCCAAGCGACCCAGACGAGCCTGGAGGCGTCAGGTCACGGTCGGCCGACCCAGCTGCCACAGCAGCAGCTGCACCCGGTCGACCCGTATGTTCCGGTGAAGGGAAGAGACGTCATGGGGGAGCCCTTTGAAGGGATTTGCGGGCGTCATCGATGCCATAGGTGTTCCACCACCGCTGGCTGTCGCGGCCCGTGAGCATTCGACACGCCTTCCGCGCCGAGCGGCCCGGCGGGAGCGGACTCGTGAATTCCGGCACGAGGAACTTCTGACGGACTCGCAGGCTCACCACGCGAGGCCGTTCACCGGCGCCGGTGAACGCCGGGTCACCCCGGCCTGCCCTGCCTGACCCCCGTCGCCGCACAGTAGCGCTCCGGCGGAACCCTCCCGCACCCGCGCCGCATCCACCTCGCCGGTCCGGCTCCCACGGACGCCTGGCCGACGCGCGCCCCGCCGTCGCACACCCGAGCGCCGTACGCCTCACCGCCGTACACATCACCGTCATGCGCACCACTGTCGTGCGCCCCACCGTCATGCGCACCCCCGTCATGCGCATCACTGTCGCCCCCCAGCGCCACGAGCCGCGCCCGCCTGCCAGGCAGCCGGTCCGCCCGGCAAGCGCTCCGGTCACCCCTGCCCCGCTCCCCCGCCCCCGCGCGCCGGGGCCGGAGCCGGGGCTCTCCTCGAAGGGAACCCGATGACAGATCTCCTGCTGCCCTCCACCGCCCCGGCACACCCGGCCGAAAGGCTCCCGCCCGCCGGGGAGTTTCCGATCCTGGGCATCGACGCGGTCGAGTTCGCGGTCGGCAACGCCCGGCAGGCCGCGCACTACTACTCCGCCGCGTTCGGCATGCGGCTGGTCGCCTACCGTGGCCCGGAGACCGGCTGCCCCGAGACGGCGTCCTACGTCCTGGTCTCCGGGGGCATCCGCTTCGTCCTCACCTCGGTGGTCCGTGCGGTCGGCGAGGAGGCCGCCTTCCTCGCCGACCATGTCGCCCGCCACGGCGACGGCGTGGTCGACGTGGCGCTCGCCGTTCCGGACGCCCGCCACGCCCATGACCTCGCGGTGGCCCGGGGCGCGACCAGCCTGCTCGCGCCGCGCGAGGCGGCCGACGAGCACGGCACCGTGCGCACCGCCGCGATCGCCGCGTACGGCGACACCCGGCACAGCTTCGTCGAGCGGACCGGCTACGACGGCCCCTACCTGCCGGGCTACGTGCACCGCGCACCGCTGCTGCCCGCTCCCACGCGACCGCTGCTGACGGGGATCGACCACTGCGTGGGCAACGTCGAGCTGGGCCGGATGGACGACTGGGTGGCCTTCTACCAGCGGGTGCTGGGCTTCACCACCATGCGGGAGTTCATCGGCGACGACATCGCCACCGAGTACTCCGCGCTGATGTCCAAGGTCGTCGCCGACGGCGGACGCGTCGTCAAGTTCCCGCTCAACGAGCCGGCCGCCTCCCGCAGGAAGTCCCAGATCGACGAGTACCTGGAGTTCTACGGCGGGCCGGGCGTCCAGCACATCGCCCTGGCGACCGGGGACATCGTCACCGCCGTGCGCGAGCTGCGCGCCCGGGGAGTCGAGTTCCTGGACACCCCCGACAGCTACTACGACGCGCTCGGCTCCTGGGTCGGCGAGACCAGGGTCGCCGTCGACGAGCTGCGCGCGTGCGGGATCCTCGCCGACCGCGACGAGGACGGCTACCTGTTGCAGATCTTCACCAGACCCGTGCAGGACCGGCCGACGGTGTTCTTCGAACTCATCGAGCGCCATGGCTCCCAGGGCTTCGGCAAGGGCAACTTCAAGGCCCTGTTCGAGGCCATCGAGCGTGAGCAGGAACGCCGCGGCAATCTCTGAGCCGCCGCGGCAAACAACGACCTCGAAGGGAGAACTCGTGCTCGACGAACAGTCGGAGAGTCAAGCGGGGCAGCGGCTGGACCGGTTCCCGTCCCTCACCGGGCTGCGGTTCCTCTGCGCGCTCGGGGTGTTCCTCACCCACGCCTGGTATGTGGCGAAGGTCTTCCGGGACGACCGGGCCCAGCAGGCCGTCAAGGCCGTGCTTCCACTGGGCATGGTGGGCGTCTCGGTGTTCTTCGTCCTGAGCGGATTCGTGCTCACCTGGTCCGCCCGCGACGGCGAGCCCGTCAGCGCGTTCTGGCGGCGCCGGGCCGCCAAGGTCTATCCCAACCACCTGGTGGTGTGGGTGCTGCTCCTGGTGTTCGTCCTGGCGACCGGTTCCGCGGTGACGGGCGGGCCGGGCGGCGGCTTCCCCTGGCTGCCCGCGCTGGCCAACCTGTTGCTCCTGCACGCGTGGCTGCCCGACCCCGGGTTCACCGCCGGACTGAACATCGTCACCTGGTCGCTGGCCGTCGAGGCCTTCTGCTACCTGCTCTTCCCCTTCCTGCTGTCCCGGCTGCGGCGGCTGCGCCCGGAGCGGCTGTGGCCGGCGGCCGGTGCAGCGGTGCTGGCGGTGTGGCTGGTGGCCCTGACGGCCTCGCTGCTGCACGGCGGCCGCACCGTCCCGGAGGTCGGGGTCTCCCAGTGGCAGTTCTGGATCCCCTATTTCTTCCCGCTCGGCCGGCTGCCGGAGTTCGTCCTCGGCATGCTGCTGGCACGGATCGTCCGGGCCGGCCGGGGCGTCTCGCCGCGCGCCGCGCTCTGCGCGGTGGCGCTGGTGCTCGCCCTGGGCACGGCGCTGGCCACGCTGCCGTTCTCCTTCCTGCCGGCCGCCGCGACGATCGTGCCCGTGTGCGCCCTGATCCTCTCGGCGGCCGCCGCGGACCGTGCCGGCCGCCGGTCCTGGCTGCGCCGCCCGGCGCTGGTACGGCTGGGCGAGGAGTCGTTCGCCTTCTACGTGGTGCACTGGCCCGTGATCATGGCTGTCCATTGGGCCCTCGGCGGCGGCCGCTGGTCCACCCCCGTCGCCCTGGCCGCGACCGTGCTGTTCCTCGCCCTCTCCCTGCTCGCGGCCCGCCTGCTCCACCGGTACGTCGAACTCCCCGCGATGCGCCGGTTCGCCCGGCCGCGCCCACCGGCCCCGCCGGCCCCGTCGAACCCGCCCGCCCCTCTCGACGGGCCACACCGCGCCGCCGTCCCGCTGCCCCACAGCGAAGGGAGCTGACCCGTGAACCGCACAGGAAGCGCCGTACCGGCCACCGCCGCCGCGCCCGCCCTGCCGCGCGCCGAGCGCGTGCGCGCCCTCGTCCGGCTGGGCCGTCCCAAGTTCCTCGTCCAGAGCATGATGGTGGTCGGCCTCGGCGTCAGCATGTCGGTGCACGACGGCCACGCCTTCCGGCCCGGGTGGTTCGCCCTCACCCTGGCCTTCGCCTGGTGCACCCATCTGATGACGCACTACTGCAACGAGTACTTCGACCTCGAGGCCGACCGGGCCAACGGCGCGCCGACCTCCTGGACCGGCGGCAGCCGGGTGCTGGTGAGCGGCCTGCTGCGTCCCGTGGTCAGCCTCTCCGCGGCCTTCGTGCTGCTCTTCGTCTCGATCGCCCTGATCGCCGTCATGCCGACGACCGGCACCCGGGTCATGGCGGTCGCGATCGCCTCGCTCTCCTGGTTCTACACGGCCCCTCCGTTGCGGCTGAACTACCACGCGCTCGGCGAGACGGCCTGTGCGCTGGTGTTGTACGGCCTCGGGCCGCTGCTCGCTTGCGCCGTGCAGTCGGGTTCGGTGACCGGGGCGGACCTGGGCTACGCCGGTGTGGTCTGCGCGCTCCAGTTCCTGCGGATGTCGGTGATGAACCTCGCCGACATCGAGGGCGACCGGCAGACCGGCAAGCACACCCTCGCGGTCGCCCTCGACGGGCCGGCCCTGATCCGCCTCTACCTCGGCGGCCAGCTCGTCGTCCTCGCCGGGATGCTGACGCTCGCCGGGCTCGGCGTCGTTGCGCCGACCTGCGCGCTCGCGACCGTCGCGACCGCACCGGTCGCGCTCTGGGTCGCCCGCCGGCTGCTCACCGGCGCGCTGCGCCGGCCCGGGGAGGCGAACGCCGTGACGTTCTGGGCCTCCATGCACATGCCGCTCACCGCCTGCGCGATCACGCTCGGCCTGCTGGGCGGCGCCCTGGCCGGCGGCCGCGCGGTACCCGGCGGCTGGCTGGCCGTCTACGGCGTCACCCTCGCCGCCTTCCTGGTCTGGCTGGCCGGCGCCGTCCGCGGCAACGTCCGCCGTCGCCCGGCGTGAATCCAGCCGGCCACATCCACCAACGCCCGGCGCGAACCCGGCCGACCACATCCGACCCGCCCGCGCCGCCGGGCCGCCGGGCCGGGTTCCCGGCCCGCTCCCCCGCCCTGCCACGCCAAGCCGACCACCGCGACCGGGAAGGTCCGCCATGACGACGATCACCCCTGCCCCGTCCCCGCACTCGCTGGCCGTCCTCACCACGGGGCGGGCCCGGGCGCTCACCGAACCGTTGCTGCGCGAGGCGGTCGCCCTGCTGGAGCCCTGGACCGCCCGGATCAGCTCCTACCACCTCGGCTGGTGCCGCGCCGACGGTTCGCCGGCGAACGCCGACCCGGGCAAGGCCGTACGGCCCGCCCTCGCCGTACTGGCCGCCGAAGCCGTCGGAGGACGGGCCGAGGACGCGCTGCCCGGCGCGGCGGCGGTCGAGCTGATCCACAACTTCAGCCTGATCCACGACGACATCATGGACGGTGACGAGGCCCGCCGCCGACGCCCCACGGCCTGGAAGGAGTTCGGCGTCAGCGGAGCGATCCTGGCGGGCGACGCGCTTCAGGTCCTGGCCTTCGACCTGCTGCTCGCCCGCGGCGGTCGGCTCGGTCCCGCCGCGGCCGGCCATCTCGCGGTGGCCCTGCGTGAACTGGTGGCCGGCCAGGCGCACGACATCCAGTTCACCGCCCGCCCCTGGACCGGCCCCGGCGCGGTGACCGTCGTCGAGTACCGGGCCATGGCGATGGCCAAGACCGGCGCCCTGCTGGCCGGCGCGAGCGCGATGGGCGCCGTGCTCGGCGGAGCCGACGAGCCGCTGGTCGACGCCCTGGCCGAAGCAGCCGGCCAGCTGGGCCTCGCCTTCCAGTGCGTCGACGACATCCTGGGCATCTGGGGCGACCCGGCCGTCACCGGCAAGCCCGTGCGCGGCGACCTGCGTGAGCGCAAGAAGAGCCTGCCCGTGGTCGCCGCGCTGGCCGCCTCCGAGAGCGCCGCCCACCGCCTGGAATCCCTGCTGGCCGACAGCGACTCCCCGGGCGGCGACGACGCCGAGGCAGCGCTGCTGGCGGCCGCCGACCTGATCGAGGAGTGCGGCGGCCGGCGGGCCTGCGAACGCGAGGCCCAACTGGCCCTGGCCAGGGCGCACTCCAGCCTCGACCTGGTGCCGATGCCCGCCCCCGTCCGGGCGCAGTACACCGCGCTCGCCGACTCCTTCGTCGCCCGCGTGGCATGACGCGCCGCCGCCCCCCTCACCCCGAGTCCGGCCACCACACCACCCCGTCGGAGCGCCGATGACCACCCACCCGAACGAGCACCCGCACGAGGACCCCGACCGCAAGGCCCGGCTCGAGAAAGCGATCGCCGCGAGCACCGGCCTCCTCCTCACCACCCAGCTGCCCAACGGCTCCTGGACCAACCCCCGCCCCGCCGCCGTTTCCGGCACCGCGGGCGCCGCCCTCGCCCTGCACCTCGCGGGCACCGGGGCGGACCGCGCCCTGGCGCAACGCGGCTGCGACTGGCTGCTCAAGGTGCGCAACCCCGACGGCGGCTGGGGCACCCTCGAAGGCTTCCCCTCGGACACCGTGGCCACCTGCATGGCGACGGCCGCCCTCACCCTGATACCCCGGGCCGGCACCGACGGGCGCGCCGAGGCCGCCGAGGCCGTGTCGGCCGCCCTCTCCCGGCTGCGCGCCGCCGGCGGCGTCGAGGCCGTGGAGGACCGCACCGTACGGCAGTTGTGCACGCTCGTGCTGGCCCTGGCCGGCCACGGCGACGCCACCCGGCTGCGCCGCGTCCCGGTCGAGCTGGCGCTGCTGCCCGCCCCGCTGCGCCGCAGGGTGCTGTCGTACCTGACACCCCCCTTCGTCGCCCTGGCCCTGCTCCAGTCACGCCTCGGCGCTCCCGGACCGCTCGCCCGCGGCGCGCTCGCCGCCGCGCGCCCCGCGGCCGTCCGGCTGCTGGGCGAGGTGCAGCGCCAGGAGGGCGGCGTCGGCTCCTACGGCGGCGACCCCTGGCTCACCGGCCTGGTCGTCACGGCCCTGGCCGGCACCGGCTCCACCCTGCCGCCCGCCGGACGCGGGCTGGTCGCCGCCGGACTCGACTACCTGCGGACCACCGTCCAGCCCGACGGCTCCTGGTGCATGATCCACGGGATGGAGAAGGCCAGGGTCGAGGTCACCGGCCCGGCCTTCGCGGCCGCGGCGCTCGGCGCGGTCGGCCTGCGCGAGGACCCGAGGCTCAGGCGGGCCAGGGACTGGCTGGCCGGCTGCCGCCAGACCACCCCCTTCCCCCTCTACGACTGCCCGCCCGGCGGTTGGACCTGGTCCGGCCACAAGGGCTGGCCGAACGTCCTCGACTCGCTCGCCGTGCTCGAGGTCCTGCTCCAGGGCGACCGAGACGCCCCCGCACTGCGCGAGGGCCTGGCATGGCTGCGCGCACGGCAGGACCGGCGCGGCTCGTGGAGCACCTTCGTGCGGGACACCCTGGTCCCGCTGGACGGACCGTGCCCGTACATCACCGCGAAGGCACTGCTGGTCCTCGTCGAGGCCGGCGTGCCCCTGAGCGACCCCCGACTGGCGCGCGGACTGCGCTGGCTGGTCCGCCGCCAGCGCCCGGACGGCGGCTTCCTCGCCCTGTGGCACCGGGGCGTGGTCCCGGCCACCGCCGCCGTGCTCCGGTTGCTCGCGGCGCTCGGCCGCACCGGGAGCCCGGTGGCCCGGCGCGCCGCCGACTGCCTGCGCCGGGCCCAGCTCCCGGACGGATCCTGGTCCACCGGCGACCCGCGGGAGCCCGGAACAGCAGACGAGACCGGCCGCGCGGTCCTGGCACTCGCGGCCTGCGGCGAACGGGACCGGGCCCTGCGCGGCGCCGACTGGCTGGTGGAGCACCAACGGCCGGACGGCAGCTGGGAACCCGGCCGGACCTGCGTGTACATCCGCGGCCACGTCCACTACAGCGACTTCCTGATGGCCCAGGGCCTGGCACTCTCCGCGCTGGCGGCCTGCGCCGGGCGAGGGGAGGCGCGATGAACCCGGCGCCGGGCGCTGCGCCGCCGTCCTGGGACGTGATCGTCTGCGGAGCCGGCGTGGCCGGTCTGGCCACCGCCCGCGCCCTGGACCTCGCCGGCCTGCGGGTGCTCCTGCTGGAGAAGCAGCGGGTGCCTGCGCCGATCGCCAAGGGCGAGGTGCTTCAGCCGAGTTCGGTGCGGATCCTGCGCGACTGGGGCGTGCTGCCGCTGCTGCTGCGCCGCGGCGCCGTCCCGCTCGGCCGGCTGATGATCCGCGACGCGGACGGCCGGCGCCTCCTGCTCTTCGACTACCGGACGATCCCCGGCGCCGACCGCGTGCTGTTCTCGCTCGACTACCCGGAGATCCTGGCGGCCCTGCGGGAGTCGCTGGGGGAGCGTGTCGAGACCTGGACGGGCGCCCGGGCCGAGGCGCCGGTGTGGGAGGGGCGGCGGGTGTCCGGCGTCCGCGTCTCCTGGCAGGGGCGGGTGCGGGAGCTGAACGCGCCCCTGGTGGTGGCCGCCGACGGCCGCTCCTCCGGGCTGCGCCGCGCGGCGGGCATCGCCACGGCCTCCACCGAGTACCCGCACCGGCTGGTCTCCTTCGACATCGGCGGCGTCCCGGCCGCCGTACCCGAGGTGACGAGCTACGTCACCGACCAGGGGTTGCGGCTCGCGTATCCGCTGCCCGGCGCGCGGATGCGGCTCTACGCCCAGGTGCGCCCCGACGCGCTGCGCGGCGCGGGTCCGGAGCAGCTGGAACGCTGGTCCCGCGAGCTGCTCGCCGGCACACCCGCGCTGCGCCCGCTCGGGGAGCGGCTGCGGGAGAGCCTCGGCAGCCGGCAGCTGCTCAACCTGTGGCGGTTCACCGCATCGGCGCTGGCCGCGCCCGGGCTCGCCCTGGTCGGCGAGGCGGCGCACTGCGTCCACCCGATGGCGGCCCAGGGCATGAACACCGCCATCGCCGACGCGGAGGCCCTGGCCCGGCGGCTGTCCGAGCGGGGCTTCGCCACCTGCCCGTCCGCCCCCGCCGCCGACCTGGCACTGGCGGCGTACCGGACGGAACGTTCCGGCTGGGTGCGGCACATGGACCGGATGAGCCACGACGCGACCCGGATGATCACTCAGCTCTCCCGGCCCGGCCAGGCGATCGGGCGGAGGGTGCTGCGGCGCATGGACAGGAACCCGAGGCTTCGGTTCCAGGCCACCTACAACATGGCGGGGCTCGGGATCCGCCCGTTCACCGCACTGGACCGGCTGCATCAGCTGGGCCTGCCGGACCCGCGTGCCCGGCGCGTGCCGGACTGGGGCGTGACCGGGGCAGCGACCGACGGGGACGGAGGGACCGAGCGATGAACCGACCTGTGGGCCGACGCGTGGACCGAGGGGCGGACCGGGCGGGGCGCCCCGTGCTCCGCCGCGCCGTCGTGCTGGGCGCGGGCTTCACCGGCATGCTGACCGCCTCGGTGCTCGCCCGGCACGCGCAGCGCGTCGTCGTGGTCGACCGGGACCGGCTGCCGGCCGGCCCGGCGCCCCGGGCGGGCCTGCCCCAGGCCCGCCACGGGCACCTGCTGATGGCCGCGGGCGCGGCGAGCCTGGAGACGCTGCTGCCCGGCTTCACCGAAACGCTCGCCGCCTCGGGCGCCCGCCGTCTCGCCCTGCCCACCGACCTGGTGGCACTCACCCCGCACGGCTGGCTGCCCAGGATCGGCGAGGCCTCCCACGGCTGGTGTCTCAGCCGCGACCTGCTGGACTGGATCGTCCGCAGCCGGGTCCTCGCCGACCCCGCGATCGAACTCGTCCAGGGCGTGCGGGCCGAGGGGCTGCGCGGGACCGCCCGGCGGGTGACCGGAGCACGGGTGCGCGGCGACGCGTGGCCGGACGGCCACGAGCTCACCGCGGACCTGGTGGTCGACGCCACCGGGCGCGGCTCCCGGGCCGCGCACTGGCTCACCGGGCTCGGCCTGCCCGAAGCCCCCGAGGAGCGCGTGGACTGCGGCCTGGTCTACGCGACGCTGCTGGTGCGCGCGCCCGACGCCGCCGCCGGCTTCCCCTCGGTGTCGATCGGATCGGGCCCGGGCGCCGGCCCCGGGCGGGCGGGCGTCATCTTCCCGATCGAGGACGGCCGCTGGCTGATCACCCTCTCCGCCACCCGCGGGGCGCGAGTCCCGCGCGACGAGCGCGAGTTCCACGCCTTCGCCGCGGCCCTGCCGCACCCGCTGATCGCCGACCTGCTGCCGCTCTGCCGCCCGCTCGACCGGGTGCGCCGTTACGGCAACACCGCCGACCGCCGACGCCGCTACGACCGGTGCCGTCGGTGGCCGGACGGCTTCGCGGTGCTGGGGGACGCCGTCGCCCACACCAGCCCCGCGTACGGGCACGGCCTGTCCGTCGCGGCGGCCGGCGTGCTGGCGCTCGCCCGCGAGCTCGAACGCCGCGGCCCGGACGCCGGGGGTCTCGCCGGCCACGTCCAGCGGGCCGTCTTCCACGGCACCCGGGCCGCCTGGAGCCTGGCCACCGGCGAGGACGTGCGGTACCCGAACGTCACCGGAGCCCGGCCCACTCGGGCCGACGCGCTGCGCGCGCGGCTCGGCGACCGGCTCCAGGCGGTGTCGGTACGCGCCGACGGCGGCGGGGGCGACGCGGACGCCGTGCTCGGCGCCCTCGTCCGCCTGGGCACCCTGGAAGGGCGGCCCACCGAACTCGCCCGTCCGCGCGCGCTGCGCGCACTGCTGCGCGGCCCGGCGCCGACGCCCGTCACGCCTCCCGAACCTCCGCTGA
This sequence comes from Streptomyces sp. NPDC001606, assembly GCF_053596835.1. Lineage (NCBI taxonomy): Bacteria > Bacillati > Actinomycetota > Actinomycetes > Kitasatosporales > Streptomycetaceae > Streptomyces > Streptomyces sp. NPDC001606. Next base: position 74,661 of record NZ_JBSFHC010000001.1, read on the forward strand.
GCACCAGCGAGTCGGCGGCCCTCGGGCCCGGCCGCGCCCCCTCCGGCACACCCGTCGCGCCCGGGCGCGCCACCCCGCACGAACTGGAGGCCCGCTGATTGCCGCCTCCCAGGCTCTTGTCCAACACGGCGCGGTGCGGGCTGTATCACCGGTGGCGGCCGGGGCGGTACCGGTCGAGTACCGGCTTGAGTCCTTCCTCCACAGCCGATCGGACCACACCGCCGGGTCTGTTCCGGCTGCGGCCTGCGCCGAAGAGTACGAAGTGCGGGCTCCAGTCGGCATCGAAGTACACCGCGCCCTTCAACGTGAGGTCGGCTGGAGGTTCGCGGTCTGGGTAGGGCGGCAGGGCGGGTGGTGACCAGGCACCCCCCGCCTGCCCCGCCCGCACTGTGTCGTGCCCGGGTGGCGCCGCCGCCTGGGCCCGGAACGTCTCGTACTCGTCACGACCGGGGACGAGGAGAACGACTCGTTCTCCGGACAGCAGCCGTGTCGCCTCCCTGAACTCCCACAGCAGTCCGGGACCCAGCCCCACAGCCATCACCACGAGCCGCGCTCGCCCCATCAAGTCCCGGACGGTGTCCTGCCAGTCGTCGATCGGCAGATACAACCGCCGGGCACCGACCAGAGGAAGCCGCTCTCCCGGCCGGCCCACGGCCACCATCGGTGCCACCAGCTTCAGTGCCTGTGCCAGTTGCTCCTCCTCGGTCCGCGCAGACAGAGGCAGGTCCGACAGCACCGCGCCCGGCCCGGGGGCCGGATGCCGGTTCTCCTCCAGGGCCGTACGCCCGACGTCGTCCTCGAAGGACCTCAAATAGAGGGTGAACGAGTCCCTGCGGAGTTCTCCCGGAGACCGGATGATCTCCGCGAGATGCTGCCGTCCGAGCACGGCGAGACGACGCGCGCCGAACAACAGGGTATGGGCACACACCACAACGAGGGGAACGAGGAGGTCGAGGTCCCACCAGGGCACCAGCGAGTCCCTCCCCACACCGTAGACCGCGTCGAACGCCATGACCGGCAGGAAGAGCCGCAGACGACTGAAACCCTGGGCGCTCGGAGGACATCGCAGCACCACAGCGCGTACGGCCCCGAGCGCCACAGTCCCGGCCACGATCACCCCCGCGGCAATGACCGTCGCGTACCACCAGGGAGCACGCAGCGCGACCGCATAGGCGGCCAGCCTGGGCGGGAACCGGGCGGCCTGCCAGTGGTTGAACGCGGCCAGGGCAAACCCCAATCCCACAAGGCCCGTCAGCCAAGCAGCGGCCAGGAGCAGCACACCCCGGACCCGGGACTGCCTCGGTACGGAGGGCCGTAAGCCCCCACTTGCTGCTCCGCCCGCCGCCATCTCGGCGCGGTCCCCCCGCTTCTTCCTCACTGCCTTGCCTCTCCTCCCGAATGACTGCCCGCCAGCTCCCACGGGCTGCCGACACCGCTGTGCATGGTGCCCGACCGGCGGGACGAACGCACTCGGCTTCGGACACCCGGACGCACCGGACTTCAACCCTGGTGCGGGAGGCGCTCGGTCAGGGTGACCAGTTCGGCGTCGCTGAGCTCGGGTGTATCGGCGAGAACGGCTTCTGAGGCGTTGATGTCGACGATAATTCTCGTTGCCCGTGCCACCGAATCTTCAGGAGTTGGCCAATGCGGAGGCTGTTACCCGTCGCTGCTGTGTGCATGCTGGCACTCTGCGCCTGCACTGGTGGAGGCAGCGATGCGAAGAACCCGCAGCCCAGCGCATCAGCGTCCACTGCCGCCCTTCCAGCGGTGCCGGGAATCAAGACCCTCAAGGTTCCTGCTCTGAGGTGCAAGGATCCCAAACATGGCACTGGCACAGAAGAGGTGATCACCCCAGACCTGAAAGTGGTCACCACCGACAGCGACCGAGACGCCCCTGGCGATGCCGAGCTTTACGACCAACGCCTCATGCTCTACAAGGGCAACTCCTGCCGTGACGACGTCAACGACACCTGGTCCACGCTCGACTTCGCGGAAGACACAAAGGGCCTTGTCGGTTCTATCCCCGCCAACGACAATGAGTGCATTGCCGCTGCCCGGAACCAGAACTGGGACAGCAACTTCGACCAGGACGTCCGGAACCTGGACGGAAAGACCGTGTGTGTCCTTGACTTCGGCAAGACGTTCGCCGTGAGCATCGCCGTCGACCGGGAATCCTCCAACGATCCGCACCTTCCCTCCCTTGAGCTTCACGTGAAGCTGTACTGAGGACGCGCGGACCGACGGCGACCACGCGAACCGGATCCCCAAGTGCGACGTGGTGCTGAAGCGGGATACCGGGCTGCTGGGTGTGCGGCGGCGGGGCCGTCGCCGGGCAGGCCGTGGTCGGGGGCCGTGGATGAGGGCGCGCTCCCGGCCGGCGGGCGCGACCACGGCCGCACAGTGGAAGCGCCCCCCGGCAAGGAAGATGCGTACGCAGCCTCGCCCTCTGGACCGCCGTCGGTCGAGCCCCGGGCTGTGGATGAGTGACGCCGGGCGCCTCGGGGCCTCGCCGGCGACGTACGGAGTGAGCGCTTCGCCCCCCCCGAGCAGCGAGGGAGGTTCCTGGACGCATGCGGGCACCTTGCGGAGGGGCTGCGAGTGGGCTCGGCGGGCGGGGGACCCGGACCTTCCGTAGATTGAGGAGCGAGCGACTGGCAGGAAAAGTGCGCGTGATGCCGGAGATCGACTATCCGGGGGTGTTCGCCGCCCTTCCGAGCCCGTGCCTGGTGCTCGGCACGGACCTGGTGATCGCGGCTGCCAACCAGGCATTTTGCGAGGTCACCGGGCGAAGCCGGGTCGAGCTGCTCGGGAAGTATCTTTTCGATGCCTTCCCGGACGACCCCGCCGACCCGGAGGCGGACGGGGTGGACACGCTGAAAGCCTCACTGCACCGGGTCCTGCTCTCCGGCGAGACGGATCACATGGCGTTGCAGAAGTACGACATCCCGGTCGCCGGCAATCCCGAGGTGTTCAAGGAGCGGTGGTGGACCGCGATCAACGTGCCGATCCTGGGGCCGGACGGAAAGGTCACCTGGATCATCCACCGGTCGGAGGACATGACCGACGTCGTCCGTGCCCACCACACGGCAGACCCGCCGTCGGTCAGTCCCGGGCGGGAAGCGGCCATGGAGGCCGAGCTGTACGCCAGGGCGCGGCAGCTACAGCAGCTGAACGAGGAACTGCGGCAGGCCCACGCCCGTGAACGGCGGGTCGCCGTCGCCCTGCAAGAGGCCATGCTTTACTCCCCCGACCTGGCCCGGCACCCGGATATCGCCGTGCGCTACCTGCCCGCGACCGGCTCGCTGAACGTATGCGGAGACTGGTACGACGCGGTGGACCTGCCCTCGGACCGTTTCACCGTCGCAGTCGGTGACGTGGTCGGCCACGGGCTGTCGGCCGCCACCGTCATGGGCCGGCTCCGCAGCGCGCTGAGCGCCGCCACCCGCGCCGTCCACGGCCCCGCCCAGGCCCTGGAGGTGCTGGGACTCTACGCCCGCTCGGTGGAGGGGGCACTGGCCGCCACCGCCGTACAGGTCCTCGTCGACTGCCACAGCCAGCTCCTCGTCTACAGCAGCGCCGGCCACCCCCCACCCGTCCTGCTCCACCCCAACGGCTCCTGCGAGCTGCTCGACCAGGCCACCGACCCACCGCTGGGCGCCCGCCCCGAACACGTCCCGCGCCCCCAGGCCAATGCGTCCTACACCCCCGGCGACACCCTCGTCCTCTACACCGACGGCCTGATCGAACGTCGCGGTGAGGACATCGACACCGGTCTGAGCCGCCTGACCTCCGCGCTCGCCACCTGCGCCGACTTCGGCGCGGAACACCTCGCCGACGCCCTCCTCGCCCGCCTGGGCCTCACCAGCGGCGCAGACGACGACATCGCCATCGTCGTGGTCCGACTGGAACGAATGACCCGTCCATACTGATGTAGCCGCGTGTGATCATCGTCGGCTAAATCGCTTGCGCTTGCGCGGGGCCCGAGCACAATCGGCGCGTGCAGATCTTGTCCTTCCCGGAAGCAGCCGCCCCCGCCGACCTGCGGGTCCAGGTGAGAGAGATCCAGGAGCAGGCATGGCCGTCCGAGTCCGGGCCGGACGCTCCTGTAGACGCCCCGATCCACGATCCTGCACTGCGCCCGTTGTCGCTGCTGCTTGTGGACGAGGGGACCGTGCTCGCCGCGCTGGACATCCTGTTCAAAGAGATCGTCCATGCCGGTCAGTGCTTTTCGGCTGGTGGGCTGAGCACGGTGGCGACGAGCAAGGGGGCGCGTGGTCGTGGGTATGGCCGGCAGCTGGTGACAGCGGCCCGAGAGAGGATGATCACCCAGGGCCTGGACGTGGGCCTGTTCACGTGTGATCGCCCACTGCAAGCCTTCTACGAAAGCGCCGGCTGGCGTGTGCTTCCGGGAACCGTACTCATCGGAGGAACACCACAGGCTCCCTTTCCCAGCGATCAGCCCGGCTTCGACAAGGTCACGATGGCAGACTTCTTCTCGGCTGCGGGCCGGCAGGCGCAGGCGTCGTTCCCTCACTCCCGCATCGAGCTGTATCCAGGGGAGATCGACAAGCTTTGGTGATGGGCGCCAACCGGAGCAGCAGCCGACTGGCCGTCAGTCTGCCGTGTCTGTCGGGCGTGGAAGGCGCAGGGCCGCCGCGAGGCCGAGCAGGGCCACTCCGGTGCCGACCGTCCAGACGGTCCGATAGCCGGGGAGGTTCGCGCCCTGTGCGGCCAGGACCGCCGCAGTGGTGGCCGAGCCGACGGCGATGCCCAGGCTGACCAGCAGTTCGAACAGGCCCTCGGCGGCGGCGGTCTCCTCGACGCGCACGCCGTCGATCACCAGGACCCGGGTGGCGCCCGTGATCAGCCCCAGCCCGGCGCCCGCGAGGACGAGCGCCGCCGCGACCTCGACCGCGGTGGACGGTCGCAGGAGCATGTCCACCGTGCCCGCGCCCAACAGTCCCGCGCCGGTCACGGTGACCCGCCGGAAGCCGGCGACCCGCCCGAACCGGCTGGTCAGCGCGCTGAACGCGACCATCGCACAGAAGGCCGGCAGCAATACCAGCCCAGCGGCGGTCGGTTTCAGTCCGAGCCCGCCACGGTCCGTCAGATAGGCGGCGTAGGAGACCTGGCCGCCGATGACGACGAAGTTCACGCAGCAGCCGACCGCGAACACCGCTAGCAGGCTCGGCCGGAACAGCCGGCGTACGTCGATCAACGGTGCGGAGGAGCGCAGTTGGAGCGCCGTCCAGGCGGCGAGCAGCAACAGGCCGGTGGCGAGGCAGGCGAGCGTTGCGGGTGCCGTCCAGCCCCAGAGCGCGCCCTGGTGCAGTGCGAGCACCGCGAGCACGAGGCCGGCCGACAGCAGTGCCGATCCGGCCCAGTCGACGCCGCCTGCCGCAGACACGTCGCCGGACGGCTCGTCGCGGGGCACCGTCCCCAGCAGGGCGAGCCCCGCGCGTGTGCCGACGGCGGGTACCCACAGCGCCGGCACGGGACCGGCCGCGTGCAGCAGCAATGAGGTGCTCACGCTGCCGAGCAGGAGGCCCAGCATCAGCGCCCCGGACAGGGAGGCGACGCCCCGCCGGGTGTCCTCGATCGTGGTCCGGAGCCGGACGAGGCCGAACATCAGCGGCAGGTACCCGGCGAGGGTGCCCTGAAGCGCCCGCCCCACCAGCAGTGTTTCCAGCAGGGCTACTTCACTCCGCTGCTGCCGGCCGTGGGTGAGCGGTTCCATGTCGGTGTGACCGCCCTGGCCCGGACATCCACTGAACGGTTCGACGAGTAGCAGGGCCGCCAGCGTCCGGCGCAGGCCCGGTCCCGTGGCGGCAGACCGCCCGGCCACACCGGTGCGGCCGCCCGTCGGGGCCGCTCTCACCGGGCCTCGGCCTTCGTGGACGTTCCGACCGCCCGCCGCTCGGCCTGGGCGAGGCGCCGCAGCGCCAGTTCGGCGAACAGGGCCGCACCGTCGGCCAGTACGGAGTCGTCGAACACCGCCTGCGGTGAGTGGTTCTGGGCGGCGGTGGAGAAGTCGCGGTCCGGCGGGCAGGCGCCCAGCATCAGGTAGGCGCCGGGGATCTGGTCCAGGACGAACGCCATGTCCTCCCCGCCCGGCGTGCGCGTCCGCGCGTCGAGGTAGCGCGCCGCGCCGAACAGGTCGGTGACGGCACCCGCGGCCAGCCCCGACTCGGCCGGATCGTTGACCAGCGCCGGGTACCCGTCCTCGTACTCCACCTCAGCGGTAAGCCCGTGAGCTGCGGCGATGCCGGTGAGCAGGGTACGAGTGCCCTCCCGCATCAGCTCCCGGGCCGCGCGGGAGAAAGTCCGCACGGTCGCCTCGAAGAAGCCGTGCTCGGGGATCACGTTGCGCTTGGTTCCGGCGTGGATGGTGCCCACGGTGAGCACCACCGGGTCCTGGGCGTCGAAGCGGCGGGTGACGAAGGTCTGCAAGGCCATCACCATCTCGCACAGCACCGGCACCGGATCGGCGGACGCATGCGGTGCGGAGCCGTGGCCGCCCTTGCCGCGCACCGTCACCGCCAGCCCGTCGGAGGCGGCCCCCGCCGTCCCGGCCCGGCCGGCGAACAGGCCGCGCGGCAGCCGGTTCGAGGCCACGTGCAGCGCGTACGCCGCCACCGGCCGCTGCCCGGAGGCCTCCAGCACGCCCTCCTCGAGCATCGGCACGGCGCCGCCGCCGTCCGTGCCCTCCTCGTCCGGCTGGAACATGAACACCACCGAACCGGCCAGCTCCTGCTGTCGTCCGGCCAGCAGCCGCGCCGCGCCCACCAGCATCGCGGTGTGCAGGTCGTGGCCGCAGGCGTGCATCGCTCCGGGCACCTTCGAGGCGTACGGCAGTCCGGTGTCCTCGGTGATCGGCAGTGCGTCCATGTCCGCGCGCAGCAGGACAGTCGGCCCCGGCCGGCGGCCGCGCAGCACGGCGGTCACCGAGGACAGCTCACGGCCGGTGGTGATCTCCAGCGGCAGTCCGTGCAGCGCGGCCAGCACCCGCTGCTGGGTGCGGGGCAGCTGACGGCCGAGTTCGGGGTCGGCGTGGATCTCACGTCGTAGGGCGACCAGATCGTCGGCCAGAGCGTGGGCGGCCTCGCGCACGGACATGGCAGCGCTCCTAGAGGTGGGGCGGAAGGACTCACCTAGGATGAGCAGCAAGCTACCGATGAGCCCTGATGCGCAGGATTTCGTCGTCCATCGTGTCTTCGTAGCGAGGATCCTGGGGAAGGGCCGGCTGCGAAGGGGGCTCCATGCAGGAACTCGTCGACGAGCTCGACCTAGAGCTGGTGCACGCGCTGCAACTCAACGCCCGGGCGTCGTGGAGGGTGGTGGCCCGTGCGCTGGGCGTGGATCCGGTCACACGTCATCTACCTGCACCACCTGACCGGTACCCGCTCGCTGCTGGCCACGGTGGCCGTGGCCGACCTGGCTTCCTCCTCCGCCTATCTACGACGGGAACTGGACGTGGTGCCGGGCGTGCGCGCCCACCACGCCGAACTGCTGGTCACCACGTACGGCGAGGCCAGCCGCTGGCGCCTGGGCACCCTCGAACCGGCCCAGCGCGAAACGGTGATCGGCGACACCGCGGCCCGCGACGAGCCGGTCCGCCCCCTGGACGAACGCGACGAACAGCTGATCCGCACGCTGACGACCGACGCGCGCCTGCCGAACACCGAGCTGGCCACGCGCCTCGGGGTGAGCGAACCGACCGCACGGCGCCGTCTGGGGCGGCTGTTGTCCGAGGGGCGGATGCGGATGCGCTGCGAGATCGCCCAGTCGGTCTCCGGCTGGCCGGTGACGGCCGTGCTCCGCTGCCGCGTGCCGGCGGCGCGACTGGACAGCGTGGCCCGCTCCGTGGCGGCGCTCCCGGAGATCAGGCTCAGCGTCGGCCTGACCGGACCGGAGAACCTGCACCTGATCGCCTGGCTGCGCGACGCCTCCGGGCTCCCCGCGCTGGAAGCGTCCCTGGCCACCCGCTTCCCCGAACTCACCGTGGTCCGTAGCGCGGTGTCACTGCGCACTCTCAAGCACATGGGCCGACTCCTCGACGAACGCGGCCTCGCCGTCGGCTCGACGCCGATGGACATCTGGCGGCCCCCGGTGGCAACGCGGCAGGGCTGACCGGGGAGGGTCCCGCAGAGAAAGGTCCGGCTGGGGTCTCGCCAGTGGCGGCCTTGGGCTCGGCCAGGGTGTGAGCCGGGTCGATGGCCTGCCGTCAGGGGGTGCCGCAGGCGCTCATGCCGCAGCACGCGTCGGCGGCGGTGCCGGCCTTCTCCAGCGTGTCGGCGTCGGCCTTGACCACGTACACCTCCCAGGGCTCCTTGCCGGGGCCGGTGACCCACACCTTGTCCTGGAGGGCGTAGCAGCAGGAGGTGTCGCTTTCCTCGAAGGCGGCCAGGCCGGCGTCCTCGAGCCTGGTGGTGGCGGCGTAGACGTCCTCGGTGGTGGCTACCTCGACGCCGAGGTGGTCGAGGCGGGTGTCCTCGCCGGTCCCGCCCTCGATGAGGACGAGCTTGAGCGGGGGCTCGGTGATGGCGAAGTTGGCGTAGCCCTCGCGGCGCTTGGCCGGCTCGGTGCCGAACAGCTTGGAGTAGAAGGCGATGGAGGCTTCGAGGTCGGCGACGCGCAGGGTGAGCTGAACACGGGACATGGCGGTCTCCCCACGACTTGTTTCGACGTCTGTCGATACAGCTGACCTTGCCGCCTGGATCGACGGCTGTCAATATTGAAGAATGTCGAAACAAGCTGGTCTTCCGGTGCTCGGGCAGGACGCTGCGGTGTGCTGCGCGCCGATGGTCCGCGAGCCGGTGGGCGAGGAGGCTGCGGCCGAGCTGTCGCGGATGTTCAAGGCGCTGTCGGACCCGATCCGGCTGCGGCTGCTGTCGCTGATCGCCTCCCACGAAGGCGGCGAGGCGTGTGTGTGCGACCTCATCGGCCCGTTCGACGTCTCCCAGCCCACGATCTCCCATCACCTGAAGGTGCTGCGCGAGGCCGGGCTGGTCGGCTCCGAGCGGCGTGGGACCTGGGTGTACTACTGGGTTCTCCCCGAAGCCCTGGCGAAGCTGTCCGCTCTGCTCCAGATCCCGGCCGTGTCCGCGAAGGCCTCGGCGTGAGCGCGCCGGCCCCGCTGCTGCGGCGGGCGGCGGTCGAGGGGCTGGGGACGGCGGCGCTGGTCGCGGTGGTGGTCGGCTCCGGGATCCAGGCCACCGAGCTGACCCATGATGTCGGGGTGCAGCTGCTGGCGAACTCCCTGGCCACCGTCTTCGGTCTCGGCGTGCTGATCGCCCTGCTCGGCTCGGTGTCGGGGGCGCACTTCAACCCCGCGGTCACCCTCGTGGCCTGGTTCACCGGCCGCCGCACCGACGGCCCCACCCTGCGGGACGTCGCCGCGTACGTGCCTGCCCAGGTCGCCGGGGCGATCGCCGGGTCCGTGCTGGCCGACGCCATGTTCGGCAAACCGCTGGTGCGCTTCTCCACTCACGACCGGTGGGCCGGACACCTGTGGCTGGCGGAGGTCGTGGCCACCGCCGGGCTCGTCTGGCTTGTCTTCGGCGTGGCCCGGGCCGGCCGCCCGCATCTGGCGCCGCTGCTGGTCGCCTCCTACATCGGAGCCGCGTACTGGTTCACGTCTTCTACCAGCTTCGCCAACCCGGCCGTCACGATCGGCCGCGCATTCACCGACACCTTCGCCGGCATCGCCCCCACCTCCGTGCCGCCGTTCCTCGCCGCCCAGCTGGTCGGCGCCGCCGCCGGGCTCGGCCTGGTGGTCGTCTGTTTCGGCCGGCCGGCCGCCGTGCGCGAGGATGAGGTCATCGTCCCCCACGGCGGGCCGCAGCCCTCCGCTCCCGCCCGTTCCCCCGAAGAAAGCGCACCAGCCCGATGAGCTCCGCCGTTCCTTCCGTGCTGTTCGTCTGCGTGCACAACGCCGGCCGGTCCCAGATGGCCGCCGCCTTCCTCACCCGTCTCGGCGCAGGCCGGGTCGAGGTCCGCTCGGCCGGGTCCGCCCCCGCCGACATCGTGAACCCGGCCGTGGTCGAGGCCATGGCCGAGGCGGGAATCGACATCTCTGCCGAGACGCCCAAGATCCTCACCGCAGAGGCGGTGCAGTCGTCAGACGTGGTGATCACGATGGGCTGCGGCGACGCCTGCCCGTACTTCCCCGGCAAGCGGTACCTGGACTGGCAGCTCGACGACCCGGCCGGCCAAGGCGTCACCGCCGTGCGGCCGATTCGCGACGAGATCGAGCGGCGCGTTCGCGGCCTGCTCACCGAACTCGGCATCGAGCCCGCAGCATGACGGCGCATCCGCCGCCGCCACGGCAGGACCAGCTAAGGGACGCCATCGAGGCCGTCCGCCGGCGGTACTGACCGCTACTCCTCGGGCTCCCAGGCGATCAGATGCTCGAACACCTGCGGGTCGCCCTCGATCTTCAGGTCGCTCATCGTGAGGCGGCCCCAGACGAAGAGGAGCAGCTGCTCGGCCGTGCCCGTGGCCGAAGCGGAGGCGGGCGGGGCGTCGTCCGTCAGGGGTGCGGGCCAGGCGCCGCTGCCGTCCAGCGCGAGGAGCCAGGAGCGGCCCTCGGTGGCGTGGTAGTGGAGGATGGCGGGCTCGTGCGGCCAGGCCGCCGGGGTGGAGTTGCAGGTGTCGAGAAACTCGGCCACGCCGTCGATCGCGACGTCCGCCGGCATCGGCTGCACGGAGCCTGCGGCGAGCTGGGCGTCGTACGTGTGCACCAGCACCTCGTGCACCCGGCGCCGGGCGACGCCCCACGCATTCGCCGGCGACACACCGGCGCTCCACCACGTCCAGCACCCGCGCTCCGGGCCGGCCTCGCGCAGCGCGCTCAGCAGCAGTTCGTTCGACTCGGCGTACCAGGCCAGCAGCGCCTCGAGGTCGCGCGGCGCCTCCGCGGCATCCTTGGCCGGCGGAGCCTCGGCCGGGCCCGCGGCGACGATCGCGGCCCACCAGCGCTGGCCCTTACCCAGGTGCTGCACCAGGTCGAACACCGTCCACTCGGGGCAGGACGGCACCGGCGCGTCAAGGCTGGGCGCGGCGGCAACCGCACTCCGGAACGCAGCCGACCGCTCGTCGATCAGTTGCAGCAGGGCGGAAAACTCAAGACTCTCTGTCACATCGCTTCCCTATCACCCCGGCTGTGCCGACCACACCCTGATTTCCAGGCCGTCAGCTGCGCGAGTGGGAGCACCTCATGCAGAGCGACCGGCCCCTCCCCCAGCGTCAGCGGCCCGCGTGTCAGGCCTGCGGAGGCGCGGTCGGCTGGGATCTGCCGCGCGGGTCCGCAGGGCGATGGGCACGGTGGCGAGGGCTGCGCACAGGGCCACGGCGCCGCCGACGGTGTAGGCCGGGGCGCTGGCGTCTTCGGCGAAGGGAGTCGTGACGAGGATGCCGCACAGGACGGCGGCGTTGACGCCGGCGGTGAAGGCGCCGAAGGCGCGGGCGGCCTGCGCCGGGCCGGTCATGCGGTAGATGGCGGCACGCAGGGTGGTGTTGAACACGGCGTTGGCGATGCCGCCGACGACGAACGTGGTCAGCAGGACGGTGGCGGTGGGGGCGAGCCCGCAGACGAGGTAGACGGCGCCGATGACCGAGCCGGAGAGGGCGAGGCGGGCAACGGGTGGTGTGGAGGCGAGGCGGCCGGCCAGGGCGCTGCCGGCGAGGATGCCGACGGCCCACGCGGCGGTGGCGAATCCGAACACGGCGACGGCGGAGCCGGGTGCGTGCTCACGGACGAGGAAGACGAACGCCACGTCGGTTCCTGCCGTGGCGGCGATGACCACGAACACCAGGCCGAGGGCGAGGAGTGAGCCGCCGGTGAGTCCCCCGCGTCCGGACGCGGAGTCGGATTCGGTGTCGTCCGGAATCAGTTCTACGGTGCGCACCGCTACGCCGTACGCCGTTACCGTCAGGAACGTCGCTGCGTCGGCCAGCAGGGCGCCGCGGATGCCGAGGGTCGCGAACAGGGCCGAGCCCGCCAGCGGGCCCAGCACCATGGCCAGTGAGCCGGCCGACTGTGCGAGGCCGTAGGCCTTCTCGGCTACGTCGGTGCCCGCCAGCACCGGCAGAGCCGCGTTCAGCGCCGTGACGCTGACGGTGTTCACGGCCGCCAGCAGGGCCACGCCCGCGACGGTGCCGCCCGGCGGCAGGCCGGACGACAGTACGACGGTGATGGCCGCCTGGGCGGCGGACGCCATGGCCAGCACCGGTCCCGGCCTGCGTCCCACCAGCGCCCTGCCCACGGGCCGTCCCAGAAGCACCCCCGGCAGGAGACCGGCGATCTGGAGGATCCCGACGAAGTAGGCGCCGGAGGGCGCCAGGTGGAAGGTGAGGGCGAAGACAGCGACCTCGTCGCCCCCGGAGGAAGCGAGCAGGACGGCGAAGAGCAGGGCCGCGCGCAGGCGGATGCGAGAGGGGCTAGCGGGCATCCCTGTCCAGGACGTCGATCGCGCGCCACGAGCGCAGCCGGTAGAGGACGGCATCGACGATATCAGCGAAGTCCCCTGCCACGCCGGGATGTTCGCGCGTCAGGTCCGCCGGGGTGGCGATCTCCCCGCTGTTGAGCCGGTCGAGGACGGCGGGCAGCGCGGGGTGGTCGGGCAGGCGGGCGAGGTGGCCGTTGGCCGATACGAGCAGGCGCCCCTTGGACCGCTGGTGGACCACCGGGAATCGGTGCAGCCGCACGGGCAGGTCGTGGTCGACCGGCGCGACCTCGAGCGGGTCGGGGACGTGGCCGAAGCCGCGGGCGCTGAGCTTGCGCAGCCAGGTGGCCAGCAGCCGGTCGGCGATGTCGGCCCGGTCGATGCGGGCCAGGGCGTGGTCGAGCAGGTCGGCCACCGTCTCGGGCAGCTCCGTGCCGTTCGGACGGACGAGTTGGTCGTACGGCGGGCGGGGCGTGCCGGCGAGTGACGCGGCCACGGCGGCGGTGGCGGTGTCGAGTGGGTCGCCGTCGAAGAAGAGGGCGATGTTGAAGGTGGCGGACGAGGCGTCCGGGGAGGATCCGACGTGCCAGAAGCGGGAGGGGAAGTAGCCCATGTCGGTGGTACTGGCGCGCAGTGTCTGCCCGGTGTGGCGTGCGGAGGACCAGTCGCTGCGGTGCAGGGGCAGCCACTCGCCGTCGGAGGGCGGCCAGACGATGAGGTCCTTCGGGCCGGCGACGCCGAACATGAAGTTGGCGGCGTTGTCGCAGTGGATGCCGCCGCGTGTGCCGGCGTACCGGCCGAGGAAGATGTCGGTGTCGGCGTAGCCGGAGGGGAAGCCGCCGAGTGCGCTCCACAGCTCCTCGGTGAAGACTGCGGCCCGCTCCCACAGCTCGAAGCTGGTGCGGTGCAGCCTGCTCAGCCCGATGCTCCACTCCGCTCCCCCGGTCTCGCCGTCCATGCGGGCGAGGAACCCGGCGACGGAGCCGTCCTCGGCGCGGGGCAGATAGCGGGCCCGGTCGGTGTGCGGGCTCCTGCCGGCGACCGACAGCCGCAGCAGCGGTCCCTCACCCTTTTCCCCCGCGGCGGCCGCCGCGACGACGGCCTGGAAGAACCAGTCGCCGCCCAGGCCGAGGTCGACCGGCGGGGGGCCGACGATGCCCGCCTCGCGTTCCCAGTACCGCTTCAAGAAGGCACGCCAGTAGGCGAGCCGGTTGCCGTCGCCGACGGTCTCCACGGTTGTCATGCGCCTTCCCGTTCCGTTTGCCGGCCGGATCCGGCTTCCGTCATCACCGGGTCGTCTGTGCGGTACGCCTGGAGGAGTTCGACTTTGATCATGTCGGCCACCGCGTGCCAGTCGGCCGCTGCGGGTTGCCCTCCCTCGGTGTGGTCGAGCCACAGCAGGAAGGCGTGGACGTTGAGTTCCACTTCGCGTCCGGTCACCAGGCTGGTCATCCGCGCCCGGCCGGTGTCGGGGTCGACGGAGCGGCGCCAGCCGGGCGCGGCCCTGACGCGCAGCCCGGGGGTGGGCCCGGTGGGGAGGGCCGTGGCGTGGCGCCACGGGTCCGCGAGGAACCCGAACGTCCAGAGCGTGCAGAGCACTCTCAGAACGTCGTCGTCGCGCCGTCCGCCGTCCCGTTCGCCGGGCCGGACGCCTTCGTCCAGGTCGGACAGGAGTCCGGCGTACCGGCTGGGCAGGCGCAGGATGCTGTCGGCTCCGGCGGCGTACAGCCCGACCGTCCTGGCATCGGCCGACACCCGCCAGGTCACCCCCTCCGCCAGTCGGAGCGGATCACCGGGCGCCGGCGTGAACACGGTGGCTCCGGCGAGGGGACGCCCGGGCGGTACGCCGGTGTCGAGGACGCAGCGCAGGAAGGCGTACTCCTCGGACTCGCCGATCAGGCCGCGGTGCTGCAACGGCGCTGTGCGGCCGGTGTCGGGCAGGGCGTCTGCCTCCGCGGCCAGCGCCGCGGCCTCGGTCCCGGTCAGCCCGGACGCGCTCACGTAGTCCGCGCTCAGCGCCAGGTCCTCGTCCGGGCCGGGGTGCAGCACCTTGATGCCGAACCGCTCCGGGTGTTCGCCGACCGGGGAGAGCAGGTCCAGCACGAACGGCCCGTTGACACTGGTCGAGTACGGCAGGCCGAACTCCTCCTTGGAACGGCGCAGGGTGTGTTCCACGAACGCGGCGGTGCGGCGGGCCTCCTCGGCCGTCTCTCCGGGGAAGCCGGTGATGCAGAACAGGTGCACGGGCACACCCGCGCGCAGCAGCGCCTCGACGCTGGGCTGGATGTGCTCGATGCGGGTGCCCTTGCGCATGAGGTCGAGCACCCGCTGGTTGTACGACTCCAGGCCGAGGTCGAGTCTGCGGCAGCCGGACTTGTAGAGCGTGGCGGCCAGGGCATCGTCCAGTCCGGCGGAGAAGCGGGTCTCGCCGTACCAGTGCAGACCGGCCTCGCGGCGTACCAGTTCGGCGCCGACCTCGCGCAGCGTCCGCTGGGTCATGATCTCGTCGACGAACATGAACGACGTCGAGCCGTACCGCCGCGCCAGGTGTTGCATCTCGTCCACGACGGTGACGGCGTCCCGGTGACGGTAGCGGTTGCTGGCGAAGGGGATCGAGCAGAACGCGCAGTTCCAGGCGCAGCTGCGGGAGGCCAGTACGGGCAGCACGGGGCCGGGGGCCAGGTAGGAGTCGAGGTCGTAGTCGTCGAAGTCGGGGGCGGGCAGCGTGGCCAGGTCGACGTCGCGGGCAGGGGCGAAGTCCAGTCGCCCGTCGGAGGTGAGCGAGCTGCGGCCGGGCACCGGACGGGAACCGCCCTCGAAGAGGTTCTCGCACAGTGCGACGATCGCGTCCTCGCCCTCGTAGAGCACGAAGTCGTCGACCAGGTCGAAGAAGGGGTGCCGGTCCCGCCAGCGTCCGGCGATGCGGGTGATGTAGTTGCCGCCCATGACGATCCTCAGGTCCGGGCGGTGTTCCCGGACGAGCGCGGCCGCCGTCATGGCCGGGATGAGCTGCGTGTCGGCCGACACCGAGATGCCCACCATGCCCAGGTGGGGGTCGGCGAGCCGGGACGGGAGCAGGGTCTCGAACGCCCAGCGGTACGGGTTGCGGTCCGGGTCGCGGGTGGCGGCGAGCACCGACGCGCTGGACCACTCGCTGTAGTGCTGGCGGTTGGAGCGCAGGTCGCAGTGGAATCCGGCGAAGGCCGCGGAGTGGCACACCAGGGCGTTGCCGAGGGTGCGGGCAGCCCGGGTGAACGCGGCGTGGTCGCGCAGACCGGCGGGATCGTGCACGGCGGCCCAGGCGGCCTCGACGTCGGCGCACACCGAGGGCAGCAGCAGCCGGGCCTCGTCCACGGCGGCCGGGTCGAGGCCCAGTTCGTCCGCACGGTCGTAGCGTGCGCAGAGGCCGGCCACCGTCCGGGCCGTCAGCATCCACCGCAGGTGGACGGCGCCGAGGTCGAGAGCGGTGACCGGCCAACCGTGGTTGCGCAGCGAGGCGGTGAGCAGTGGCACCGCCAGATGCGGCGCGTAGACGTTCCACAGCGGTGGGTTCACCAGCAGCGTACGAGGACGACCTGCCATGGAACCTCCGCGTGCCTGGGGCGAAAGGGAACTACCGTGCCCGGCGGGTCGTCGACCGCGCCGGGCGCTCGTCAGCTCAGGACTCGTCCTCCAGCGCGGACATGTCCTTGGGCTCGGGGAACAGCGCGTACTTGGAGGTCCGGACCTGGGGGTCCATCGTGGAGACCTCGGGGCGCTCGTTGTCCTCGGCGGCGATCGCCTTGAGCTTTTCGATGTCGATGTGTTTGCTCATCGGTTCTTCACCTCCTTCCCTGCCGGGGTGCTTCCGGCGTCGGTGCTCGCGTGGATGAGGTTCTTCCGCTCCAGGTCTTCGATGCAGCCCATGGTGGAGGCGAGGACGTCGTCGCGGTCGGGCATGACCTCCGCGATCGTCTCGGCGATCTCCTCGAGTGTGCGGCCGTCGCACAACTCCAGGACGAGCCACGAATGGGAATTCAGCCAGTGCAGGGCAGGTTTGTCCGGCGTGTAGGCCATCACTGCGTGCCAGGGTTCGAACGGCCGCAGCCGCAGCAGGGAATTCTGCGTATACACGGTACGTGCCGGGGATTCGGTCGTCACGGGTCACACCCCTGACATGGTCGGCGGTGCACCGAACGGGAGATCGGCTATCCGGCCGGGAAGGCGGGTCAGGTCCGTGCCGTTGTTCATGTGGGTGCAGTACGGGTCCGGTGCGTCCCAGGCTCCTCCGAAGGCGTATGCGGTCGACCGGCAGCCGCCGGAGCGGTTGCGGTCGTTCGCCGCGCATTCGGGACACGCGTTCACCGCGCTCGCCCCGCGCACCTGTTTGTAGATCGGATTGCGCCAGGTCTCCATGAACGATGTCTGCCGGATATTGCCGTAGTTGGCGAAGTCACGCAGGTACGGGCAGCCGATGCTGTTGCCGTATGCGTCGACGGCCGCCATCTGCCAGCAGCAGTTGGGGTCGTTGGGATGCCAGGACTGCATCAGCTGCACCCCGTCGGGCACCCTGATCGCCTCGAGCGCGGCCATCTGCCGGGGCAGCGGCACCGAGAGCCGGGACCAGTTGGCGCGGGCCCGGCCCAGTGGGTAGAGCCTGAGGACCCCGAGCTTCTCCGCGCCGGTGCCGGCCGTCAGGTCGGCCAGTGCCTGCAACTGGTCGATGTTGTGGCTGGTCAGGATGGTGGTGATGAAGGTGGTGACGCCGGCGTCGACCAGGTGCCGGACCCCCTCGACCGCTCGGTCGAACGCGCCGGGCAGGCCGACGAGCGTGTCGTGGGTGGCCGCGTCACCGCCCTCGATGTCCACGCACACGACTCCCACGCTCGCGGCCTTGAGTCTGCGGGCGGTCTCGGCCGTCACCAGGGTTCCGTTGGTCCGCACCATGGTGAAGGCGTTGGGTGTGGCGTATTCGACCATGTCGAGGAAGTCATCACGCAGGAAGGGTTCGCCGCCCTCGAAGAAGACGCTGATGACGTTCTGGTCGAACATCTCCTGCATCAACCCGGCGACTTCCTCGAAGGTGAGTTCGGATTCGGCCGGGTCGTGCACGTCATAGGCCATGATGCTGTCGAGATTGGTGCGTTTCGTGGGTTGCACCCAAAAGCTGAACGGCGCGGGCATTTGAATGACCATCTGATTGCTCCCGCGATTTCGGTCCGGTATCGGCCGGTTCGAGTTCGGCTCACATTCGCCGTACGAGTAGCAATACGGGATCCTAGGTGCTCTGTTGGCAACCGGCAACAGTACTTGCTAAGTTGGCGACTCACTATCGTGAAATGCCAGGGCACGACCGAGGGAGAGCGGTGACGCTTCGCGTAACGCTGCCGAATGATCGCCAACTGGTCGCTCTGACGCCCGAGGACGGGCCCGCGCTACAGGATCTGCTGGAGAGGTGCGACGATTACTCCCGGCTCAATTTCGGTATTCCGACCGGAGCGGCGGACGCGCAGAGCCAGTTCCTCGAAGGTCTTCAGCACGTCCCGGAAGAACTCAAGCACCTCATGGGATGCCGGGTCGACGGCCGTCTGGTCGCCGCCGCCGATCTGCTGGAGGGCCACCCCGACGCGCGGACGGCGGCGCTGGGCATGCTGGTGGTCGATCCGGAGTGGCGCGGCCGCGGCCTCGGCACGGGCATCCTGCTGGGGCTGAGCACGGCACTGGCCGGGCGCGGTGTGCAGCGACTGCGGGTGGACTGCCACGTGGCCGAGAACACCCGGGCCGTGCCGCTGCTGCGGCGGCTGGGATTCATCGAGGCCTCACGCGAAGAGATCGCCGTGGCAGCAGGGCAGAGCCGCACCCGGGTGCTGTGGACGGCCGACCTGCCGTTGCTCCCGCGCCGGGAGGCGCCCGTGACCGCGCGATCCGACTACAGCCGCGCCGGAACACCGGTGCCGCAGCCCGTCCCGCCGCTGGACCGGCTCTTCGAGCTGCCCGGCGTCAGCGTCCGGGTCGAGCCGTACTACTTCGACGCCCCGCTCTTCGACGACTACGAGCGCGACGTGGAGCGCCGCACCGGCGAAACCGACTGGGACCTCGACGGCCTGGCCTGTGCCGTGGACAAAGGGGCACGGGTGCTGGAGGTGGGCTGCGGGACGGGACGCGCCCTGGTCCACGTGGCCACTGCCACGGAAGCGTCCCTGCTGGTGGGCATCGACACCTCCGAGCCCGCGCTCCAGCGCGCCCGGGCACGGGCCACGGCCGCCGGTGCCGACCGGGTGGAGTTCGTGACGGGCGACTTCCTGTCCTACCGCCCGGACACCGCCTTCGACACGGTGCTGCTGGCCGACTGCACCCTCAACGGTTTCACGGAGCCGTCGGTCGTGGTCGGGCTGCTCACCCACGCCCGCTCCCTGCTGGCCCCCGGCGGGCGTATCGCGGTGAGCGTCTTCGACGACGGCGCACCGGCCACGATGTCCCCTCTGGACGGCCGCATGGTGGTGGACTCGTTCACAGACCGCGAGGGGATCCACCACATCGTCATCTGGTCCATGCGCTTCGACGCAGCCAGCGGGCTACTGCACCGCACGGCGGCCGTACCGCGCACCGCGACGGCACCGGGCGAGCCGGTGCAGTGCGTGATCGCGGACATGAACGACCGCATCTGGACGCCGTCGATCCTCGCCCCGCTGTTCACGGCAGCCGGTCTGTCGGTCACCGGCAAGGAGACGGCCACGTTGAACTCCGGCGCCGCGGACGGCGCCCCGATGGCCACGCTCGTTCTCACCCGGGCCTGAGGGCGGGAGTGCGGCCGGCCGGCTGTTCACAGGCCGCCGCTGATCGCGCTCTCCAGGTGAAGGGCGGCGGCATCCCGGTGGGTGCCGCCGCCCTGCGTTGACGCCGGGGACGCCGGGGTCATGGCGGGAGCCGCCGGCGATCCCATGGCACGGGCGCCGCGCACGAGGGGGCGCGGCGCCCGGTCGACCGGCGCCGGCCTCCCCCACGCGGTGTGGCGGCGCCAGGGGGTCAGAGAGTCGTGCCGCCGGGCATACCACCCGTGGTGCCCCCAGGCATACCACCGGTGGTGCCGCCGGGCATGCCGCCCGTGGTGCCGCCGGTGTCACCGGGCGCGATGCGGCCGCGCCACGCGCCGGACTCGGCGCCACGCTTCTCGATGTAGTTCTTGAAGCGCTTCATGTCGCCCTTGACGCGGCGGTCGATGGTGCCGACGAGATCCCCCACCTTCTCGACCGCGCCGCTGGGCTCGACGTCCATCACGAGCTCCACGCGCGTGTGCGTGTCGTCCACCCGCTGGAAGCGGACACTGCCCCTCTGCTGGGTGTCACCGCTGGTGGTGCGCCACGTGATGCGCTCGTCGGGAAGCTGGTCGACGATCTCCGTGTCGAACTCCCGCTTGACGCCGCCGACCTTCATGGTCCAGTGGTTGTGGCGGGCGTCCAGCTGCCTGACCTCCTCGACGCCCTCCATGAACTGCGGGAACTCCTCGAACTGCGTCCACTGGTTGTAGGCGGTGTGGATCGGGACGTCGACCTCGACCGTTTCCTTGACCGTGCTCATCTGTGTTCCTCCGTGGTCCCGGGGTGACGGTTCGGTACGCGGTGACGGGTACCCGCCTGTGCGCCGGTTCCACATGGTGACTCAGTCGTCCTCCGGACACCCCGCGTGACGGCTCCCTCGTCTCCGGCGCCAGGACCCGGCACGCCCGGCCCACCAGGGCGCGGCCCTCCGCCGAAACCGCACCGTCTCCCAGCACCGGGCGGCAGGGAGGCGGCCACGACGATCACGTGCTACGCCGCTTGCGCGTTGTCCCCGTCCAGCGCCGCGCGCAGCCAGGTGTCCGCGGAGCCCGGGGTCGGCTCCGGCCGGCCGCCCGGGGGCGTGAGCACGGCGGCGGTCAGCTCCCAGTAGCGGTCCAGGCGCGGCTCGGCGGCGAGCAGACGCGTCAGCCTGCGGCGGAAGTCGCGGGTGTCCCGGGTGCCGTACGCGGTCGCGTAGGCGGCCACATAGGCGTCCAGCGCCTCTCCCGGCCGCGGCGTGCGCTCCCGGCGCAGGTGCGGGCCCGCCAGGTCGTACGCCTCGGCGAGCCCCGAGTACAGCGCGGCCGAGCCGCCGGAACCGGCCACCTGATGCACCTCCGGCCGAGGCTGCCGACCGCCCGGGCAGGGCCGGCTGACCAGGGCGTTCAGCCGGGCGAAGGCGAGCACCTGCGCCGGATGCGGTTCGGCGGGCGGCTGCGGAACCGCCAGCTCCAGGAAGGCGGACGTCGCCGGGGCCGGCATCCGCGCCGGCAGCCAGGCACGCCAGAATTGGGCCAGCGGGGCGGTGCTCGGCGGGGTGTCCAGCGCGCCCAGCAGCCCGAGCCGGTCGGCCCGCTCCCGGGGCGGGGAGTCCCGCACCAGGCGCAGGGCCGCCTCCCGCCAGCGCAGCGCCCGCAGCTCGGAGCCGAGCGCCCGCAGCCGCCCGGCCACCGCGTCCTCCAGAATCCGCCCCGCACCGTCGTCCTCGTCCAGCACCCGGCGCACCTCGGGCAGCGGCAGGTCGAGGCCGCGCAGGGAGCGGATCAGCCGTAGGCGCTCCAGTGCGTCGGGGCCGTACCGGCGATGGCCGCCGCCGCTGCGGGAGGCCTCCGGCAGCAGGCCTTGGTCGGAATAGAAGCGGACGGTCTTGACGGTGACGGCCGCTCGCTCGGCGAGCTCGCCGATGCTCCACAGCACCTCGTGCGACACGGGCAGTTGAACCTCCCTCTGGGGGAGTTTCTACGGTACCGGCGCGCGGGCCGGGCGACCGGCCCGTGGACGACGGCGTACGCGACAGGCGCGGCGCCACCCGAGGGAGGAGAGGGCCATGACCGTCTTCATCATGGTCGCGGGCGCGTTCACCGGCGCCCACGTGTGGGAGGCGACCGCCGCGCGGCTGGTCGAGGCGGGCAGCGAGGCGTACGCCGTCCCGCTCACCGGGCTCGACCCGGACCGCCCCGCCGAGGGGATCCGCGTCGGCCTGGAGACGCACATCGCGGACGTGGTCGCGGCGATCGACGCGGTCGACCCGGCGTCCGGCCGGGCAATCGTGCTGGTCGGACACGACTACGGCATCCACCCCGTGCTGGGGGCCGCCGATCGCCGGGCCGAGCGCATCGACCGCGTGGTGTACTTGGACGCCGGGATGCCGCAGAACGGTGTGCCCGCCCTGGCCGCCGTACCCGACCAGGAGCTGCGCGCGCAGCTGGCCGAGCGGGCCCGGCGAGGAGAGGGGGACGGGGAGCTGGCGCCGCCCGTCACGCGGGAGCAGTGGCAGCGCTGGGGCAGCACCGGCGGCGTCACCGACGCGGCGCTGGACCGGCTCGCGGCCCTGGCCGCGCCGCAGCCGCTGGCCACCCTGCTGGAGCCGCTGCGGCTGGCCGGACCGGTGGCCGCCGTGCCCACCACCGGCATCCTGTGCCTCGCCAACGGGGTGAGCGTCGAACTGGTGCAACGGCTCGTCGACTTCGGCGACCCGGCCCTCCAGCCTCTGACCGACCCCCGGGTCACGTTCTTCGAACTGCCCACCGGGCACTGGCCGATGCTGTCCACCCCCGCGGAGCTGGCCGAATCCCTGCTGCTGGCGGCGGCGGGCGAGGGACGCCGCCTGCGGCCGGCCAGCACCTGCGAACCACCCGCCCACCTGCGACCGTTCCCGCTGGACGTGCCGGAAGTGCCCCGCGAGCGCCACGGACACGTCGACCTGTACGTCCCTGATGCCGAGGGCCCGCGGCCGGCCGTGGTGTTCGTGCACGGCGGCCCGCTGCCCGCCGGGGCCCGGCCCACCCCGCGCGAGTGGCCCACTTTCATCGGGTACGCCCGTCACGCCGCCGCCGAGGGCCTGGTCGGTGTGACCCTCGACCACCGGCTGCACGACGTCACCGACTATGAGCGCGCCGCCGCGGACGTCACCGCCGCGGTGGAGCTCGTGCGGGCCGACCCACGGGTGGACGCCGACCGGATCGCCCTGTGGGTCTTCTCCGGCGGCGGCCTGCTCACCGCCCCGTGGCTGGCGGCGCCGCCGCCGTGGCTGCGCTGCGTGGCCGCGAGCTATCCGATCCTGGCGCCGCTGCCCAACTGGGGCCTGTCGGACGCCCGGTTCCAGCCCGTGCGCGCGCTCGCGCACGCGGGCGACCTGCCCGTCGTACTCCTGCGGGCCGGACGGGAGTCACCGGAGATCGCGGCCACCGTCGAGGAGTTCGTGAAGGCCGCCAAGGACTGCGGGGCGCACCTGGAACTGGTCGACGTGCCCGGCGGCCGCCACGGCTTCGAAACCCTCGACCCGTCCGAGGAGGTCAGCCCGGCACTGCGGCAGGCGATGCGGTCGGTGGTGGGCCACCTGACCGGCTGACCGCCGCGGCCGGCCGCCGTCTCACGCCTCGCGCCCTCCGGCAGTTCGTGGAGCGGGTAGCACTCCAGACGCTGTACGGCGTGCTATCCGCTGGCGCCTCCGCCCCGGAGGAGTTCCGCGATTCGCGCGTCAACCTGCCGACGGTCGTAGCCCCGAAGAACGACCCGGAACGCCGGGAGGGGCTCCGGCGAGTCGCCCTGGGCCAGGGCCTTGAGGTAGCGGTCCACTTGACGGCGGTCGTAACCCCGCAACACCACGTCGAAGCCACGGAACTCAGACGAAGTCGACACTGCCGAGCCACTCCAACCTTTGGGAATCCACGATCGGACTCATCATCATGGAACAACGGATACGAAGACGGGGCGGTCGCCGTCGATCGGTCGACGCGGAGACCTGAGGGTGCCGGCCACGCCGTAGGACGGGGCGTTGAGCCTGCGAGCGGCGGCCGTTCGGCCGGCTCACACATCCGGCAGAACGAGGAAGACTTCGGAGAACGTGAGGCTGTGCCGGTCGGTCACCTGCCCGCACGGGCACCCCAGAGTCACCCGATGCCAGTCGCAGGCCACCGTCCAAGGGCCGTCCGCACGCGCGCACCCGGAGCAGCGCAAGGTGTCGGCCGTCCACACATCGCGGGCGGGTCTGCCGTAGTGCCGGAACCTGCCCGCGTGCTGGACCTGCCAGGGAACCGCTGCGGGTGTGCGTGGAGCGGTTCCGGGCGGGCTCGGGGCCGCCAGTGCGGCGAACAGTGCGATCAGGTCGGGGAGCAGGGCTTCACCCGCCTCCGTCGGCACAATCGGCGAGCCATCCACCGTGTCCTGGAGAGTCGGGTAGCGCGGAGCCGCCGCAGCGGCCGGCGGATTGGGGGCAGCGGACCAGGGAAGGAGGGCGCGAGCCACAGCGGCCAGAAGGGCGGCGGTCGGCGGACTCACTGCGCCGGCGTCGAGGTGGTGAACTGCGGCCCGGAAGATTCGCTGGAGCCGCCGGTCGCGGTCCACGGCCCGCGCCCGTACGCTGCCGGCCTTGCGACCGGGGAGTGGGGCGGACAGCCGGGCGAGGACCTTGGCCGCCGCGTCGGTGTCCTCCGCGGCAGGGCGCCATTCCCCGGCAGCCAGCAGCTGCCGGGCTCGTTCCGACTCGCGGGTCAGCGCGAGGACCGGCAGCAGTTGCGTGCGGGAGGGTGTCACTGAAGTGCCCTGACTGTTCAACACCGCGCTCCGCCCCGTCGTCCCGTCTCCGCCTTGCCGCGCCACGCACATGAGATCACACGACCGCGCGGACACCGGCCCGCACCGATGAGGCCGGCCGCCGCCGAGGCCGCGGTTTCTGTCTTCGCCGGACTCGCCGCACAACTGGACGACTACGTGGCCGACCAGGGCTCGCCGCGCTCGTCCTGGTGGCGCCGCAGGCCGCCGAGGCACTGCCCGAACTGTGCGCCGTACTGCCCTGGTTCCCGTACGCCGCCACCCCGAGCACCGCTGTCGCCGCCCCCATCGGGCCGGAGCAGCGGGAGCAGGTCGGCGCCGGGAAGCTGTTCGTGGCGCCGGCCCTGCGGACAGCGCTCGCCCGGTGGCGGATCGTCGGGGATGCGGCCGAGGTCGTCCCGGTGCTGGCCTCGGTGTTCGACATCTGCGGGGGCCGTCAGTGGTTCCACTGGACGGCCGCCCCTGCTGTCGCCCGCGGTATCGCCGTACTCGGCCCGGCCGGGCGCCCCCTGACTGCCCGACTCGAAGCGCTCCTCGACGACCCAGCACAGGCACCCTCGGCCGTCCTCGGGCTGCTCGCCGTCGCTGATCCGGCCGGTCCCGACCGCGCCCGGCTCGCCGAGGCGGCGCTGCACTCGGCCGACACCCGCGCCGAGCTCAGGTCGCCTGCGATGCCCTGCAAGCGCTCGGCGCCGCCGTGCTGACGTCTGACGCCGGAGCAGCACAGCCGACTGGCCGCGCTCGCCACCGGGGACCGCCGCCTGGTCGTCTCCGGATCCGACCACGCGCGGTTCTCGTCGGGCCCGCGCCGGGTGCCCGCCGACGCGCATCCGGGGGGGGCTTTCCCCACCGTGCAACCGGTGGGCAGCAGGCTGCTCAGCACCGGTCCGGCTCTTCGATACTCGGTCGCAGGCAGCAGCCGTCACCCACTGATCCCAGAGGAGTACTTCCGTGTCCCAGCGTGCACATGCAGTGGACGGTCCGCATCCTCCCCGCCGGGAGGAACCCCAGGGGCGGGGAGCGACGCCTGCCGCCCGGGCCGAGGTGGCGTCGGGCGGGCGCCCGAGGTACGCGGTGCGCAGGGCGCGGAGACTGCGGCTCGGGGCCGCCGGGATGCTGGCGGCGGCGGTCATGGCGACCGGTGCGGCGATACCGGCCCAGGCGGCCCCCGCCACGGAGGCCGCGAGTGGCCACCGCGCCACTCAAGAGGCGCTCGACGGGGTGGTGCGGGACGGGGCTCCCGGTGGTGTCGCGGTCGCCGAGGACCGGCACGGGACGTGGGCGGGCCGCTCCGGCACCGCCGACCTGCGGACGGGGAGGTCACCACGGGTCGAGGACCGGTTCCGGGCGGGCTCCATCACCAAGACCTTCGTGGCCACGGTGATGCTCCAACTGGAGGGCGAAGGGAGACTGAGTCTGGACGACACGGTGGACCACTGGCTCCCGGGACTGGTCGAGGGACACGGACACGACGGCCGGCAGATCACCCTGCGCCAACTCCTCAACCACACCAGCGGCGTCTACAGCTACACCGAGGACGAGGATTTCAAGCGGCGTGAGTTCGGCACCGCCTTTCTCCGTCACCGCTACGACACCTGGACGCCGGAGCAGATCGTCCGGCTCGCCATGACCCATCGGCCCATCTCCGCCCCCGGCGACAAGTGGAGTTACTCCGACACCAACTACATCCTCGCGGGCATGGTGATCCGGAAGGTCACGGGTCGCTCATACGCTGACGAGATCGAACGGCGCATCCTGCGTCCCCTGCACCTGAACTCCACCGTCCTGCCTGGGACTCGGTCCTCCCTGCCCGGGCCCGCGGGCAGGGCCTATTCCAAACTGACCGGCGAACTCGCAGGCCCCGGCGAGCCGGGCGGCAGGACGTACGACGTCACCGTACTCAACCCGTCCCTGGCGGGCGCTGCCGGTGAGATCGTCACCACTGCACCTGATCTCAACCGGTTCTACCGGGCGCTGCTCACCGGAAGGCTCCTCAAAACGCGCCAGCTGACGGAGATGACCACCACCGTGCAGGTGCCCGAGGCGCCGGGCTTCTCCTACGGCCTCGGCATCATGAAGCTGAAGCTGTCCTGCGGTGTCGAGGTGTGGGGTCACAGCGGCGGCATCCAGGGATCGATATCGGAGGCCCTGACCACCGCGGACGGCAGGCACGCCCTGGCGCTGAACTTCAACGGGGACTGGAACGTGCACGAGCAGCGGGTCGTCGACGCCGAGTTCTGCGACACGCGACCGTAGTCCACCGTCAGGTGACCTTGGCGGCGGAATCCGGGATGCCGTGTCGAGTGAACGCCCACAGCACGAGCCCGAGGCAGCTGAAGGCGGCACCCAGTGCGCATACGGCGTTCCAGCCACCCACCGTGTAGAGGGAGGTCGCAGCAATGGCACCGGTGGCGCTGCCGATCGAGTAGAAGACCATGTATCCGCCGATCAGCCGGCTGCCCGCGTCCGGGTGCAGCGCGTAGATCAGCGTCTGGTTGGTGACATGGACCGCCTGCACGGCGAGGTCAAGGAGGATCACCCCGACGATCAGTGCCCAAAGCGAGCTGCGGGTGAAGTACAAGGGCAACCACGAGACGAGGAGCAACGCCAGGGCGATGCCGGTGGTCCAGCGGGAGAGGCCGCGGTCGTTCAGGCGGCCCGCCACGGTCGCGGCCAGGGCGCCCACGACACCGATCAGGCCGAACGCCCCGATCGCGCTGTGGGACAGGAAGTACGGGGCCTCGCTGAGCGGCAGCGCGATACTGCTCCACAGGGTGCTGAACGCGGCGAAAATCAGCAGACAGAGCAGGGCCCGGAGTCGCAGCAGTCGTTCCCGCACGAAGAGGGTGATCGTGGAGCGCAGGAGCTGTCCGTAGCCCAGAGTTGTCGGCTGGGCGCCACTGCGGCGCGGCAGCACTCGGTGCAGGACCAGGGCGAGCAGAGCGGTGAGCGACGCCGAGGCGAGGTAGACGGAGCGCCAGCCCGCGAGATCGGCCAGGAGGCCGGACGCGGTGCGGGCGAGCAGAATTCCGGTGACCACGCCGCTGGTGACCAGACCGACGACCCGTCCGCGCTCGGCCGGAGGGGCCAGTGATGCCGCGAAGGCCACCAGAGTCTGTGTGACCACCGCGAGAAGCCCCACCGTGGCCATGCCCGCGAGCAGGACCGCCGCCGTGTGGGCGGCGGCTACCCCGGCCAGTGCCACCACCAGGAGCAGCAAGTGGGCCACGATGAGCCGTCTGCGGTCGGTCACATCGCCCAGCGGCACGAGAAAGAAGAGTCCCAGCGCATATCCGACCTGAGTGAGGGTGACCACGCTGCCGAGAAGTGCCGGGCTCATGGCGAGGTCGTGACCCATGGTCACCAGGAGCGGCTGGGAGAAGTAGACGTTGGCCACGGCCGCACCGCCCGCGACAGCGAACAGGAGAACGACGCCACGGGACAGGACGGACGCGGAACCTTCATCGCTTCGGGCAGCGATCCCGGGTGTCACAGCCTCACCGCTGTCAGCCATCACTGTCGCCCCTCCACGGATCTGGTTGCATCTTGATACCGGCGGCGACAGTAGCCCTCCCTGGTAGCATGTTGCAACCACAGCGAGAGTGAGGGACGCCATGGTGAGCAGGACGCGCTTCGACGACAGCGAATGTCCCGTCGCCCGGTCGGTGGACGCGATCGGCGACTGGTGGTCCCTGCTGATCGTGCGGGACGCCTTCGACGGAAGCCGGCGCTTCGGAGAGTTCCAGCGCAGCCTCGGCGTGGCGAAGAACATCCTCACCGCGCGTCTGCGCACGCTGGTCGCCGGCGGCGTCCTCGAATCCGTACCCGCCTCGGACGGCAGCACCTACCGCGAGTACGTACTGACGCCGAAAGGCAAGGCGCTCTTCCCCGTCATCGTGGCACTGCGGCAATGGGGTGAACAGCACTTCTTCGCCCCCGGTGAACCGCATTCAGAGCTGGTCGACCGCCGCCAGGGACAGCGCCTCCGCCCACTGGAAGTACTGTCTGCGGACGGGCGCCGACTGAACCCCGACGACACCACCGTCCACAAGATCACAACCCATTGATCCGAGCCGGAGACCCGGCACCGGCACGCCGCCCGAGGGGCAACTGCCCATGTGCGCCCATCCGCTGGCCGGGCGCGTGCCTACGGCGTGGGGTGGGCGGCCGGGACTTGGTCGTTCACGCCTCGTCGGCCGCCGGCTGCGGGCCGTTCAGTCGGTGTCGGTCGGACCTGCCGCGATGACTGTGTCGAGCATGCGTTGCGATGTCTGGAGGGCCTTGATCGCGTCGGTGATGCGTTCGCGCTCGCGGCGCAGTTGTGCCACCAGGTCGGAGCACACCGGCGCGAGGGTTGTCCCGTTGTCACGGATGCACGGCAGGACTTGGGCGATGGTGGCGGTCGGCAGGCCGGCGGCGAGCAGGGTGCGGATGCGTCGGACGGTGTCCACGTCCGCGTCGCTGTAGACGCGGTAGCCGCTGGACAACCTCGTGGGCGTCAGCAAGCCCTGCTCCTCGTAGTAGCGCAGCAGCCGCTCGCTGACCCCGGTCCGGCGGACCATCTCCCCGATGCGCACGTGATCTGCACCTCACCGCGTTGACTCTGACACTGATGTGAGACTCTAGCGTCGCGGTCATGACCACCACCGCACCTCCGGCGACAGAGATCCCCTGCCCGCCTGTATGGCGCCGCCGCGCTGCTTCGGCGGTGCTGACCGCGTGCGTGTTCGTCGTGGGCACCGCCGAGTGGGTCATGGTCGGGCTGCTGCCGCAACTGTCGGCCGACTGGCACCGTCCGCTGCCCGTGGTCGGTTCCCTGGTCACCTGGTACGCCCTGGTGGTCACCGTCGCCGGGCCGCTGGTGACGGTGGGGATGCTGCGGCTGGCACGACGCCGGGCGCTGCTGGTGCTGCTGGGTGTATTCGTCGTCGGCAACCTCGCCGCAGCCCTGGTGGGCAGCTTCGACGCCCTGATGGCGGCCCGGATGCTGACCGCGCTCACACACAGCACGGCCTTCGCAACGGCGATGGTGATCGCGGTGGGTATGGTGCCGACGGCCCGCCGCGGCCGTGCCGTCGCCGTCGTGACGGCCGGCTGGAATCTGGCCACGGTCCTCGGCGCACCGCTGGGCACCTGGATCGGCGACCACTACGGCTGGCGTACGACCTTCTGGGCCATCGCGGCCCTCGCCGCTGTCGTGCTCTGCGGCGTGGCCGCCCTCGTCCGGACGCCGGCGCCGTACGAGACCGCTCGTCCGGGGGGCGAGGTGCGGGGTCTGCTCCGGCCCCGGGTGGCCCCGGTGTTGACGATCACCGTGGTGGCACAGGGCGGGCTGTTCACCGCCTACACCTACATCGCGCCCTTGTTGCAGCAGGTCAGCGGCTTCACCCCGGCCGCGGTCACCACCCTGCTCGCCCTGTTCGGGGTGGGTGCGGTCGGCGGCAACGTCCTCGGCGGCCGGCTGACCGACCACACCTCGTGGGCCGGGCTGTGCGCCCTGCTGCTCGGCCTGGCCGGCGTACTCGCCGCGTTCAGCCTGACCAGCCGGATCCGGTGGACGGCCGCCGTCACCGTACTGGTCCTCGGCGTGATCGCGGCCGCCCTCATCCCGCTACTGCAAGACCGGGCACTGGCCGCCGCCCCGGACGCACCCACCCTGGTCACCGCGATCAGCGCCTCCGCATTCAACCTGGGCGTCGCCGGGGGCTCCCATCTCGGCGGCCACGCCCTCACCGCCGGCCTCGGCCTGACCGATCTGCCCTGGATCGGCGCTCTGCTCGTCGGCGGCGCCGTGCTCGTCGCCGCCGCAACCGTCCGCCACCACCGCACCAGCCGGCACTGATCACGCACTGCCGGAAGTCAAGGAGAAGAAACGACCATGTCCCCTGCTCTGCCGACCTCTCGCCTCGGCCGCATCGTGCGCGGCACCGGCCCCGGCCTGCTCCTGGCCCACGGTGCCGGCGGCGGCATCGACGCCAACTACGGCCCCGTCATGGAAGCCCTGTCTGCCCATCACACTGTGATCGGCCCCGACTATCCGGGCACCGGCCGCACCGAACGCGCCGAGGCGCCGCTCACCCTCGACGGCCTCGCCGATGCCCTGGTCGCCACCGCCGTCGAAGAGGGGCAGGGCACCTTCGCCATCGCCGGGTACTCACTCGGCAGCCCGGTCGCCATCAGGGCCGCCACCCGCCACCCCGACCGGGTCACCGCCCTCGTTCTGACCGCCGGCTTCGCCCACCCCAACCCGCGTTTCCGCCTCGCCGCCACACTGTGGCGCGACCTGCTGGGCGCCGGCGATCGGGAGCAGCTGGCCGCCTTCCTCTCGTTGATCGGACTCAGCGCACCGGCCCTGGACGCCATCGGCCAGGACGACCTGGACACCGCCCTGAAGACCACCGCGGCCACCGTCCCACCCGGCACGCCTGAACACCTCGACCTGCTCAACCACGTCGACGTCCGGGCCGACCTCGCCGCGCTGACCGTGCCGACCCTCGTCATCTCCACCACGCTCGATCAGCTCGTGACCCCGCACCACCACCGGCAACTCGCCGAAGCCATCCCCGGAGCGCGCTACGCCGAACTCGCCACCGGGCACCTCCCGTTCGTCGAGCAGCCCGAACAATGGGCCACCCTTATCTGCGACTTCCTGCGCGACAGCCACATCTGACGGCCGTTGACCGGCTGCCGGCGACCTCCACTGTGGCGTCGCCGGGCAGCCGGTCCTGCCTTCAACGGATCCTTTGCACACAGGACAGCGACGCGTCCGGCCTCTTGGCGGCGCGTCCGTGTCGGCGCCTACTGACGCAGGTGACCGAGGCCGTCGAGGATGAGGTCGAGTCCGAACTCGAACTCGTCGGCGAAGTTGAACCCTGTCTTCGCCAGTTCCGCGACCACCTCGGCGAGGTAGGGGTAGTCGTCGATCTCTGACGGTTGCCGGTCGGCGATGGCTTTCCGTCGTCGCGCTGCCTCGGCCGGGATGTCGCCGGCGAGGGTCTTCTCCTGAAGGGCGAACCCGTAGATGTAGGCGTCCATCAGGTTGTAGGCGTGCACGGCCACGGGGAACGGGAAGCCTGCGTCGCGGCGGAGGCACCGCATCACGGCGTTGTGGTGGCACAGGTTCGCCGGCCCCGGAGTGCCAGTCTCCATCCGGCCGACTGCCCACGGGTGACGGAGCAGCGCCTGCCGCATCGACGAGGCGCGTGTGCGCAGAGCGGTACGCCAGTCGGCGTCTTCGGGCATCTCGACCTCGGCGAAGACCAGGTCGACCATGCCGTCGAGCAGCTCATGCTTGTCCGCCACGTGCTTGTAGAGCGCCATGGGTACGACGCCGAGCCGGGCCGCCAGCCTGCGCATAGTGAGCGCGTCGAAACCGCCCTCATCCGCCAACTCGGCGGCCGCACGCAACACCTTGGCGCGGTTGAGCCGCTCCCGGCCGACGCCTGCGGCGCTGTCCTGCATCTGCGTCCTCTTCGGCCTGACCGATCTCCAGCCTTGACAGGTGTACACGGTACACCTAATTTGACCGCAGCAAAGGTGTACGTCGTACACCTCATGGAGGAGGCGCACCATGAGCTCGACGCCAGGACGCATCGGGACGAAGCAGCCCCTGATGACCATCACCACCGCGAGGCTCATGCGGGCCGCTGGAGTCTCTGCCGCGATCGCCGGACTGCTGTTCATCGGTGTCCAGGTCAACCACCCACCCATGGATGTCTCGTCGGTGACCACCACCGACTGGGCCGTTCGCAGCACCGCAAAGGCGCTCATGGCCGCACTGGCGCTTGCCGGCATCACCGGCATGTACCTGCGTCAGGTCCGGCAGACAGGGATCATCGGCTTCATCGGCTACTCGCTGTTCGCCGCCGGTTATCTGCTCATGCTGAGCGTCGAGGTCGTCGCGGCCGCGGTTCTCCCCTCGCTGGCGCACACCTCGCCCCACTACGTCCACGACGTCCTTGCCGTCGCCTTCGGCGGCACCGCGACCCATGGCATCGGAGCCATGCAGACGGTGTTCGTCCTCAGCTCCGTCGGCTACCTTGCGGGCGGCTGCCTGTTCGGTATCGCGCTGTTCCGGGCGCGCATACTCGCACGGTGGGCCGCGGCCCTCCTCTCCGCCGGCACCGTCGCCACGGTCGCGCTCGCGGTACTTCCGGAGTCGTTCAACCGGCCGTTGGCCGTTCCGACCGGAGTGGCCTTGATCGGTCTGGGCATCTCGCTGTGGCGCAACCAGCCGACCACCGTCGGCGACAACCAACAGCCTCCCCGCGTCGATTACGCTGCCGCGTGATGCTCGCCCAGCAGGTGAGGACTCAGCAACGCACCCAGCGGACCTGGCCCCTCTCGGCGGCCCTGATCGCCCTCAGCGCCATCCCGTGATCGCCGGACCGGCCGTCGGCGAGGTGGAAGAAGGCTCCTTCGATCACGCCGGCCCGGCACTACACGTCGCGGACCGCGAGCAGTTCGACCGCTGCTCCAGACGATTCCAGCAGCGGTGCCGCGGCAGAACGCCTGGGATCCGCCCGGTAGGCAGCGAGATCCTCGCTGTTGGGAAAGGTGATGACGTGGGCCTCGACCCGATCGTCCGGAGTGCGCAGGCGTCGCTCAAGGCGCCCTCCGTACTCGGCAAGGAGTGGCAGAACGGCGCTTTCATAAGCGTCGAAGGCGTCCAAGCCTCCTTCAGGTAGCCGCGCGAGCATCAAGTAGGTGACGGCCATGGGTCCCTCACAGCGCTCTGAAGACGGTGATCTTCGGAGCCTATTGCTCCAGCCGTAGAGCGTTATGTGCCCTGATCTTGGGGCTGTCTGCCACGGGCGGAAACTCAGGTGGTTTCAGCGAACCATCCGGATAGAGTCGGGCAATGCCCGAGCTGAAGCGGCTGCACGCCGACCACGCCCCGGCGGTCCTGGCCTTCGAGCTGGCGAATCGCAGCTACTTCGCTACCTCGGTCCCCGACCGCGGCGACGACTTCTTCGACCGGTTCACTGACCGGTACAAGGCCCTGCTGGCCGAGCAGGAGGCCGGCATCTGCGCCTTCTACGTGCTCGTCACCGAGGAGGGCTCGGTACTCGGCAGGTTCAACCTGTACGACGTGGAGGACAGCACGGCGACACTCGGCTACCGCGTCGCTCAGCAGGTCGCCGGCCGTGGCGTGGCGACCGCGACCGTCCAGGAGCTTTGCCGGTTGGCGGCGGCGCGACTCGGGCTGCGCACGCTGCGGGCGGCCACCTCCCACGACAACGTTGCGTCCCAGAGGGTGTTGACCAAGGCCGGCTTCGTCCCGGTCGGCCCGGCCGCCCCCTCCGACCTCGGCGGCAAGTCAGGCACCTGGTACCAGCGCGACCTTCAGCTGTAGAGCGTCATGCCCTTGATGGTGCGCTGGGGTGTGTGTCGAGAGCGCGGACAGGCCGGGCGGGGTGATGCCCCGGGCCCGGCCCGGCCGCTCGCTGCTAAAGGTCGAGCTGATGCTGGTGTGTCGTGTGTGTGGGTGCGTAGCCGAGACTGTCGTTGATCTGTCGCATGTGCGTGTTGCTGTCGGCGGTGTCGGTCAGGAGGCCAGCGAGGTGCGGATAGTCACTGTGGGCCTGTCGGATCGACTCGGCCTTCATCCATCGGCCCAGGCCGTGTCCACGGTGCTCGGGCAGCACGCCGGTGCCGTAGTGCTGGCCGTCACCTGCGCCGTTGCCGGGGATGACGAGTTCGGTGAACCCGGCGATCGAGCCGTTGGAGGCATCGATGGCGACGACGGTGTGCAGGTGGTCGCCGCGCTGTTCGACGGCCTTCGCCGCGGCCCGCACGCGGTCCACGTCCCAGGTCACGGTGCCGTAGTCGGTGTCGTCCATGGGCATGTCGTCCATGGCGCGGCGTGAGGCGGCGAAGGTCTGGGCGAGGTCGTCGGGGACGGTTCCCTGCCAGGACATCAGCCGGTAGCCGGGATGCGGACGCTCGATGATCTCGGCGAGGACGGCGGTATCCACGTCAGCCAGCGGCAAGCGGGTGAACCTCAAGGTGAGGACCTTCCGGAATCCACGCGCTGCCAGGAAGTGGTCGCCGGGCGATCCGGCTTCCGCCTGCGCGACAACGCAACGCCGGGCGTTGTCCCGAGCGGTGGCCACGGCGGCGTCGAGGAGCCGGGAGCCGACGCCCTCGCGGCGCTCCGCGGGATGCACACGGAGGTCGAGCTCGGCCAGGTGCTCTTGTCCGCCGTCGAACAGGCGCAGAAAGGCCGTCCCGACAGGAATGGAATCGGCGTCCGATGCCAACCAGGCAAGGCGTCGGCCGTGCGGCCCGTGAGCGGGGTCGGTCAGTGGGGTGATGCGAAGGGACAAGGTGTCTCCGTCGTGAGGAGGTGGCAAAGGTCAGTACGCGAGCTCGGCTCCTGGGCACTCCTGCGCATGTGCTCCACACCTCCTGGTCGACAGCGCCGACCTGCACTGATGCAGGCGGCTGGGTGACCCTAGCTGGCCGATTGACCCCTGGGCAAAGGGTTATCGCCCAGGCGGATAACCGACCGTGATCCCTCTGGTGCGGGTGGTCAGACAGGTGTCGCCGTACTTCTTCCGCGGCCCGACAACGCACTGGGCGGACGCCTGGGTGCGGCACCGGACCGCGAGTCCGGCCCTGGTTGTCGGACGCCGTCGTCGGCGTCGATCCACGGCCCACGGCCGAGAACGAGTTCCCGTACGACGTACAGGCCGCTGGAACCGCCTCCGCCGCCGCCCGCGACCACACGCACGGGCCGCGGTCAGGTCATGCCGCCCGCTCTGAACTGCTCGGCTCGGGGTACTCGCGTCCGCAACGGATGGTCGGGCGCATGTCGCAGCCCGGCCTGCGGGAACTCAGACAGACGGGAGGTGGCCACGGTGTCGAGCACGCAGCCGCACCATGCCGGGTCCGGCCAGGGCGCGGACCGCGTGGGCCAGGAGCCGGTGGGCGAGCTGGTGCAGCGGGCCTCGCAGCAGCTGACCGAGCTGGTGCGCGGCGAACTGCGCCTGGCACAGGCGGAGATGAAGGAGAAGGGCAAGCGGTACGGCAAGGGCGGCGGTCTGTTCGGCGGCGCCGGCATGGTCGGCTTCCTGATGGCGCAGGCGCTGGTCGCGACCGTGATCGCCGCGCTGGCGGTGGCGCTGCCGGTGTGGGCAGCCGGGCTGATCGTCACAGCCGCGCTGGGTGTGATCGCCGCGGTGCTGGCCATGAGTGGAAAGAAGCAGGTCGACCGGGCTGCGCCGCCCATGCCCGCGCAGACGGTCGAGAACGTGAAGGCCGACGTGGCCGAGATCAAGGAGAGCGCACACCGATGACCCAGCCGCCCCACGACGAACCCACCGCTTCGAGCCCCGAGGAACTGCGCGAGCAGGTCGAGCAGACCCGGGCCGAACTCGGCGAGACGGTAGAGGCGCTCGCAGCGAAGACCGATGTCAAGGCGCGCGCCCAGGAGAAGGCCGCCGAGGTCAAGGAACAGGCAGCAGTCAAAGCCGGCGAGCTGAAGGAGCAGGCAGCAGCGAAAGCCGGCGAAGTGAAGGAGCAGGCCGCCCTGAAGGCCGGGGAGCTGAAGGCGAAGGCTGCCGACCTGGCCCACCAGGCACAGGACCGGCTGCCCGACCCGGTCAGGGACAAGGCCGCCCAGGCCGCCGAGCAGGCCCGGGCCAAGGCCGCCCAGGCCGGCCGGCTGTGGCAGGACAAGACGCCCGAGCCGGTGCGCCGTACGACCGCCCAGGGGGCGCGGCTGGCGCGTGGCAACCGCGGGGTGCTGCTGGCCGCAGCGGGTGTGACCGTGGTGGTGTGGCTGGCCTGCCGCCGAAAGGGGTGAGCCGGGTGAAGGCGTCGAAGATCGCTTACAAGCCGGTCGGTCTCGCGCTCGGCGCCGTCAGCGGCATGGCCGCGGGAGCGCTGTTCAAGCAGACGTGGAAGATGCTCGGCCATGACGAGGACGCCCCGGACGCCACTGACGAAGAGCGCTCCTGGTACGAGGTGCTGCTCGCCGCCACGCTCCAGGGCGCGATCTTCGCCGGAGTCAAAGCGGCCGTCGACCGCGCCGGAGCCACCGCCGTCCGTCGCCTGACCGGAACCTGGCCCGGCTGACGCGTATGAGGAGTCGGGAGGGCTGGTGGTACAGCACCACCGGCTCTCCCATCCCCCCGTCCAGGACGCTTAGGAAGGGCCTCGCACAGTCATGTCAGATCATCATGCGGCTGCCGCGCTGACCGCCGCAGCAGTCACCGCCGCGATCCTGGTCGCCCGGGCAGTCGTCCTCCACCAGGGCGACCGGAGGTGGAACGGGCGCGTATCCGACCCTCGCGTCGCACCTCACGCCGCAAAGGCCACGTCACCTGCGGACGCGCTCTCGGACCCCGCCTCCTACGCCGTGCGAGAAGCTGAAGAGCACATCCAGCACTGTTGGCAGCAACTCCACACCCGCGCCGACCCGTCCGAGTGACCCACGCGCGGGTCCCGATTCAAGGACGGCTGGCACCGCTGACCGCCTAGGCCCGTCGTAGACGATCACCAACGCGCACCCAATCCGCCGCGGAGCATGCGGCGGACCGGGCGGCGGCCGGACGGCGCGGGCGGCGTCAGCTCACCAGGGCCATCCAGGTGTTCGGGCCGACGACGCCGTCCGGGGTCAGCCGCCTGGACTTCTGGAAGGTGATCACGGCGTCCCGGGTTGCGGTCCCGAACCGGCCGTCCGCGGTCAGGGACGCGCCGTGGGCCTTCAGCTCGTCCTGGACCGCCTTCACGGCCGCACCGCTGTCGCCCTGCCGCACGGTGACGACCAGGCGCTGCCAGGTGTTCGGCCCGACGATGCCGTCGGCGGTCAGCTGCTGGCTCCTCTGGAACGAGACCACGGCGGCCCGGGTCCCCGCACCGAACTGCCCGTCCGCCGCGAGGGAAGCCCCGTGCGCGTCGAGCAGGTACTGCACGGTGACGACTTGGCGGCCCGTCTGGCCCTGCTGCACCAGAGGCCAGCTCGGGGCGGGCGGCGGAGGCGTGTAGTCGCCCAGGGCGAAGGTCTTCAGGTCCTTCAGGGTGCCGTTGAAGACGTCCTGGTCCCCCGGGAAGGGGCCCGAGTCGGCAGTCTGCCAGACGGTGTAGGTGTTCCAGCCGGCGGCCAGCGGGGTGGGCGTACCGGACTGGTTGACGATCCACAGCGGGACGGTGCGGCCGAATCCCCGGTAGTTGCCGGTGCAGGACGCCCACCAGCCGGCGGAGGTGTAGATCACCGGCTGGCGGCCCGCCCGTGCGCGGTACTCCTTCACGAAGGCCGCGATCCAGTTGGTCATGGCGCTGCGGCTGAGCCCCCAGCAGGCGTCGCCGTGCCCGTTGGCCTCGATGTCCAGGGCGCCGGGAAGGGTCTTGCCGTCGCGCTTCCACATGCCGCCGTGGGCCAGGAAGTAGTCGGCCTGGGCGCGTCCCCCGGAGGCGTCCGGGCGGGCGAAGTGGTAGGCGCCGCGGATGAGTCCGGCGCCGGCCGCCCCTTTGTACTGCTGCGGGAAGTAGCTGTTGGTGTAGGTGATCCCTTCGGTCGCCTTCACATAGGCGAAGGCGGCGCCCATGGTGGCCGTCTTCTTCCAGTCGATCGTCGGGTTGTAGCCGCTCACGTCGAGCCCCCGCACCGATGCGGTGGCCCGGCTCACCCGGGGCGTCGCGGTGGTGTCCGCGTGGGCCACGCCCGCGCCGCCGGCGCACAGGGCTGTCAGCGCGGCGACCGCCGCCGCGCCGCGGGCCCGCCACCCGGCTCTTGCCCGGGCGGCACCGCGCCCGTGGGGATCCGTCATCGCTGTCTCTCCGTTCGTGTTCCGTGGCAGGTCAGGGCCTGCCCCTGCCGGACGCACCGGCAGGGGCAGGCGGGGCAGCCGGGCGTGGCCCGCTACGGGCGCACCAGGCCGTAGAAGACGGAGCCGGACAGCGAGTAGGTCTTGTCGTAGACGCCGTAGCGGCCGGAACCGGCGGGATCGCTCGTGTTGCCCGAGATGACGCGCACGGTCGAGCCGTTGACCTGGTCGACGACGCCGATGTGGTACCGGTTGTGCGCGCTGCCGAAGATGATCAGGTCACCGGGCTTGGCGGACTTCAGACCGCTGGTGCCGACCCACCTGTTGTGCTGGACGGCCCAGTCGTAGACGTTGGGCACGTACGTCATGAAGGGGATGCTGACTCCGGACTGCCGCCAGACCCACGTGGCGAAGGCCGCGCACCACTCGGTGCACACGCTGTAC
Organism: Streptomyces sp. NPDC001606; assembly: GCF_053596835.1. Classification (NCBI taxonomy): domain Bacteria; kingdom Bacillati; phylum Actinomycetota; class Actinomycetes; order Kitasatosporales; family Streptomycetaceae; genus Streptomyces; species Streptomyces sp. NPDC001606. The sequence goes on from NZ_JBSFHC010000001.1 coordinate 112,893, forward strand.
GGCTTGCCGGGAACGCACTGGTGGGAGTCGGCCGTGACCCCGATCTGGCTGCGGGCAGTCTTCACGATCTTGGTGCGGAGCGCCGACGTGGTGTGGCAGCTCTTGACGAGCCGCTCGATGCCCATGGCCTTCATCGTCTGCTCGCCGGCGATGCCGTCCGCCGACAGGTGGTGCTTGGACTGGTACTTCTTCACCGCGCTCGTGGTGCCGCTCCCGTAGTCGCCGTCGGCCTCCACCCCGGCCTTGGTCTGCACCTGCTTCACCTCGGAGGTGAGCCCGGCGAGCGTCTGCGACCCGATGACGCCGTCGACGGCGAGGCACCGGTCGCTCTGGAAGGACTGCGTCGCCGCCTTGGTCCTGGGGCCGCCGATACCGTCCACCTGACCGGCGCCGTAGGCCAGGCCGTTCAGGTCCCGCTGGGCCAGCTTGATCTGGGTGGAGGTGGCAGCCGGCCGGGCGGTCGTCGAGACGGTCGCCGAAGCCGGGCCCGGGGCAGCCGCCAGGGCGCCGGTCGCGACCGCGGCGGTCAGCAGACCGAGAACGGCCCGCCGGGTGCGCCGCACCGGGCGGGCGGCCGCAGGAGTGTTCTTCAGCATGTCCGGTACTCCTCGGGTTCAGGGAGAAGAGAAGGTGAACTCGGGAAGAGGGCGCCCTGCGTTGCCTTGCAGCTGTACGGCCATCGCCCTCTTCCCGGGCGGCGCCGGCCACTCCCCCGCAGCAGCCGGTCGCCACTTCGGTTCTACGGCAGGACACGTTGTCCGGTGTCGGTGAAGAGCCTTCGGACAACCGTCTCCGGACAAGTAGGCTCCCGGCGACGCTTCTCGAACCTTGGGGGTATCAAGTGCCGCGCAGAGAAAAGCCGTTGGAGGACGATGGCAGCGCACTGACCGGCTTCGCCGCCGAGCTGCGCCGGTTACGGGACGCGGCCGGCAAGCCCACCTACCGTCAGCTCGCGGCGGCGGCGCACTACTCGTCGACGACGCTCGCCGACGCGGCCGGTGGGAGGAAGCTGCCCACTTTGGAGGTCACGCTCGCCTTCGTCCGGGCGTGCGGCGGCGACGAGGAGGATTGGAAGGCGCGCTGGCACGAGGTCGCCGCGGGTCTGGCCTCCGCCTCGCCGCACGAAGAGGACGACGCGGGCCGGGAGCAGGACCGGCCGTGCCCCTATGTGGGGCTGTCGGCCTTCCAGCCGGAGGACGCGGACCGGTTCTTCGGGCGGGAGAGACTCACGGACGACCTGGTCGCGCGGGTCCGCGCAGCCCGGTTCGTCGCCGTGTTCGGGGCGTCGGGATCCGGTAAGTCCTCGCTGCTGCGCGCCGGTCTGATCCCTCGTCTGCGCGAGGGCGATACGGTCGGCGGTCCGGGCCTGCCGGTCCTGCTGTTCACCCCTGGCGCGCATCCGCTGGAGGAGTGTGCCGCCCGGCTCTCGGCCTTCGCCGGGGGCACGGCGTCTGCCCTGCACAGGGAGCTCGGCGCCGACTCCCGGTCCCTGCACCAGGCGGTCCTCCAGGGACTCGCCGGCGCGGACTGCCCCGACGACACGGATCTGCTGCTGGTCGTGGACCAGTTCGAAGAGATCTTCACCCTGTGCCGGAGCAAGGACGAACGGGACCGTTTCGTCAGCGCGTTGCTCACAGCGGCCCAGGCCGCCAACAGCCGTACCCGCGTGGTCATCGGTGTGCGGGCCGACTTCTACGCGAGCTGCTCCCAGCACCCCGAACTCGTGGCGGCTCTCCAGGACGCCCAGTTGCTGGTCGGCCCCATGTCCACGGAGGAGCTGCGCCGCGCCGTCAGCCAGCCGGCGGTCCGCTCCGAGTGCGCCGTGGAGACAGCCCTGCTGGCCCGGGTCGTGGCGGAGGCCACCGGAGAGCCGGGCGTCCTGCCGCTGGTCTCCCATGCCATGCGGGAGACCTGGCTGCGCCGTCGCGGCAACACGCTGACCCTGAGCGGTTACGAGGCCGCGGGCGGCATCCCGCACGCCCTGGCCAACACCGCCGAGGCCCTCTACGAGCAGATGACGGCCGAGCAGCGCCGGCTCACCCGCTCCGTGCTGCTGCGGATGGTGTCCCTCGGCGACGGAACCGACGACACCAAACGGCCCGTGTCGCGCGAGGACCTCGGCCCGGACACCGGCGCCGTGCTGGACCTGCTGGCCCAGGCGCGGCTGGTCACCCTGGACAGGGACAGCGCCGAAATCACTCACGAGGCGCTGCTGCACGCCTGGCCCAGGCTGCGCGGGTGGATCGACGAGGACCGGGCGGGTCTGCTGATGCACCAGCAGATCACCGAGGCGGCCGCCGTCTGGCAACGGCAGGGCCGCGACCCCGGTGCCCTGTACCGGGGCGGCGTGCTGGCCGCGGCGCGGCAATGGGCCGCCACCCGTGGCGACGGTCCGGCCGCCGGCCCCCGGGTGGAGGAGTTCCTCGCCGCGTCCATCCGGCACGCGGGCCGTGCGGCACGTCTGCGCCGCGCCGGAATCACCGCCGTGTGCGTGCTGGCCCTCGTCGCGTCCGTGGCCGCCGGAGTGGCGTTCAAGAAGACCGCGACCGCCCAGGCCGAACGGAACAACGCCATCGCCGGAGAGGTGCAGACCGAGGCCAGTCAGTTACGGCAGACCGATCCCTCGCTCGCCGCCCAACTGGACATCGCCGCCTACCGCATCCGTCCGCGGCCCGAGCTGCAAACCGACCTGATCAGCGCCGCCGGCGCCCCGGTGTCCAGGGTGCTGCCCGCGGGAACCGGCACCGTGTTCGCGGTCGCGTTCAGTCCCGACCACCGCACCCTCGCCGCCGGGGGCGCGGACGGGCGGATCCGGTTGTGGAACGTCGCGGACCCGACCCACCCGGTGCCGATCGGCCGCCCCGTCGACAGCCACAGCACGTGGGTCTACTGGCTTGCCTTCAGCCCCGACGGCCGCACCCTGGCGTCCGCCGGACGCGACCGCACGGTGCGGCTGTGGAACGTCACTCGGCCCACCCACCCCACTGCCTGGGGAGCGCCGCTGACCGGTCACAGCAGCTACGTCTTCTCCGTGGCCTTCAGCCGGGACGGGCACACGCTCGCCAGCGCGAGCGACGACGGTACGGTCCGGCTGTGGAACGTCGCGGACCCGGCGCACCCGCGGCTGCTCGGACACCCCCTCAAGGGACACGACCACGGTGCCGTCGCCTCGGCCGCGTTGAGCCCCGACGGGCACACGCTCGCCAGCGCCGGTCACGATCACACCATCCGGCTGTGGAACGTCACCGACCCCGCCAAGCCGGAGCGTCTGGGGCGGCTCACCGGCTTCCAGGACACCGTGTACTCCGTCGCCTTCAGCCCCGACGGCCGTCTCCTGGCCGGCGCGGGCAACGACCGCACCGTCCACCTGTGGAACGTCACCGACCCGGCCGCACCCGTCCCGCTCGGAAAGCCCCTGGCCGCGCACGACGACACGGTGTACGCGGTCGCCTTCAGCCCGGACGGGCGGGTCATGGCCACCGCCGGAGCCGACCACACCGTCCGCCTGTGGAACGTCATGGACCCGTCCGCACCCGTCCCGCTCGGGCAACCGCTCACCGGTCACACCGAATACATCTACTGGCTGGCGTTCAGCCCGGACGGGCACAGCCTCGCCTCGGCCGGCGCCGACCACACCGTCCGGCTCTGGAGGCTCCCGGACACCGTCATCCCGGACTCGAGCTACGTCAACACCGTGGCGTTCAGCCGGGTGCGGCACATCATGGCCAGCGGCAGCACGGACAGTACCGTCCGGTTGTGGGACGTCACCGACCCGTCACGGCCCACACCCCTCGGCCGCCCGCTGACCGGCCACACCAACGCTGTACGGAAACTGGCGTTCAGCCCCAGCGGGACGATCCTGGCCAGCGCCAGCCGGGACGGCACCATCCGGCTGTGGGACGTACGCGATCCCGCGCGCGCGAAGCTGCTGGGCAGTCCGCTCACCGGCCACCGGGGCGAGGTCAGCTCGGTCGCCTTCAGCCCGGACGGCCGGACGCTGGCGAGCGGAGGCAAGAGCGACCAGCAGGTCCGCTTGTGGGACGTCTCCCGTCCGGCGCACGCGGCCGGCATCGGTGAGCCGCTCACCGCGCACAAAGGAGCGGTCACCGCCCTGGCCTTCCGTCCGCAGGGACACGTACTGGCCACGGCCTCCGCGGACGACACCACCCGCCTGTGGGACGTGACCCGCCCTTACCGGCCTGTCCCGCTGGGCCATCCCCTCGCCGCCCGAAGCGGCGGTGCGTACGGCGTGGCGTTCAGCCCCGACGGCCGGACCCTGGCCACCGCCAACGTCGACCACACGGTGCGGCTGTGGAACGTCAGCGACCCCGCACGGCCGCTGGCCCTGGCCGAGCCCCTGCTCGGCCACACCAGCTTCGTGTACGGGGTCGCGTTCAGCCCGGACGGCCGCACTCTGGCCAGCAGCAGCGACGACCACACCCTGGCTCTGTGGAACGTCACCGATCCGGGCCACCCGTCCCAACTGGGCACCTCCCTCGTCGGCCACACCGCACCGATCGACGACGTGGCGTTCAGCCCGGACGGCCACACTCTCGCGAGCGCGAGCGACGACCACACCGTGCGGTTGTGGAACCTCGACGTCAGCCAGGCGATCCGCCGCCTGTGCGCCTCGACCGGCGCCGTCACCGCACGGCAGTGGCACCGGTACATGCCCGAACCGTCACTGGAGCAGCCCTGCCCATGACGCGCCCTGTACGGGCAGTGCACCGGCCCCACTCTCCTGACCTGCGGGTCTGAGTCGTCGTTGTCCGGCCCATGTTGTCCGGTGCCGGCTCACCGGCACCGGACAACGACGACGCGCTAGACCGGTTGCAGGTGCCGGCCGGCCGGGACGGCGGCAGCACCTGGCCGCACCGCAGAGGTTGTGGTTCCACACAGACACCGGGAGAGAACGAACATGACGATCATGAAGCGGCTGCCCGCCCGTGCCGGAGTGCTCATGGCCACGGCGGCGCTGGCGCTGGGCGCCGTGGCCGGACACGCGGAGGCCCGCAGCGCGGACATCTCCAGCTGGAACAGCAGGTCCGACTGCGACATCAAGAGCCCGTACGACCTCTGCCTGTACTACTCCCCCAACGCCAAGAACGCGGCGTACCGGACGAAGCTGCTCCAGGTCGGCGACCTGGGGACGAAGAGGTTCGGCGGCAGCGGGGCCGGCTCCGGCCAGCGGGTCCGCAACAACGCCGCCTCCGCGCAGAACGGCACGGTCTGCAACGTGGGCATCTGGTACTCGACGAACTTCCGCGGGGACTCCAACTGGCTGGCGCCCCACAAGGGCGGCAACCTCACGAGCTGGATGCGCAACAACGAGGCGTCCATCGCCGTCTCGGACCACACCCGCTGCCCCGGTCTCGGTCACTGAGCAGTCCCCAGACCTGTGAGCACGCGGTGCCCCGTCGGTGGGCGGGGCACCGCGTCCCCGACTTCCGAGGAAGCGATGGCCATGGCGTACGTCTCCGCACCCGCCCCCGCACAACCGGCACGGCATGTACGACGCGCACCGCGTCGATGGCTGCCACGACGCGTCGCACTCGCGGGCGGCGCGCTGGCGCTGGCGGCCCTGAGCGCCTGCTCCTCCCCGTCGGCCCAGCCGTCCCATCAGACTGCACCACCCGTGGTGGGCGCGATTCCGCGGATCGTCGGGGTGGAGCACCTCCATCTGCCCATCGAGCGTTACATGTTGACCCCGCGGCAGGCACTGGAATACGACGAGGCGGACGACGCGGCAGTACGGGCCTGCATGCGGCGGCTCTCCGTGCCGTACCCTGCGGCGGCCCGCCTCCCGGCAGGGTCGGCGGCGGAGCGTGAGGCGCTGGACGCGTACACCGTGCTGTACCGGCGGTACGGGCTCACCGACGCCGCGGAGGCTCGGACCTGGGGCTACCACACCCCCACCGCCGCATCCTCCGGGACCACGGCGGCGAAGGCCGCGAAGGTGGCGAAGCCCCGGTCCCTCTCGACGGCGGCCCGAGGTGTCCTCACGGGGGTGGACACCTCGGGCACGCCCCTCACCGCGTACCGTGGCCGGCCGGTCCCCAGGGGCGGATGCCTGGACGAGGCCGAGCGGCTGCTCGGCGCCGGGGGTTCGCAGGGTCCGGGCACCGATACGGACGGAATCGTCACCAGCATCAAGGCCGACGGCTTCGAACGGTCCATGTCCGATCCGCGGGTCACGAAGGTCTTCTCGGCATGGTCGGCGTGCATGACCTCCCGGGGCTTCAGGATGAGCACCCCCATGGACGAGGTGCCGTCGTCGAACGGTGCGACGCCGTCCCGCAGCGAGATCGCCCAGGCGCGGGCGGACGTCGCCTGCAAGGCGCGCACCAACCTCGTAGGAGTCTGGTTCGCGGTCGAGTCGGCCTACGAACTGGCCGCGATCGCAGAGCACCGCGCGGAGCTGGACCGGCTGGTGAAAGCCCGCGACGCCACGATCCGCGCGATCGCCCGGCTGTCGCACGGCGACGAGAACCAGTCATGAGGCCGCGGCGCGTTCGCTGAGGCTGTCGGCGCTCGCGACCCGGGGGCCCGTGGTGAAGGGGGACACCACGGGCCCCTTTCAGGCTTGCGCTTTCCGTTGCGGCAACTTCTACGGTCATGCGTGTGGCCGGAGAGACCGGCCCGGCGAAGGAGGCACCGGTCATGGCCTGGTCGATCGCGGAGGTGGCGCGGATGTCCAAGGTGACATCGCGGACGCTGCGGCACTACGACGAGATCGGGCTGCTGCCGCCTGCGTGGATCGGGAGCAACGGGCACCGCTACTACGAGGAGGCCGATCTGCTGCGGTTGCAGCAGATCCTGCTGATGCGGGAGCTGGGCCTGGGGCTGCGCGAGATCCAGGCGGTCCTGGACAGCCAGCTCGACCAGGTGGCCGTGCTCCGTGAGCACCACGCACGGCTGCTCGCGGAACGGGACCGGCTGGAGACGCTGGCCCGTACGGTCGGGCGCACCATCGCCGAACTGGAAGAAGGCAGAGGCAAGGACCATATGACCAAGATCAACAAGCCGGAGAACCTGTTCGAGGGGTTCCAGGCGCCCTCCGAGGCCGAGGCCGAGGTGCGGGAGCGGTGGCCGCAGGCGTGGGAGCAGTCCCGGCGGGCCGTCGAGGCGATGACCTCCGAGGACATGGAGAGCTGGCAGCGTGAGGTGACGGCGCAGATGATCCGTATGGCGGAGTTCATGGTGGCCGGCACGCCGGTGTCCGACCCTGCGGTACAGGCCGAGGTGGACGCCAACTACCGGGGCATCTGCCGGTTCTGGACCCCGTCCGCGGCCGCGTACAAGGGAGTGGGCCAGAGCTATGTCGACGACCCGCAGATGCGGGCGAACTTCGACAAGATCGCCGAGGGTCTCGCCGTCTACCAGCGCGATGCGATGACCGTGTACGCCGACACCCGGCTGAGCTGACCGCACGCGCGTACCTGGTGGGCCGACCACCCCGGCTGCCACGGTGCCGGCTGTTGACCCGCTGAGGACCGGGATGGCCTGACGTCGTCCTACGCCGCGGTGCCCGGCCCGGCTTCCCGTGGGTCCCCGAGTGGCCGGGTCAGCCCGTCGTCGTCGGCCACCCGGCGCCACGGTTCCGTCTCGTCCAGCTCCCAGTAGTCCCGGCAGTCATCACACCGGTACTCCGCGCTGCCCGCATCGGTCCTCAGCACGGCCCCGTGCGGGCAGCGACTGCCGTCCCCGCGGCCGGCGCACTCCTGTTCCCAGGTGTCCCCCATGGGATCGACCGTGCGGTGTGCCGACGGCAGCCAGACAGAGGGCGTGCAGGGCGCACAGGCGCTCACCATCGGCAACACACCCCAGAACGCCTCAACAGCCCCGCCAGGCGTCATCCGGCGGCAAAAAGGCACCAGGGCGTTCAGCTCTTCAGGTATGCCAGCACCGCCAGCACTCTGCGGTTCACCTCCGGAGAGGGATCCAGGCGGAGCTTTCCGAAGATCGCTGCTATGTGCTTCGCCACGGCGCTCTCGCTGATGTGGAGGGTGTGGGCGATGGAGGTGTTGGAGTGTCCCTCGGCCATGCCGGCGAGGACCTCGTGTTCGCGCGGGGTCAGTGAGTCGATGCGGCCGCGTTTCTCGCTGCGGGACAGAAGCTTGGCGATCACGGTGGGGTCCATGACCGTGCCGCCGGCGGCGACGGTGCGCAGGGCGTCGAGGAAGGTGGTGGTGTGGGTGACGCGGTCCTTGAGGAGGTAGCCGACGGCGCCCTCTCCCGAGGAGAGCAGCTCGTGGGCGTAGAGCTGGTCGAGGTACTGGGAGAGGATCAGCACCGGGAGGCCGGGGCGGACACGGCGGGCTTCCAGCGCCGCCTTCAAGCCCTCGTCCGTATGGGTCGGTGGCAGGCGTACGTCGATCAACGCGACGTCCAACTCGCGTTCCGTGAGGGCTCTCAGCAGTTCGGGACCGTTGTCCACCGAGGCGACGATCTCGCAGCCGTGTTCGTGCAGGATGCGTGTCAGGCCGTCGCGGAGGAGGAAGAGGTCTTCGGCGAGGACGACGCGCACGGTATCTCCAGGGTCGCGGTGGTCGGACCACCCGGCGGGCTGTGCAGGGCGAGCACGCCGTCGAAGATATCCAACCGCCGTCGTACTCCGGCCAGTCCGCTGCCACCGGCGGGGTCCGCACCGCCCCGGCCGTCGTCCATGACCGTGACGCGCAGGTGGGTGGTGTCGTGCGCCAGGATGATACGCACCCTCGTGGCCTCCGCGTGCTTGGCCGCATTGGCGAGGAGCTCAGAAACCGCGAAGTAGGCTGCCGCTTCGACCGGAGCGGGCAGGCGTGGCAGGGGCGGGCTCGCGGACACGTCCACGTCCAGGTGGCTGTCCAGGGCCATGGAGCGCACGGCGTCGGTGAGGCCCCGGTCGGTGAGGACCGGCGGGTGGATGCCGTGCACCAGGTCGCGCAGATCCTGGAGGGCGCGTTCGGAGGCGGCACGGACGTCCAGGAGCAGGGCACGGGCGGTCGCCGGGTCGGTGTCGAGCAGGCCGGTCGCCTGATCCAGGGTCAGCCCGAGAGCGACCAGGCGTGCTTGCGCACCGTCGTGCAGATCGCGTTCGATACGGGTGATCTCCGCCGCGTGCGCATCCAGGACGGTGGCCCTGTTGTCGGTGAGCCGCGCCACCCGCCGTGCCAACTCGGTCGTACGCGGCGCGGAGAGCAGACGGCGGCTCAGACGGCCGTGCAGGGCCAGGACGGGAACCGAAAGGCGCAGGCCGGCTGCTGCGAAGGCCAGGCCCAGCAGCAGTGCCGCCAGCGCCGTCGGCGTCGAGGTGACCGGTATGAAGGCGTACCAGTTGCCGTCGCCCAACTGCCGCCAGATAAGCGGCTGGACCAGGGCGCCGAACGCCCCGTACCCAATCAGTGTCGGCGGCACGGAGGCGAGCGGACCGCCCGTCAACGGCTCGAGCCAGGCCCACCGCAGATCGCGCCAGAAGCCGTCGTCGCCGAGGATCGCGGCACCGGTGCGATGTACCGGGCCGCGGTCGGGCAGGGGTTCGGGCGGGCTGAGGGGGCGGCCGCTCCAGTGGACGGTGCGCGTGCGGTGACGGTCGGCGACGCGGCGCAGGCAGGCGGCGGAGGGCGGCAGCAGCCGGAGGCCGAGGCCCACCGGCACGAGCAGCAGGGCGAGGCCCACCAGCAGCCCGGCGCCGGCCACCTCGAAACCCGACAACCCCGTCAGTTGGCATCGGCCCAGCGCGACCGCCTCGTCGCGCCAGGACCACGTCACCCGCACGCCCCCGCCTCCTCATTCCACCGCCGCGGGGACCGTCAGCGCCCTGCTGCCGAACACCCATGCCCCCGCCACCAGCGCGCACGCTACCCCGAAGAGCACCATCGGCGCCGTACGGCCCGTCTCCTCGTCCATGAACAGGAGCATCCCGAGGTTCACCAGGGCGTGGAAGGTACCTGCCAGGAGCAGCCGGGCCATGCCGCCCGTCGCCTCCAGGGCCAGGCCCAGGACGATGGACATCGCGATCGTGGCGAGCAGGAAACCCGCCGCGTACGCCGGGGCCTCGGTCAGTACCTGGACGTGCCACAGCCCCCACACCACGCCGACCGTGGCCGACGCGGTCAGCGCGCTGAACCTGGTGCGCAGCAACGGCTGTAGGTAGCAGCGCCAGCCGATCTCCTCACCGCACGCTCCGAGGAGTTGCGCCACGGCTATGAGCAGGAAGGAGTGGTGCAGTGTGCGCGGGTCGGTGGCGTGGGGCGCGCCCGTGAGCAGGGCGTAGGGGCCCGCCGACAGCAGGATGATCAGAAAGGGCGAGGCGAGCAGAGGCCAGGCGGAGGTCAACCGTGTCCGGGGCCCGGAGACCAGCGCCCGGGTGCCTGCCGGCCACAGCAGAGCCGCCAGCGCCACCGCCAGCGCCGGGCCGAACTGGGTGAGTTGCACCACCTCGGGAGGGATCCCCGTCGCCGGTTGCAGTGCCCCCAGCGCTCCGGCCGCCAGGAAGGCCACCGTCAGATAGACCGCTGTCCGTACGGTCGGGCCCTCACCCTGTCGCGTCGTCCCGGCCGTTCGCATCGTTCTTGTCGTCCGCATGACCTTCACGATGCCGGGCTGCCATGCGCCGCGGACTGTAGCTGGATACCGAAGACCGTGTACTTAGGTACACCCTTTCACCGCATCGACAGGGGAAGCGGAGCCCCGGAGCCGACCGGCCCGCTCTTCGACGGCCTGAACGAGTGCCACCCCGGGGCATGTGGTCAGACCGTCGGGTCCCAGAGCCCGCCCGCCTCGCCGCGGGCAAGGTGTTCGGCGTAGACGCCGACCTTCCAGGCGATGACAGAACGGCACTCCTCCAGCGCCTGGATCTGCGCCTCGACGCGCTGCTGATGTGCGTCGAGGAGCTCCAGCCGTTCCGCCTCATTGCCCGGGCCATGCCGTACCAGCTCGGCGAACCGTTTGAGGTCGGCCAGCGGCATGCCGGATTCACGCAGTTTGACGCAGATCAGCAGCCAGTCGACATCGGCGGTGGTGTACCGCCGCCGGCCGCCCGCGGTGCGCTGGACCGGTCCGACGAGCAGCCCTTCACGCTCGTAGAAGCGCAATGCATGCACACTGAGGCCGGTCCGCTCGGCCACCTCGCCGATGCTCAGTTGCTCCGCACGGGTTTCGACAGTCGCCATGCCGCCCAGCCTAGGACTTGATCTAGACCACGCTCTAGATTCTAGCGTCGTCGGCATGACCATCAGTGATCAGCAGCCGCTCGGCTCGCCCTTCTCCGCCACCAGCACCGCCGAGGACGTCCTCGCCGGCCTCGACCTGTCCGGCGCCACCGCCGTCGTGACCGGGGGCTACTCCGGACTCGGCCTGGAAACCACCCGAGGCCTGGCTGCCGCCGGGGCCCAGGTCATCGTTCCGGCACGCCGGCCCGGCCTCGCCCGCGCCGCTCTCGCAGACGTGGACGGCTGCGACGTCATCCCCATGGACCTGGCGGACCTCGCCAGCGTGCGCGCCGCCGCCGCACACATCAATGACTCCCTCAGCAAACTCGACTTGCTCATGGCCGTCGCAGGCGTCATGGCCACCCCTGAGCAACGCGTCGGGCCCGGCTGGGAAGGCCAGCTCGCCATCAACCACTTCGGACACTTCACCCTCGCCTGCGAGCTCTACCCTCTCCTGGCCGCCGCCGACGGTGCGCGGGTCGTCGTCAACAGCTCCGCCGGGCACGCCTTGACCGACATCCGCTGGCACGACCCGCACTTTTGCACCGGCTACGACAAGTGGCTGGCCTACGGTCAGGCGAAGACCGCCAACGCCCTGTTCGCCGTGCAGCTCGACGCCCTCGGACGCGACGACGGCGTCCGGACGTTCGCTCTCCACCCGGGCAAGATCATCACCGGGCTCCAGCGAGACATGACTCTCCAGGAACAGATCGAACGTGGATGGGTGGACGAGCACGGCAACGTGATCGGCGCCGACTTCAAGACACCCTCCCAGGGCGCCGCCACCGGCCTGTGGGCCGCCACCTCCCCGCTCCTCGGCAACCGAGGCGGCCTCTACCTCGAGGACTGCGACGTCGCCCGCGTTGCCGCCCCCGCCGCACCCATGGACGACGGCGGCGTCCGCGCCTACGCCATCGACCCGGAGGCAGCGGCACGGCTGTGGGGATTGTCCGTCGCGGCGACCGGCGCTACCCCGGTCACGCGCTAGCCGGGTCTCCGGCCCGGTGTCGCGTTCCGCGTCTCCAGTCAGCCCCCACATCAGCCTCTCAGAACACGGTCGAGCGCTGCCCGGCCTGCGGGTCCCCACGTCGGCTTGCCGCCAGGAAGGCCTTGGTCCCCGTTCTGGCCCATCAGCATGAGGAACAGGCTCTTCAGGGCGGCCAGCCCGCGGGCGCGCCGGATCGTCCCCTCGTCCGCCTGCGCGTACACATCGAAGAAGCGTGAGGTCGCGCCTGAGGGGAGGATGACCCATGCGGCGGCGAGGTCCCACGCCGGATCGCCGGCGAACAGGGAACCGAAATCGATCACGCCCGAGAGCATCCCGTCCGAGACGACGACATTCGCCGGATGCAGGTCGCCATGTACCCACACCGGCGGCCCCTCCCACTCGGGCGCCGCGACGGCGTCATCCCAGACGGCTCGGACATCGTCGGCGAGGTCGTCGGGGACGACGGCGTGGAAGAAGTGGTCGAAGCCGTCCGTGCACTGCTTGAGGTGGCCGCCGCGGTCTTCACTGATCGGCGCGTCAGCGGGTGCCTCCACGTGGAGTGCCGTGAGGAAGCCCGCCAGGGTGCCGGCCGCGTGGTCGCCGCGACTGATCGCAGAGCAGTCCAGCGGCTCGCCGGGAACCCACGTCATCACGGTCCAGTGCTTGGGGAAGCGCGCGGACGGTTCACCGAACCGCACCGGGGTCGGCACCGGGAGCGGCAGGCGCGGGGCCAGCACGGGCAGCCACCGCCGCTCCTTGAGCTGGAACTCCGGGGTGGGGTCCATGCGCTGCATGCGCACGGCCAACTCGTCCCCGAGACGCCACATTTGGTTGCCCCAGCCGCCCGCCACCTCGCGGATGGCGAGCCCCGCAAGGTCCGGATGCTGCTCCGTCAGCAGGTCGCGGACCAGGTCGGCGGTGATCTCGATCTCGGAGTCGGTCATGCAAAGCCACAGTACTGGGGCACGCCCGACCAATGACATCAGCCAACGACGTTGTGGAGGACGTCGGTGAGGGCACCGGCGTCGGCCGGGCTCAGTTCGAACACGACCCGACCGCCGCCTTCGACCGGTATGCGCATGACGATGATCTGCCCCTCCTGGGTGACCTCCAGTGGGCCGTCGCCCGTACGCGGCCTGATCCTGGCGCTGAAGCACGCAGTGGATTTACCGGTGTGGACCAGTTGCTGGAGCCCGTCGGTGAGCGCACTGGCCTCCTCCGGGGTCAGTACGAGCACGAACCGACCGCCGCCTTCAAGCGGTAGGCGCATCACGAAGCCCGATCCCTCCTTGGTGACCTCCAGCGGGCCGTCGCCCGTGCGCGGCCTGATAGCGGCGCGCGGCTGAGAGAATCCACCGCCGTTGAGGGTCAGCGCCTGCCTCCCGTTGCCCTCGGTCTTGACTGTGCACGTCCCCGCACCGGGTGCCGCGGTGGCGGCAGGCGCCAGGACCACCATGCTCCCCAGGACGAACGATGAGGCGACGAGCGAGATGACGGCGTTGCGCCAGATGCACCGGGCCATGGTGGGTGTCCTCCCTCGCGATGCGTGGAGGGCGCCGCGGAACACGGGGGCAAGTCACCGCGCCAGCTGTCCGGGACTGTCCCTCCAGCGACAACGGGATGTACGACTGTGACGCCGGACTGATGGGTAAGGCGCCGCTCCCCCATCCTCCACCTCCCCGCACCCGGTGTCGACCGGACGACCCTGGCCCGGTGAGCCGACCTGATGGCCAGGCTCGGCAGGTCGCCGCAGGGCGTGTTCGAGTCGTCCGGTTCCTCGCCTGCGGCGCCTTGGGACCACCGCCAGGACAGGCGGTGCGGAGGCTCGACTGTCTGGATTCGGGCGGGAATGACGCCGTGGACGCCGTGGTCGAAGACCAAGAGGCCGCCGGGGCGCAGGTGCATGGGTCCCGGCAAGCTTCGAGCACCCGCTTCGTACTAGCCATCACAGTCCAAGATCGGCAAGAATGTGCGCGGTTCAGACGTCCGCCGGATCACGCCGGCCGCCTCTGCACGTGCCTTCTGCACCATTCATTCCTCGGGGGAAAACGCATGTCCAGTGCTACTTCGCAGCCTCCTGCCCGAAAGCGGTCGACCGCCGCTGTCGGCTGGTTCCTCACCATCGCTCTCAACGTGGTCGCACCCATCCTCATCTACAACCAGTTGCACGACCACGGCTACAGCGAGTCCACCGCCATCCTCGTCTCCGGTCTCGGCCCGGTGCTGGACATCGTGATCTACCTCGCCTGGCACCGGCGGATCGACGAATTCGCCATCGTCTCACTGCTTTTCGTGGCGCTCACCCTCGTCATCTCGTTCATCGGACCCGACGACCCGCGGCTGCTGCTGGCCAAGGACTCCTTCGTGACCGGTCTGGTCGGCGTGGTGTACCTGGCCACGCTGGCCGCGCCGCGCCCGCTGATGTTCTACTTCGGCCGCAAGTTCGCCACGGACGGCACTCCGCAGATGATCGACTGGTGGAACGGCATGTGGCAGTACCCGGGGTTCCGGCGAGTGCAGCGCAATCTCACGATCGTCTGGGGCTTGGCGTTCATCGTGGAGGCGGTGCTGCGGATCGTGCTTGTGTACCGGCTGTCCCACAGCCAGATGGTGACCGTCAACAGTTTCCTGCCGTACGTCGTGATCGGCGTGCTGGTCTACTGGACGATGACCTACGCCCGGCGGGCGAGCGCCCGCGGCCGCGCCGCAACCGCAGCAGCCCAGGCCACCGCAACAGCGGGCGTCGACCATTCCGTCTGAGCCCAGCACCTGTTGAGCTGCCGCGACACACAACCCTGACCACCGCGAGGGTGGTGAGACGAACAAGAAGATCGCCGCCCTCCCTGCGGATGAGCGCGCGGTCGGTGGAATGGTGCCCCTGGCCCGGCCGCGATCGCGGCCGGGCCAGGGTGCTGTCGGAGGGCTCGCCGGTCCGACCGAAGCTCAGCGAGACACAAGAACCGCTGCTGGAGCGGGAGTTGGAGCGACAGCCTCACCTGCTCGACAGCCGATCCGGGAAGCCGGAAAGCAAAACTCCCTTGCGCAATGGTCAAGAAGCGTTGACCATTGGGGTCCATGCCTACCGATGACCTTCCCGAGACGTTTCACGTCACCACTGACGAGCAGCTACGCGCCGTTTCCAACCTCACGCGTCACCGGATCATGGCCGTGCTCCGCTTCGAGCCCGCGACGATCACGCAGATCGCCGAGCGCGTGGGCCTTGCGAAGGGCAGTTCCAGCTACCACGTACGGCTGCTCGAACGGGCCGGCCTGGTGAAGGTCGTACGAACGCGGAAGGTCCGGGGTGTCACCGAGCGGTACTACGCCATGGCCGCGCGGGCGATCGTGCTGCCGGATCCGGGTGAGGGAGGCCCGGATGTGCTGATGCGGCATGCGGTGGCCGACCTGGAGGCAGCCCCGGTGGACGGCGAGCGGTATGTGCGGATGGCGCATCTGCGGCTCACCGACGAGCAGTTCGCGGAGCTGGGGGCACGGCTGGAGGCACTGGCGGACGAGTACCGGGAGCTGTCCGATCCGTCGCTGCCGGACGCGTCGCTCGTCTTCGCACTGTTCCACCCCGCATCGGGCGGACAGACCGAAGGGGACGACAAGTGACTTCAGCCCTTCGGAAGCTGCCGACCGGGTTCGGACGGCTGTGGACTGCGCAGACGGTGTCCTCCCTCGGTGACGGGGTGTCGCATGCCGCGCTGCCGCTGCTCGCCTTGACGTTGACGCGGGACCCGCTGGCGCTCGCCGTCGTCACGGCCGCCGGAACGCTGCCGTGGCTGCTCTTCGGGGTGCTCGGTGGTGCGCTGGTGGACCGCTGGGACCGTCGGCGCACGATGTGGGTCACGGACGCGGCGCGTGCGGTGCTGCTCGCGATACCCGCGGCAGCGGCCGGGCTGGACGTGCTGAGCATTCCCCTGCTCGCGGCCGTCGCCTTCCTCCTCGGCCTCGGCGGACTCTTCTTCGACACCGCCGCCACGGCCTACCTACCGGATCTACTCGGCCGCGACCCCGCGCTCCTGGAACGCGCCAACTCCCGCCTGCGCGGCTCCCAGACCGCCGCCTCCGGGTTCGCCGGGCCGCCCGCCGGCAGTGCCCTGCTCGCGATCGGGCGGTCCGTTCCGCTGCTCGCCGACGCGGTCTCGTTCGCGCTCTCCGCACTGCTCGTACGGTCGCTGCCCGCTGCGCCCCGGCCCGTACCGCAGGCCGCCCGTGAGTCGCTGCTGCGGCAGGCGCGGGCCGGAGCCTCGTACGTCTTCCGGGACCAGTTGCTCCTCGGGCTCGCGCTGCGTCCGGCGGTCGGGAACATCGCCTTCCTCGCCGTGGAAACCGTACTCGCCCTCTTCGCGCACGATCGTCTCGGCATCCACACCTTCGGCTTCGGCCTGCTCCTCACGGCGGAGGCCACCGGCGGGCTGCTCGGCGCAGGCATCGCCTCCTTCCTCGGCCGGCGACTCGGCACCGGCACCGCGCTGACCTGCACGGCCGCAGTCGAGGGACTCGCCGTCCTGGGTCTTGCCGCCGCCCCGGACCCGTACGTCGCCGGCCTCGCGCTCGCCGTCTGCGGCGCGGGCATGGGCGCCACGATGGTGCTCGGCCCGTCCCTCCGGCAGGCGATCGTTCCCGCCCACCTGATGGGCCGGGTCGCCTCCACCTCCCGCATGCTCGCCATGTGCGCCGCCCCGTTCGGCGCCTTCCTCAGCGGCTGGCTGGCCACCACCTACGACGTGCGTACCCCGCTCTACACCGCCGCCGGCCTCCTCCTCACCATGACCATCGTCACCGCGACCATGACCAGCAACCGCCGGGTCGAGGCGGCGCTGCGTGCCGCCGCTCCGGCCGGTGATCAAGACCAACCGGAATCCCGGGGTCCTGCTCAGGAGCGTGCCGTGCAGGGCCCGTAGAGGTCGTCGAGCCAGTGCTGAACCCAGACGGCCCCAGGGTCACCCGGAAACGGGGAAGGTGCGTGCGCCCCTTAGTCATTGCAGCCCATCGGGTGGCGGCTGCGAGGTTTCCGCTCAGGCTCCGCAGGAGTAGGTCCTCGAAGGCGACCCCGCGCCGTCGGGCCATCACCCGCAGCTCCGCCAGCTGGACGGCGTCTCCCTGCTGGGTGGCGGCCGCCGTCCGGGCTCGCCGGCGCGGGGCAAGGCGGGCGCAGCTGTGCCGGCCTGTCGGACCGGCGGAAGCTCGGCCGAATCCGCCACGCATCCGCCAGGCCTCCGCATCCGGGAGCACTAAGGAACGGCGTCGGCGCTGGTCAGACGGTGGGCCGGGGACCTGCGGCGCGCCGGAGCCGGTTGGCGATCGCCAGTCCCAGCCCTTCCTCCACCGGCAGGGACGCGACGATGAGGTCGCACCCCTGCTGGTCGAGTTCCCGCAGATACCCGTACAGCCCCCGCGCATAGGCGGCCATCGAGCGGGGGACGTGCACCACCGCGTGCGCCTTCACCTCAGCGTCGGCGAAGGACGCGGGAAGAAAGACGCCCACCCGGTGTCCCAGCTCCTGCGCCAGCTCCGCCTCGGCGACGACCTTCTCCGGCTCGACCAGGACGACCCGCGCGTCCGGTGCGTAGTGCGACGGATGCTGGCCCGGCACCCGGACCCGACTCGTCGCAGGGACCGCGAGCGGGCGCCCCAGCACCGCTTCGAGATCCTCGCGCGTCACCCCGCCGGGCCGCAGGATGGCCGGGACCTCGCCCGTGGCGTCGACGATGGTCGACTCGACACCGACCTCGCAGGGGCCGCCGTCCAGCACGAAGTCGACGGCGTCACCCAGCTCCGCACGGACATGGTCCGCGGTCGTGGGGCTCACCGAGCCGAAGCGGTTGGCGGACGGGGCCGTGACACCCCCGCCGAAGGCCGACAGCAGCTCGAGTGCCACGGGGTGGTCGGGCACGCGCACGGCCACCGTCTCCAAGCCACCGGTCGCTTCGAGGGGCACCCGGCGACCACGCCGCAGGACCAGCGTGAGGGGGCCCGGCCAGAAGTGTTCGGCCAGCAGGCGGGCCGTGGCAGGTACGCCCTGGACCCAGTCGTCCAGGTGCTCCGCCCCGCCGATGTGGACGATCAGCGGGTGGGAAGGCGGCCGCCCCTTGACCTGGAAGATGCGCGAGACAGCGGCGGGGTCCTCGGCGTTGGCGCCCAGTCCGTACACGGTCTCGGTCGGGAGAGCTACCAGGCCGCCTGCGCGCAGCACGCCGGCTGCCTTCTCGATGTCACTGCTTCTTGCCGTCACCCTCGCAATCCTAGGTGCGTCACCGGGCAGCCCTGAACCTGCACCCGACCGGTCACCCACCGCACCCGGCCATGCCGCAACCACGCATCCGACGCGGGCGCACGCACCCGCAAGCCGCCGGGCCAGGGGGTGATCCCCGATGTGCGGCCGGGCCGCAGACCTGCCTATCGTGGTGAGTGGTCTTCCTCACACTCTTTCGGTGTGGGCGAGCGCCTCCGAGGCCTTGTGTCCGTTCTCGCGTCCCCTGTGTGCAGATGCTGTCCGCCTTGTGCCCGGGGCGCCTTTCCCATCCAAGCCACCGGCGGTTCCGGGCCAGGCCCGGTTGCCCGTGAGGCGTGGTGCCCGGTGCGGCGGTTTGCCGGTGGTTCTGCAAGATCAGCTGGAGCGCACCCATGTCGGACATCGCGTATGTGAAGATCCATCCCGCGATCGGTATCGCGCGGGTCGGCAACGGCGAGGGGGTGTTCCTCGGCCCCGAGAGCCCGGACGAGCCGCCGAGGGAGCCTGGCTTCTCGAAGGACAGCGTCTCCGCGATCAAGAGGCAGGCGGCCCGGTTCCGCGTGTACGGGTACGACTCCGACGGCAATGTCCTGCGGGAGATCAAGCACGGGGACGACGGCGCCGGCGTGACGTGGACCGTCTCGCTCGCGAACAAGAAGGCGGCCTGGTACGCCTTCTCCCTCGCACTGGACATCCCCGAGGCCCGGAACCTGCCGGTCGCCCAGTTCGGGCGTCGCAACGCCGCCACAGCCGATCGAAGCCGCCTGAAGAACACCCCGCCCGCACAGTCGATCTCCGGCCTCGGTCAGATCGGCAAGCCCTTCGAGGGGGCCGTCAACGGTGTCGGTGTGTACCTGGGCGAGTTGCGGACCGACGAGGCGGGCAGGCTCAAGGTGCTGGGTGGCCGGGGGACCTCCGCCTCCTTCACCGATCCCCCGACCGAGCTCACCTCGTTCGGCAACAACGACGGCTGGTACGACGACACTTCTGACGGTCCGGTCACCGCCGAGGTCACGATCGGGGACCAGGTCTACACGGCGGCACCGGCCTGGGTGGTGGTCGCGCCGCCGAACTATGCGCCGGACGTCAGAGGCATCGTGACGCTCTACGACCTGCTGTACGACCTGTTCGTCAGGAACCAGGAGATCCCCCTGCCCGACCCGGTGACCTTCGACGAGCACATCAAACCTCTGCTGTTGCGGTTCACCGGCCTCCAGTGGGTCAACGAGGGCTTCGCGGCCGAGTACGGCTGGGGCGCCGCCAACGACTTCGCCTCCCCCCAGGCCCTGGCCACGCTCGGCAGCAACAAACCCCAGTACCAGGACCTCCGCCAGCGCGTCTACTACCACATGCGCAACTACGACCGGGACGGCATGTCCCCCCTGCCCTGGCCGTGGTTGTACGGCGACGCCATGTCCACCCACCCCAGCTCGGTGCGCCAGCACAACGTGATCACCCCGACCCAGGACGCGCTCCTGCAAATGTGGGTGAACGGAGACTTCGACACCACGCCCTACACTCCGCACCCCGACCTCGACCAAGCGCCCGTCGCCCTACAGCCCGGGCTCCTCGACCGGGCGATGCTGGAATCCTGCCTCGCCGACGCCTTCCACCCGGGCTGCGAGGTCACCTGGCCCATCCGCCACCGCACGTTGTACCAGGAGCCCTTCCGCATCCTGCACCGCACCGACGGCCAGGATCCGGACTACGGCGCCCTGCTGACGCCCGACAAGGCGCTGGCGTCCAACGGCCCGCTGCACGCCCAGGGACCGGGCGACCTGACCCGCTGGATGGGGCTGCCCTGGCAGACCGACACGGCGAGCTGCCGCTCGGGCTACGAACTCGCGGCCAATATCGGCCCCCGCTACAGCCCGTACCTGCCGACCTTCTGGCCCGCCCGGGTGCCCAACCACGTCCTGAAGCAGGAGGACTTCGACACCGTCAACGACCCCGGCAACAGCGACGACGAGCGGCAGCAGGCCTTCGCCCGTCGCGCGGTCTGGCTGCGCTTCCTCCATCCGGCAAAGCCCCAGGCGTACCACGACATGGTCAAGGGGTGGGCCGGGTTCGGCATCGTCGAGACGCACACGTACACCGCCAAGGACAACAAGTTCCCCGTCAGCATCCTGGTGGAGTCCACCCCCGCCTTCCCGCCGGTCAGCGACCGCCGGAACCTGGTCAACGTCCACGTTCCCGAAGCCGGCCCCGTCGCACCCGCGGCGCCCAGCGCGGCCGAGCGGGTCACGCGGGAGGTCGTTCGCAGGACGCGCTTCGAGGAGGAGGAGATCTCGGCCGGCTACGTCGACAAGGTCGACCCGTTCCGGGAGAGCAGGTGACCGCCGTACCCGCCGACGGCAGGTACTACGAAGCGGTGATCGCCGGCGGCGGTCCCTCCGGTGCCGCCGCGGCCATCACCCTGGCCGCCGCCGGGCGCAGTGTCCTGCTCGCCGATGCGGGCACCGGGCCGCCGAAAACGGGTGAGTCCCTCGTGCCTGCCGCCCGGATGCTGCTGCGCGACCTCGGTGTCGACCCCGGCACACTGGACCGCGACCACCGTGTGTGCCAGGGCACTGTCTCCGCCTGGGGTTCGTCCGATCCGCAGCAGGTCCACTTCATCAACGACCCCCACGGTCACGGCTGGCACCTTGACCGGCCCGCCTTCGACCGCCTGCTCCGTTCCCGTGCCCTGGCCCACGGCGCCCAGGTCGCCGAGCACACCACCGTGGGACACCCCGCACGCGATCCCGACGGCGGCTGGCGGGTGACACTGACGGCCGCCGGCGTACACCGGACGCTGCACTGCCGGTGGCTGGTCGACGCCACCGGCCGGCGCGCCCGCGTCGCCGTGCGCTGCGGAGCCCTGCGCCACCGCTACGACCGGCTCCTCGCCGTCCACCTCCAACTCGCCGACGACCCGCGGGACACCGAGCACCTGTCCCTGGTCGAGTCCGCAGCCGACGGATGGTGGTACACCGCCCCGTGCCACCCCACCGGCCGCCTTGTCACCTTCTTCACCGACACCGATCTCACCCCGGCCGGCCTCACCACCCCCGAGGTCTTCCTCAGCCGGCTCGCCGCCACCGTGCACACCGCCGCGCGCGCCGTAGACCGGCCGCCCCGTCCCGGCCACCTGCCGCTGCGCTGCGCCGCCCACACCGCTCGGCTGGACCCGGCGGTCGGCGACGGGTGGATTGCCGTCGGCGACGCGGCGGCCGCGTACGACCCGGTCTCCTCCCAGGGCGTCCTCACCGCGCTCTACACCGGTACCTGCGCCGGCCGGACGGTGCACGCGCACCTCGACGGCGAGCCGCACGCCCTGGCCCGCTACACCGCGCAGCTCCAGGAGACCTTCGACGCCTATCTGCTCGGCCACCGCGCCGTCCACTCCTGGGAGCGACGCTGGCCCACCAGTCCTTTCTGGCGACGCCGACAGGTCCTCGTGCCTCCCGCCTGACCGGGCGGCCCTGGCGTACGACATGCTTCGCACAGGCGGCGCCGCCTACCTCGTCCATCTGGGGGGCCACGGGCACTCGCGTCCTCTGAATGAGCCTGATTCCGCAGTTCATACGGCGAAGGCGCCGCCGCCAAGGCCGCGTCCGCCGCCGCCGGGTCGCCCCGGAGACGATCCGCCGTGTCCTGGACGCCGCGGGCGCCCGCGAACTGACCGAGCAGCTCGAGGAACGAAGTGGAGCGGACTATCAACGCGTTGAAGATCTTCCAGGCCGTGGCCGCACGCTTCGGCAAACGGGCGTACGTCTTCCACGGGACCGTCACCCGCGCCTGCCCGGCGAGCGGATCCTTCATGTCTAGGCGCGGCGGAACCTTACGGTTTGTGGGTTACCCAGAGCAGTTCCGCCGGCCAGCGGTGTGCCCAGTCAGGTGGGTCGGTTTCGTTGTAGCCGTTGGGTATGCCGGGTTCGGGCCGCGGCTCGATGAGGTCGTCGATGACGAGACCCGCCCCGCGCAGGACCCTGACCCAGTCGCCGTAGGTGAGCTGATAGCTGGTCGCGCCGTCGTCTTCTTCGGCGATGGTGTTCAGCCCGAAGTAGTCCTTCTGTAGCGTCGTACTCACGCGGCTGGCGGCTTCGTCGTAGCAAACTTCGAACCATGGGCTGGCGACGTTGAACACCAGGCGCCCACCGCGACGCAAGACGCGTGCGGCCTGCGGGACGGCCAGGTGCGGGGGCGCCCAGCTGAGCCCACCGAAGTCGCAGAACACCAGGTCGAAGCTGTCAGCGGCGAACGGGAGTTGTTCGGCTGCGCCTTGCACCAGCGGGTAGCGGGCCGATCCCATCGCGCGGGCCGCGGCGGCGAGTTGCGTGTCGGACAGGTCGAGCCCGACCATGGTGGCGCCCTCGGCGGCGAGGGCCCTGGACCACTGGCCGGCGCCGCAGCCGAGTTCGAGGACGCGCTTGCCGGTGACGTCGCCCAGGGCGTGCAGGTGCGCGTCAGGTATGGAGTACATGCCCCACAGCCGGGGCGCGGCGCCGATGTGCGGGTCGTGCTTGCGCTGGTAGGCGCTGCTGATCTGGTTCCAGAACCGCCGGTTGGCGGGGATGCTGTTCACGTGCCGACTCCAGCACTGCCTGCCGACGGCGGTCAACGCGATAAGGGCACCTGACGGCCCCCGCCTCGGTCCGCCCCTGGCTCGGCCCGTGATCAGCCGGACGATCCCTGGACCGTGTGCACCAGCCGGAAGCGCTGGGCCAGCACCTGGGTGTCGTCGTCGACGGTGAATTCGGGGTCGCCCAGTTCCTCTCGCACATCCGCGCTGTGCCAGAACGCTTCGTGCCCGGCCCGCCACTCGGCCACCGATGTGTCGCCTTCGCCCTCGTCGAGAGCATGCTGGAGTCCGATGTCGGCGAGTCGAACCACCCGGACCTCGGTCATTTCGATCACCGCGACCCGCAGCCCTTCGGAGTCGACCACGGCCAGCCGCTGGCCGACCGTGGGCAACGGCTCGTTCTCTCGCTCGTATCCCAGCACCAGCGCCGAGGTGGTGGTCTTGACACCGGACAGGATCGCGGCGACCAACTGGTCCCGCAATGGCCCGGGGAAGGCGAACTCCGCCACCGGAAGATCATGGATGTCCATGCTCCGCAGACTACCGAGCCTGCGGCGGACGCCCACGCTGGCGTGACCACCGGTTCGGCTACGGCCTTCGGATCCAACCGCCGTGCCCGATGGCCGAGTTCGAGCACGGTCCGCCACGGCGGCGGTCAGCCGTTCCGCCCGGGCTGCGAGCAGGGCCCTGGGGATCGCCGGTGGCCAGAGGTCGGTCGAGCCGCCCGGTGAGTCGGCGACGGAGGGCAGGCCGTACACAACCCAGCCGGAACATTGACGCCGGCGATACACACGAACCCCCAACCTCTCGACGGCCTCGGTCTCCCCCGAGGGTGCGGCAGACTCTGGGCGGGTTCAAGCGGTGCCGGAAGCTCAGTCCTGGCCGACGCGGTAGATCCGTTCGCGGAGTTGCGTCTCGGCCCAGTCCAGGTCGGCTCGTAGGTCGAACCAGACCCGGTCCTTGCGTTCCCCGGGCCGGTCGAGGCCGACGGCGACCCAGGAGAACACGCCCTGGAGGATCTCCCGTTCGCGTCCGGGGCTGGTCACGCCGAGCGCGAAGGACAGGGCGCTGCCGGCGGGGCGATGCCGAGCTGCCGGGCGAGTTCACGGTTGGACCGCCGCGCATCTGTCTGGCAGGACCTCGACCACCTGCACGCCTTCCTGACCGACCGGCTCAGCAAGCGCAGCGAAATCACCGGCTTTCGTACCTCGGTCGTTTTTGAGCAGGTGAGCAACACCGCGCCAGAACGCCTTCCCGCGCCCGACTAGGGCGCGCATCGAGTCGTGATCAATGAGTGCGGTACGTCCTGGCCCTGGTCCGGCGAAAGTGATGTGACGTACTCTCACAGTGGCGGCCTACGCATCGGAGGTGCACCTGATGGCAGGCCTGTTCGCCCTCATCTTCTGGGTCTCCGTGGGTTGCTTGGCCTGGCAGGGGATCAAGGGATGGCTCCAGGACAAGCCTCCTGCGAAGTCTCCCGCCCCGGTCGCCCGGCAGAAGCCGTCCTCGCCCCCCGCCCCGCGCCCGCCCAGCCCGGCGCCGAAGGAGAAGGGGAATGGGAAGGGGAAGCTGAACGAGAACGGTGCGGCAACGGCGGCGTCCACGGGATCCAGCGCCGCCCACCAAATCCCCGGCCACATCCACGACCAGGACATCGGCGGGGCGTCGCAGCCGACCCACCATCACACTCATCACTCCGGCGGTGGAAGCAGCCACGGGCACCACTCCGCGCACCACGACGGGGGCGGACACCACAGCACGCACCACGACGGGGGCGGCAGCCACCACAGCGGAGGCCACGACGGCGGCCACTTCGACGGCGGCGCGTTCTGACACCTGCCGGGGCCTTCGAACTGCGGCGTGGCCTTCGGACTGCGGCGAACGCCGCAGCCCTGGACGAGCCTTGACACCCTGCGCATCAAGAACGACGCGTCCGTCGTGGTGATCCCTACCTCCCGGCCAGCCCGGCCGAGTGCCCCGGTGGGCACACCCTCGTCACTCCCTCGAACGTCACCCCGCTGTCCGCCAGCGCTTCCCCTGCCGTGCCCGGCAGCGCGGTGAGCGCCAGCAGCAGGTGCTCGTCCCCGAGGTGCCGCTCACGCCGGGCGACCGCTACCCGCAGGGCGCTCTTCAGCACGCCCTTCGCGTCCCGGCCGAAACCCGGCCGCCGCCCGGACCGGCGGCGTCCGCCCGCCCGGTGACCGTCGGCGCCCCCGGACATCGCTCCGGCGCCGTGCGCCTCCTCCACCCGCGCCACGACCTCCCCCACGTCGATGCCCAGCCCCGCCAGTGCGTCGGCCTCGGCCCGGGTGAGACCGGCGCGCCGCTCCGTCTCCCGCAGGGCCCGGCGAACGCCGTCCCGGCACCCGGCCGACCCCAGTGCGGACAGCGCGAAGGACGCCCGGCTCCCCTCGCGGTCGAGGAGCGCGAGCAGCAGGTGCTCGGCGCCGACGGTGCCCGCCCGGCCCTCCCTCGCGTAGTCGATCGCGCCGTCGACCACAGCCCGGGCATCCTTGGTGAACCGCTCGAACATCAACGCCTCCCGTACTTCTTGTGCACGGCCTGCCTGCTGACACTCAACTCCGCGGCGATCTCCTGCCACGACCAGCCCTGGTTTCGCGCACTGCGCACCTGTACCGCCTCCAGCTGCTCCAGCAGCCGGCGCAGCGCGGCCACGGCCCGCAGTCCGACCCGCGGATCATGGTCACCGGCACGCTCGGCGAGCTCGGTTGCCTCACTCATAATGTCAATCTAGGTTGACATCGGCGTTGCGTCAACCGTGGTTGACGGTCAGGGGGCGCGAAAGGCGGGCCCGGTCTCCTCCGGGGCCCGCCTCGGTTGGGGCACCCAACGAGCCCGATCCTTATGATGACGGTCGTGCAGGTACTCAGTGTGAGCAGTGAGGAGGAGATGGTCGCCTGCTTCCTGAGTGGCGAGCTGCCCAGCCGGAGGTTCGGCCAGAATCTCCGGTCCCGGTTGGCGGCAGCCGGGCAGGCCGAGGAGTTGCTGACGCATCCGGACCTCTCCGACACTGACGCGAACCTCGCACGATGGGCCCTGCTCGCTGCGACACGCGGCTACGGCGAGAACCGCGACCTGTTCGAGAACTTCCCCACTCACGTCGCGTGGACCAGGGCACTCCTGTCCGCGGACGAGGCGGCCAGTGTTCGCTACCTCGACTACTCCTACTGGGTCGAACTATCGGGTGGCAGCCGCCGGCCGGCCGACGCGGCCGCACGCATCCGGGCAGGGCTACGGGCGTTCGACGTGCCCAACGAGCCGTTCTTCGACGCGGCCCACGCGTTCATCAGAGGCGAGCGGTTTCCCCCGCTCATCCTCGTCGGCGAGAGGCAGGACGACCTGGTCTGCCTTGAGGGTCATTTGCGCCTGACCGCGTACGCCCTCGCCGGCTTCCCCACCGACGTCGAGTGCCTGATCGGCACCGCGCCGGCCATGGGACGCTGGGCGAAGTAGTCCAAGCGCGCCAAGCTCTCGGCGATCCTGATCAACAGCAATTGTCAACACATGACGACCAGTGAGCTCACCGGGCTGCGCCGTCAACGCCTCCGCCCTGCGCAACCTGGTCGGCGACCCAGGCACCATCTCGGCCCACACCCGCAACCGGCCGTACTGGGACTTCGAACCCCAGCCCACCGGACCGCCGCGTAGCCGCCGTGTGTTGATCTTTGGAGTGCACTCGGGTTTGCTGTTCCGATGTCTGACCTTCGTTTCCAGCCGGCGATCGACGAGGACGTGCTCAGAGACTGGCTGTACGTCCACAACGTGATCATTCCTACCCACGTGCTGTCTCTCGACGAGGCACGGGAACGCGCTGGGCGCAACCACCTCGAGGTCGCCTACCTGGACGATGCGCTGGTGGGCTGCACCACGGTCCGCCCGCCGGTAGGTGACACCCTGACGGCCACCGTGATCGCCCGCGTGCTTCCTGCTCACCGTGGGCGGGGCATCGGCGAGGAACTCTATGCGCGAGGGCTCGACCGGGCCCGGAAGCTGGGCGCCGAGGTGATCGAGACGGTCGTCCTTTCTTCCAATGAGGATGGACTGCGCTTCGCGCTGAAGCACGGTTTCGTAGAGACCGAGCGATACCTGTTGCCGGGCGACACCATCCCCTGGATCGACTTGCGCCTCTCCTGACACAGGCCTGACCGCTGGTGGAAGCCGTCCGAGGGTCTGGTGCCGGCCCTCCCGGTACGACCGCAGGGCGAAGGCCGGCGTCGATGCGATGACCGGGCTCTGCTGACGGCCTTCACCCTCTCCAGCCGCACCGCTTGCGAGACGCTCCGCCGAGATCCACCCTTCGAGATGGATCACACTGCGGAAAGCAGCCGGAGCACAGCAACGAGAGGCAGAGTGGTGGTCATGGTCCTGTCCGATTCGGCCCTGGCCGCGATACCTGTGGGGCAGGGGCCGAAGGGCGTGGCTGTATCGCCTGACGGACGCCACCTGTACGTAGCCAACCACGATTCGCGCTCCATAAGTGTGGTCGACACGGTGGCCGGTGCGGTGGAAACCGTTATCCCGTTGGACCACAATCCCTGGGGGATAGCGATCACGCCAGACGGCCGGCGCGCCTACGTATCCCTGACCCCGGACAGAGTGGGCGTGCTCGACCTCCTCACCCACGAGGTCGTCACCAGCATCAGCGTGCCGGGATTTCCCGCAGGCGTGGCCCTGACTCCGAACGGAGAGCGTGCCTATGCTGCGCTCAGCTTGGGTGAAAGCTTGTCCATTATTGACACTGCCGGCAATACGCTGACCGGACACACCGAGTCGATGGAGGGCGCTCCGATAGCGGTGGCGATCACCAGGGATGGGCGTCACGCCTACGTGCCAACAGACGGATCGTGTCTCATCGAAATCATCGCAACGGAGACCGACACAGTCAGTTCCGACCCGCCCATCGTGGTGGGTTGTGCGGCGACGGATGTGACGTTTACTCCGGACGGACGCTATGCCTTTTTATTGAGCGACACTCTGGACGAGGCAGCCGAGTTGTACGTCATTGACGTCGCGACAAAAAAGGCCGGCCACCCCGTCATCGTAGGAAACTCGTCGTTTGGGGTTGCTGTCGCCCAGGATATGAGGAGCACCTATATCACCGCTCCTGACTCCGGCTCAGTACTCGTTGTTTTGACGGCGGACATCCTTAAGTCGGCGGTTCCGCACTGACACACAGATGAGTGGTGCCGCGGTGGGGCGGATCCGGTCAGTGCAGCAGGTGGGTGGCCATGTGTTCCCACTGACGGATGGGGGCGGTGCCCGGTGTCGGGGTCAGGAGGTGGAGGCTGACGTGGTCGGCTCCGGCGTCGAAGTGCTGTTGGACGCGGTGGGCGATGTCCT
Source organism: Streptomyces sp. NPDC001606 (assembly GCF_053596835.1). Lineage (NCBI taxonomy): Bacteria > Bacillati > Actinomycetota > Actinomycetes > Kitasatosporales > Streptomycetaceae > Streptomyces > Streptomyces sp. NPDC001606. The sequence continues at coordinate 141,239 of NZ_JBSFHC010000001.1, forward strand.
CGGCACTGCCGTGGGCCACCAGTGCGTCGACCAGCCGGTCGTCGAGCGCGTCCGGGTCCTCGTATCCAAGTCCCCGGAGCAGTCCGCCGCGGTTCGGCAGGGCGGCCGCGGCCGTGGTGCGGGCCAGTTCTGAGGTGTCTGCATGGTCGTTGCCGAGCACGCACAAAAGGGTGACGGCCAACAGGGCATCGTCTCCCAGGACGGTTCTGGAGGTGCGCGTGTAGTCGACGGGCATGCCCAGCACCGTTGCGCCCCGGGTTCGTTCGGCGGCAAGGGCGAGCATGTCGGAACGCAGGGCCGCGAGTACGCGGTGGGGTGATGCGGTCGCGCCGGGTGGCCCGAACGGGGCGGTGTCCAGCGCGTCGAGGTAGGAGCGCATGGTGGCCAGGGGCGGCCCGAAGCGGTGGCCGCGGATGTCCTCGGCGAGGCTGGGGTGGCTGTCCCACAGGCCGAGCAGGAACCGTCCGGGGAATGCCTCGTCCAGGGTGCGCTGCGCGGCGGCGGCCGTGACCGGGTCGCGGGCGTAGATGTCGGTCATGCCGGCGGCCACGATCATGTGCCGGGTGGCAGACAGGAGGATCGCGGCCTGTGCCATCGCCTCCCGTCCCGTGGTCTCGGGGAACCACAGGGTGCCGTAGCCGAGGTCTTCGATCGTGGCGGCAGCCTTACAGAGCTGGGATGCGGGAAGGTGGTCGAAGTCCCCTGCCCAGATCCCGATGCGGCCGAGGCCGTGGGGACGGGCGCTCACGCGTCCTGCCCTGCGGTGCGCGTGGAGTCCAGGAACGCGGCGATCCGGGACGCGCCGGTGCGCTCCAGCCAGGTGCCGAAGTCCATCGTGGCGGGGTGGATCTTCCGGGTGGCGGGAATGTCGGCGCGGTAGCCGAGTGTGTTGAGCCACTCGTTGGCGTAGGCGAAGTCTTCGCTCAGGACCCGGATCGCGTCGATCGGTACCTGAACATAGGGCAGCGATATGCCGAGCGCCTTCCCGATGGCGGCAGCGATCTGAACCGGCGTCAGTTCGTCCCCGGCCAGGGAGACGTTGCGGCCGATCCACTCCTTCGGCCGGGCGAACACCAGCGCGGCGACGGCGCCGACATCGTCGACGGCCATGAACTGCTGCGGAACCTCCGGCGCGAGCCCGGTGGAGAGGCTTCCGTTCCGCAGCGCATATCCGCCGGTGAAGTTCTCCATGAAGGACACCGGCCTGACGATCGTCGCGGGCAGACCGAGCGCGGCGATGTGCTGCTCGATCCGCCACTTGCTGACCAGGTTCACCGGAAGCTTCTCCTCAAGGTGCCGGTCCGCTTCGGCGACCGACGTGAAGACGAAGTGCCCGATGCCCGCTGCGTGCGCGGCCTCGGCGACGTTCGCCCCCCAGCGCACCTCGTCCTCGGCGGTGAAGTCCGGCGCGGTGCCTGGTGAGCCGACGGTGGGCTGGACGCTGAACAGGCCCCAGGCGCCCTCGGCCGCGACGGCCAGGGAGTCGACGTCCTCCATCTGCGCCCGCACCACCTCCGCTCCCGCTTGCGCCAGCGCGGTGGCCCGAGCCCCGTACGGGTCCCGCGTCAGCGCGCGTACCTGCCAGCCGTCCAGGAGCAGGTGATGTGTCACGGCCCTGCCCTGAAGGCCGGTCGCCCCCACCACGACGACGGTCTTTCCTGTCGGTTCCACGGATCTCTCCGTATCGCATGCCGACGAGGGGCCACGTCCCGATAAGTGGGGTGGCCCTCCGGTTATCGGTCGCTACGATATGGAGGGCCACCCCAGTTAGCAAGCCGTCAGGAGTTTCTGTGCCCCACAGTGCAGCCGGCCCCGCTCCGAGGCCGATGCGTGCCGACGCGCGCCGCAACTACGAGCGGATCGTCGCCGCCGCCGAGACCGTGGTCGCCGAGCACGGCGCCGACGCCTCGCTGGAGGAGATCGCCCGGCACGCCGGCGTCGGCTCAGCCACACTCCACCGTCACTTTCCCTCCCGGCAGCTGCTCCTCGAAGCCGTCTTCAACGGCCGGGTCGAGACCCTCTGCGCCAAGGCCCACGACCTGCTGCCCGCGCCCGACCCGGGAGCCGCACTCGTCACCTGGCTCCGCGCCGTCAGTGCACACGCCGTAGCCAACCGGGGTCTGGGAGCATCCCTCATGCACGGTGCCCGCGACGGCGACCCCACGCTGGGAAGCACCTGCCACGCCATGATCACCAGCGCCGGCGGCGAACTGCTCGACCGCGCCCGCCGCATGAACGCCGTGCGCCCCGACGTCACCATCGCCCAGTTGCTCAAACTCGTCGGCGCCATCGCTTTGGCCACCGAGGATGATCCCGACGGCCCAGGCGAGGCCGACCGGCTCCTCACCCTGGCCCTCGACGGAGTACGCGCACGCTGAAGCTCCCTCCCGCGGCTGTGGGCGCGGATCGAGCCGTTTCTCCTGCGGAGAGCGCCTTCATACTCAGTGCGTTGACCCTCACACCGTGTCAGGCGGTCAGCTCGGAGACATCATGTTCACCATCGGAGACTTCGCCCGGCATGGCCGCGTCTCGGTCCGGATGCTGCGTCACTACGACGCGACCGGACTGCTGCGCCCGGCTCACGTCGACCCCTTCAGCGGCTATCGCTACTACACCGCTGCCCAGCTCACCCGCCTCAACAGGATCATCGCGCTCAAGGACCTCGGATTCACCCTCCAGCAGGTCCACGACATCGTGGACGAGAAGGTCACCCTCGAGGAACTGCGCGGCATGCTGCGGCTGCGGCGGGCCGAACTGGAGACCGCGATGGCTGCCGCGGAAGCACGGCTGGTCCGGGTCGAGGCGAGGCTCCGAGCGATCGAGAGTGAGGGGCACATGCCCACGAACGACGTCGTCATCAAGAGCGTCCCTTCCGTCCGAGTGGCGGAGCTGACCGCAACCGCCGCGAGTTTCGAGCCAGAAGACATCGGCCCGGTCATCGGGCCGCTCTACGACGAGCTGTTCCGGTGCCTGGACTCAGCGGGTATCGCCCCCACCGGCCCCGGCATCGCCTACTACGAGGACGCCCCGGAGGGCGGAGGCAGGATCAGCGTCCACGCCGCCGTCCAGGTCTCCGCCCCTCTCCAGGACGGCACCTTCCGGATCCTCGACCTGCCGTCCCTCGACCAGGCAGCCACCATCGTGCACCGCGGTTCGATGGACGCCGTACTCCCGACCGCCCAGGCCCTGGCCCGCTGGATCGACGCCAACGGCTACCAGTCGACCGGATACCCGCGCGAGATCAACCTGGAGTGCCCGGAAGACCGTGACGACTGGGTGACGGAACTCCAGGCTCCGGTGACCCGGGCCTGACCCATCGCGCCCCCAACCTCACTTGGCCACGTTGGGGCAGCGGAAGACCGCTACGGTCCCCCGCTGCCCGACCTCGATACTGCGCCAGCCTCTAACGGCTTGGGGAGCGATAAGAATCTGGGCCGGCCCGGCTGAGCAATCCGCCTGGGACTGATCAGCAGGACGTCCGGTCGGCGGACTGTGCTCGGCGTTCGTGCCGCCAGGCGTGCTGTTCGCCGAGGGTCGCGTCCCTCTTCGGCTTGCGGGGTGGGGCGGTGACCTGTTGTGGGAACTGGTTGGCCAGGCCTCGATCGCCCTCGTCGACATGCACCTTGACGCCGGGGCGGCAGCGCAGCTGCTCGGCGATGCCCTCGGTGCACACCGCGGTCTGGTCGTGCATCCGTCCTGGCCCCACGACCCCGCAGAAGAGGGTGCGCCCCTGGCCGTCGCTGAGCGTAGTGGCCTTGACGGTGTTCTGCTTGCGCTTGCCGGACACGAACGCCTTGCGGCATGGACGTCCGGCCTTCGGGCGTCTCACCTGCACGTCGGTGCCGTCGATGCGCAGCTCGACGTCCTCGGCCTCGGCGTAGGCGAACACGTCCTCGATGGTGCGCAGCCGGATGCCGGGCTGGTCGGGCAGGGCGAACCCGCGCGCCGCCAGCAGCGGCCGAACCTGCCGGATCGCGGCGGACACCGTGGAGCGGTCAACTCCTCACAGCACAGCCAGGGCCGAGTGCGGAAGATCGTGTCGCAGGTGCGCCAGCGTGGCCGGCACCCGGTCGACGAACACCAGACGATGCTTCGGGCCAGCACCAGCCTCGCGGCGCGATCGCCGCCGCGCCGCTCCCGCAGCGCAGACTCCTGCTGCGCCTCCCATGCCGGGCGAACTCAGCGACGAGTTCGGCGAGATGCTGTCGGGATACGCCCGATGGGGCAGGATGAGACAAGGCCGTGCGGGCTGATGACTTCACATCCACGGGCGCCGCGCCTCGCGCCGCCTACGCCTGCCGCCGCTCCCACTGCTCCTTCGTGATCTCGTACCGCACACCCCCGTGCTCGGAACCCTCGACCGCCATCATGTCGTCCGGCGTGGGGATGCTCTCCGCGAGTGTCATCCCGAGCTTCTCCATGACCTTGCGCGAAGGGCGGTTCACGGTCATCGTCTCGGCCCAGACCATGCGGATGCCGAGCTCGGCGAACCCCTTCGTCAGCAGCGCCTGCGAGACCTCGGTGGCGTAGCCCCGGCCCCAGGCCGCCTGGCGCAGGCGGTAGCCGAGTTCGGCCTCCTCGCGCGGGCCGCTGCGCAGCGGACGCAGGCAGAACCAGCCGACGAACGCGCCGCCGTCCTTCTCGTACGCCGCGAACAGGCCGAGGTCGTGATCCCAGCGCTCGTAGCCGGCGAGGATGCTGGGGATGGCGAGGTCGCGGACCTCCTCCGGCGGGGTCGGAGCACCGCCGGTCAGGTAGCGCATCACCGCCGGGTCGCTGTCCAGCTCGATCAGCAGGTCCGCGTCGGCGGCGGCGAAGGGGCGCAGGGTCAGGCGCTCCGACTCGAGGTAGGTGGTCACGTGAGGATCATGGCCGAGACGGGTCTGACGGTCCAAGGCTTTTTCGGGCTGCGCCTGTCACCGGGGCTGGAGGAGTAGCAGCATGGCACTGCCGCCTGCACATCACGGCCAAGGACCCGCGTCCATCGCTCCCCACGTCGTAAGTCACTGGAGGCCCTGTGGCCTGCTCTGTTACGGTCCTGGGGCCGGCCGCGGGACTCCGGTGCGACTTCCGGAACCTGCCTATAAAGCAATGATTCGCAGTTCGTGCCCCCATTCCCCGGCCGGCGTCAGCACTCCTGGGGGAAAGATCTGGATGGATTCGTACGGGGACCTCCTGGCAGCCGACGATGTGCTGCTCTTCGTCAACGCGGCGATCACCTCCACCGGACAGCGTGAGTTCCACAGCGACGCGGGCGAGCAGCAGCTGTCCCTGGACTTTCTCCATGCGTACATGCTGGGGAACTACCGCGACCTGTACGCCGGGGTCCTCGCGCTCGACATCAACGACCACAACGCAGTCCTGATCATCCGACGGCTGCTGGAGACCGGCGGCGAGGCCACTGCCGAGCAGCGCCGCAACGAGGGCCGTCTGATCGCGTCCCGTCTTGCGACACTGCCGCCCCAACGCGTCTACGGACTGTTCGACGACCTGCGCCGGGCCAGGGTGAACAACCGTCGCTGCCGCGCGATCATGCGTGACTGGCTGTCCGCCCGCCCCGATCTGGCATTCGACGCCGTGAAGTACCGCAGTGGCCTCAAGCGAGCCCTTCGCCATGCACACCTGGCCCCCGCCACCGAAGAGCTGGGGACGTTCCTGTTCGCGCCACTGACCCGCCCGCACTATGCGACACCCCTCTTGGAGACATGGCGCCGTGCGCACTATGAGCAGGCCGCCCTGTACGAACTGCCCTATACGGTCGCCGAGGGCTTCGCCGCCAAGTACGGCATTGCCCGCGATGTCTTCCTGGAACGAATAGCTCCGCGGATGACCCGGCTGGAGACCTTGCGGCTCCAGGAGTCCGCGCACAAACGTGGGGCCACCGGCGTGCAGGCGGACCTGGCGGGGATGCCGCTGACGCGACTGGTGACCTATGTGCTGTCGCTGCCGGTCGAGGACCGTCGGCGTCGGCGTGCCGAGTTGACCCACGCCCTGGAATCGGCCGCCGACCGGGTGGCCAGCGTTCACCGCGGGAGGTGGGGCAAGGTCACCGCCGTACTGGATGACAGCTTTTCCTCCTACGGGTCGGCTCACAAACGGCGTCGGCCACTGGCCGTGGCCCTGGCCTGCCACTATCTGCTCGGGGCCCTGGCCGGCGACTACACCGGGCTGTGGACGTCCGGGCGGACCGACGCGCTGCTGACCCGTCCGCACGGGCCGACACCGGTCGGCCTGCGGATTCTCGACGCGCTGGACACCGCCCCGTCGAGGCTGGTGATCGTCTCCGACGGATGGGACAACGCGCCTCCCGGCCTGGCCGCCGAGGTGCTGCGCATCTGGCGGACCCGGCTGGACCCCGAGCGCCGCACCAGCATCGTCCATCTCAACCCGGTGTACGACGCGGCCGACTTCGATGTGCGCCGGCTGTCCGCGACGGTGCCCACCGCGGGTATCCGTGACGCCGAGGATCTTCCCGCGTTGGTCGAACTCGCCCAGTTCGCGGAAGGCCGCACTGGCCTGGCCGAACTGAAAACCTACATGGACACCCGGGTGAACCGGATGATCAGCGAGCATGAGCGGGAGCGGGCGCGATGACGACACTGGACCTGACCGGCCTGGCCACCCGCCCCTCCCAGGTCTGGAACGCCGTCAGACTGGTGCCGCTCGTGCGTGACGAACCTATGGACGACCTGCGTCTGCACTCGCAGCTCTACGACGATGCCGTCGGGCTGGTCGAGGTCGGCCCGCGCCGTGCCTACGTCTCCTATGTCCCGCACGGTTTCGTCGCCACGTGGACCGATGACGGCACGCCGGCGGCCGCCTACGGCACACAGCTCTCCGCCGACGAGAACACGGCTCCCCCGGCCACGATGGGTCTGCGCTTCCACCGCAGAATGGCCCGCCGTCAGGCCAAGGACCGGCTGCGGTTCCTGCCCATGCACCTAGCGCTGGAAGGCTACCTGGCGCTGCACTTCGGCGGACCCACCATCGCCTGGGAGGAGTGGTCGCAGCGTGCGGTCCGCCAAGGACTCTCTCCCCGCGTCGAGGAGGCCTATACGGGCGCCGAGGTACGGGGGCTCGCCGACGCACTGCGCATCTTCGAGATCCACCCCGGCCAGTGTGGCGTGATGGTCTACGTCGCCGACGCGCTCGCTGCCGTGTTCGTGGTTCCGCATCCCGACGACTACCGTGCCCTTCACCCGACGCTCCTGAAGGACCTGTACGGCGAACTGATCCACCACTACGCCACGCTGATGCCTCCGGTGCCGGACTTCCGGGCCCGCATACCCGACCAGCAGATCCGCTCCCTGACCGACCTGCGCACGGCGGTTGCCGAGCAGGAACATGCCTGGACGCGTTTCCACGACACCACCATGGCGACCGGCCTGCTGGAACACACCTACACCTGGCAGTCGGTCTACCGGATGGGGCGCTTCACCCTCTCCCGCTTCCTGCCCGCCTTCCGCCCCAAGCAGGAGAACCACATCGGTGAGGCCATCACCGACGACAGCGGCCGGATCGCCTACCTCAAGACCTTTCGCCTGTCCGAGAACCAGGTTCGTCGCGGTCACCTTCTGAGCAGGCTTGCCGCCCACGACTGGCACCTGGCCGACACCGCAGCCGATCTCGGTATCGGTGAGGCGCAGCTGGGCCTGCGACTGGAGTCCGCCGGGTTCGGTTTCCTGCTGCGCCAGGACGTCCTGGACGGATACCGCAAGCAGCAAAGACGAACCCGGGCCCATCAGTCGTAGAAGAACAGCTCGAGGGCCTCCACGGAACCCGGCCCGGTCAGGAATCCCTCGGCCAAGGCGATCTCGTTCTCCGCCGGGAACCGGCCTTTCAGGAGCTGACTCATCCATATCTCGCCCTGCTCGCCGATCGCGTAGATTCCGGAGAGCAGTTCGGCCATTCCGGCGGGCTGTGCCGGGCTGCGCCCGACGACGGGCTGGAGTTCCCATCCGCCCGCCCGGGCGGCCAGCCGGAGCACCCCGGCCCAGTTGGAGATCCGCCCGATGCGCACGTGCCACGAGTCCGCGGTGAACGGCGCCGGCCTGCCGCCGTGCAGGGCGTTGGTGGCAGCCCTGATGTCCGCCATCACCTGCCGTTCCACGGCATCACGGACCCAGCTGCCCTCCTGTGCCTCCTCGATGGCGGCGGACCACCACTCCCATGCGCCCTCCAGCCGGGCCGTGAACGTATCCATCGCGCCAGGTTTTCACGCGCCCTGCCGTCGGCCTTCACGGGGAGCCCGAACAGCCGAGAAACCTCGCCACGCCGCCGGTCATTGGAGGATGAACGTGTCCCGGTGATTGGCGGTGTAGTCGGACTGGACCTTGCGGTAGCCGCCGTTGGGGCCGTAGGTGGTGTAGTGGACGAACTCCCGCTCGCCGGTCGCGTCGGCTGCGAATGGCGCGTTTTCGACGAACTGCCGGAGGACCGGATGGCAATGCATCGGGAACTCGTCGGCGGTATAGCGCACCGGGAAGCACAGGCGGCGCACGCCCGACTCGTTCCAGCTGAACGGCTGGTACACGTGGAACGCCCGGGTGTTCCGCTCCCGTTCTTCCTCGTCCGGCAGGGTGAAACCGAGGCCCGAGATGACGTCCTCGACGGTTGCGGAAGTCAGCGTTCCGGGAGGAAAGACCGGCGAATAGATGTTGAGGGCGCGGTGCCCGAAGCTCACCGGTCCACGAGTTTGTCGAGCAGGCTCTCCATGGGATGGCCGTCGAAGCGCAGCAGTCCGGCTTCGCGCAGCCGGGGCACCGGATGGACGGGCCGGCGGTAGCACACCCGGAGGTTGACGTCCCGCTTCTCCGCCGGCTGGGTCGTGGTGCGCATACCGAGCCATGCGCCCTCACACAGGTCGCCCACGACGCTCATCCATCGGTCCACCGCGGCGGTGTTGAACGGGACGTCCACTGCCCGGGCGCAGCGGCGTAAGTCGTCCCGGAGTTTGATCAGGCCGGGCTCCAGGGGTAAGGGGACGGTCTAGGACATGCTGCATCTCCTTCATCAGGTGCCGGGCGGACGTGAAGTGCGGAGAAGGCCATGGCTTCAGACGGGTTCGGGCTGCGGTTCGGGGCGGGGTACCGGGAGGACCTTCGTCTCCCAGTGGCCGGTGGTGCGCACATAGGCGTAGACGACCGAGGCCGTGGCGAGGAGCAGCAGGGGGCCGAACAACCAGGGGTGCTGGGCCATGTGGAGGGGCAGGTAGCGGTACGACAGCAGGAGCACGGCGAAGACCAGCGTGCCGTGGACGACCAGCTGGATTCCCGACCGGTCCCACCCTTGCGCGGACGACCGCAGCGCTGTCTCGACCGTGAGGGCGAACACCGCGCCGGCCAGCAGGTCCGCGCCGTAGTGGTAACCGAAACCGAGCGTCGCGGCGAGGGTGGCGACCAGCCAGAAGGTGCCCGCGTACCGGAGGAATCGCGGGCCTTTCCGGGAGTGGATGAAGATGGTGGTGGCCCATGCCGTGTGCAGGCTGGGCATGCAGTTGCGCGGTGTGATCCCGTCGAAAAGGATGGCGTGCGGGGCCCCGACCGGCTGCGGCACATTCGGCCACACGTCCGCCGCTGCCCAGTGCCCGCCGCTCGGACCGTACGCGAACACCGGACCCACCACCGGGAAGACCATGTAGACAGCCGGTCCGATCAGGCCGATGGCGAGGAACGTACGGACCAGATGGTGGCGTGGGAAGCGGCGCTCGACGGCCACATCGCGCAGTTGGTAGGCCGCTACCGCGACCGCGGCCACCGCGAGCTGGATGTAGACGTAGTCCAGGAGATGGGTGCCGATCGGGCCGGTCGCCGCCACGATCCGGCCCATCACCCATGAGGGGTTGCCGAGCGCGTGGTCGGCCATCGCCACATAGGGATCCAGGACTTCCGGGCGGGTCTTCGAGGTGATCAGCAGCCAGGTGTCGCCGGTCTTGCGGCCGGCCACCAGCAGCAGGCCCAGTCCGACGCCTTTCAGGAGCAGGACGCGTTCCGGGCCGGAGCGGCGGGTGATCCCGATCACCGCCCAGGCCAGCACCACCCACAGTGCGCCGTTGCCGAACGGATGACCGTCGGTCACCTTGATGCCCAGCGCCAGCCGTACCAGCGCGAACAGCACATCGATGCCGACCGCCGCGCCCAGCGATACGAGCCGTTGCCGCCAGGTGAGCACGACCATGGTCAGGGCCAGACTCGCGTACAACAGAAAGCCGGATTTAGGGGGAAATATCACCTCCCGAGCCTGGTTCGAGAGCGGCCCGGGGATTCCATATCGATCCGCGGCGACCTCCAGCACCACGAGGAATCCGAGGACCAGCACGCCCGCCGCAGCCCACAACACCGCCTGCGGCCGACGCCAACCCTCGGCCTCAGCCCCGCGGCCTATTCGCGAAGACACTCACAACACCCTAGAAATCAATGACCCGGCCGATACGTCAGACACTGGACGAGTTATCCCTGCCGATACCGGGCCGACCGGTTTCCCGGTGGAAGACCGACGGCAAGGACGCCCGCCATGAGCCCGATCATGCTAGCCCCGGCGCCGTCGGCAGAGACAGGCGGATACCGGCACAACCCGTGCGGGCTCCGACTCCGGCTTCCGGCCGGAGGGCCTGCTCAGGAGAGGGCGGTCGGCCGGCGCGGGGGCGGGACGGCGCGCAGGTGCTCCCACAAGGGGCGCGAGCCGGACGCCCACGCTCCGAGGGTGTGGCGGTCGACCAGATGGAGGCGCTGCTGGTCGGCGAAGGCCACGGCCGGTGCGGTCACCCGGCCGTTCGTCACGATCACGGCGACATCGGCGCCGTGGACCTGTCGGGCCGTGCCGTTGAGGACCTGGAGGTCCGGTGTCCCCACCGGGGAGCCGGACAGGCCGTTGCGGCGGTGCTTGCACTGGATCACCCAGCGCCGCCCGTAGGGGTCGGTGGCCTTCACGTCCGCGCCCAGGTCCCCGCGGCCGCCGACCCTGACGGCATCCTGGCAGCCGTCACGGCGCATGAGGTCCCGGACCGCGTCCTCGAACCGGGTGTGGTGCAGGGCGTCCAGCTGGGACAGCGCGTACCGCAGGCCCTGCGCGCGGACGGCTTCCCAGCGGGCGTTCTGCTGCTTGCGGTAGAGGTGCCCGGCGCCGGCCAGTGCGGCGAGCGTGCCGGCGAGGAGCAGGAGCCACCGGTGGGCGAGCAGCCAGGTGATCACCGTCACCGTCAGACCGATGGCCAGCGCGGCGGCCAGGAGGAGGCCGGTCAGCTGGTCGTTCTTCCGCTGTCGTCGTTTGCTCGGCCTCCGGGTACGCCGCCGGGCCGGCGGACGCCTGGTCATCGCTGCTCCTTCGTGCCGGGTTTCCTCGTCCCGCCTGGACTGATGCCGGTCGTGAGCCGGCCCAGGAGGGGGTTCTTGTCTGGCCGGAGCCCCACGCAGCCGGAGGTGAAATGCAGGCGAATGGCATGAAGTGTTCGGAGCTGGCCGAATACCGTGCGGCGGGGCACGGGCGACGGCGGGGGCTGCGGTGGCTGTTAGCGTCCCGTCGTGTGAAGGACAGTGTGTACACGGGCAACGCGGGTGCGGACGGGGCCGCGGACCGGGGATGGATTCTGGGGCACTTCAAGGACACCGGCGATCCCCGGCACAGTGAGGCCGTGGAGATCAAGTGGGGTGTCCACCCGCGCGGCGACGAACGGGCGCAGTGGGTGAAGGGGGAAGAGCGCACGGCGCTGCTGGTCCTGATCAGCGGGCGCTTCCGGGTCGAGCTGCCCGACCGCAGCGTTCTCCTGCGCCGCCAGGGCGACTACGTCGTATGGGGTCGCGGTGTCGATCACTCGTGGTTCGCCGAGGAGGAGTCGGTCGTACTGACCGTCCGGTGGCCCTCCGTGCCCGGCTACGCGGTGTCCGGGGTGGACCGGGCGCGACGCTCCGTCTGACCGGAAAACGCCGCAGGGCCCCCTGCCGGCGGTGGTCGCCGACAGGAGGCCCTCGGGGCGGGCCCCCTCGGGGTCAGCCGTCGGACTCCGAGGAGGGGAGGTAGGCGCCCGGGACGTCGTCCGGGGCGTAGATCTTGTTCTCACCGGGGTACGGCTTGGTCCAGTTGTGCGTCTCGTACCAGGTGTAGTGGTTCATCTGGGCGGGGTTGGCGTAGTCGGGGACGGCGTTGGGTCCGGTCAGGCGTTGCTTGGACTTCCAGGTGTCCCACTGGGCGGCGAGTTGCCGCTTGCCGGCCGGCACCTTCGACGGCGGTACGACGGCCGCCTTCGGGTCCTGGGGTGCGGGGGTGTCCACGCCGCAGGGCGGCGGGGTCTTCAGGCCGTCGGTCAGCGAGGTCCGGTTGGGCAGCGCGGTGAACGGGGTGTAGTCCGGGTGCCGGGTGAAGGCCGCGCGCATCGGGGTGGCCGCGCTGTCCTTCTGGTTCATCGGCTCGATCCCGAGGATCTGCTCGATGGTCCGGATCAGGGTGATCTGGGTGTAGTAGTGGCTGTCGACGGTGCCGTGCCGGGCCCAGGGGCTGATGATCTGGATGGGGGCGCGGTGGCCGTCGACGTGGTCGAGGCCGGCCTGGGCGTCGTCCTCGACGACGAAGATCGCCGAGTCCTTCCAGTAGGGGCTGTGCGAGATCTCGTCCACGATCCTGCCGGTGGCGAGGTCGTTGTCGGCGACCTGGGCGGCGGGCCCGGCCGGTCCGCCGGTGTGGTCGCTGGACAGCCAGAACATGTTGAGGTCAGCCGGACCGTTCTGCTCGAAGTCGCGCTTCCAGATCTGGTAGCGGTACACGTCCGGGACGCTGGTGTCGAACTTCGCGAAGCCGTGCACCGAGACGTCGTTGAGGGACGGGATCGGCGAGGAGGAGACCAGGGGGTAGGCGGTGTCCTGCCCGGTCGCCTCCATGTTCTTGCTGTCGCAGTACAGGTTCTGCCAGCTGGAACCGGCCGGCTTGGTCAGGAACTGCTGGAACTCGCCGAAGTCCCGTACGGACTTGCCCGCCGCCTGCGCCCCGGTCCACAGGAACCCGGTGCGCTGGTGGCCGAGGGCGTCGTCCTCGGTGTCGTAGCTGCGCTGGTACTCGCCGGCCGAGGACTCGGTGTACTCCGGGTTGTCGGCCTGCATCAGCCAGTTGTGGCCCTCGGCGGAGTTGGTGCCGATGTCGTACGTGTTGTCGTACAGGCCGAACTGCCGGGCCAGGGCGTGCTGGTTGGGGGTGACGTTCTCACCGAACTCGGCCAGTGACGGGTCGCCGTCGCCCTCGGGGATATCGCCGAGGACCTGGTCGTAGGTGCGGTTCTCCTTGACGATCAGGAACACGTGCTTGATGGTCGAGGGGTCGCCGAGGCGGGTCGGGACGGGCACCGCTCGCGCATGGCTGCTGTTGTCGGTGTGGGTGACCGAGCCCGGGCTCCAGCCGTTCTGCCGGAAGACCTTGGCCGTCTCCGAGCGGATCGTGCGGTCGCTCGGCAGGGTGAACCGCTGCACGCTGGATGTCGTGTCGTGCGTGTTGTGGCCGGCGCTGTTGGTGGGGCGGCGGGCGTCGATGCCGCGGGTGTTGGAGACCAGCACCTGGTCGCCGACGGTGGCGATCTCGGCGGGGAAGTAGTCCGTGGGGAGCAGGCCGATGTAGCTGACCGGTTCCTGCGGGCTGGTGTACCGGTAGACGGCGACGGCGTTGGCGCGGCCGAGCGTCACCAGCAGACGGCCGTCGTCGGTGAGGGTCACCGCGTCGGGTTCGTAGCCGACCGACGCCTCCGGCCACGGCTGGGTGGCGATGGTCTGTACGACCTTGTCGCGGGCGGTGTCGATGACCGAGACGTCGTTGCTCGCGGTGTCCGTGACGAACAGCGACCTGCCCTTGGCGTACAGGGCGGTGGGGTGCAGGCCGACGTCGATGCTGGTGGCGGTGGCGTCGGGGTGGGCCAGGTCGATGACGCTGACCGTGCCGGTGGTGGTGGCGGCGGTCACCGGGTCGGCGGGCACCGGGGTGTTGTAGGAGTTGATCGTGGTGTCGCCGGGCTGGGCGGGGCGGCCGCCCTCGTTGCTGACGTAGAGCTTGGAGCCGGCCTGGACCAGGTCGCGCGGGGCGTTGCCCACGGACCAGCTCTGCTTGATCGCGCCGGTCGCCGCGTCGATGGCGACCACCCGGTTCTGCCCGTTGACCGCGGAGTAGACGGTGGAGCCGTCGGAGGAGAACACGGCGGCGCCCACGAGCGCGTGCCGGGGGCCGTCGGCGGGGATGCGGACGGACACCGGGTTGCCGACGCTGCCGTCGGGGTTGACGGTGAACTTGGTGTAGCCGTCGGTCTGGCCGAGCCAGAGCTGCGTGCCGTCGGGTGAGTACGTGGGGCCTTCCTGGCCGACGCTGTTGCTGCCGATGCGCAGGTCCGCGGTGGCGGAGGTGCCGACGAGCTGCTGCACCTTCCAGTCGTCCAGGTTCACCACGGCCAGCGCCATGCCGCCGTCGGCGACCGAGGCCGCGAGGTGGGTGCCGTCCGGGCTGACCGCCGATGACATGATCTTGCCGTTGTTCACGACGAGGCGGTCGCCGTACGGGTCGATGTACTGGTCGCTGGAGATGACCTGGCCCCGGTCGGTGTCCTGGCCGACCTGGTCGGTGCCGAACTGGCGGGTCTGGGCGAAAGCGGTGCCTGCGGCGAGGACGGCCACCGCGGTGACGGCTGCCGTGGTGAGGGGTATGCGGCGGCCCGCGCGTCTGCCGAGGAGGCGCGAACCGGTTCTCTCGACACGTCTGCGGCGGCGTGTCACCTGCATGGGGTCATCCTTTCGTCATCCCTCGTGCTCATCCCTTCTCATCCCTTCGTCATCCGTTGGGCGTGCCGGGAAGGAGGTCGACGTTGCCGTCGAACTGCCAGAGCGGGTTGGGTGCGTCTCCTGTCGGGGTGCGCACCAGGAAGTAGCCGTTGACTTCCTTCGGTCCGTCGCCGTCGGCGACGTATCGCCCGTCCGCGGTGATGTCGAGCTGGTAGACGGCCGTTCCGGTGGCCTGGACGCCGGGCAGATGCCAGGAGACGACACAGCGCCAGTCGTTGCCCGGCCCCTGCACGGCGTCCGCGGCTCCGCCCTTGGTGCAGGCCGCCACGGCCTTCAGCTGCGCTTCCGGGACGTCGGGGCGGTTGAGCTGCCTGGTCTGCATCCGGTAGAGATGGGCGAACTCCGTGGCGAGCGAGCGCTGGACCGCGTCCTGGCCGATGCCGGTGCCCGTGGTCGTCGCGGTGGTGAGTGCCGCGACGGCCGCGACCGTCACGGCGACCAGTGCGACGAGCGGCAGGGCCGCCGCGGTGACCGCGCGGCGCGCCGAGCCGTCGTCGGTGAGGTTGGTGAAGTCGCGCCGCAGGAACAGCAGATACGCCAGCGCGGTCGCGGTCACGGCCCACACCAGAGCCACCGCCACGCCGATCAGGAGCGGCCCGAGCTGTGCCGGGCTGGTGAACAGGCCGTTCCACGCGATGAAGGCGTACCCGGGCAGGGCGAGCCGTACGGCTACGGGGAGGGGCAGCATCTGGGCGAGCTGCATGGCCAGCGCGAGGAGGGCGGGCAGCAGCAGTCCCATCGGGGACCGGCCGAGGACGACGGATCCGAGCAGGCCGATCGCGGCGAGAGCCAGGGTCGGGGCGAGCGCGCCGGTCCAGGCGAGCAGGACGCTGGCGGCGGCGTCCGCCGGGGCGACGAGGTGGCCGTCGAGGCCGACCAGTGGCTGGTTGCCGACCGCGAGCAGCCCGCCTGCCGTACTGGAAGCGGCCAGTCCTGCCACGAGCAGCAGGATGACGGTGACGCTGGCGAGTGCCTTGGCCACGAAGATCCGGCGCGGCGAGCGGACGGCGACGAGCAGATGGCGCCAGGTGCCGAGCCGGTCCTCGGCGGCGAAGACGTCGCCGGCGACGACGGAGGTGAGGAGCGGCAGCGCCCAGGTACCCGCGAAGCCGAGCGTCACCAGGGGTCCGGCCCATCCTGTGGCGTGCATCCAGCGGCCGAAGAGGGTGTCCGTGGGCAGCGTGCTCTGCCGGCTCACCGCGGCGACGAACACGGCGGGGGCGATCCAGCAGGCGAGGACGAGCAGCCGGATCCGCCAGTGCGAGACGAGTTTGACCAGTTCGAAGCGGTAGGCGCGGGCGACGGAGACGCGGTGGGTGAGGGCGGCCTGGGAGCCGGCGACTGCGGTCGCGGTCATCGGGCGGTCTCCTGCTGCTCGTTGCCGGTCGCGGTCATCGGGCGCTCCCCCGCTGCTCGTCGCCGGTCGCCGGCTGCCGGTGCTTGTCGGCTCCGCGCGTTCGCTGGTGCGGCTCGCTGCCGGTCGTCGGGCTGTGTGGCTGCCCGGCGCCGGTGTCCCGTTGCTCGGTGAGGGCCAGGAAGGCGGCTTCGAGCGGGGACACGAGGGGGGCGAGCTCGCGCAGCGCGATGCCCGCCTGGACGAGTCGTACGACCAGTTCGTCCAGGGCGGGTACCAGCGCACGGACGACGAGCGCCCCGGTGTCGCGGTGTGCCCCGGCCTCTGTGACGGTCCCGATGCCCGGTGTGTCTGCGGCCATTTGCCGCGCGGCGTGCGGGTCGGAGGTGACCAGCCGGTAGTCGAGTGCGCGGTTCTCCGCGGCCAGTTTGCCGAGCGGTCCGGAGAACACGACCTGTCCGGTGGCGAGGATGGTGACCTCCGAGCACAGTGCCTCGAGGTCGTCCATGCGATGGCTCGACAGGACGACACTCGTGCCCTGCGCCGCGAGCCGCGTCAGGACGCCGTGGACGTGTTTCTTGCCGGCCGGGTCCAGCCCGTTGGAGGGTTCGTCGAGGATCAGCAGCCGGGGCCTGGTGAGCAGGGCGGCGGCGAGGCCGAGCCGCTGGCGCATACCCAGGGAGAAGCCCCGCGTCCGGTCGTCGGCGACGTCGGTGAGCCCGACCTGGTCGAGTACGTCGTCGATGCCCGCCGTCCGTGCGTCCTGGCCGCGGAGTGCGGCGAGCGCGACGAGGTTCTGCCGGGCGGTGAGCGACGGGTACAGGCCCGGCCCGTCCACGAACCCGGCGACGCCGGCGGGCGCGGCGAAGGCCCTTCCGACCGGGGTGCCCAGGATCTCCATGCGGCCGCTGTCGGCGACGGCCAGGCCGAGCAGCAGACCCAGCAGTGTCGTCTTGCCCGCGCCGTTCGGTCCGGCCAGGCCATGGATCTGCCCCTGCGCCACATCCAGATCGACCGCGTCGAGCGCGACGACATCCCCGAAACACTTGGTGATCCCGCGTGCCCGGATTGCGAGGAGTGGGTCCATGAGCTCCTTCTTTCGGAAACCTCAAGGACCCTAGGGACAACACACAACACAGGCAGGGGCAAGTGATTGAACGCTGACGGAACGGAAGGCGACCGGAACCCACCCTGTCGTTAGCCGAAATGCCGTTGTTTCAGGGGGATTTCAGGGTGACTGCGGGGAGACGTCGGGGTGTCGTCCGGCCTGCGCCGGGCGTGTTGGGCGTGCCGGCCGGCGTCGGTCGGGGCATCTCTGCGATCAAGCTGGGGTCAGGCCTCCGGCCTGCGGTGATGAGGAGTGGCCCGCATATGCTGATCCCGGGGGTGCGGGACGGGAGTGGCCATGGAGAAGAGAGCGGACATACCCCGGCGCCGGCTGCGGGCCGTGCCCAGCGCCGCGGAGCTGTGGCTCCGCCGCCGGCGGGCGCTGCGCTTCATCGCCCTGTGTGTGATCGTCCTGGTGCCGTGGACGGTCTACCTCGGGTTCTCCCTGCCCGGCCAGTACCGGGCCCGGTACTGGCCGGCGGCGTGGGTCGGCTTCGACGTGCTCCTGCTGCTCTCGCTCGTCGCGGCGGGTGTCGCCGTCTGGCTGGGGCGCCAGCTGCTGATCCCGTGCGCCGTGGTCGCGGCCACGCTGCTGGTGTGCGATGCCTGGTTCGACATCTCGCTGTCCTGGGGTAGCCGCGATGTGTGGGGAGCGGTCGCCTCGGCCGTGCTGTTCGAGATTCCGCTCGCTGTTCTGCTGCTCGTACGGGCGCATCGGGTGCTCCGGGCGACCGTCCAGATGGCGTGGGAGCGGCTGGGGCTGCCCGGGGAGCCGCCTCCGGTGCACCGGCTCCCCCTCTTCGGCGCCTACCACCCGGTCCCCCGCACCGAGCAGGATCCGCCACCCCCGGCCCCGTAAGGGGACTGGTGTGGGTTCCTCGGCTACGGAGTTGTCAGCCCCCTAGGTTCAGGCGCGGGCCTCGGCGCCGTACGGGCGGTGATGGGTCAGGCGGGGCGCTCGCCTCGTACCGGCGGGTTGGCGACGGGGCGGCGGGTGCCCACCGGCAGCAGCGACCGGCCGTGGGTCTCGTTGATGACGGTCGCCGCCGCCGTGTACCAGGCGACGAGTCCGGTGGCGATGCCGAACCAGCCGCCGACCTGCGTCATGGCGTGCGGCTGGCGCCCGGTCTGGAAGGCCCCGATGGCAAGGAAGAGGAAGGTGAGGGCCAGCAGGACGAGCACCGCGAGCACGGCGGTGCTCACGCGGAGCGCGGCGACGGCCATGAAGGCGGTGAAGATGGCCCAGCCGAGGAGGAACAGTCCGAGGGCGTTGTGCGTGTCACCGGCGAACGGCAGGCGCGGGGCGATCCACCAGTAGGACAGCCAGAAGGCCCCGTAGGAGACGAAGGCCGTCGCCCCGAAGGTGTTGCCGCGCCGGAACTCGAACAGTCCGGCGATGAACTGGGCGAGGCCGCCGTAGAACACCGCCAGGCCCAGTACGGGCACGATGGCGCCGGCCTCCTTCAGCAGGTCGGTGTTGATGATCGACAGCAGCAGCGTGGTCAGCGCGAAGCCGGCCAGGCCCAGCGGGGCCGGATCGGCCCAGCTCGCCGGATGCGGTATCTGCCCGGCCGGCTGGTCCGGCTCGAAGCTCCTGGTGTCTTCGTTCATGACCGGCATCCCTTTCAGCAGAGCACGACCGGACGGCGACGCTCGCCGAGCCCGCGCACATGCCCTGGTCGGGCCGCTCGGGCGGGCCGGCGACACGGGAGGGCCGCCCGCTCTTGTCTTTACGGAATGTACCCATTTGTCGCATTCATTAGCCCTGTCCGGGACGCCCTGGCCCTCGGCGGGGAATCAGCGCGCCCGCGACGCCTCGGCCACCGGCGGGGCACCGGCGCCCATGGGGCCGGCCCGCGTCGTCATCCGCCACCGTCGAGGTCGGTGCGCTGACGAACGACCCGCAGCTCGTCGCCGTCGACGGTGTGGCCCTGCATGCCGGGGCCGCTGTCGTCCCGGACCAACGGCCGGCGCTGCCGCCACGGCCCTCTGATGTCTCCGGACTCCGAGCGTCCACTGTGTAGAGGTGATAGGTGCGGGTCTTGGTGTCGGCGACCAGGCAGTGGTCGTGGAACGGCACGTGGGGAAGCCGCAGGGGTCCGGTCTTGGTTTCGGCCACGGCCGTAAGGTAGGCGGGCGTCGTCAACCGCCCTGCACGCCTGCTGGTTGGCCACATCACCGGCGGGCGAGGATGCGCCGCAGCCAGCGGGACCGGGCCTCGCGGGCGTCCTGGCTGAGCGCCGCCTCGGGGGCGAAGGTGTCGAAGCCGTGGCAGGCCCCGGGCCATACGTGCAGTTCGGCGTCTCCCCCGGCCTGCCAGAGCGCCTGCGCGTAGGCCACGCCCTCGTCCCGGAACGTCTCGGCGGACCCGACGTCGATGTAGGCCGGCGGCAGTCCGGAGAGGTCCGTGGCACGGGCAGGGGCCGCGTAGGCAGGCAGGTCCGCGGCGCCGTAGCGGTCGCCCAGGTGTGCCTGCCACGCCATGGCGTTGGAGGTGCGGTCCCAGAGGTCGAGGCCTGCCATCTGATGGCTGGAGAACGTGTCGTTGCGGTCGTCGAGCATCGGGCACATCAGCAGTTGCCCGATCGGCGCGGGTCCGCCCCGGTCGCGGGTGAGCAGGGCGAGGGCGGCGGCCAGCCCGCCACCGGCGCTCTTCCCTCCAAGGATGACGCGGTGGGGGTCGATTCCGAGTGCGGCGGCATGCCCGGCCACCCAGAGCAGTCCGGCGTAACACTCCTCCACGGGACGCGGGTAGCGGGCCCGCGGTGCAAGCGCGTACTCGACCGAGACGACGGCGAGGTGCAGGGGGAGAGACCATTCGCGCAGCAGTCGCGGAAGCACGGACCAGGCGTTGCCCGTGATCATGCCGCCGCCGTGCATGTAGTACAGCACCGGCAGGGGACCTACGATCCCGGCAGGCCGCGCGCTCACCAGGGTGACCTCCGGCCCGTCGGCGACACCCGGCACGCACACCTCCTCCACCTCGAAGCGGCCACCGGCCCGCAGTTCCCCGACCGTCGGCCTCGGCCGGGCCGCGGCGTCCTGCTCCTGCCGGGCCACGAGGTTCTCCGGAGTGACCGGCTCCCTCACGGCGGCGGGCAACGCGCGCAGGGCGAGGCTCAGTTCGGGATCGAAGGGTGGTGCGGGCGCCTCTCCTGCGGGCAACGCTCGTACGGTTCTCATGCGAGGCAGCCAATCACGGCCGACCGGGAAACCGGGATGCGTCCAGGGCTCCGTCCTGACAAGCTCGGCGTTCCTGCGGGGCGCGGAAACCTGACCTGATGCCGGAGGAAGTCGCCGTGACGGACTGTGTGTTCTGCCGGATCGGGGGCGGCGAGGCCGACGAGGACCTGGTCGCGTACCGCTCGGAAAGCGTCTTCGTCGTCCCCACGCTGAAGCAGCGGCGCAACAACCCCGGGCACGCTCTTGTCCTGCCGGTGTCTCACGCGACGGACCTGCACGGACTGCCTGCGGCTCTGCTGCACGAGGTCTTCGACGTCGCGGCACGGGTGACCCGCGCGGTGAAGGACGCCTTCGGGGCTGTCGGAAGCACCGTCATGCAGAACAACCATATTCCAGGGCAGGTGTTCCACCACGTGCATGTCCATGTGGTTCCCCGGTTCGCTGACGACGCGTTCCGGCTGCCCGATCCCGCCTTGCGGGAGACACCCCGTGACGTACGGCTGGCGCGTGCCGCCGCACTGCGCCGCGCACTGGCGACGCACTCCTGAGGCTTCGCCGCGGTCTTCGGAGCGGTGCCCGGCCCGAGGGGCAGCGCCACGACCGGGACCGCTACGAGGACCGCGGTCTGCCGTGCCGCGCATCGCCGCCCGGCTGTGCAGCCCTTAGGGGCCCCGGACGGCAAGATGGGGGCCGTCCCTGATGTACGGAGAGGCTTCGGGCCGTCACGCTTGGTGCATGACCGATGTACGACCATGCGGGCGGCGTAGGTTCGCCGGTGTCCGCGCGCTCGCCGCCTCCGCCGTCGCGGCGCTCTGCGCGCTCGTCACCGCCCTCCCGGCGGCTGCGGCCGACGCGCCCCGCGTATCCTCCGCCATCCCTTCATCCGCAGACCGGCCCGCCACAGCCCTGTCATCCACAGACCGTCTCGCGCTTCCGACGCCGACCGGCCCCTACCGTGTCGGGGAGGTGTCCCTGCACCTGGTGGACCCTGCGCGTCCCGATCCATGGGGGCAGGGGAAGCCCCACCGAGAACTCATGGCCAGCGTGTACTACCCGGCGACCCGCACTGCCGGTCGGCCGCCGGCGCCGTACATGCTGCCCGCCGCGGCAGCGCATTTCGACCGCGTCACCATGAACGACTACCTCGGAATGCAGATTCCGGCCGGCCGAGCCGACTGGGCCGACGCCCTCACCCACGCCGTTCTGGGTGCTCCGGTGGCCGCCGGGCTCCGGGGGCGGCTGCCGGTGGTGGTCTATTCGCCGGGGCTCGGCGAACCGCGTACGTGGGACACCACCCTGGTGACTGATCTGGCCAGCCGCGGCTATGCGGTCGTGACCGTCGACAACACCTACGAGTCGCCCGAGGTCCAGTTCCCCGACGGCTCGCTCGCCACCATGGTGCCGCCCTCCGATCCCGACTCGTACGTCCGCGCATCGCTGGCGGTCCGGGTCAGCGACACCAGCTTCGTCCTGGACCAGCTCCGGCTGCTGAACAGCGGCCGGAACCCCGACGCGGAGGGACAGCGTCTGCCGGACGGCCTGACCGGGGCCCTGGACCTTTCCGAGGTGGGTATGTTCGGCCACTCGATGGGCGGCACCACCGCAGCGCTGGCGATGGACGCCGACAGAAGGATCACCGCCGGGATCAACATGGACGGCAATCTGACGTACGTGGACGGCTCGCTCATGCCGGTCGCCGAGCACGGCCTCGACAGACCGTTCCTGCTCCTGGGCAAGGACGGCGCAACCGACACCGGTCCCGGCTGGCAGGCCTTCCGCGCCCACGCCCGGGGCTGGACCCGCCAGCTGACCCTGCGCGGCTCCGAGCATGCCTCCTTCACCGACGCGGAAGCGCTTCTGCCGCAGCTCCACCTACCGTCGAAGGTGCGGATCGCCGACCTCGGCACCATCGCTCCGGCCACCGCGCTGCGCACCGAGGAAGCCTATGTGGCGGCCTACTTCGACCACTGGTTGCGCGGCCGCAACGGGCGGTTGCTGGAGAGACCGTCGGCGAGGTACCCGGCCATGCTGTTCGTGGACTGATCGCCAAAGCGTGAGGGCCGGCTGTCCTACCGGGCGGAAAACCCGCAGCGTGCCTGCTCCAGCTGGTCCTTCACCCAAGGATCGTAGATCGCCAGCCGCCGCTTGGCCGCCGGGGCGAACTGCGCGATCTGCCCCGCGACCCACGGATCCATGCGCCGGGGAAGGCCACGGTTCGGGCCGCAGGCGTGGCTGCTGAGGTCGGTCGTGGCGCGAGCAGGGCCGTGGGCGGCGGACAGCGGCTGGGCCGCCGCCGCGGGGCCGGTGGCGAGGAGAGCACCTCCAAGCAGGGCAACGGAAGCGCCGACCGAGCCTGTGATGCGTGTCAGTTTCCTCATGGCCTTCTCCTTCCTTTCCTTCACCCCGTTACGTTCCGTGACGGATGCCGGCGGGTGGTCCTGTCACAGCCCGAGCGTCCGGAACAACGGGTACGGGCGCCTACCCGAGGGAACGCGCCGTACTCCTGCGCGGTCGTCGGACCTGGCCAGGCGACATGCCGGGGTTGCTCCGTTCGGGGCGGCCCGTCAGGCGATCGGCCGTATGCAGGGCGTTCCTGGCAGCGGCGCAGGAGGGCCAGCCGCAAGGATGGCGGCCGACAGCGATACGAACCGTGAGCATCGGGAGACCCCACTTGTGAGCATCCTCAACGAACCCGACGGTGCCGCGGCGGCCGAGGACTCGTACGAGAACGAGGTGCCGGTCCGGCGCAAGCAGCCGGGCAATGTCATGGTGAAGTGGCTGACGACCACGGACCACAAGACGATCGGCACGCTGTATCTGGCGACGTCGTTCGCGTTCTTCCTGCTCGGTGGCGTGCTGGCGCTGGTCATGCGCGCCGAGCTGGCCCGGCCGGGCCTGCAAATCGTGTCGAACGAGCAGTTCAACCAGGCGTTCACGCTGCACGGCCTGATCATGCTGCTGATGTTCGCGACGCCGCTGTTCGCCGGCTTCACGAACTGGATCATGCCGCTTCAGATCGGCGCGCCGGACGTGGCGTTCCCGCGGCTGAACATGTTCGCCTACTGGCTGTACCTGTTCGGCTCACTCATTGCCGTGGCCAGCCTCCTCACCCCGGACGGTGCTCCGGACTTCGGCTGGTTCATGTACACGCCCCTGTCGAGCGTGGTGCGCACGCCGGGCGCCGGGGCCGACATGGCCATCATGGGTCTGGCGTTCTCGGGTTTCGGCACCATCCTCGGCTCGGTCAACTTCATCACCACGATCATCTGCATGCGTGCCCCGGGCATGACCATGTTCCGGATGCCGATCTTCTGCTGGAACGTGCTGCTGACCGGTGTGCTGGTCCTGCTCGCCTTCCCGGTCCTCGCGGCCGCGCTCTTCGCCCTGGAAGCCGACCGGAAGTTCGGCGCGCACGTCTTCGACCCGGTCAATGGAGGCACGCTGCTGTGGCAACACCTCTTCTGGTTCTTCGGCCATCCGGAGGTGTACATCATCGCGCTGCCGTTCTTCGGCATCGTCTCCGAGGTCATCCCGGTCTTCTCCCGTAAGCCGATGTTCGGCTACATGGGTCTGATCGCCGCGACGATCGCCATCTCCGGTCTGTCCGTGACGGTGTGGGCCCACCACATGTATGTCACCGGCGGCGTACTGCTTCCGTTCTTCGCTTTCATGACGTTCCTCATCGCCGTGCCCACCGGGGTGAAGTTCTTCAACTGGATCGGCACGATGTGGAAGGGCTCGCTGTCCTTCGAGACGCCGATGCTCTGGGCCGCGGGCTTCCTCGTCACCTTCCTCTTCGGCGGGCTGACGGGTGTCATCCTGGCCTCGCCGCCGATGGACTTCCACGTGTCCGACTCGTACTTCGTGGTGGCCCACTTCCACTACGTGGTCTTCGGTACGGTCGTCTTCGCGATGTTCTCCGGCTTCCACTTCTGGTGGCCGAAGTTCACCGGCAAGATGCTCGACGAGCGCCTCGGCAAGATCAGCTTCTGGACGCTGTTCGTCGGCTTCCACGGCACCTTCCTGGTCCAGCACTGGCTGGGTGCCGAGGGCATGCCGCGCCGGTACGCCGACTATCTCGCCTCCGACGGCTTCACCACGCTGAACACCATCTCCACGATCAGCGCTTTCCTGCTCGGTATGTCGATGCTGCCGTTCCTCTACAACGTGTGGAAGACGGCCAAGTACGGCACGCCGGTCGGGGTGGACGACCCGTGGGGCTACGGCCGTTCGCTCGAGTGGGCGACCTCGTGCCCGCCCCCGCGGCACAACTTCGTCACCCTGCCGCGGATCCGCAGTGAGTCCCCGGCGTTCGATCTCCATCACCCGGAGTTCGCCGAGCTGGAGTACGCGGGCGGTGCAGGTGCGCAGGGCGGCGTGGAGCCGGGGCGCGAAAGCGGTCGGCCTTGACCCGGTCGAGTGGTCGCGGTGCCCCGCTGGACCGGCAGGGCGGGCCACTCGCCAATGAGGTCGAGGGCTACCTCCTGTTGCAGGCGGAGCGGGAGCAGGCGCTGCGGGAGGCCGAGGCACTGTGCGCGCGTCTGCCGTGGCTCACGAGCGGGCAGGCCGAGGACCTCGCCCGGCACTACACCGAGCAGCGCCTGGGCCTGACCCGGCAGGCACTCCAGGCCACGGCCGACCGGGCGAAGCGGCTGCGAGGCGAGTACGAGGCGCGTTATGCCGCGTTGCGGCGCGCTCTGTTCAGACGGCATGCCGCCTGCGCCTGCCTCCTGTTCACCTGCTCGGCCGCGGTCAGTACGGGGGCCTGCCTGCTGGGCAGGTGACCCCGGATCGGATCGGTGCCGGCCGGTGCTCCGCGGTAGGTGATCGGTGGCTCTGGGGAATGCGACGCGGCCGAGGGCGCCTGCCGGTCGGCGGCCAGGGTGTCGGCCGCGTCGCTGCGGTCTCGTCAGGCGCTGTCGGCACCGCTTGCCGCGGTCGTGGGGACGGGCACGACGGTATCCGCGGGTGCGGGGCCCGTCGCGACTCGCTCGCCCTCGATGTCGAGGTCCGGCAGCAGCCGGTCCAGCCACTTCGGCAGCCACCAGCCGGCCCGGCCGACGAGCGCGAGGACGGCCGGGACGAGGGTCATACGGACCAGGAAGGCGTCGAGGAAGACGCCGACGGCGAGGGCGAAGGCGATCGGCTTGAGCATGCTGCTGCCGCCGGGGATGAAGCTCGCGAACACCGCGAACATGATCAGCGCGGCGGCGGTGACCACCCGGGAGGCGTGCCGCGAGCCGGCCAGGACGGCTTCACGGGGCTCGGCGCCGTGGACGTACGCCTCCCGCATGCGGCTGACCATGAACACCTCGTAGTCCATGGCGAGTCCGAACAGGACGGCCATCACGAGGATGGGCAGGATGCTGACCACCGGTCCGGTCTCGGCGACGCCGAGGAGGCCGGAGAGCCAGCCCCACTGGAAGACGGCGACGACGGCACCGAAGGTGGCGGCCACCGAGAGGAGGAACCCGAGGCTGGCCTTCAGCGGCACGATCACCGAGCGGAACACGATCAGCAACAGCAGCAGGGACAGGCCTACGACCACCAGCGTGAAGGGCAGGAGCGAGTTCGCGAGCCGGTCGGAGACGTCGATGTTCACGGCGGTCGTACCGGTGACGGAGATCTCGGCCCCCGTCCGGTGCCGCCAGCCGGGTGCCTCATCCCGGATGCGTTCGACCAGGTGCTTCGTCCGGTCGTCCGCGGGGCCGGTCTTCGGCACCACCTGGATGACGGCAGCATCCCCGTGCTGGACGGGCTGCGGGGCGCCCACCGTGGCGACGCCGTCGGTGGACCTGAGGTCGCGCTCGAGGGCGGCCGTGGCCT
Organism: Streptomyces sp. NPDC001606; assembly: GCF_053596835.1. Taxonomy (NCBI): domain Bacteria; kingdom Bacillati; phylum Actinomycetota; class Actinomycetes; order Kitasatosporales; family Streptomycetaceae; genus Streptomyces; species Streptomyces sp. NPDC001606. The sequence goes on from NZ_JBSFHC010000001.1 coordinate 167,510, forward strand.
GCTGCGGGCTGTCGGCGTGGGAGGTGTCGGCGAGGACCAGGAGCGGGCCGTTGAAGCCGGGGCCGAACGCGGCGGAGACGGTGTCGTAGGCCTGCCGCTGGCCGCTGCCGGCCGGGGCGGAGCCGTTGTCGGGCAGGGCCAGTCGGAGGTCACGGGCGGGCAGGGCGATGGTCAGCAGGGCGATCAGCACGGCCGCGAGGGTGAGCAGCGGTCGGCGGACGGCGATCCTGCCCCAGCGTTCGCCCATCGACCGGCGAGCACCGTGCCCGGCGTCGTGGGCCGCCTGTTCGCGGCGGGCGGCGCGGGAGCCGGGCTTCGGCCGCAGCCGTTCCCCGGCGAAGCCCATGAGGGCGGGCAGGAGCGTGGTCGACACGGCCACCGCGATCAGTACGGCGCCGGCTCCGGCCAGGCCCATCACGGTCAGGAAGGGAATGCGGACGACGGCGAGCCCGCAGAGCGCGATGATCACCGTGAGGCCGGCGAAGACGACGGCGCTGCCCGCGGTGGCGGTGGCCCGGGCCGCCGACTCCTCGGTGTCCGTGCCCGTGGCGAGCTGCGAGCGGTGGCGGGACAGGATGAACAGGGCGTAGTCGATGCCGACGGCCAGCCCGAGCATCGACGCGAGGGAGGGTGCGGTGGCGGAGATGGTGAGGATGCCGGTCAGTGCGGACAGGCCCAGCAGGGTGATCGCGACGCCGGTGACCGCGGTCAGCAGGGGCATGCCTGCGGCGAACAGCGAGCCAAAGGTGATCGTGAGCACCACCACGGCGATGGCCAGGCCGATCAGTTCCTTGGTGTGGCCGGTGCTCTTGCTGCTGCCGTAGGCGGATCCGCCGACCTCGACGGTGAGCCCGGCGTCCTTCGCCGCCTTGGTCCTCTGTTCGAGCGCGCCGAGGCTGTCGTCGTGCAGGTCGGCCTTGCCGACCTGGTAGCGGACCTGGCCGAGCGCGGTCGTACGGTCCGGGGATATCAGCTTGTTCTGTACCGGGTCGGTGACGGCGACGACCTGCGGGGCCTTCTTCGCCTCCGCCATGGTGGCGCTGACGGCACCGGCGTACCGGGGCTCGGTGATCCGGTGGCCCTTCGGGGCGACGAACACGATCTGGGCGCTGGTGCCGGCCGCCGAGGGCAGCTCGCGTTTGAGGGTGTCCATCGCGGTCTGGGCCGGTGAGCCGGGCACGGTGAACTCGTCGTTGGTCTGCCCGCCGAACGTGATCACACAGGTGATCACCGCGGTCAGCACCAGAAGCCAGCCGGCGAGCACTGCCCGGCGATGCCGGAAGGCGCCGCGGCCCAGGCGGTAGAGCAGGGATGCCATGGAAAGGTGCTCCTTGGGGATCTTGTGGAAACGGGCGAGCGGCACGTCGGGAGTCAGGGGGACGGGCAGAGCGGGCGCGGGCGGGACCGGGGCGGTGACGGACCGGCAGGAAAAAGTGTCATGACTGACACGATACCTAAACTGTCAGGGATGACACTTTGCCGGGTCGCGCGTCGATCTTGGGTCAGACGGTCCGTGGCAGGATGAGCGCGTGAGCGAACACGGGACACAGGAGAAGGAGCTGGGACGGCGGGACCGCAAGAAGGCCGCCACGCGCAGGACGCTGCTCCAGACGGCGACCCGCATGTTCGCCGAGCGCGGCTACCACGAGACGACGGTCAAGGACATCGCCGCGGCCGCCGGAGTCACCGAGCGCACGTTCTTCCGCTACTTCCCCTCGAAGGAGGACCTCGTCTTCGCCGAGATCCTGGACTTCGTACCCCTCGTGCAGCGGGAGATCCGCCAACGGCCGGACGGCGAGCCGCCGATCACCGCCGTCCACCACAGCCTGCTCGCAGCCGCGGCCGGGCTCGACGGCGGTCTCGCCATCCTCTTCGTCGGCGCACCGCCCCGCACACTCGGGGGCCAGGGCCGGCCCACTCGCGTCCTGACGGACTTCGAGGACGGCATCGCCACGGCGCTCGCCGAGCGCTTCGCCGCGCACGACCCGCAGGAGCCGGCTCGCTCGCGCGCCCTGCGCGCGTCGGTGGTGGCCCGGGCCTGCGTCGCCGCCGTACGCAGCGCGCTGATCCTGTACACCCGTGGCGCGGAGGGCGGCGGCCCCGGCTCGCGCACGCTCGAGGAGTTCACCGCGCTGCTGGAAGAAGCCTTCGGGGTACTGCTGGCGCAGGGGGATACGGCGGACCGGCCCGCGTGAGTGCGGCCATGAGTGACGTCAGGAGCTGGGCCGGTGCCTGGCCGGGCACAGCGGTGCAGGTGCCCGGCCAGGTACGGGTTACAGGTACGGGCGGGTGATCAGCTCGATCGCGTGGCCGGCGGGGTCCTTGAAGTACACCCCGCGACCGCCGTGCTCGGTGTTGGTCTCGCCCGGGCGGCGCATCTGCGGGTCGGCCCAGTGCTCGATGCCGCCGTCACACAGTCGCCGGTAGGCCCGGTCGAACAGCTCGTCGTCGATCAGGAAGGCGTAGTGCTGCATCTGGATCTCCACCGGCGGCTCGGCGAACTGGAGCAGCACGCCGTCGGAGAGCTGGATGTTGGTGAACGGACCCCAGGACGGCGCTTCCGGGAGCTCCAGCAACTCGCGGAAGAAGCGAGCCGAAGCGTTGCGGTCCTTGGAGGCGATGATGGTGTGGTTGAACGTGACTGTCATGAGGATGGCCTCGCTGGTGTTCGACACGAAAAGAACGGACTCGTGGTGCACAAGCACTGGGAGGTCCGCGTGCCGAACTGGGGTGCCGTCTGCGCACCCGCTGTGCGATCAGCCCTCCACCGGGTAGCCGATCCGTGTGTGGCGTAGCGCCGGTCCGGTGTTCACGTCGAGGACCTTACGCGTTCTTCCACGTCTCCGGCAACTGGGCGCCGGTCGCTGCCCGTTGGCTCATGGCGCGGCCTTGAAGCCGCTCCCGCAACAAGGGCCTGCAAGCCACTAGAACACCGGCCGGATCTCCCCCACCTCGCGACCGCCGCCCAGCAGCGGCAGTCGGCCGACGCGGTCCAGTACCGGTGCTGTGACGCCGATGCGGCGCAGCGCGTGGGACACGACCGGGCCGAGGGCCCGGCCGCCGCCGTCCTCGATCTTCAGGGCCAGTGCCCGGCCGTCGGGCAGGGCGACGGCCTGGACCGCCTCCGCGCCCACCTTCGACAGCACCCCCGGTATCTCCCGCATCAGCCAGGTGTCGTGCCGCCGGGTGCCGGCCACGTGCTCGGGGTGGGCGCGCATCGCGTCGGCGACCCGCCCCTCGGGCGTGCCGGGGTCGGCCAGCACGAAGGCACGGTAGGCACGGGCGAGGCCGGTCAGGCTGATCGCCCACAGCGGCGCTCCGCAGCCGTCGGTGCCGACCGCGGCCGCCGTCTCGCCAGCCGCCTCCTCCAGCACCGTGCGGATCAGGCGCTGCACGGGATGGTCGGGGTCGAGGTAGGAGTCCAGCGGCCAGTTCCGCAGCGCGGCGGCCGCCAGCATGGCGGTGTGCTTGCCGGAGCAGTTCATCGCCACCGGGTCCCGGCGGCCGCCCGCCGCCAGGTAGGCCTCCTGTTCCTCCTGGTCGAGCGGAAGGGCGGGCGGGCACCGCAGTTGCTGCGGGCTCAGCCCGTGCTCCTGGAGCATCGTGCGGACCAGGTCGCGGTGGAAGGGCTCGCCGGAATGGCTGGCGGCGGCCAGGGCCAGTCGCGGGCCGGCGAGTTCGAGCCCGGCCCGCAGCACGCCCGCGGCCTGCATCGGCTTGTTGGCGGAGCGCGGGAAGAGGGGCGACGTGACATCGCCGAGTGCCAGCTCCACCGAGCCGTCGGCGGCGAGCAGCACCAGGCTCCCCCGGTGCCGGCCCTCCACGAACCCGGACCGGACGACTTCGGCGAGGACCGGAGGCGCGGCCGTGCCGTCGCCGGCGTCGGTCCCATGAGTGGCTGAAGCTCCGGCGGACTGGGGCATCGGCGTGACCTTCCGGAAGGGGGTCGGGCCGGTCACGGTACCGGGAGCGGCGCCCGGCGTCTGCTCCGCAACCGGTCACAACGGCGGACGAGACGAGCGGGCGGGGGGCCACGGTGACGGGTGGGTCGGCGCCGGGTGTCGGCGCCATATCGGTCTCGGCACGCGGCTGTCGGTGATGTGTCGGCCCCGGCCGACATGGTGGGCGACGGCTCGCTCCCTCGGAGCGGCCGTGACCGTCTCGTTCTTCCGGAGGGAGCCTTCCGTCATGCCGTCGTCCGCCTTCTCCACCCCGCCCTGGGATGTCCACCGGCTACCGCGTGCCGAGGGCCGCGTCTTTCTGGTCACCGGCGGCAACGCGGGCATCGGGTACTTCATCGCGGAACAGCTGTCCGCGACCGGCGCCACCGTCGTGCTGGGCAGCCGGGACCGGGGAAGAGCCGATGCCGCCGTCTCCTCGATCCGCTCGCGTGTGCCGGGCGCGCGGGTGCGGGCCGTACGGCTGGACCTCGCCGACCTTTCGTCGCTCCGCGCGACGGTGGGAGCCCTGGAGGCGGACCGTCTGGACGCGGTGGTGCACAACGCCGGCGTCGCGCTCGACGACCCGCCGCGCCGCGAGACCGGAGACGGTCATGAGCTCATGTTCGGCACGAACCATCTCGGGCACTTCGCGCTGACCGGCCGGCTGATGCCACTGCTGTCGGCCGCGCCGGCGGCACGCGTCGTGACCGTGGGCAGTTTCGCCGCGAAGTCCGAGCGGCTGGACCTGGACGATCTCCAGTCCCTGCGGGACTACCGGCCCAAACGCGCCTACGGGCGGTCCAAGCTGGCGCAGATGTACTTCGGGCTCGAACTCGACCGTCGCCTGCGTGCCCTCGGCAGCACGGTGGCAAGTGTCGTGGTCCATCCCGGCGGCGCCCTGGACTCCCTCACGCCGTCGCGGCCGCCGGTCCATGTACGGAGTTCCGGGGCGCGGTTGTGCGCGGCACCAGCCGCCCTCCTGGTGCAGGGCAAGGACGCCGGCGCCTGGCCCGCGGTCCGGGCGGTGCTCGACCCGGCCGTCCTCGGGGGGCAGTTGTGGGGACCACGCCGATTCGGCCTGCGCGGCGCGCCTCGCCGAGAAGCGGTGTGGAGTCATCTCACCGACACCGCCGTCGCGGCACGGTTGTGGGACGCCGGCCGCGAGCTGACCGGCGTCGCCCCCGATGTCCTGCATCGATAGATGCAGACCGGCGAGCCGGCGCTCGCCTGGTTCCCAGAGCCTGTCGAGTGCCGCCCCGCTACGGCGTCGTGCTCTGCCGGGTGTCGGGTGGCGTGGGCGTTTCGGACAGCTCCAGGACCGCCGCCGCCAGATGCGCGCGGAACCAGCGGTGGCCGGGATCGGCCGCGTTGCGGGGGTGCCAGGCCATGCCGAGGTCGAGGGGGGCCAGGTCGAGCGGGATCGGGAAGGTGCGCAGGCCGAGGGCGGTGAGGGTGCCGGGGAGCCAGTCGGCCAGGGTGAGGGCGACGAGGTCGGTGTCCCGGGCGAGCAGCATCGCGCTGGTGTGGCTGGGGACGACGACGGCGGTCCGGCGCCGCAGACCGAGGTGCGCGAGGGCGCTGTCGATGGGCCCGAGCCGCTTGCCGAGGCGGGAGATGCCGATGTGGTCGGCGGCGGCGAACCGGCGGGCGTCGATCCGACCGGTGAAGAGGGGGTGCCCGACGCGGGCCACTCCGACCAGCGGTGCCCGGATGAGCTGCCGGGTCCGGATCTCCGGGTCCAGGTGGTCGAGCACGCCCAGTTCGACGTCGACCAGGCCCTGCCGCAGGGCCGGTCCGCCCTCCACCGCTTCCGGCAGGAACACGACGTCGACCTGCGGGGCCTCGGTGTGGATCCGTTCCGTCAGGGTCGCAGCCAGTCCCACCAGCAGCAGCTCGGCCGCCTGCACGGTGAAGGTGCGCTGGAGGTGCGCGGCGTCGAAACCGGCGCCCGGACGCAGGACGTTGTCGCAGCCGCGCAGCAACGCGCTGACCTCGTCGCGGAGTTCGGCGGCTCGCGGGGTCGGGACCAGTCGCTGTCCGGCACGCACCAGCAGCGGGTCGCCGACGGCTCGGCGGAGCCGGGCCAGTGTCCGGCTGACCGCGGCCGGCGAGGTGCCGAGCCGCTCGGCGGCACGGGTCACGCTGTTCTCCTGGAGCAGCGCGTCCAGGACGCGCAGCAGGTTCAGGTCCAGCAAATCCCCTCCTGAGCTGTGCTTTTACGCGTACGGCAAGGATTGGCTGCCCATCTTTGCATTGTCGCCGCACGGGTGTCGCCGTGAGGGTGGAACCGTCCGCGCGGCCATCGCGCGTGACGTTCCGACGAACTCCATGAGGAGCCCTTCATGCAGCAGTCTCCGCGCGCCGGCCGGGAAGGTGACGTGCTGGCCGTGGTCAGCCAGAGCGGGCCCACGGTCTCGTTCTTCGACGCCGCCCACGACCGGCACCTCGGCTCGGTCGAGGTCCTCGCCGAGCCGCACGAGTTGTGCTTCGACCCGCAGCAGCGCCTGCTGTGGTGCACCTCGGCCTACCGCTCCGGCTACTACCACGCCAACAGCGGACGGCGGACGGAGGTGACGGTCATCGACCCGGATGCGCGCCGGATCGTCGAGGTGATCGATCTCGCCCCGGAACACGGTCCGCACGGTCTGGCCCTGGACCCGGCCCGGCACCGCCTCTACGTCAGCGTGGAGGGCTCGGCCGAGCGGCCCGGCGGAGTCGTGGTGATCGACACCCGGACCCGCCGGCCGGTGGGGCGGATCGACACCGGCGCGCCCGGGCCGCACTGGTTCGCCATCGATCCGGCGGGACGGCGGGGGTACGCCACCAACAAGGAGGCGCCGTTCGTGTCGGTGGTCGACCTCGAGCAGGGAGCCATGATCGCGAAGGTCGAGGTGCCGGGCAGTGAGGGGCTGGCCGTCTCGGCCGACGGCACGCAGGTGTTCGTCGCCGCGCCGTACGCCGGGTTCTCCGGCACGGACGAGGAGCGGCCGGCTCCGGGCATCCGGGTCATCGACACCCGGACGGCATCCGTGGTCGGCGTTCTGCCCACCCGCTCGGTGTGCCTACCGGTGCACCTGACGTCGACGGGACGGCTGCTCGCGGGCGAACTGCGCATGACGCCCGACCCGATGTACCGGCTGGGTCAGCACCTGCCGGGCCGGCTCACCGTGTTCGCGGCCGGGACGCACGAGCGGCTGGGCGAGGTCGAGGTCGGGCAGGGCCCGCTGACCATCGGCTCCTCACCGGACGGCCGGCTCGCCTACGTCGCCTGTGTCGCCTCGTCCACCGTCGACATCGTCGACCTGGACACGCTTCAAACGGTGTCCCGGCTGGACCTCGCCAAGCGCGGCGAGCCGGGCGCGCACGGTCTGGCGTACATCCCCCACAGCTGACCCCAGGATTCCCGGCCGGCTCAGGGGCGGCCGTCGGCCAGTGCACCCCTCAGCTCGGTCAGCGATTCCCGGAACAGCTCGGCGATGCCCCGCTCCTCCCCCACGGCGACCCAGCGCTGGAAGCCGACCTTGAAGACGCCCACGCCCGCCTCGGCGAGCAGGCTCGCGGTCGGTGCGGCGACACCCCGTTTGCGCAGGGTCTCGGTGAGCGCGGCCGACAGCGAGGCGAGCTTGATCAGCTCGCGCTCCTGGAGTTCCGCGTTCGCCGTGATCACTGCCTGCCGGCGGCGGGAGAACTCCCGCCGGTCGGCGAACACCTCGGCGACCGCGTCGAGGCCGGCCGCCAGGGCGTCGACCGGCGCCGCGGACTCCGGCGCGCCCTCGACCGCGCCGACCATCAGCGCCTCCAGCTCACCGGCACCGGAGAACAGCACCTCGCGTTTGTCGGCGTAGTGCCGGAAAAAGGTCCGTTCCGTGAGTCCGGCCCGTTTGGCGATCTCCGCCACGGTGGTCTGCTCGAACCCGCGCTCGGCGTACAGCTCCAGCGCCGCGTTCCCCAGCCGCTCGCGCGCGTTCGGCTCCCATCGTCCCATGCACATGATCCTACGCGATGACAGTCACTGACATCCGGGTGTAGTCTCGATGACAGTGACTGACATCGACAGTTTGGGGACCTTCCCATGCGCATCTTCGTGACCGGCGGCTCCGGCTGGATCGGATCCGCCGTCGTACCCGAACTCATCGAGGCGGGACACCAGGTCGTCGGGCTCGCCCGCTCCGACTCCTCCGCCGCCGCGCTCGTCGGGGCAGGGGCGGAGGTGGTCCGTGGCACCCTCGACGACCTCGAGGTGCTGCGGGACGCCGCGGCCGCCTCGGACGGGGTGATCCACCTCGCCTTCCAGCACGACATCGCCTTCTCCGGCGACTTCCGGGGTGCTGCCGAAGCCGATCGGCGTGCCGTCGACGTCTTCGGTGAGGTGCTCGCCGGCACCGGCCGGCCCTTCGTTCTCGCATCCGGGCTGGCCGGCTTCCCGCCCGGTCGGCCGGCCACCGAGCGGGACATGCCCGCGGTCGACGGGTCCCCGCTCTCGATCCGGGCGACGACCGCCCAGGAGGTGCTCCGGCTCGCCGGGCAGGGCGTCCGCTCGTCGGTGGTGCGGCTCTCGGCGACCTGCCACGGCGACGGGGACAACGGCTTCATGGCGACCCTGGTCGGCATCGCCCGCGCCAAGGGCCTCTCAGGCTATGTCGGCGACGGCTCCAACCACTGGCCTGCCGTCCATCGCCTGGACGCCGGGCGGCTGTTCCGCCTGGCCGTCGAGAAGGCGCCCGCCGGCTCCGTGCTGCACGGCGTGGCGGAGGAGGGCGTCGCCCTGCGGGACGTGGCCGAGGTGATCGGCCGGCACCTCGGGGTGCCGGTCGCCTCGGTGGCTCCCGAGGCCGCGGCCGAGCACTTCGGCTGGCTGGCGGGGTTCGTGGGTCTCGACATCCAGGCGTCGAGCACGCTGACCCGCGAACTCCTCGGCTGGGAACCGGTGCAGCCCGGCCTGTTCGCCGACCTCGACAAGGGGCACTACTTCCACACGTCCGCCTGAGCGGCCCGCGGCCGGCCGGTCACCGCCGGCCGGCCGGTGTCATCGCTCGAAGCGCGAGGAACCGAGGTTCACCAGGTGTCCGACCATGGTGATCCTGACACCCTCGGCAGTGGAGCGGGCCTCGGTGAAGCCCGTGTTCTCCGGGAGCAGGACCCGCCAGCCGGCGGCGGGCCGCTCGGCGCCGGGCGCGGTCAGGGACAGCTCATTGCCCTGGGCGAGCAGGGTGCCCGTGCCGTTCACCTGCTGTCCGCCGATGGTGCCCGTGACCTTGAGCCGGGCGGCCTGGCCGGCGGAACCCGGGGCCTGCGACACATGCAGCGGCCCGCCGGCCAGCCGGGTCAGGACGCCGGACAGTTCCTCGTACGACAGGGTCAGCGAGCCGGTGGCGAGGTCCGCCTCGGCGCTGCGCGCGGTCAACGAGGTCACCCGCACATGGCGCAGGTCGAGAACCAGCTCCTTGACGTGCAGGTAGCCGCCCTGCGCATTGGTCGTGGTGTCGATGAGGAACTGCCCTGCCGTCAGCCTGACATGGTCGAAGTCCTGGCTGAAGGCCTGGGTCAGGAAGGGGAAGCCCTCGATGGAGACGTCCATGTGGCCGTCGGTGGTGTTGGCATAGCCGTACTTCTGCTCGGCCAGCCGGGCGACCTCCTTGTTCGCATAGTGCAAGGAGACCCGGTCGGCGATCGTGAAGAGGACGGCCAGCACGACGAGCGTGATCACCAGAACCTTGACCCACCGGCGTTTCATACCCGTCCCCCACGGTGCCTCGACGATCCCTCCCGCGCGTGTGGGGGGCCACCGATCACTCACGACCGGCGACTCGGACAATAGCCGGGCTGACGTGTTCCAGTCACACCCGGGGCAGCCGGTAAGGCCGTAGGGGCCTGACAACCTGCTGGCCGCCCAGTGCGGCTCAGCGCAGGCCGAGGCAGGGCAGCCAGCTGCGTGGGGCGCCGTGGGCTGCGGTGAGCAGGGCGCAGACGGGGCCGGGCGCCCCGCCGAGCAGGCCCATCGTCTCCGCGCCGAGCGCCTCCACCTCGGGCAGGCGGTCCGTCAGCCGGTCGAGCAGCCGGGCCTTCAGTACGGCCGCGGCGGGCAGGCCGGCGTGGCGGTCGAAGGCGTCGGCCACCATCAGCACGCCCGCGGCTCCGTGGCACAGGGCCAGGACGTCGGCCGGGCGGTCGCCGAAGAGGTGGAAGTCCTCGTCGTACCGTTCGGCGAGCGTGGTGAAGGCCTCGCCGGCCCAGGCGGCGGTCCGTCCGTCGCCCGTCGCGTCCGCCGCGTCCCACAGCGCCCAGGACACGCCGGGGGTGCCGTAGCACCAGGCCTGGCGGGCGCGTGGTCCGGCGGGTGGCGGTCCGTCGAGGCCGGCGCCGTCCCAGCTGCGGATCGCGCGGGCGTCGTCGAAGGACTGCCGGACCAGCCATCGGGTGGCGCGGTGCAGGGCGCGGGTCAGGGCGGGACGCGGGCCGATGCGGCGGACCGCGGTGGTGAGCGCCGCGGTGACTCCGGCGGCGCCGTGCCCCATGCCGGTGTTGACCCGTCCGTCCAGCCAGTCCAGGTACGGGTGGCCGGCATAGCCCGCCGTGCGCAGCCGCGGCAGGTCGTCGGCGTCGCAGAGCGCGGTCAAGTGATCTGTGAAAGGGGCGAGTTCGGCCGGTGCCGGGCGGGTGTCCGCACACAGCGCGAGCAGGGTGCCGGAGGGTCCGACGATCAGGTCGTAGTCCGGGAACATGACCCGCTCGCGCCGTCGGCCGCGTTCTGTCTCGGTGCGCACCAGGTGGTCACGGAGCCGGTCGGCGACCGGACGCAGGCCCGGGTGCACCCGGGCGCCGTGGCGCAGGCCGACCAGGGTTCCGGCGAGGCCGCCGTCGTACAGGCCTGGGTGTCCGGGACCGCGGCCGGCGGTGCGGGCCCATACCGCGACGGCGCGTGCCGCGGCGCGTTCGACTTCCGGCGCGCCGGTCGCGTGCGCGAGCGCGGCGAGGACGGGAACGCCCGGGTCACTGGGGTGTTCGGCGGCCGTGGTGCCTTCGCACGACCGGGCGGACCACCGGTCGAGGAGCCGGGCCGCGAGGGCGGTGACGGCCGTGCGGGTGGCTTCGGCGCGCTCGGCGGGGTCGGTGTGCTGCGGCACGGTGTCTCCTCGGGGCGGACGGGCCGGCGCCCCGCCCGGGGGGGGGATGGACAGTGCCGGGCGGGGCGCCGGTGGTGGTGCCTCAGGCCGCCGGGGGTGGTGACACGACGGCCTGAGGGGTTCTCTCAGTTCACCCGGCGGGTGGTCAGCAGATGACGCCGCTACAGATGACGACCGTGTCGCAGACGATGACGGTGCAGACACCGCTGCATCCCGAGCTGTTCGCCTCGGCGGCCGGCAGGGTGCTCTCGGTGATGCGCGCGTCCAAGTCGCCGATCAGGGCGTCGAGGTCGGTGAGTGCCATGGTGTCGGGCATGGTGGTCCTCCTTCAGATGCGGTGCTGGGTGGGGTCCGCCCCGCCGGCCCGTCCACTGGGGGCGAGCGCGCCGGGGACGTCACGGGTGCCGCGCAGTGCGGCGGCGGCGAGGGCCGCGAGCTCCTCGGCGCCCTGGTCGTACGGGAGTCGGAGCTGGAGCTGGGCGGCGACGGCGGCGCCGCCGTGCAGCGGGTCGCGCAGCGACAGGCCGCCGGGCGCGGGGAGCATCTCCTCGAACAGCAGGTCCGTGCCGGGCTGTTGCGCGCAGATCCGCTCCAGCAGGGGTACGGCAGTCAGCGCCGCCAGGTCGACGGGCACCGGCTTCGCCTGGGGCAGGGCCCGTACGAACGCGTACCGGGGCAGCCCGGCGGCGCCGCGCAACAGGGCGAGGGCGCGCACCTTGGCCAGGTCGCTGTCGCCGGGCCGCGCCAGCCGGGTCCGGGGCACGCGCCAGACGGCTGGGCTGACGACCAGGCTTCCGCCGACGGTGAGCCGGGGCAGCCGCTCCGCGCCGGGGAACGCCTCGGCCAGGCCGTCCAGGCGGATCACGCGCGAGCCCGCGGGATGGCCGGCGGACAGCAGCAGTCTGGCCAGGACGTCGTACGGGGGCAGCGGGGTGCGGGTGGCGTGGTGGACCGGGAGGAGGCGGCACCCGTCGGCCTCGGCGACGATGGTCCGGCCCTCCCGGCGCAGGGTGATGCGGTCCAGCGGGAGATAGCGGGCCGTCAGCCCGGCCGGTCCCTGGTAGGGCGCAGGGTCCGGGTCGCCCGTCCACCAACGGGTGAGGGCCGGCCGGCGTACGGCGTTGGCGGCGCGCTCGGCCAGCGGGGGCACCAGCAGCTCGACGAAGCGCGCCCCGGAGAGACGTTCCACGGCCGCGAGGAAGGCCCGGTAGCCGTGCAGGTTGGCGTAGCCGCCGTACAGGGTCTGGAGCGCACCGGCGAACCGGGCGTCCAGTACGCCCGCCGGCGAGGCGGTCTCCAGCACCGCGAGCGGTCCGGGGTCCGGGAGCGGGCGCAGCAGGCAGTCCAGGGGCCAGGCCGGCAGTGCGGTGGCCGCCGGCGGTGCCCCGAGCGCGTCCAGCAGGGCGTCGTCCAGGTCCACCTGTTCGGCGCCGGCCCGGGCGGACAGGTGGGCGAGCAGCCTGGCGTATCCGGAGCCGGAGGTCTCGGCGGGGTGCCAGCCGGTGTACCGGCGCGGGGTCTGCGGCGGGGGCGGCGGGCCGGGGCCGTCGGTCAGGTGGCGGGCGAGGATCTCGCCGAGCGGACACGGCCGTTCGCCGAGGTGGACCAGGTCCGCGGGCAGCCGTGCCGCGTCCGGCGCGGCGAGCCGGTCGGCTTCGCGCAGCCAGGCCACCCGCGCGGCGGTCCCGAGGCAGCGCTGCACCTCGCGGGCGGCTGCTCCGGGGACGGCGGCGGCGAGGGCGCGGTAGGAATCGGTGAACCAGGCTGCGGGTGCGGGCGGCTGTTGTGCCTGCGGTGGCACGGGCGCGGACACGGCCGGTTCGGCCGAGCGTTCCGGGGCCGGTGCCGGTGCCGGGGTGGCTGCGGCAGGCTTGCCGGCGCTCGGCTCCGGCGGGGGGACGGCACAGGGCGTGTGGCGGGGGGCTGTGGCCGGGTCCGGGAGGGGGCGGGGCAGGATGCCCAGGGTGCGGGCCTGCTCGGCGGCGAGCCACTCCGTGGCGCGGCGGCGCGGGGCCGCGCAGACCTGGAGGACGCCGAGTTCGAGCAGGTGGGCGAGGAAGCCGCGGAGCACCGCGGGGCCGGAGGCCGTCGCCCGGATCGCGGCCGTGCCCAGCAGGGCGGCCTCGATGTCGCCCAACGGCCGTGGCCCGTCCGCCAGCAGGGCCAGGACGCCCTCCAGGGGGCGGGTGCGGCGCAGGACGACCTCCCGCATCCGGCCGCGTTCGCGCGGGTCGATGACCCAGCAGCGCAGCACGCCGCTGCCGGTTCCGGTGCCGGCCGGCTCGAGGACGTGCAGCGGTGCCGGGGCGAGCAGGGTGGCCGGGTCGGCGGCCCGCAGGTCGAGGGCGGCCAGCCGGGCGCGGGTCAGATGGACGTTCTCCACGGCTTCGGCGGCCACCGCGCCGAGGGCGGTGCCGGGCGGCAGGAGGCGGGGCGGGCCGGACGGTTCGGTGTCGTCCGGCGCGGTGACCGGCAGTTGGCCCACCTGGCCCGCCCAGCCGCGCGGGGTGGTCTTCGCCGCGGCCCGGCCGACGGCCCGCCACAGGTACGCCCCGCGCTTGCGCAGCCGTTTCCCGCTCCAGGATTCGCCCTCGGCCAGCCGCCGGGCCACATCCGCGGCGGCCCCGGGGTCGGCCTCGTCGAGGAAGGCGCGCATCACCGGGGACGAGCACACCAGGAACCAGCCCAGCGCCGCCACGCGCGTACGTTCGGCCGCGACCGTGCGCTCCAGCTCGCGCAGGCCGGCGGCCGCGGTCTCCGCCGCGCGGGACAGCCGTACGGCCTCCCCGGCGAGGTCCCGGGCGGCGGGCAGCCGGTGCAGCAGCCGGCAGTCGGCCGGGCCCGGCGCGGCGCCGGAGTGCAGCCGGCGCCGCAGGGCCAGCACGGCGCGGCGGTCGGCGGGTGCCAGCCCGGGGTGCGGTACGACGGTGCGGCCCAGCCGGTCGGCCAGGGCGCGGGCCTGGGCTGCCCGCTGTTCCTCGCGCCGGGCGTGCTCGGCGGCCTGCGCGAACAGCTCCGGGTTGCCCGCGGCGGCCCATGCGTCCAGGGGCATGCCGGCCACGCGCAGCAGTGCGGTGCCGCCCAGTACCGGGTCGGTGTGCACGTCAGCACCTCCCGTCGTCGGCGAGGGCGTGGGTGAGCAGGCTCTGCCGGGCCAGGGACAGCCGCCCCCGGTTCCAGTGGAAGACGACGTGGTGCGCGGCGGCGCGGCGCGGGCCGATCAGCGCGTCACCGGACTCGAAATAGCCGGTGCGCCACCGTTCGGCGGCTTGGCGCACGGCGGCCGTGTGCGCTTCGAGCGCGGCCCGCCGCTCGGGCGGCGCGGCGGCGAGCAGGCCCCGGTGCCCGGCCTGCCAGGCGGCGCGGATGCCGGTGGCGGCCCGGCGGGTGTCGGCGTCCTGGTGGGGGCCGAGTCTGCGCCCGGTGTCGTCGCGTACCGCCTCCCAGACCCCGCGGTGCTCCCAGCCGACGATGCCCAGTCCGGCCAGGAGTTCGCCGAGGAGCAGCAGGGAGAGCCGCCAGTCCGCGAGGGGCTGCGGGTGGCCGTCGGCGTCGCCCGTGGCGGTGTGGTGGTCGAGCCAGGCGAAGGAGTCGGCCGTGAACAGCTCGTGCACATGGCGCATCGACGCCGGGCCGCCGAAGAGATAGGTCTCCGGCTCGTACCGGACGCGCAGCGGGGGGCTCAGCTGCCCGTCCAGGTCCTGGAAGCGGCGGGTCAGTTCCTTGTGCAGTTCCTCGTCGTCGGGGCGGGCTGCCTCGAAGCGGAGCCGTAGTCCCGGGGGTTTGTGCATGAAGAAGAAGGAGCGCGCGGTGCCGCGGGCGATCAGCTCGCGGGCCGTGTCGGCGATGGCGCGGTAGGTGCGGTGCCAGGCGGCCGGGCCGGGGGTGAGGTTGAGCTGTGTCCAGCCGGTCTCGGGCAGGTCGTGGCGGAGCGCGGTCAGACCGGCGGTCAGAAAGGTGTGGCGGGCTGCCTGGTAGGCGGGGTCCGAGGCGTCGACCGGCACCGTGCCCAGGGGGAGGTCGCGGGCGTCCCGGAGACAGTCGGCCAATAAGCGTTCGACCTCCAGCATTTTCTGCCTCCTCACGAGGTCCGCTGTTTCTCCTCACCATCGGAATTCCGCACTTACTCCCACCCGAAAAACGGAAGAGAAATCTTCATATTTTGAACAGGGTTACGCCCGGTGCATCCGTGCCGTGCCGTGCGCTCGTGGCGCACCCCGTCTTACGGAGTCATGACGTGCGAGCCGGGTCCGGTGGCCGGGCCGCCGTGCCCGTCTAGCGTGGCCGTATGCGTGTACTGGTCACCGGCGGTGCCGGGTTCATCGGGTCCCATGTCGTCGAGGCGCTGCGGGACGGCGGGCACGATCCGGTCGTGTACGACAGCGCCGCGGATCCGTCGGCCGATGTCCGCAACCCGGTCTCCGTCGCCCGGGCGCTGGCCGGGGTGGACGCGGTCTGCCACCAGGCGGCGATGGTCGGGCTCGGCAACGGGGTCGCCGACGCGGCCGAGTACGTCTCGCGCAACGACCTGGGCACGGCCGTGCTGGTCGCCGCCATGGCGGAGGCGGGGGTACGGCGTCTGGTGCTGGCCGGTTCGATGGTCGTCTACGGGGAGGGGCGGTACACCTGCCCCCGGCACGGGGTCGTACGGCCCGGCCCGCGCGAGGCCGCCGACCTGGCCGCGGGGCGGTTCGAGCCCGGGTGCCCGAGCTGCGGCGCCGACCTCTCCCCCGGCCTGGTCGGGGAGGACACCCCGGCCGATCCGCGGAACGTGTACGCGGCGACCAAGCTCGCCCAGGAGCATCTGGCCGCCACCTGGGCCCGCTGCACGGGCGGTTCGGCGGTGTCGCTGCGCTACCACAACGTGTACGGGCCGCGGATGCCGCGGGACACCCCCTACGCGGGGGTGGCCTCGTTCTTCCGCTCGGCGCTCGCCCGGGGCGAGGCGCCGCGGGTGTTCGAGGACGGGCGACAGCGGCGCGACTTCGTGCATGTGCGGGACGTGGCCGCGGCCAATGTGGCGGCCCTGGAGGCGCAGGCCGCGCCGGGCGCCCTCGCCGTGTACAACACCGGCAGCGGTGAGCCGCACACCGTCGGCGAGATGGCCCGGGCGCTGGCCGTCGCGTACGGCGGTCCGCAGCCGGTGGTGACCGGTGAGTACCGGCTCGGGGACGTCCGGCACATCACGGCGGACTCCTCCCGGCTGCGCACCGAACTGGGCTGGCGGCCACAGGTCGGATTCGCCGAGGGCATGCGGGAGTTCGCGCGGGCCGCGCTGCGGGACGGGTAGCCGCGTCGAGGCTCAGGGCGCGGCCGGCAGGATCACCTCGAAGCGGCAGCCGCCGGGGATGTTGCGGACACTGGCCCGCCCCTGGTGGGCCTCGACGATGCCGCGCACGATGGCCAGGCCCAGCCCCGCGCCGGCCGGCGGGGTGCGGGCGTCGGTGCCGCGCCAGCCGGTGTCGAAGACGCGGGGCAGGTCCTCCTCGGGGATGCCGCCGCAGCCGTCGGTGACGGACAGCACCACGCCCTCGCCGGTGCGCTCGGCGGCGACCGCGACGGTGCCGTCGGGCGGGGTGCGGCGGATGGCGTTGACGAGCAGGTTGCCGAGGACGCGGCTCATCTCCTTGCCGTCCACCTCCACCGGCACCTGGGCGACACGGTCGCCCACCAGCCGTACCCCGTGTTCCCGGGCGAGCGGGTCGGCGCCCGCCAGCGCGTCGCCGACCAGGTCGTACAGGGAGATCCGGGTGGGGCTGAGCGGGAGGGTGCCGGCGTGGATGCGGGAGAGTTCGAAGAGATCGCCGACCATGTCGTTGAGCCGCTCCACCTCGGTGCGGATCTGCCGGAGGTAGCGGTCGGGGTCGGCGGCCACCCCGTCCTCCAGCGCCTCCGACATGGCGCGCAGTCCGGCGAGCGGGGTGCGCAGGTCGTGGGAGATCCAGGCGACCAGCTCGCGCCGGGAGGTCTCCAGGGCCCGTTCCCGCTCCCGGGACTCGGCGAGCCGGGCGCTGGTGGCGGCCAACTGGCGACTGAGCGCCTCGAGTTCCGCGGTGGCCGGGCCATCGGGCGCAGCGAAGGCGCCGCCGTCGCCGAACGAGCGGGCGGCGTCGGCGAGTTCACGGCTGCGGGCCACCACCCAGCGGCCCAGCAGCAGCGCGGTCGCCAGGGAGACCACGGCCGCCATGGCGACGACGGTGGTGACGACGGTCAGGTCGTGCGGGGAGAGGAACATCGCCCACGCGACGGCGAGCGTGCCGGCGAGCATCGCGACGATGCCGACCGCCGCGACGACGGTGACGGAGGCGGTGAGCGAGCGGCGCCGGATCAGCCGCAGCACGGCCGCCCCGGTCAGTCCCGCGGCGGCGGCGCCGGCGAAGGCGTACAGGGCGATGAGGAGCGTGTCTCGCATGGTCAGGCCTCCGCCGCCGGGCCGGACTCGAAGCGGTAGCCCACGCCCCAGACGGTCTGGATGAGCCGGGGCCGGGCCGGGTCGTCCTCGATCTTGCCGCGCAGCCGGCGGACATGCACCGTGACGGTGGACAGGTCGCCGAAGTCCCAGCCCCAGACCTCGCGCATCAGGTCCTCCCGGCTGTAGGCCTGCCCCGGGTGCCGCAGGAAGAAGGCGAGCAGGTCGAACTCGCGGAGGGTGAGGGCGAGTTCGGTGCCGTTCTTGGTGGCCCTGCGGGCGCCGGGGTCGACCGAGAGTCCGGCCGCGGCGAGCCTCCGGCCGGCGGGCGCGGGGCGGCTGCGGCGCAGCACGGACTCCACGCGCAGGACGAGTTCGCGGGGGCTGAAGGGCTTGGTGACGTAGTCGTCGGCGCCGACCTCCAGGCCCAGGATGCGGTCGTCCTCGTCGCCCCGGGCGGTGAGCATGATGACCGGCACGGGTCCGCGGTCGCGCATCCGACGGCACACCTCCAGGCCGTCCATGCCGGGCAGCATCAGGTCCAGCACCACGAGGTCGGGCCGGTGTGCGGCGGCGCGGGTCAGGGCCGTCGGGCCGTCGTCGGCGCGGTCGACGGCGTACCCGGCGCGGTGCAGGTATCCGGTGACGACCTCGGAGACGGTCGGGTCGTCGTCGACGACCAGGATCCGGGCCGCGCCGTCGGCGGTGTCGGCCCCGTCGGGGGCGTACGGCTGTTGCATGTCTCCAGCCTCGCACCGGGTGCGCCGGGCTGCGGGGGCGGTGGGTGCGGCGTCCGCGTTTCGTAAGGTGCGTGCGTCCGGTATGTCCGGTTCCTGTTCGTAGGGTGACACCGTGACGACGACTTCTTCCGACGTCGACGTGGTGCTGCCCTGCCTGGACGAGGCGGAGGCCCTGCCCTGGGTGCTCGCCCGGATCCCGGCCGGCTGGCGCGCCATCGTCGTCGACAACGGTTCCACCGACGGTTCGGCCGGGATCGCCCGGGCGCTCGGCGCGACGGTGGTGCACGAGCCCCGGCGCGGCTTCGGCGCCGCGTGCCATGCCGGCCTCACCGCGGCCACCGGCGACTTCGTGTGCTTCTGCGACTGTGACGCCTCGCTCGACCCGGCGCTGCTGGAGCCCTTCGTGCGGGAGGTGCGGGAGGGCGGGGCCGACCTGGTGCTCGGCAGACGGCGGCCGAGCGGCCGGGGCGCCTGGCCGGCGCACGCCCGGGCCGGCAACCTGGCGCTGGCCCGGATGCTGCGCCGCCGCACGGGGCTGCGGCTGCACGACCTCGGGCCGCTGCGCGCCGCCCGCCGTGAGCCGCTGCTCGCCCTCGGCCTCACGGACCGGCGCAGCGGTTATCCGCTGCAAATGGTGGTGCGTGCGGCCGACGCCGGCTGGCGGGTCACCGAACACGACGTGCCCTATCTGCCGCGCACCGGCGCCTCCAAGGTGACGGGTACCTGGCGCGGCACCTGGCAGGCGGTGCGGGACATGCGCCGGGTGCTGGCCGAGGCCCCGGCCGACGGGAGGGCCGTACGGTGACCACGCTGCTCGTCATCGCCAAGGAGCCGCGCCCCGGACGGGTCAAGACCCGGCTCACCCCGCCGTTCAGCCCCGAGGAGGCGGCACAGCTCGCCCGGGCGGCGCTCATGGACACCCTGCACGCCGTGGCCTCCGCGCCCGCGACCCGGCGGGTGCTGGTCCTGGACGGCGCCCCGGGGCCGTGGCTGCCGCCCGGTTTCGAGGTGCTGCCGCAGTGCCCGGGCGGGCTGGACGCGCGGCTGGCGGACGCCTTCGCCCACTGCACCGGCCCTGCGTTGCTGATCGGGATGGACACCCCGCAGGTCACGCCGGAGCTGCTCAGCGTGGACTTCGCCGGCTGCGACGCGTATTTCGGTCCGGCGGAGGACGGCGGCTTCTGGGCGCTGGGCCTGGCCGCGCCGGAGCCGGCGCTGCTGCGGGGGGTGCCCATGTCCTCGCCGGTGACCGGGGCCGTACAGCGGGAGCGGCTGGTCGGGGCCGGGCTGCGGGTGCGGGATCTGCCCCGGCTGCGGGACGTCGACACCGCCGCGGACGCGCGGGCGGTCGCCGCGCTCGCCCCGCACGGCCGGTTCGCCGCGCGGCTGGCCCGCTGCACCCCGGTCACGCCGCGATGAGCGCCCCTGTCGCCTGGGCGGCCGCCGATCCGTACGCCGCCGCGCTGCGCACCGGCCGGGGGCCGCTGTTCCTGCGCCGCGCCGACGGCTGGCTGCTGCCGCTGGAGGTGGAGCGCTGGTGCGCCCGGGCGGATGCGGTGGACCTGGGGGTGCTGGACCGCTGCGAGGGCGCGGTCCTCGACGTCGGCTGCGGTCCGGGCCGGCTGGTGGCGGAACTCGCCGCCCGGGGCCGTACCGTGCTCGGCATCGACGTCAGCGACGCCGCCGTGGAGCACACCGAGCGGCTCGGCGGCCCGGCCCTGTGCCGGTCGGTCTTCGAGCCACTGCCCGGCACGGGCCGCTGGGACACCGTGCTGCTCATGGACGGCAACATCGGTATCGGCGGCAGCCCGGCCGCCCTCCTCGAGCGGGTGGCCGGGCTGCTGCGGCCGGGCGGGCTGCTGATCGCCGAGACGGTGCCGGTGGACGTCGACGAGCGCACCCAGGTGCAGGTGGTCGACGCCGTCGGCGGCGCGCGCGGCACCGGTACGCCCTTTCCCTGGGCCCGCGTCGGCACCCCGGCCCTGCTGCGGCACGCGCGCAGGGCCGGCTGGCGGCCGGTGGCTCAGTGGGACGCCGGCGGCCGCTGCTTCGCCGCCCTGCGCACCCGCAGGACGAGCAGCAGCGCCGAACCGGCGAAGAGTACGGCGGTGATCAGCAGCCAGCGCGCCAGGAAGCCGTCCGGGGAGAGTCCGGTGGCCAGCCGGTAGCGGCGGTCCACCATCCCCGCGATCAGCGGGAACCAGACGAGGAGCAGCAGGCCGGACAGCGCGGCCGGCACCCGCACATAGGGGGTCCAGTCGCGCCGCCCGGCCGCTTCGAGCGCGCCCACGGCCGTCCGGTCCGCCAGCGCGTACAGCGGCAGCAGCACCAGGTCGTGCAGCAGGGCCGCGCCCACGATCCACAGCGCGACGCCGAACCAGTCACCGGACAGCAGCCGTACCCCCGCATAGCCGGCGAGCGCGAACGAGCAGAGGAGCAGCAGCAGTTGGAAGGGGCTGCCGAGCGGGAGGCGACGCGGCATCACAGGTCTCCGAAGGTCAGTCGGGCCACCCACTTGGTGTTGAGCACACCGGGTGCGGCGGGGACGATGATCCGCGCCGGGTATCCGTGGTCGGGGGACAGATCCTCGCCGTTGACCTGAAGGGCGAGCAGGGAGCGTCCGTCGGCCACCTGGTTGGCGCGCAGCGCCGCACGGCGGAAGGCGCCGTGCCGTTGCAGGGACGTGACGAGCACGTCCGGCGCCGCGTCCTGGTAGCCGACGAGCGCCGCGAGGTCCCGCAGCCGCACCCCGCGCCACCACTGGTCGGCGGTGGACCAGCCCTCCACGCAGGCGATGGGCAACGAGGAGCTGTGCAGGGGCAGTCGGAGCAGGTCGGCGCGGCTGAGCCGGACGGTGCCGGTGCGGCCGGTGACCACGAGCCGCCACGCGTCCTGGTGGGTGTCGGCCGGGGTGATCCCGGCGTACACGGCCGTCTTGTTGATCTGGAAGCCGTTCGGGCCGCCGCCGGGGTCGGCCGTGCCGTGCGGTGCGAGCAGGGCCGTACGGCGGAAGGGGCCGCCCAGGCTCTGCCCGACCGTGGTCAGGAACAGCAGCAGCGAGCCGCCGCCGACCAGGCCCAGGGCGCCGCGCCGGGAGACGGTGGGCGGGGCGGGACGCGGGGAGGCGAGGTCGGTCTCCTTGGGCGGCCAGGAGGCCGGCTCGGTCTCCTGGGGCGGCGGGGAAACCGGGACGGCGTCCTCGGATTCGGGTGAGCGCCGCCGTACGGCTCTCACGGCAGCCGGTGCCTTCAGCACGACGTGGGCCACGAACGCGGCGAAGAAGACCCAGGCGCCGTAGAAGTGCAGCGGATAGAAGGAGCCCGGGAAGACGTAGTCCAGCTGGACGTTGAGCACCCCGGTGGTGAACTCGAACAGGCCGCCGCCGACCAGCAGCACCAGCGAGAGCCGCTCCAGGGCGTGGGTGAGCGAGCGGGCCGGCGGCAGGGCGAACAGCCTCGGCACGACCGACCACAGCTTGGCCAGCAGGACGGGGACCAGGGTGATGCCGAGTGTGACATGGAGGCCCTGGGTGAAGCGGTACAGCCACACCGGGCCGGTCGGCCAGGGGAAGAGGTAGAAGCCGAGGAGCCCCTTGTCCGGGGTGGTGTCGTTGACCGGGGACAGGTCCGGGTTGTAGGCGGCGTAGGACACCAGGCCGGTCAGGAACAGCACCGTGATGCCGGCCAGCAGGACGAGGCCGAGCACGGAGGTGAACCAGGTGCCGCGCAGCGGACTGCGCCAGAAGCCGGGAGAGGTGGGAAGCCGGGGATGGTCGCGCATAGGCCGACCGTAGGCCGGGGGACCCCGCTTCCGGCGGCTGCGACCGATGACGAAACGCTGACGTCCGGCCCGGCCGGGCGCCCCGGGCCGCCCGCTCGGCCTAGCGTGCCGCTGTGACTCGCTCCCTGCGCCGCGACCTGTACGCCGCCGCTGCCGCCGTCGCGCTGGTGACGGCCGCCGTGCTGGCCGGCCGTCGCATCCAGTTCACCCGGCACACCCTGTTCGTGCACTGGCCGCCGCTGTTCGCCGACTGGGACCCGCATGCGGGCCCCGGTACCCCCGCGGCGCTCGCCGTGGCCGTGGCCGTCGTCGCGTACGGCCCTGCCCTCGCCGACCGGCTGCCCTGGCGGACGCTGCTCGCCGCCGCCTGGGCGAGCGCCACCGCCTGGATCCTGTCCCTGGCGCTGGTCGACGGCTGGCAGCGGGGCGTGGCCGGCCGGCTGACCACCCGTGAGGAGTACCTGCGGGTCATCGGCCGCTTCCACGACATCCCGGCCGCCCTGGGGGACTTCACCCGGCACATCGTCAGCGGCGGCCCCGACCCCTGGCCCGCCCATGTCGCCGGCCATCCCCCGGCCGCCACGCTCACCTTCGTCCTGCTGGACCGGGCCGGGCTGCGCGGCGGCGGCTGGGCCGGCACCTGGTGTGTGCTGGTCGGCGCGACGGGCTGTGTGGCGGTGCTGGTCGCGCTGCGCGCGCTGACCGGCGAGAGCCTCGCCCGGCGGGCCGCGCCCTTCCTGGTGCTGGCGCCGGCCGCGGTGTGGCAGGGCGTCTCGGCCGACGGGTACTTCGCGGCCGTCGCCGCCTGGGCCGTGGCACTGCTTGCGCTCGCGCTGACCCGGGGATCGCTCGGGGCGGCCGCGGGATCGGGGTTGCTGTTCGGGCTGACCTGCTATCTCTCGTACGGCCTGACGCTGTTCGCGCTGCTCGGCGCGGCGGTGCTGGTACTGGCCCGGCACGGGCTGCGCCGCCGTCGGGTCCTGCTGCCGGCGCTGCTCGCCGGACTGGCGGTGTTCCCGCTGGTGTTCACGCTCGCGGGCTTCGCCTGGTGGGACGGCTACCACCTGCTGATCACCCGCTACTACCAGGGCGTCGGCGGCACCCGCCCGTACGGCTACTGGGTGTGGGCCAACCTCGCCTGCACGGCGATCCTCACCGGCCCGGCCACGGCGGCGGGGCTACGGCGCACCGGTGCCGTCCTGCTCCGGCGCGAGGGCACCGGGGCCGGCCCGGACGGGGCGCAGACCCGCCTCGCGCTCCTGGTCTGCGCCGCTCTGCTCGCCCTGCTGATCGCCGACCTGTCGGGCATGAGCAAGGCGGAGACGGAACGGATCTGGCTGCCCTTCGCGCTGTGGCTGCTTCCGGCGTGCGCGCTCCTGAGCCACCGGCGCGGCTGGCTCACCGCCCAGGCCGTGCTCGCGCTGCTGATCAACCATCTGCTGCTGACGGGCTGGTGAGGCCGACCCCGACCTCTTTACCTATGTTGACATAGGTATATCGACGTACTTATTCTCGGCGTATGTCCCAGCCCAGGGCGTCCGCCCAGGACCTCGCCGCCATGGCGTCGAGCCTGGTGTCGTGCCTGCCCGCGCTGGCCCGGGCCATCGAGCGCCAGGTCGACCTGGACTATCCGCACCCCAAACCCTCGGAGGCGCAGCTCGCGCTGCTGCGGCACGTGGACACCCACGAAGGGGTCACCGTGCGCGTCGCGGCCGAGGCCCTGCTGATGAAGCCGAACAACGTCAGCGCCCTGGTCACGCAGCTGACCGAGCAGGGGCTGCTGGAGCGGCGGCCGGACCCCGCCGACAAGCGCGTCGCCCATCTGCACCTCACGCCGCTGGCCCGGCACCGCATCGCCGAGGTCAAGGACCTCATGGGCGCCCATGTCGTACGGGCGCTGCACGCTCTGACCGACGGCGAACAGGACGCCCTCGGCTCCGCCCTGGGCGCACTCGCCTCGCTCGAGCGGAATCTGCACAGCCGCGCCGTCTGATCCGGCGCACGGCGTCCCGCCGGGGCGTCGTGCGCTCGTCCGCGCGCTGCCTCTCCCCCAAGCTCCGGCCCGGCCGCTCCTCAGCCGGTCGCCTCGGCGTTGCCCGGCCATTCCTCGGCCGGCCGCCTCCCCACGCCTCGGCGTTCCCCGGGCGGGCCCCGCCCGTCCGTCGTTCTCGCCCGACCCACGAAGGACAGACATGCCCTCCGTCACCTCCGCCGCCCCGCCGACCCCCGGCGCGGCCGCGAACCAGCCCCGCGGCAGGCGGGCCAACCCCTGGCTGACCCTCGTCGCCGTCGCCTTCGGCCTGTTCATGGTCGGCCTCGACGGCTCGGTCGTCTCGATCGCCAACCCCGAGATCGGCCGGGACCTGCACGCGTCCACCGCCGATCTGCAATGGGTGACCAACGCCTATCTGCTGGCCCTCGCCGCCGCCCTGATCCTCGGCGGCAAGCTCGGCGACCGGTTCGGGCGCCGCACCTTGTACCTGACCGGCGTCGCCGGGTTCACCGTGGCGTCCGTGGCCATCGGGCTGTCCGGATCCATCACGGGTGTCATCGTCTTCCGCGCCGTCCAGGGCTTCTTCGGCGCCCTGCTGATGCCGAACACCCTCGGCATGCTGCGGGCGGTGTTCCCGCCGAGGAAGTTCGGCATGGCGGTCGGCATCTGGGCCATGGTCTCCGCCGTCTCCACCGCCCTCGGCCCCATCGTCGGCGGTCTGCTCGTGCAGCACGTCGACTGGGAGTCCGTCTTCTTCGTCAACGCCCCCATCGGCGTCGTCGCGCTCGTCTTCAGCGGCGCCGTGCTGCCGCAGAGCAGGAACACGGCAGCCGCACAGGAGAAGTTCGACATCACCGGCGTCGTGCTGCTGGCCCTCGGGCTGCTCGCCCTCGTGTTCGGCGTCGTCAAGGGCCAGGCGTGGGGCTGGACTTCGGGCGGCACCCTGGGTGCCATCGCGGCCGGCCTGGTGATCCTGGCGGTCTTCGGCGTCCACGAGACCCGTGTCGCGGCACCGCTGCTGCCGATGCGTCTGTTCCGCAGCCCGGCGCTGGCCATCGGCACCCTCATCACCGCGCTGAACTTCTTCGTCCTGCTCGGCGTGATCTTCTTCGTCATGCTGTATCTCCAGAACGTACGCGGCTTCTCCCCCGTCGAGGCCGGGGTGCGCACCCTGCCGCTGAGCCTGGCCTCGGTGGTGGCCTCCCCGCTCGGCGCGGCGCTGACCGACCGGTTCGGGCCCCGGCTCACCATGCCCCTCGGCATGGCCCTCCAGGCCGCCGCCTGCTTCACCATGCTCGGCTGGAGCGCGCACTCCTCGTACACCGCGATGTGGCCGCCGTTCGTCGCGCTCGGCCTGGGTGTCGGGATGGTGATGTCGTCCTCCTCCGACGCGATCGTCGGCAACGCCCCCGTCCGGGACGCCGGTGTGGCGGGCGGTCTCCAGGCGACGGCCCTTCAGATCGGCGGCGCGCTCGGCACCTCCGTGCTGGTCTCGCTCATCGGCAGCCGGGTGGGCTCCACCCTCGCCGGCGAACTGGTCTCCGCCGGTGTCCCCGCCGGTGCGGCCCAGCGCCTGACCGGGGCGCGGGACGCCGTCGCCATGGGGGTCGCCCCGGTCTCCGGCGAGCTGCCGGACCGGCTCGGGGCGGCCGTCGCCGAGGGCAGCCACCAGGCGTTCATGAACGGCGTGCACACCTCCGTGCTGGTCGCCGGTGTGCTGTGTGTCGCCGGTGCCCTGCTCGCGGTGACCGGCGTGCGGCGCGCCCCCGAGCCGGCCGGCCACTGAGCGCGGCGGCATCGCTTCCGGCTCCGACGGAAGCAGGGTGGGACCGAAGTGGTCTTCCCGCTCATGCCGCAGGAACTCACCGATCTCCGCCTGGTCGGCACCCCCCGATGCCGCTGAACCGCCGCCGTCTCCCACCTTGCGGGGGCGCCGCGGCTTTCGTGGCCGGCCGCGGTCCCTGCGCGCGGTGCTCACGCTTGCCCGTCGTTGGTGTCCCGGAAGCTGGGGGCAAGGCGCTCGCTCTGGTGGCCTGGCGCGTCGGCTCCGCAGGGTCGGAAGCGGGCGAGGTAGGCCGGGCTCGGGCCGCGGCGCTCGGTCAGGTGGAGGCCGGCGGCGTCGGCGAGCCGGTGGAGTCGGCCGAAGGGCATCCAGTGCCGGTCGAAGAACTCGCCGATCACCAGCCGCCCGCCTGGTGCCAGCACCCGTGCCGCCTCGCGCAGCACCCGATCCGGCTCGGGGATCTCGCCGAGCGCGGTCACGGCGTACACGGCGTCGAATGTCCCGTCGGCGTAGGGCAGTTCACGTGCATCCGAGCGGGTGGGCCTGATCGTCGCCAGGCCGTCGCGCTCGGCGCGGCCCATCACGTGGTCGAGCATCTCCTGCTGGATGTCGAGCACATCGAGCCGTCCCTCCGGCCCGAGCTGCGGAGCGACGTGCAGCGACTGCAGGCCGGTCCCCGGGCCGATCTCCAGCATCCGCTCCCCCGGTCGCGGCCGCAGTACGGCGTCCATCCGGCCGGCGGTCAGGAACGGCAACGGCACGTCGAGGAGGCCGCGTTGGGCGTACGGATAGGGCGCGGTGTCGCCCAGCCACCAGGCAGCGGCCAGCGCGGCGCCCGCGCCGGCGGCGACCGCCCAACGGGTCCGGGCCGGGATCGGGGCGAGGGGGGCGGGGGTGATGCGATGCACGGTGTTCTCCAGTGGATCGATTCGGTCCGTGGTACGTAGTCGGGCGGCCGGCGTCACGCGGGCCGGCTCAGCGCCCGCAGCGCCAGCCGGCCGCACAGCGCGGCGAGCGGCAGCTCGGCGCCGAGCGCCATGGCGACCGCGGTGGCGAAGTCGCCGCCCGGGGCCGCGGTCGTGGTGTCGAACCAGGCGTCCACCACAAGCAGCGTCGCGGTCGCGGCGGCTGCCAGGGCGTGCCGCCGGTCGCCGCCGGCGGCGAGGAGGCCGGTGGCGATCAGGCCGAGCGCTTCCAGGGCGTCGAGCCCGACCCAGGCGACCGGCCAGTGCGCCGCGGTCGCGGTGGCCGGCAGGCCGGTGGCTACCGCGTACAGCCACGGCAGCAGGGCGAGCCCGCAGGCGAGCAGCAGCCACCCGGCCCGACGCATGCCCCGTGCCGGGCGCGGCTCCTCCGCCTCTTCGTGGAGCGGGATGACGTCGGCGCGGTCCAAGCCCTCGGCACCGGCCCATTCGTCGTTGCACAACACCAGTTGACGCATCGTCTTTCCCCGCTCCCGGCCGGCTCTCCTCTTCACGTGCTCCACCCTCGGCCGCACACCAGGGCGCCGTCAGTCACGCAGGGTTCCGACCCGGGGTGGAGACAAGTGCACCCCCGAACCGGGCGGGAGCGTCATGGCACGGGGATGGCCTGCGGCTTTACCGTTTGACGCATGCAACTCACGACGTGGCTGCACCTGGTGCTGGGCCGGCCGTTCCGCAGGGCGGGACACCGGACCGCGCTCGTCGCCGCCGGCCTGCCGCTCCACCTCGCCGTGGTGCCACTGTGGCTCTGGCTGCTCGGCACGATGGCGGCGTGGGTAAGCGCGCCCGGCGCGGTAGCCGTGACTCCGCTGCCCGTGCTGCTCACGCTCGTGGTGACACCCCTGCTGACCGCCGGGCAGCGGCGGCGCTACCGGGCGCTCGTCGGCAAGGAGCTCCCGCGCCCCGCCGTACCCGGGCCGGGACGCACGTGGAAGTCGGCGGTGCGCCGGCTGACCACGCGGGCCCTGTGGCGGCAGGTCTGCTACCACGCCGTGGCGGGTCCGCTGTTCGCCTTCCTGGACCTTGCCGTCCTCGCCGTCTGGGCCGCCGCTCTCGTGGCCGCCTCCCTCTACGTGTGGATCTGGGTGCTGCCCCCGCAGTGGCGGGGCACCGGCTTCGGGTACACCACGCAGGCCGCGTACATCACCGCCGGCGGCCTCGCCCTGCTGTTCCTCGAGCCCCGGCTGACCGGCGCTCTGGTGCGGCTGGAGACCCGGGCGGCCGAGGCCCTGCTCGGCCCCAGCCGCACGGAGAAGCTGGCCCGCCGGGTCGCCGACCTCGCCGAGAGCCGGGCCGGCGTGCTCGACGCCGCCGACGCCGAGCGGCGGCGGATCGAGCGCGACCTGCACGACGGCGCGCAGCAGCGCCTCGTCTCACTCGCCGTCAACCTGGGCCTGGCCAGGTCCACCCTCGGCGACCTGCCGGAGGACGCCCGCAAGGTGATCGACGAGGCGCACCGCGAGGCGAAGGAGGCGATCGCCGAGCTGAACAACCTGGTGCGCGGCCTGCATCCGGCCGTCCTTGAGGACCGCGGCCTCGACGCCGCGCTGTCCGGGGTCGCCGCCCGCCTCCCGATCCCGGTGCGCGTGGCGGTGGACCTGCCGCAGCGCCCCTCACCCACGGTCGAGGCCGTCGCGTACTTCGTGGTCTCCGAAGCCCTGACCAACGTGGTCAAACACGCCCAGGCGACCCGGGCGGACGTGACCGTGGAGCGGATCGGGGAGACACTGCTGGTCGTCGTCGCGGACGACGGCGCGGGCGGCGCGGATCTCGCGGCGGCCGACGGTACCGGGCTCGCCGGGCTCGCCAAGCGCGTCGCGTCCGTCGACGGCACGTTCTCCTGCCGCAGCCCCGTCGGGGGCCCGACCGTCATCACCGTGGAGCTGCCGTGCGTGCCGTGATCGCCGAGGATTCCCTTTTGCTGCGCATCGGCGTGGTCAAGGTGCTGGAGGCGGCCGGCTTCGAGATGTGCGCGCAAGTCGCCGACGCCGAAGGGCTGCTGGCAGCCGTCGAGGAGCATCGGCCCGACATCGCCGTGGTCGACGTGCGCATGCCGCCCGGCTTCACCGACGAGGGAG
This sequence comes from Streptomyces sp. NPDC001606, assembly GCF_053596835.1. Lineage (NCBI taxonomy): Bacteria > Bacillati > Actinomycetota > Actinomycetes > Kitasatosporales > Streptomycetaceae > Streptomyces > Streptomyces sp. NPDC001606. The sequence continues at coordinate 196,341 of NZ_JBSFHC010000001.1, forward strand.
TGCGCGCCGCGCTGGTGATCCGCCGCCAGTACCCGCGTACCGCCGTGCTCCTGCTGTCGCAGTACGTGGAGGAGCGGTACGCCGCCGATCTGCTCGCCGCCAACACCTGGGGCGTCGGCTATCTGCTCAAGCAACGGGTCGCCGACGTCGAGGAGTTCGCCGAGGCGGTACGCCGGGTGGCGGCCGGCGGCACCGCGCTCGACCCGCAGGTCGTCGCGCAACTGCTGGTGCGCCGGCACAGCGATCCGCTCGACCGGCTGACACCGCGCGAGCGGGAGGTGCTGGAGCTGATGGCGGGCGGCCGGTCCAACTCCGGTATCGCCGCCGAGCTGGTCGTGAGCGAGAGCGCGGTCGCCAAGCACATCAACAGCATCTTCACCAAGCTCGACCTGCCCAAGGCCGACGCCGACCACCGCCGCGTCCTGGCGGTGCTGCGCTTCCTGGGCGTTGCGACCGCATAGTGCGCGATCACGCCGCATGCCCGACTCCACCTTGCGAGCACCTTCCTCCGAACTGCTGCTGACCAGGCCGGCGTCCTAGGGCCATTCTTTCGGATCAGGTCGGCTGCGGTGGCGGTGCCTTCTCGGCCGACCCGAGCGGGGTCTGGTGCGTGCAGATGCAAGGCGGAGGAGGGAGTCGACGCGGAGCGTCGGCGAGGGACGACAACGCAGCAGATGTGCGTGCCAGGGCCCGCGACGCCGGCAAGATCCGAAAGAGAGGCCCTAAGTCAGGGCGAAGTAGCGCAGCCACACATAGGCCAGCGAGACCGTCACCGTGGCGGCAGTGACGATCAGGCCGTGCCGGGTGAACTGCCAGAAGGAGATGGGCTGGCGGTTGCGTTCGGCGATGCCGAGCACGACGACGTTGGCCGAGGCGCCGATCGCGGTGGCGTTGCCGCCCAGATCGGCGCCGAGCGTGAGGGCCCACCACAGGACGTGGTGGCCGCTGCCGCCCATGTCGTGGACCAGCCCGGAGGTGATCGGCGCCATGGTCGCGACGTACGGGATGTTGTCCACGACGCCGGACAGCACCGCCGAGCCGCCGAGCAGGGTCAGCGCGCCGCCCTGTCGGCTGCCGCCGATCAGGTCCGCCAGCCCGCGGGAGACCTCGTCGATCACCCCGGTGCCGATCAGCCCGCCGATCATGACGAACAGGCCCGCGAAGAAGGCCAGCGTGGGCCACTCCACCTCGGCGAGGACGTCGTTGGTCTCGACCGCGGAGACGGCGACCAGCAGACCGGCGCCGAGCAGGGCGACCACGCTGGGCTCGTAGTGCAGCACCGGGTGGAGCACGAAGCCGGCCACGACCAGGGCGAGGACGGCCAGCCCCTGGATCAGCAGCCGGGGGTCCCGGATGGCCTCGCGCTCCTCCAGTTCCATGATCTCGGCGGCGCGTTCGGCGTCGTAGCCGAGCGCGCCGCGGAACATGATCCGGCACAGCAGGAGCAGCACGAGCAGCAGCAGGACGGCGAGCGGGGCCAGGTGGACGACGAAGTCGTTGAAGGTCAGGCCGGCCCGGCTGCCGATGATGATGTTGGGCGGGTCACCGACCAGGGTCGCGGTGCCGCCGATGTTGGCGGCCATGACCTCGGCGATGAGGAACGGCGCCGAGGACAGCGCGAGGCGTTCGCACACCAGCAGGGTGACCGGCGCGATCAGCAGCACGGTGGTGACGTTGTCCAGCAGGGCCGAGGCGAGGGCGGTGAGGACCACGAGCATCGCGAGGACCCGGAAGGGCCGGGCGTGGGACCGCTTGACCGCCCAGATCGCCAGGTACTCGAACATGCCGGTCTTCTTGAGCACGCCGACGATCGTCATCATGCCGAGCAGCAGGAAGATGACGTTCCAGTCGATGCCCGACTCCTGGGAGTAGAACGCCGAGACGTCGTCGGTGGCGCCGATGGCGAGCATCAGACCCGCGCCGCCCAGGGCCACGGCGACCCGGTGGATCTTCTCGCTGATGATCAGAACGTACGCGCCGACGAAGACGGCGATCGCGGCCCAGCCGTGCCAGTCGCTCACAGTGCTCCGGTTGCTGCTCGTGCCTGAGGGGAGCAAGGGATGGAAGAGACATCTGTCCCCTGCTCGCCGACCAGACTTCCCGGCACACCGGAGCGAACCTTACCGGCCCTTGATGCGTCTTTGACAAGCCCCTGACGCGCCGTCCGTTCAGGAGGCGGCGAGCAGCAGCCGGTCCAGAAGCCGGGACGCGGTGATCACGCCGAGCAGCCGGCGTCCGGCCCCGTCGCCGTCCACGACCGCCACCAGCGGGCTGCGCACCCGCGCCATCAGCGCGGCGACCTCCAGCGCGGTCGCGTCGGGCTCGGCCACCGGCGGCGCGGGCACGCTCCGGGACAGGCAGTCGCGGACCGTACGGCCCTCCAGCGCCCGGCACAGCCGGTCGGCATGGCGTTCGTCCACCACGGCGGCCAGCGTGGGGTCCTCGAGCACATACGCCGGTACCAGAGTCTTGATCATCTGCGAGGCCGGGAGGACCGCCTGCGGCGCGCCCTGCTCGTCCAGGACCAACAGGGCCGGCAGCCGGTGCTCGGCCATCAGCCGTGCCGCGGCGGTCGCGTCGGTGTCGACGCCCACGGTCTCGTACTCCACTGCCAGGTCTCGTGCCCGCACGTCGGCTCCCGTTCCGCTGTGTGTCCCGCGGCCATTGTGCGGCAGCGCGGCCGGGCCGCCGGCGTCCCGGGTGCGCCTACAGGCGGATGACGAGCAGCGCCGTGTCGTCCGTGGCGCCGGCGGCCGGGAGCAGGTCGAGCAGGAGTGCCGCGGCCAGCTCCTCGGGTCCGAGCGCGCGGTGGGCGGCGAGGGAGCGGGCGAGCCGGGCGAAGCCGGCCTCCAGGTCCTCGCCGCGGCGTTCGACCAGCCCGTCCGTGTACAGCACGAGGGTGTCTCCCCCGGCGAAGGCCAGCTCGGCCTGCGGGCGGCGGACGTGGTCGGGGTGGGCGCCGAGCGGCGGGTCGGTGGCCTCGTCCAGGAACACCACGGTGCCGTCCGCGCACAGCAGTGCGGGCGGGGGATGACCGGCGCTGCTGTAGGTGAGGGTGCGGCCGTCCCAGTCGATGTGCACGGACACCACGGTGGTGGACTCGGCGCCCTCGACCGAGCGGGCGTACAGGTCGAGTACGTCCAGGGCCTGGGCGGGGCCCGCCGAGACCCGGGAGGCCGCGCTCAGGGCACTGCGCAGCTGGCCCATGACGCACGCGGCGGCCAGGCCGTGCCCGACGACGTCGCCGACCGCCGCCTGCATGCAGGCACCGGCCAGCTCGACCAGGTCGTACCAGTCGCCGCACACGTTCAGCGCGCCGACCGCGGGCCGGTAGCGCACCGCGATCTGCTCGTGGTCCGTCAGCGGTGGGGCGGGGAGCATGGCGTCCTGGAGGGCGAGGGCGATCTCGCGTTCCCGGGCGTGGGCCCGGCGCAGGCGTTCGTTGACCTCCTGGAGCTCCCGGGACCTGGTGTACAGCTCCGCCTCCAGCACCCGGGCCCGGTCGCCCACCGCGCGGCCCCGGGCCCGGAGCAGCTCCGTGACCTCCTCCACCCGGTGCACCAGCAGGATCACCCGGCCGTCGGTGTCCAGGACCGGTGCGTTGATCGGGCTCCAGTACCGCTCCTCCCACTCGCCGGGGTGCTCCCGCGACTCGACGTCGTAGCGCTGAAGGGCCATGGTGTCCCGCTCGCCCGTGGCCAGGACCCGGCGCAGCGACGCCTCCAGGTTGCGGGCTCCGCTGGCCCCGGCGTCGGTGGGGTTGTCGGGGAACACGTCGAACAGATAGTGGCCGATGAGGTCCTCGCGGGCGCGGCCGGAGTGGCGCAGGAAGTCCTCGTTCGCGTCCAGGTAGACCAGGTCCGGCGTGAGCAGCGCGACCATGCCCGGCAGTGCCTCGAACACCGCCCGGTAGTCGATGCGCGCCTCGCTCACGGTCACGGCCCGCTCCCTCGCAGTGGCAGCCGCGGGGACGCAGCGCCCCGGTGGCACGGCACCGCGCGCCCACGGACGGGCACGGCCACACCGTACGCCGCCTCCGGCACCGGGCGCATTTCGAGGCGGGCGGGACAGCGGTGCGCGGCTGGGGGCGAGGGAAGCGGCAGCGGGTCTTCCGCGGGCCGGACGGCCCCGGGTACGGCCCCACCGCCCGGAAGCGGCAGCCGCACGAGGGGCGGCGCCCAGCCCTCGCTCCCCTATGCCTGGGAGGCTGGCGGCAGGGCGGCCCGGACAGCATGGGCACCCCCGCTCGTCCGCCGGGCGGCATGCTCGCCCGGCACACCCCGCACACCGAGACGGACCGGCTGGTGACCGAACTGCGGTACGCGCGGGCCGAGTTCCGGTAGCCGCGGGTGCGCCCGCCGGGCTGCTCGAGGGCCGCCGTCGCTGTGCCCGGCCCGCACGGGGTCAGGCGGACGGGACCGTGATCTCCCGCTTGAGGATCTTGCCGCTCGGGCCCAGCGGCAGCGCCTCGGTCAGCCAGACCCGCCGCGGGTACTTGTAGGCGGCGACCCGCTCCCGGACGAACTCCCGGAGTTCCTCGGGCTCCGCCTGGGCTCCCGGGCGCAGCACGACCGCCGCCGCCACCTCCTCGCCGAGCCGGGCGTCCGGCACACCGAGGACGGCGGCGAGGGCGACGGCGGGGTGCTCGTGCAGGACCTCCTCGATCTCGCGCGGGTAGACGTTGTAGCCGCCGCGGATGATGAGGTCCTTCTTCCGGTCGACGATGAACAGATAGCCGTCCTCGTCCTGGCGGGCCAGGTCGCCGGTGCGCAGCCAGCCGTCGGGGACGGCCTCGGCGGTCTCCGCGGGCAGGTTCCAGTACCCCTTCATCAGGTTCGGTCCGCGTACGGCCAGTTCGCCGACCTCTCCGGGGGCCACGTCCCGGCCGGTGTCGTCGAGCAGCCGTATCTCGACGTCGCGGATGGGCGTGCCGATGGAGCCGGGCTTGCGCGGGCGGTCGAGGTGGTTGAAGGTGACGACCGGGCTGGTCTCGGACATGCCGAAGCCCTCCAGCACGACGCAGCCGAAGCGCCGTTCGAAGCCGTGCAGGATCTCCACGGGCAGCGAGGCGCCGCCCGAGATGCACTGGCGCAGACTGGACACGTCGGCCTCGGCCGCGGCGGGGTGCTGGAGCAGCGCGGCGTACATGGTGGGCACGCCCTCGAAGACGGTCGCCCGGTGGCGGGCGATGGCGTCGAGCACGGTCGGCGGGTCGAAGCGGGGTATGAGGACGAGCGCCGCGCCGCTGCGGACGGCGACGTTCATCGTGCAGGTCTGCCCGAAGATGTGGAACAGCGGCAGACAGCCGACGATCACGTCCTCATCCGTCACCCGCTGGACGTCGGTGACATTGACCTCGGTGTTGTGGCGGATCCCGGCGTGGGTGAGCGCGGCGCCCTTGGGGCGGCCGGTGGTGCCCGAGGTGTAGAGCAGCACGGCGATGTCGTCGGCGGCCGTGTCCGCCACCTCGGGCCGGGGCTGACGGGCCGCCAGTTCGGCGGCGAGGGCGACGGGTTCGACCGCGAGGCGCCGTACACCGGCGGCGGCCGCGCCCGCGGCGCCCTCGCCGGGCGCCTGGTGCCATTCGAGGAGCAGCACGGCGCCGGAGTCCCGCAGGTGGAACTCGGCCTCGCGCTCCTTGAGCAGCGGGTTCATCGGGACGACGATGGCGCCGGCGCGCAGCACGCCGTAGTAGAAGACGACGAACTCGGGCACGTTCGGCAGCATCAGCGCGACCCGGTCGCCCGGGCGCACGCCCTCCGCCTCCAGCAGGGTGGCGGCCTGGGCGGTCAGCCGGTCGAGTTCGGCGTAGGTGAGGGCCGTCGTGCCCAGCAGCAGCGCCGGCCGGTCGGGCAGCCGTCGGGCCGTCTCGACCAGGAACTCCGCCAGATTGGCCATGATCACTCCTCGCAACCGTGCTCTCGGCGCTCACGGCCCCCGCCGGAAACGCTCACGGCATCGTGGCGTGCGCGGACACGGGCGTCCATATGGCGGAGCCCACAGTGCGCCGAACGCGAACAGCGCCCGGTGCGTCCGGCGGGCGCGAACTGCCGTGTCGCGGCGGCCGGTCGGGGACGGCGCCCGCGGTGGGACGGCGTGCCGGGGTGCGGGAGCGGGATCCGGAGGGGGCTGTACCGCGTGGTCCGTTGCGTCCGCCCGTGGGGTCGATCAGGGTTCGGCGGGTGAGTACGTTTCCACCGCAGCGCCGTGAGTTGTCCGGGAGCCGGGACCCCGGTCCCGCCGTCGGGAGCGAGCGAGGGTGGCCGGTGTGGACCCCCGGTGCCCTTCGGGCGGTGGCGGTGTTCGCGGCCGTACGCCTGGCAGGAGCCGCTCTGGTGGCGCTGGTGAGCCGACTCTCGGGCCACTCAGCGCTGAAGGGTCTGGCCCACTCCTGGGACTCGGTCTGGTATCTGCACATCGCCACGCACGGCTACGGCACCCGGCTCCACATCACCCAGAGCGGCGCGGTGCAGACCGACTGGGCCTTCTTCCCGCTGTATCCGGGGCTCGTCCACGCGGTGACGGCGCTGCTGCCGCTGTCCCCCGCACAGGCAGCCGTGCTGCTCGCGTGGGGTGCCGCCGGGGCGGCGGCGCTCGGTGTCCACTCCCTCGTCCACCGCCTGTACGGCCCCTCGACCGCCGCCGCCCTGGTCGTGCTGTGGGCGGTCCTTCCGCAGTCGGTGGTGCTGAGCCTCGCCTACACCGAGCCGCTGTGCGCCGCCCTCTGCGCATGGTGCCTGTACGCGCTGTTCCAGCGGCGCTGGGCGGCGGCCGGGGTGCTGGCCGGGTTCGCAGGTCTGTCCCGGCCGAACGGCATCGCGGCGGCCGCGGCCGTGATCGTGGTGGCCGGCCGTGAGGTCGTACGGCGCGACGGCCGGGTGCCGGCCGGGCTGTGGGCCGGGGTGCTGGTGGCGCCGCTCGGCTGGGCGGGCTATGTGCTGTGGGTGGGGCACCGGACCGGGGATCTGCTGCACGGGTACTTCCATGTGCAGAACGCGTGGGACACCCGCCTCGACCTCGGTGCCGGGACCCTGCGCTTCCTGGTGTCGCTGCCCTGGCACGGTGGCGACGTCGTGCACGACGTGGCGCTGGTGATCGTCGTGGCGGCCATCGCCCTGTTCTGGCGGTTGTGCCGGGAGCGGGCCCCGCTGGCGCTCCTGGTCTATGCCGGGGTGCTGCTGCTGCCGGTGGTGGCGGTCTCCGGCCCGTTCGAGTCCCGGCCGCGGTTTCTGCTGCCCGCGTTTCCGCTGCTCGTCCCGGCGGCCCGGGCACTGGTGCGGCTGCGGCGGACGCGGCCGGCCCGGTTCCGGCTGGTGGGCGCGGCCCTCACCGTCGTCTCCCTGACCTACGGCACCTATCTGGCCTTCGCGTCCCACTCCCCCTGACCGGCCGGGCCCGCTCGGCACACGGAGAGCCGAGTCCACGACTCCATGTCACCATGGTGCTGAGCATCACCCTACTAAGGGGGTGTGGACCATGGCCGTGTCAGAGCAGACGCCCGGTCCCAGTACCCATCGCCCAGGGCTCAGGCGCGAGATCGGCTTCATCGGACTCATCTGGGCCTCGGAGGGCTCGATCATCGGATCGGGGTGGCTGTTCGGCGCGCAGGGCGCCCTGGCCGCCGCGGGCCCCGCCGCCATCATCTCCTGGGCCATCGGCGGACTCGCGATCCTCATCCTGGCGCTGGTGCACGCCGAACTCGGCGGGATGTACCCGGTGTCGGGCGGCACGGCCCGCTTCCCGCACTACGCCTTCGGGGGCGCCGCGGGCGCGTCCTTCGGCTGGTTCTCCTGGCTCCAGGCGGCCACGGTGGCGCCCATCGAGGTGCTGGCGATGATCACCTACGCCCAGCACTACTCCTGGGCGAGCGGCTGGGAGAAGGTGGAGGGCGGCGAACACGTCCTGACCCCGCCGGGCATCGCCGTGGCGGTGGGGCTGATGGCGGTCATCACGGCCGTCAACTTCCTCAGCATCCGGATGCTGGCCAACACCAACAGCGCCGCGACCTGGTGGAAGGTCGGCGTCCCGCTGCTGACGATCTTCGTGTTCGCCGTGGCCCAGTTCCACACGAGCAACTTCACCGCGGCGGACGGCTTCAACCCGTACGGCGCCAAGGGCATCCTGTCCGCGGTCTCCACCAGCGGCATCATCTTCGCGCTGCTGGGGTTCGAGCAGGCGGACCAGCTGGCCGGCGAGAGCGCCAACCCCAAGCGGGACATCCCGCGGGCGGTGATCGGCTCGATCCTCCTGGGCATCCTGATCTACATCCTGTTGCAGGTCACCTTCCTCGCCGCGCTGCCCGCCTCCCAGATCGGCGCCCACTGGGCGAACTCCGCGTTCACCGCCCTCAGCGGTCCCTTCGCCCAGGTCGCCACCCTGATCAGCCTGGGCTGGCTGGCCACGATCCTCTACCTCGACGCCGTCATCTCCCCGGCCGGCACCGGTCTGATCTACATCACCGGTTCGTCCCGGGTGTCGTACGGCCTGAGCCGCAACGGCTATGTGCCGTCCGTCTTCGAGAGCACCAACCGGCGGGGTGTCCCCTGGGTCGGTCTGATCACCGCCTTCGTGATCGGCTGCATCTGCTTCCTGCCGTTCCCGAGCTGGCGGTCCCTGGTCGGGCTGATCACCAGCGCCAGTGTGCTGATGTACGCCGGTGCCCCGCTGTCCTTCGGGGTGTTCCGCAACCGGCTGCCGGACGCCCACCGCCCCTACCGGCTGCCCGGCGGCGCCTGGATGTCGCCGCTCGCCTTCGTCGTCGCCAACCTGCTGATCCTCTGGTCGGGCTGGACCACCGACTGGAAGCTCGGCGTCGCCATCCTCCTCGGGTACGTCATCCTGGTCGCCAACCGGGTGTTCAAGATGAACCCGATCACCCCGCAGCTCGACCTGCGCGCGGCCCAGTGGCTGCCGGTGTACCTGGTCGGCATGGGCCTGATCGTCTACCTCAGCGACTTCGGTCCGCTCAAGCACCCTTGGTTCCCGCTGTGGTGGGACATCGGTGTGGTGGCCGTCTTCAGTCTGGTCATCTACTACTGGGCCCTGGCGGTCGCACTGCCGAGCGAACAGATCCAGCACCTCATCGACCAGGTCGTCGTACCGGAGGAAGAGGACATCCTCTGACCGGGGGTTCCGTGCCCCTGCCGACGCCCTGCGGGGACACCGGGCCCTGTGGTGGAGCGCCGGACCCGCCGGGGAGCCGGCGGTCCTGGTCGTCCACCGGCGGTACCTCGAGCGCGTCCGCCACATCAAGGGGTGGAAAGGGCGGCGGCCGAACGTGCCGTTCACCGGGGAGCTGATCGTCGTCGCAGGGCAACACGAGAGGCGCACCCCCGTGGGACATTCCGCATATGGCCCAGTCACCTGGCCCTGCTCCCGGATTCCCGGTTCCTGCTGGTGAGCGGACGTACGTTCCGCGACGAGAGCACGGGCACCTGGGCACCCAACGCCGTGGTGTTCTCCCCGTCCGGTACGCCCGAGGCCGAGTTCTGCATCGGTGACGACATCCCGGCCCTCGTCACCGACGCCCGCGGCCGCATCTGGACGGCCCACAGCGACGAGGGCATCCACGGCGGCCATCCCGAGTCGGCGGCGGGCCTCGCGGGATGGGACGCCCGGGGCCGGATCTCCTGGGCCCCCGGGGGCCGGCTGCCCGACGCGCCGCTGCAAGGCTGCACCGCCGCTACCGAGGACGAACACGTATGGCTCGTCTGGTACTCCATCAGCAGCAACGGCGGCACCTTCCTCACCCGCGTCACTCCGTCCACCGGCGAGGTCACCAGCCTGCACAGTCCGATCCGCGCCCCGGACGGATTCGCGGTCCGCGGCACCAGGGCGGTGTTCACCCGCCGGAATCACAACAAGCGGTCCGTCGAACTCGTGGGCGCCCGGCTCGACGGCACCGCCTGGGAGGTGACCAGCCGCCGGAAGGTGCGGGTGCCCGGGCGGGTCGTCGGGCACTGTGGCCAGGGCCGCGACGGTTTCCTGTGGTTGCGCGCAGGCGACGCCTGGCTGCGCATCGCAGCGTGAACCGTCCCTGACGAGCCCCCGGCCCGGCCGGTTCCGGGTCAGGGGGCGGTGGGGGTCCTTGACAGGAGGGGGGTGGGGGGCCACCGTTCCCGGGTGTACTGCCTGTTACCGGACAACGTTGTCGAACGGGCATGCACCGTCGGCCCGTTCGAGCCGTTGCGCCGGTCCGCCGAAGGGACGTGGTCACGATGGCACGACCGAGAAGGTCCAGCAGAGGCTTATGGCCGTCCGTGTGCGCCGTGGGCGCCCTCGTGGCGGCCGTCCTGTCCGTCCCCGCGCCGGCATCCGCCGCGCCCGCGCCGGTCGCCGACCCCGCCTCGCTCGTCGACCCGTTCATCGGCACCTCGCACGCCGCCGACGACTTCCCCGGCGCCGACACACCGTTCGGGATGGTCCAGTGGAGCCCGGACACCGCACCGCACCGGCCGTACGGCGGCGGTTACGAGTACGGCGACTCCGCCGTCAGCGGGTTCAGCCTGACCCACATCGCGGGACCGGGCTGCCGGGCCGCCGGGGACATCCCGGTGCTGCCGACCACCGGCGCGGTGGACACCGGCGCCACCGCCGGTTTCTCGCACACCCGGGAGGCCGCCACCCCGGGCATGTACGCGGTGACGCTGGACAACGGCGTCGGCACCAAGCTGACCGCGACCACCCGCAGCGGCATGGCACGGTTCACCTTTCCCGCAACAGACCGGGCGAACCTCCTCTTCAAGCTGACGGCCAGCCAGAACGGCGTGTCCGACACCCGGTTCACGGTGGTGGGCGACAGCGAGGTGAGCGGCCAGGTCACCAGCGGCAACTTCTGCGGCACCCACAACTCCTACACCGTCTACTTCGACATGCTCTTCGACCGGCCGTTCACGGACAGCGGCACGCCCACCGCCGCGGCGACACCGTCCACCCCCCGGACCGAGGTGCCACCCGACGCTCCCGAGGCGCCGAACAAGCCGGTCCCGCACGGCGCCGCTCCCACCGGCCCGCACGCCTTCGTGCCGCGGGCGAGCGGGACCGACGGCTATGTCACCTTCGACACCACCGCCCGGCGGACCGTCCAGGCCAAGGTCGGTCTCTCCTACGTCTCCGTCGCCGACGCCGTGGACAACCGCACCGCGGAGAACCCCGGCTGGCGCTTCGACGCCGTACGGCGCGCGGCGCACACCAGCTGGAACGCGCTGCTCGGACGGGTGCGGATCGCCGGCGGCACGCGCAGCCGGCAGACGGTGTTCTACACCGCGCTGTACCACGCGCTGCTCCACCCGAACGTGATCAGTGACGTCAACCGGCACTTCCCCGGCTTCGACGGCACCGTGCACACCGTCGACCCGGGCCACGCCGCCGCCTACGCCAACTACTCGGGCTGGGACGTCTACCGCTCCCAGGCCCAGCTGGAGGCGCTGCTCGCCCCGGGCACCGCCTCGGACACCGCCCAGTCGATGGTCGACGACTTCCGGCAGACCGGCCTGCTGCCCAAGTGGTCGGAGAACAACGGGGAGACCCATGTGATGGTCGGCGACCCGGCGGACGCGATCCTGGCCGAGTACTACGCCTTCGGGGCCCGGCACTTCGACACCGCCGCCGCGCTGCGGGCCATGGTCACGGAGGCCACCACCGCGGGCGCCAACCGCCCCGGGCTGAACTACCTGGAACAGCTCGGCTGGCTGCCCGCCAACGGCAGATACGGCTGCTGCAACTTCTACGGAGCCGCCGCCACCACACTCGAGTACGACTCCGCCGACTTCGCCGTCTCCGCGTTCGCCGGGGCCCTCGGCGACCGCGCCGACCAGCACCGGTTCGCCGACCGGGCGCAGCACTGGCAGAACCTGTTCCACTTCGGCAGCGGCTTCGTCCAGCCGCGTGACGCCTCCGGCCGGTGGACCGCGGGCTTCTCCCCCACCTCGGGCAAGTACTTCGTCGAGGGCGACTCCTGGCAGTACACGCCGATGGTGCCCTTCAACCTGCACGGGCTGGCCACCGCCCTGGGCGGCGACCAGGCGACGGCCGCGTTCCTGGACACCGACCTATCCTCGCTGACCGGGGCCGGCGGCCACACCGACCTGGGCAACGAACCGAGCCTCGACATCCCCTGGGAGTACGACTACATCGGCCGCCCCTACCGCACCCAGCAGGTCGTGCGGCAGGTGCAGGACCAGATCTGGACCGACGGCCCGGACGGGCTCGCCGGCAACGACGATCTGGGCGAGATGAGTTCGTGGTTCGTGTGGTCCGCGCTCGGCATGTACCCGGAGACACCCGGCACCGCCGATCTGGCGCTGGGCAGCCCGCTCTTCCCGCGCGCCGTGCTCACCCTGCCGTCCGGCCGCACCCTCACGGTCGACGGCGCGCACGCCGCCGACGACGCGCCCTATGTGCAGTCGGCCACCTGGCAGGGCAGGGCCTGGAACAAGGCCTACCTGCCGGTCGGCGCGCTCACCGGCGGCGGCACGCTCGCCTTCGACCTCGGCACCACCGCCAACCCGGCCTGGGCGGCGGACGGCTCGGCCGCCCCGCCCTCCTACCCCGGGAACCCCACCTACACCGACATCGGGACCTCCGCCGACGCGGCGGCGGACACGGCGAACTTCGACGGGGCCGGGTACAGCTACTCCGCCGAGGCCCTGGCCGCCGCGGGCGTCACCCCGGGATCCCGGATCACCGCCGCCGGTGTCTCGTTCACCTGGCCCGGCGTCGCGCCCGCCACGCCGGACAACTACGAGGCGAACGGTCAGACCGTGCAGGTCTCCGGCTCCGGCACGCTGTCCTTCCTGGGCGCCGCCAACAACGGTCCGTCCTCCGGCACGGCCCTCGTCACCTACACGGACGGCACCACCCAGCAGGTCCCCGTCGCCTTCTCCGACTGGACCCTCAACGCCGGCACCGCGACACCGCTGCCCGGCGACACCGTCGCGGTGACCACCGGACACCGCAACCACGCGGGCTCGGCTCCCGACCCGGCCAGGGCCTATGTCTTCGCCACGGCTCCGGTGACCCTGGCCGCGGGCAGGACGGTCCGCAGTGTGCGCCTGCCGTCCGATGTCACCGCGGGCGGCCTGCACATCTTCGCGCTCGGCTTCGGCTCCGGCTGACCGGTCCGGCGGCGGTGGTGCGAAAGGCCCCGGGCGCGGGGAGGCGGACCGGGGCTCGCCGTCGACGTTATGCCCTGCCTCCCCTGCGGTGGCGGGCCCTGACGGGACTCTGACGGGGACCTCGGTCCTCTTGACGGGACGCTGACGCCGCCGCCCGCCCGGGCGGCGAGGGATGGTCAGCCGTCCCCTCCCGTCCGGCCACGGCAAGGATTTCACCCCCTGATCATCTGTACGAGGAGAAGTTTGCGCACGCCCCTCGGATCCGGCCCCCTTTCGCAAACATCTGTCGCGGTTCTCACGGGACGATGGACCCGTGCAGCCCGACGCCTATTACGAACGCATCGACGAACACCGCTTCAAGCCGACCGAGCACGCGAGCGGGGCCTGGGACACCAGCGAGCAGCACTTCAGCCCGCTCGGCGGTCTCGTGGCCCACGCGATCGAGGGTCACCTCGCCGCCCGCCCGGGCGGCGAGGGCCTGGCCGTCTCCCGGATCAGTTACGACATCCTCGGCCGGCTCGCGCTGGACGAGTGCGAGGTCCGGGTGGAGACCGTCCGGCCCGGCCGCACCATCGAACTCCTCGAGGCCACCGTGGACATCGCCGGCCGTACGGCGGTCCGGGCCCGTGCCTGGCTGCTCGCGGCGCAGGACACCGGCGCGGTGGCGGGCGGCGGTGACGACCCGCTCGCGCCGCCCGAGTCGCTCGCGCGGTGGCAGATGGCCGACCAGTGGCCCGGCGGCTACATCGCCTCGCTGGACGTCCGGCCGGTGACACCGCCGCGGCCCGGCCGGGCGACCGCCTGGGTGTCCACGCCGCTCGATCTGGTGGCGGGCGAGTCCGCAGGTCCCCTCGCCTCCTACCTCGCGCTGGTGGACACCGCGAACGGCATCGCCGTACGGCAGCCGCCGACGGCCTGGCTCTACCCGAACGTCGACCTGACGGTTCATCTGCACCGGCAGCCGGTGGGCGACTGGACCGGCCTGGACACCACCGTCGTCTTCGGCCCGGCCGGCCAGGGTCTGACCAGCACGGTGCTGCACGACGTCGAGGGTCCGGTCGGCACGGCCCAGCAGATCCTGACCGTCCGCCCACTGCCCGGTTCCGCCGGCTGACCCCGGGGTGTGCCGTACGGCCGTGACGCACCGAGGTGTCGTCCTCCGGCGGCACGGGGCCTGCCCGCCCCTATCATCGAGGTGTCGGGCGCCCCGCACCGCAACTCCGTTTCCCTGCCCGGCGTCATGGGCCGCGCGGGGCGTGCCGCGGACACATCCGGAGGGAAAGATGCCCGAAAACCCTACCCCGGTCACCGAGTTGACCTCCCAGTACGTCAGCCAGGTCACCAGCGACCTTGAGCGCAACCTCAAGGAACAGGACCGCGTCACGGCCGAAATCTCGGCCCTCCAGGAGCAGTTGACGGCGCTGCGGCACGACCACGCCGTGCTGGTGAGCATGCGTCAGGCGCTCGGCGTCACGGGTGCGGCGGGCGGCGCCGGCACCGCCGAGGGGCCGGTCGTACCCGCTCCGCGCACGACGTCCGCGACCGCGTCCGCGCCGGCCTCGGGGCGCTCGGCGCGGAAGGACGGCGCGGAGCCCGCGGAGACCGGCAAGGAGACCGGCGCCCGGACCGCCGGGAAACCGGCGGCGGAGCAGGCCGCGCCCCGGAAGACACCGGCACGCAGGGCACCGGCCAAGAAGACACCGGCCCGCAAGGCCGCCGCCAAGGCGCCTCAGGTCACCCTCGTGGAACTCGTCCGCGGCCATCTGGCGGAGCAGAGCGAGCCCCGGTCCGCCGCGGAGGTCACCGCGGCGCTCGACCGGGCACACCCCGAGCGGCACGTCCAGACCAAGGTCATCCGCACCGCCCTGGAGAACCTGGTGGCCAGGAACCAGGCGCACCGGGCCAAGCAGGGCAGCTCCGTCTTCTACACGGTCAAGGCCGCACCGGCGACGGAGTCCCCCACGACGGAGGCACCGCCCGCCACGGACACCACCGGGTGACCGTGGTCAGACGCCGGTGACCCGGCGCTGCGCCTGTTCGAACTCGGCCAGGGGGTCGCCGCCGGCCTGCCAGGGCCAGGCGGTGACGACCCCGCCGATCGCCTCGAAGACCGGCCGGGCCTCGGCGCGCCGCTCGGCGGCCGTCAGCGCGTAGGCGAGGAGGTTCAGGTCGGCGAGGGCCTGGGCGTGGCGCAGGAATCCCGGCTGCCCCCAGGTGTGGGCCACGCGGTCGAGGGCGTGCACCGCCGTGCCCTGGGACCAGTGGTTGCGTGCCACCAGCGCCTCGAACCCGCCGCGGTCGAGGATGGAGTGGTACTGCCGGACCTGGGCGGTGAGTTCCGTCGCCACACAGGGCGCGTTGGCGGGCATGCGGGCGCCCAGGGAGTCCACGAACTCCAGCACCTGGAGCCGGGAGCCGGCCCCTTCCGGGCTGAGATAGGACAGCATGGTCATATAGGCCTCGCGGTTCCAGCGGTCCCGGGCGAGCACCTCGTTCCACACGCCGAAGGCCTGGGGCTGCTTCCAGCGTTCCCAGCGGGCCAGCCCGAGCAGGGCCACCCAGGGGGTGGGGTCCTGCGGGGCGAGTTCGGCGGCGCGCAGACAGCTGTCGACGGCGTCGGCGGAGTCGCCCGGCTGGTCCTGGGTGCGGATCTGCGCGACCCGGGTCCAGCCGTACAGCGTGAGCGCTGTGGCGTTGCGGGGCTCGCGGGTGACCCAGGATCTCGGCAGGTTCGACCCGGTGAGGAACTCCGCCAGGACGCTGATGCGGTGCGTGCGGCGGTCCCAGTCGCCGGGGTCCTGGTCCAGCAGCCGGGATATCTGGGCCACACACAGATCAGTGGTGGCGATGGTTCCGGTCCTGGTGGTCGCCACCAGGGACTTCAGCAGCCTGCCCAGCTCCTGGTCGTCGAGTTCGGGGGCGAGGCGTGCCCGTCTGCGGCGGCTTGAAAGAAATCCCATGTGCGGAGGCTAAAACGGATCAGACCACGCACAAGGGCTGAGCCTAGATCGTTATGGATATCGATCATCTTTTGCCATTCCGGCCCGGTGGCGCCCGTGCGGCCGACAGAGTGATTGCGCCGGGCCGGTGGTGCCGGTTCCGGTGCCGCCGCGCGGCCGGCCCGCAGGATGGGCGTACTGCGCCACCCTGACCGGCACGGTGGCACGACCTGCGGAGAGTCCGTGACCATCACGCCGTCGCCGTCCCCCGACGCACCGCCCGCCCGCTACGACGACCTGCGCGCCCTGGTGTTCAACTGCACCCTCAAGCGGTCCCCGGAGCGCAGCAACACCCAGGGACTCATCGACCGCAGCGTGCGCATCATGGAGGCCCAGGGCATGCTGGTCGAGGTCGTCCGCGCGGTCGACCACGACATCGCCACCGGCGTCTGGCCGGACATGACCGAGCACGGCTGGCAGACGGACGCCTGGCCGGCGCTGTACGAGAAGGTCATGGCGGCGGATGTGCTCGTCCTGGCCGGGCCGATCTGGCTGGGTGACAACAGCTCGGTGATGAAGCAGGTCATCGAGCGTCTCTACGCGTGCTCCAGCCTGCTCAACGACGCCGGGCAGTACGCCTATTACGGGCGGGTCGGCGGCTGTCTGATCACCGGGAACGAGGACGGCGTCAAGCACTGCGCCATGAACGTCCTCTACAGCCTCCAGCATCTCGGCTACACCGTCCCGCCGCAGGCCGACGCCGGCTGGATCGGCGAGGCGGGGCCCGGGCCCTCCTACCTCGACCCCGGCTCCGGCGGCCCGGAGAACGACTTCACCAACCGCAACACCACCTTCATGACCTGGAACCTGCTCCACCTGGCCCGCCTGCTGAAGGACGCCGGGGGCGTACCCGCCTACGGCAACCAGCGCACCGCCTGGGACGCCGGCTGCCGCCGCGACTACGAGAACCCCGAGCACCGCTAGCCGAGGGGTCAGCTTCCGGTTCTGCGGACCGTGCAGTGCAGGGAGTCGTGCTGGACGTCGGCGACGATCGTGTCACCGGGGTCGGCCTCGCCGCCGAGCAGCAGGCCGGCGATGCGGTTGTCGAGTTCCGTCTGGATCGTGCGGCGCAGCGGGCGGGCGCCGAACTCGGGCTGGTGCCCGTGGGCGATGAGCAGCTTCTTCGCAGCCTCGGTGACCTCCAGCCGCAGGCCCTGGGCGTGCACCCGGTGGGCGCTGCGGTCGAGGAGCCGGTCCAGGATCCGGCTCAGGTCGTCCTCGGTGAGGGCGTGGAAGACGATGATGTCGTCGATGCGGTTGAGGAACTCGGGCAGGAACCGGTCCCGCAGGTCGTCCATCAGCTGGTCCCTGAGCCCGGACACATCGCCCCGGTGGTCGAGGATGCGGTGCGCGCCGATGTTGGACGTCATGATGACGACGCAGTGCCGGAAGTCGACGGTGCGGCCCTGGGCGTCGGTGAGCCGGCCGTCGTCCAGGATCTGGAGCAGGGTGTTGAAGACATCGGGGTGTGCCTTCTCCACCTCGTCGAACAGCACCACGCTGTACGGCTGCCGGCGGACCTTCTCGGTGAGCTGGCCGGCCTCCTCGTAGCCGACGTAGCCGGGAGGCGCGCCGACGAGCCGGGCGACGGTGTGCTTCTCCTGGAACTCGCTCATGTCGAAGCGGACCATGCGGTCCTCCTCGCCGAAGAGCAGCGCGGCGAGGGTCTTGGCGAGTTCGGTCTTGCCGACGCCGGTGGGGCCGAGGAAGAGGAAGGAGCCCACCGGGCGGTCCGGGTCGCCCATGCCGGCGCGGTTGCGGCGTACGGCCTGGGCGACCGCGGTGACCGCCTCGTCCTGGCCGACGATCCGGGCGTGCATCTCCTCTTCCAGCCGGAGCAGCTTCTCCTTCTCGCCGGCGGTGAGCCGGGAGACCGGGATGCCGGTGCGCCGGGCGACGACGTCCGCGATGTCGGCGGCGGTCACGGAGACGACGCCTTCCCTGCGTTCCTCGATGCCGGCGAGTTCGCCCTCCACCTGCGCGATCTGCCGCTTGAGTTCCGAGGCGTTCTCGAAGTCCTCGGCGGCGACGGCCTGTTCGAGTTCGCGGCGGAGCCGGGCGATGCGGTCCTCGCGGCTGACCACCTCGGTGGAGCGGCCGACGCTGCGCAGCCGTACCCGTGCACCGGCCTGGTCCATCACGTCGATGGCCTTGTCGGGCAGGAACCGGTCGGTGACATAGCGGTCGGACAGTTCGGCGGCGGCCGCCAGCGCCCCGTCGTCGAACCGGACCTGGTGGTGTGCCTCGTAGGCGTCGCGCAGGCCCTCCAGGATCTGCACGGTCTCCTCGACGGTGGGCTCGGGCACCATCACGGGCTGGAAGCGGCGTTCGAGCGCGGCGTCCTTCTCCACGTATCTGCGGTACTCGTCGATGGTCGTGGCGCCCACCACATGGAGGTCTCCGCGGGCGAGGGCGGGCTTGAGCATGTTGCCCGCGTCCATGGCGCCCTCGCCGGTGGCGCCCGCGCCGACGACCGTGTGCAGCTCGTCGATGAACAGGATGATCCGGCCGCCGGCCGCCTGCACGTCCTCGATGACCTTCTTCAGGCGTTCCTCGAACTGGCCCCGGTACTGCGCGCCGGCCACCATGCCCGACAGGTCCAGTGCGACGACGCGCTTGTCCTTGAGGGTGTCGGGGACCTCTCCGGCGACGATGCGCTGGGCGAGTCCCTCCACGATGGCGGTCTTGCCGACTCCGGGTTCACCGATGAGCACCGGGTTGTTCTTGGAGCGCCGGGAGAGGATCTCGACGGTCTGCTCGATCTCCTCGGCCCGGCCGACCACCGGGTCCAGCCGGCCGGCCCTGGCCTCCTCGGTGAGGTCGCGGCCGTACTCGTCCAGGGTGGTGGCCGGGGTCCGGCGTTCGCCGGGGGCGGCCTCGGCGCGGGCCGCCTGCTCGGTCAGGCCGGTGAGCTTGCCGGTGTCCAGTCCCTCGGCCCGCAGCAGCCGGGCGGCACCGGTGTCGCTGTCGCCCAGCAGCGCGCCGAGGATGTGCTCCGGGCCGATGTAGGACACTCCGGACGCCTGGGACCGGGCGTAGGCGGCGCCGAGGGTCCGCTTGGCCGCCGGGGTGAGCCCCGGCCGTGCGGACGGCTCGCCGGACTCGGGCGGCAGCGCCTTGTCGAGCTGGCGGGCGAGGGTGTCGGGGTCCAGGCCCACCTGGGTGAGCAGCCTGCGGGAGGGTTCGACCTGGGTCGCCGCCCAGAGCAGGTGCTCGGTGTCGAGGTCGGAGGTGCCGTCCTCGGCGGCTCTGCGTGCGGCCTTGTTGAGCAGTTCCTGCGCGGACTCGGTGAGCAGCCGGCCGATGGGCACGCGTTGCACCGCCGGCGGCGAGGACGCCGGTGACATTCCGAAGAAATGATTCAGCAGTTCGCTGAACGGATCCGACGAACCGAGCGGTGCACCGAACGACATCGACATACGTGCTCCAGGATGCGCGGGGGGCCGTACTCACTGAAACCCGGCGGCTGACGCCCCGCAAGCGGAGTCTGCGGGGCCTCAGCCGCCGGGTCGCGGATCGCCGTTCCCGGGGCGCCGGGTTGCGTTAGCGTGGCCGTATGCGCCATGAGGTGACCGACGCCGACACCGCGGCGGCGGTGGGCAGCGGTGATGTTCCCGTGCTGGCCACCCCGCGGCTGATCGCCTGGCTGGAGGCGGCGACCGTACACGCCGCCGCTCCGTTCACCGGGCCGGGCCGTACGACGGTGGGTACCGCCGTCCGGGTCGAGCATCTGCGGGCCACCCGGGTGGGCGGCCGCGTGGAGGTGACCGCCGAACCCCCGGCAGCGGTGACGGGACGGCGGCTC
The DNA here is from genome assembly GCF_053596835.1 of Streptomyces sp. NPDC001606. Lineage (NCBI taxonomy): Bacteria > Bacillati > Actinomycetota > Actinomycetes > Kitasatosporales > Streptomycetaceae > Streptomyces > Streptomyces sp. NPDC001606. The sequence continues at coordinate 216,260 of NZ_JBSFHC010000001.1, forward strand.
ACCTTCGCCGTGCGGGCCGTCGACGGGTCCGGCGAGCTGGTCGCGACGGGCGAGATCGACCGGGTGGTCGTCGACCGGGAACGGTTTCTCGGGTCGGCGCCGCAGCCCTGACCGGGGCTCAGGTCGCGAGTGTCCCCCGGGGGGCGGGAACGGTTTCTCGGATCGGGATGCCGCAGCCCTGACCAGGGATCAGGTCGCCGAGTGGCCCCGGAGGTAGTCCCGCACGGCCGGTGGCAGCGCGGAGCGGGCCGCCGTCTCGGTGGCCACCCAGCGCAGCCGCTCGGCGGGGAGCCGGGCGCCGTCCGACGGGGAGCCGCTCAGCAGTTGGCAGACCACCGGCGTCGCCCCGTCCGGCGGGACCGGCCCGGCCGGCTCCAGGGTGGTGGAGCCGTCGACGAGGTAGCCGGTGAGTTCGTAGACGACACGGGCCGCGGTCGCCGTCGCCGTCTCGGCCGGCTCCGGTGTCCCCGAGGGGAGTTCCCAGCCGCCCGCGCGCTCCACCAGCAGCACCCGCCCGTTGTGGACGACCACCGCCTGTACCACACCCTCGACCTGCTCCAGCGTCATGTCACCGCGCCCCTTTCCTGCCGGGACACCTACCCACCGACGGGCGGTGCCGCACCCGTCGGCCGGTAGAGCACCGGAAGATCCCGGGGCCGTACCCGCACGGTCACCGGCAGGGTGGCCTCCACCTCGCCGTCGGCGCCGTAGGGCACGGGACGCGTGGCCTCGATGCGCAGTTCCCGGCCGCGCAGCACACGGACTTCGGGACGGTCGATGTGGGCTCCGGTCTTCAGCTCGTTCATCAGGGCGAAGAACAGCCGGCGCGGTGCCTCGCGGATCATGACGACGTCCAGCAGTCCGTCGTCGAGGCGTGCGTCGGGGGCGATCAGCCGACCCGAGCCGTAGTAGGGGGAGTTGGCGGCGACGACCGTGTAGCCGCGGTGGGGGTGTTCCTCGCCGTCGACGGTGACGCGGTAGTCGGCGGGCCGCCAGCCGGTGACGGCCCGCAGGCCGCCCGCGTAGTAGGAGGCCGGTCCGCGCAGCAGCCGGGCGTGGTTGGCGTGCCGGTTGGCGAGGGCGTCGACCCCGGCGTAGACGCTGCCGAGGGCCACCGTGCCCCGGTGCACGGACGATTCGATCTCGATGGTGTCGACGGGGCTGGGTTCGGCGTGCAGCAGCAGGTCGGCGAGAGCGGCCGGGTCGGTGGGCAGCCGCAGGGCGCGGGCGAAGTCGTTGCCGCGTCCGGCGGGTACCAGGCCCAGTACCGTGCCGGTACCGCTCAGCGCGCCGCCGATGCCACCGGCGATGCCGTCGCCGCCCACGGCCAGCACGACGCGGCCGCGTTCGCCGGCCCGGCGGGCGATGTCCTGGGCGTGGGCGAGGCTGTGGCTGTATTCGGTCTCCAGCCCGGCCCCGGCCGCCCGGAGCAGCCGGGCCACCTGAAGCAGCGTGGCCGCCGCGGTGGAGCCGCCCGCGGTCGGGTTGACGACGGCGGTGAACTGTCGCATCGGTGTGTCTCCGTCAGGCGGGTCGCAAGGGGCGGGGTCGGTCGGGGTCGCAAGGGGCGGGGTCGGCCGGGACCGGTCGCGGTCGGCCGTGGCGCCGTCGGTCACCTCGGGTCAGTCCGTGGGCAGCAGGACGCCGGGGTTGAGCAGACCCTCCGGGTCCAGGGTGCGCTTGACGGCGCGCAGCGCCTCGACGGCGAGCGGTCCGGCCTCGCGGACGTACCAGTCGCGGTGGTCGGTGCCGACGCCGTGGTGGTGGGAGATGGTGCCGCCGGCGGCCAGTACGGCCTCGTTGGCGGCGTGCTTGGCGGGCGTCCAGTGGGCCACCGGGTCCTCGCCCTGGGCGCTGACGACGGTGAAGTACAGCGAGGCCCCGTTCTCGTACACATGGGAGATGTGGCACATCACCAGCGGCGGGGTGCCGGCCTGGGTGAGGGTGTCTGTCAAGGCGGTGCGGACGGCCGCGTACAGGTCGGGGACGCGGGACCAGAACGCGGCGGTCTCCAGGGTCTCGGCGAAGGCGCCGACGTCGAGGAGGGCGTCGCGCAGATACGGCGCGGAGTAGCGGCCGTGGGCCCAGCGTTCGCCGGGTTCCGCGCCGAGGAGGGTGCCGCCGCAGTCGGTCAGGACGGCCGCGGCCTGTGCGCGGCGCCGTGCGGTGTCCTCCTCGGTGCCCTCGTATCCGGTGACGGCGAGGCAGCCCGCGCCGCTCAGGCCCCCCTCGGCGCCGATGGCGTCGGGCTGGGCGAGGCCGATGAGCGTCTCGGTCTCGTCGGACAGCCGCAGCACGGTGGGCCGGGGCCCGTCCTGGGCGAGCCGGCGCAGCGCCGCGGCGCCCGCCTCGAAGGAGTCGAAGCGCCAGCCCTCGTAGACCCGCGTCTCGGGCAGCGGACGGATCCGTACGGCGACGGAGGTGATGACGCCGAAGGCGCCCTCCGAGCCGAGGACGAGCTGGCGCAGGTCGGGGCCGGCCGCGGAGCGCGGGGCGCGGCCCGTCTCCAAGGTGCCCGCGGGCGTGGCGAGGGTCAGACCGAGCACCATCTCGTCGAAGCGGCCGTACCCGGCGGACGCCTGTCCGCTGGAGCGGGCGGCGGCGAAGCCTCCGATGGTGGCCCACTCGAAGGACTGCGGGAAGTGGCCGAGGGTGAAGCCCTCTTCGGCGAGCAGGGCCTCGGCCTCGGGAGCGCGCAGGCCGGGTTGCAGGACGGCGATGCGCGACACGGGGTCCAGGTCGAGCAGGCGGTTCATCCGGCGCAGGTCCAGGGCGACGAAGGCGCCGCGCTCGGGGGCGAGTCCGCCGACGACGGAGGTGCCGCCGCCGAACGGCACGACGGCCAGGCCGTGCGCGGCGCAGACCCGCAGCACGGCGACGACCTCGTCGTGGCCGGCGGGCAGGACCACGGCCTGGGGGACGTCCGAGATGTCACCGGCGCGGATGCGCAGCAGGTCGGGGGTGGACTTGCCGCGGGTGTGCCGGATGCGGCTGTCCGCGTCGGTGCGCACGTGCTGTTCCCCGCCGACGGCCTCGGCGAGCGCCGTGAGGGCGGCGGGAGCGGCCGTGGGGGCGGGCAGGCGGATGTCCTCGAGCGCGAGCGGGGGCGTGCTGACGGGCTTGACGCCGAGCAGGTCGCGCAGCAGTCCGGTCACCGTCTCGGGCAGGGGGGCCGCCTTGGCCGGGTCGCCCCAGCCGTTCCACAGCATGTCCATTGAACGGTCGTCCTCACAAGGTCGGTGTGCTCGGTGCGGGGGCTGCGGCGGCGGTCCGCCGCTTCCGCCCGGCCCCCGGGGCGTTACACTGTGACACATGACGCCTATTCGTCACAACGGTTCGGACGGTCACAGCGGCGCGGACGGCCAGCAGGGCCCGGACAGCAATCCCGTGCTCGACGCGGCACGCGACTGTGTGCTGGCCGTCGGCGTGCGCCGCACCACCCTCGCGGACGTCGCCCGCCGCGCCGGTGTCTCCCGGATGACGCTGTACCGGCGCTGGCCGGACCTGCGGACACTGGTGGGCGATCTGATGACCCGCGAGTGGATCGACGTGGCCACCCGGGCGATCCCCGAGCCCGGCGCCTGCGCACACACCCGCGCGCGGATCGTGGACGGGATGGTGGCGGGCGTCGAGGCGTTCCGCGCGCACCCCCTCTTCCGCAAGATCGTCGACGTCGATCCGGAGCTGCTGCTCCCCTATGTGCTCGACCGGCGCGGGACCAGCCAGGAAGCCCTGCTGGCGCTGCTCGCCGACGCCCTGCGGGAGGGCCACGCGGACGGCTCCGTGCGTCCCGGCCACACCGAACGGCAGGCCCGCGCCCTGCTGCTGACCGTGCAGTCCTTCACCCTGTCCCTGCGCACGATGACCGACGAGGACGATCCGGAGCTGGACTCCGCCGCCTTCCTCGGCGAGCTGCGCACCCTCCTGGAGAGGACCCTCACGCCATGAGCCACACCAGTGCCCGACCCGGCTCGTCCCTCGACGGCGCCCGGCGGGCCCGGGAACTGGCCGAGGCCACGGACGGCCGGGTGGCCGACGTGCTGGTCGTCGGGCTCGGCGCGACCGGGGCCGGGGCCGCCCTGGACGCGGCCGCCCGCGGACTGGACGTCGTCGCCGTGGACGCCCACGACCTGGCCTTCGGCACCTCCCGCTGGAGTTCCAAGCTCATCCACGGCGGGCTGCGCTACCTGGCCTCGGCCCAGTTCGACGTGGCGCACGAGAGCGCGGTCGAACGCGGGGTGCTGATGACGCGCACCGCGCCGCATCTCGTGGCCGCGCAGCCGTTCGTACTGCCGCTGACCCCGCTGGTGTCGCGCGCGCAGGCATCGCTGGCGTGGGCCGGGTTCCGGGCCGGTGACATGCTGCGGCTGGCGGCCCGGACACCGCGGCAGGTGCTGCCCGCGCCGCGCCGGCTGTCGGCGACGGAGGCCCGGCATCTGGCGCCCGGGGTGCGCGCGGACGGCCTGCGCGGCGGGCTGCTGTCCTGGGACGGCCGGCTGACCGACGACGCGCGGCTGGTGACGGCCGTGGCCCGGACGGCCGCCACGCACGGCGCACGGGTGCTGACCCGGGTCAGGGTGCGCGAGCTGACCGGGACGGGCGCACGGATCCGTGACGAACTCACCGGCGAGGAGGGCGAGATCAGGGCCCGCGCGGTCATCAACGCCACGGGTGTGTGGGCGGGCGAACTCGTCGACGGCATCCGGGTACGGCCGTCGCGCGGCACCCATCTGGTGCTGCGCTCCGAGCGGCTCGGGCTGCTGCCGGCGGGTCTGCACATCCCGGTCCCCGGCGAGACCAACCGCTTCGTGCTGGTCCTGCCACAGGGCGACGGCCGGGTGTACGTCGGGCTCACCGACGAGCCGGTGGAGGGCGGCATCCCGGATGTGCCGGAGGTGCCCGAGACGGACATCGGCTTCCTGCTGGACGTCCTCGGCTCCGTCCTGGACACGCCGGTACGACGGGACGAGGTCGTCGGTGCCTTCGCGGGACTGCGGCCCCTGCTGGACACGTCCTCGGGCGGGGCTCCGGCCCGCACCGCCGACGTCTCGCGCCGGCACGCCGTACTGACCTCGTCCGACGGCGTCACCACGGTGGTCGGCGGCAAACTCACCACCTACCGGCGGATGGCCGAGGACGCGGTGGACGCGGCGATCGAGGCGCGCGGCCTGACCGCCGGGCCCTCCCCCACCGCCGGACTGCCCCTGATCGGCGCCGCCGCACCGGCCCGGCTGCGGGCCCTGCCCGCACCCCGGCGGCTGGTCCGCCGCTACGGCACCGAGGCCGTCGCCGTCCACGCGCTCGCCACCGCGGATCCCGCCCTGGCCGAGCCGGTACTGCCGGGCCATCCCGTCACCCGGGCCGAACTCGTGTGGGCGGCCCGGCACGAGGGCGCCCTCGACGTGTCCGACCTCCTGGACCGGCGCACCCGCATCGGCCTGGTCCCGCAGGACCGCGCCGAGGCCCTCGCCGCAGCGCGGACCGCCCTGGACGAGGCGGCGGCCCCGCGGCCCTGATACGGGCCCGGCTGTCCCGCGCAGCGCCCTCGGGCTCCCCTCATGGACCGTCCGCGGGCCGGGGCGCTTGCACATGGTCCACGGCGGTGCCGTCCGGATTCCGCCCGAAGGCCGCCTCCAGCACAGCGGGGAGGTCCGTCTCGGGGACCGTGGCACGGACCTCCGCCAGGACCTGCGGGAAGGTGTCGTCGTCGATGCCGCCCATGTACTCCTGACGGAGCCGGTGAATGATCTCGACGAGTTCGGGCCGCAGCCGCATCCAGGCACGGGAGGTGCGGACCGCCTCGTCGACCTGGTGCATGAACCAGCGCATGACCTCGTAGGGAACGTCCACGTGGGGCTCGTGCGGGTTGAAGCACACCGTCGGCTCCCTGCCCGGATCCTCGTCGGGGACGATCGCCGTCACGAGGTTGCGCTGCCCGGCCACGAGGTCCAGTTCCAGGTACCAGGCGTCATCGGGCACGGAGTACATCTCGGTGATCGTGTAGTCGCCGTCGGGGTGTCTCAAGGCCATGGCCGCATGCTGTCACGCCCGGGACGGGGCGAGGGGGCCGCCCTGGTCGCCGGTGGGCTCACAGCAGGCGACGGATGTCGCCGCGGACGCGGTAGAAGCCGCCCGCCGCCGGGTGCAGGGCGTCCACGACGTAGCGGGCGCCAGGCTCGCGTATCGCGCGGGGGAACTGCACATGCCACGCGGTGTCGTACCCTTCGGAGACCACCCGGACCCGCACCCGTCCGGACTCCTGGACGCATTCGACGACGACCGAGCCGGCCGGGGCCCGGTCCACGGTGGCCACCGCCGCGACGGCGGTGGCCGGTGCGCGGGCCGGCAGGGCGGCGGCGAGCTTCACGTCCCGCACCACGGGCACGCTGCCCTGCTGGGCCGCGGAGACGGCCTGCTCGCTGGCGTCCACGCAGACCAGCGAGCCGTCCGTGGTCACCAGGTAGAGCCGCTCGTCGCGGTACTGCATCGACAGGGCCGAGCCGCTGCCCGTGCCGAGCTTCCACAGCCGGGTGCCGTCCCGGTCGAAGCAGTAGACGGAGGAGGCCGCGTCCCCGGCGAAGACGAACCGGCCGCCGGGCGAGGTGGCGCACGAGTACACCGGGCCGTCGCAGGCGTACGTCGCCTCGATCGCGCCGGTCGTCTTCGACAGCCGCTGGACCACGCGGGCCGCGGTGCCCGCGTACACGGCGTCGTCCTCCTGCCAGCCGAACAGCACGCCACCGCGGGTGGTCGTGTGCCACAACTCGCCGCTGCCGTCCGGCGCGTAGGCGGTGACCCCCTGGTGGTGGCCGTGGTAGACGGCCCGGTCGTCGGCGCGGACCATCCAGGCGTGCTCGCCCCGGCTGCGGCGGGCCCACTGGTGCTCGTCCTCGTGGTCGATGACGGTGAGCCGGCCCTGGCGGTCCGAGACGTCCAGCACGCCCTCGTGGATGTCCAGCCAGAAGATGTCGACGTCGGCCGTGATGTCGTAGGCGGCGAAGGGGAGTTTGGCGGAGAGGTCGTACACCTTGCCGTCGTCGCAGCCCGCGTAGATCCAGAAGTCGTCGGCGACCAGGCACTTCACACCGTCGGGCAGGCTGAAGCGGGCCAGCACGGCGCCTTCGTGGTCCAGGGTGTAGACGTCACCGGCCTGGTTGCCGACCCAGGCGCGGTCCTCGTCGACATGGATGCCGAACGCGGCGGAGCCGGTGCGGAAGCGCCACAGCACCGGCGCCACGGCACGCGCGGTCGACGGGGCCGAGCTGACCTGACGCCGGGTCACCGCGCGCGGAGCGCGGCCGCCGGGCACCGCCGGCGCGTAGCCCTTGCGGACCTTCTCCCCCACCTTCTTCGCGGCGGCGGCCCGTGCCTTCTCCGCGGTCGGGAACGTCGTGGTCTGGGTCTGTCCGGCGGCGCCGATCCTGCCGTACCGCACGGTCACCACCTGGCCGTCGACGGTGACCTCGTAGAACTTGTGGGCACCGCCGCCCTCCTGCGACAGCTCCAGATATGTCGTCGACACCGCGGACGCCGTGGACATGGCACACCCCTCCCCGAGCCGGACCGCGGCCCTCCCGCAGGTCCTCACTGCTCACACCGTAGGCGGGGCCACTGACAATCGGCCGGGCGGCGACCGGGCCGCCGGAGCATCCGCGCCGACGCCCCGTCAACACCCCCGGGACGCACCGGTTTCCTCAGTCGGCGAGCAGCTCGGCGAACCTGCCGGCGTCGATGTTGCCGCCGGAGGCGATGACGCCGACGCGGGGCGGGAGCGGGGCCAGGTGTCCGGCCAGCAGGGCGGCGAGGCCGGTGGCGCCGCTCGGTTCCAGGACGATCTTCAGGCGTTCGAAGGCGAACCGCATGGCCTCGACGATCTCCGCGTCGCTGACCAGGGTGATCGCGTCGACCAGCCGCTGGTTGAGCGGGAAGGTGAGCTCGCCGGGCGTGGGCAGGGCCTGACCGTCGGCGATGGTGCGCGGCACCGGCACGGTGACGCGTGTGCCGCTCTCCAGGGACCGCTTGGTGTCGTCGCCCGCTTCCGGCTCGACCCCGACGATCCGGATGCCCGGGTGCAGCGCCTTGGCGGTGACGGCGCTGCCCGCGATGAGTCCGCCGCCCCCTACGGGTACGACGAGCGCGCCGAGCGGGCCGGTCTCCTCGAGGAGTTCGAGGGCGGCGGTGCCCTGGCCGGCGATGACATGCGGGTGGTCGTAGGGCGGGATGAGGGTCAGCCCCCGGTCCGCGGCCAGGGCCTCGCCGAGCTGGGTGCGGTCCTGGGTGTACCGGTCGTAGGTGACGATCTCGGCGCCGTACCCCGCCGTGGCCTCCCGCTTGGCGCGCGGGGCGTCCTCGGGCATCAGGACGACGGCCGTGGTGCCGACCTCGCGGGCGGCCAGGGCGACGGCCTGGGCGTGGTTGCCGGAGGAGTAGGCGGCGATGCCCCGAGCCAGCTGCTCGGGGGTGAGCCGGGCTGCGGCGTTGTAGGCGCCGCGGAACTTGAAGGCGCCGACGCGCTGGAAGTTCTCGCACTTGACGAACACCTCCGCGCCGACGCGGGAGTTGAGGGTGCGGGAGGTGAGGACAGGGGTGCGGTGCGCGACGCCCTTGAGGCGTACGGCGGCCTCGCGGACGTCGTCGAAGGTCACGGTCGGGGTGGCGGCCATGGCGGACTCCTTGCGGTCGGCGCGTCGGGGCGGGCCGTACGGGTACGGCGGCCCGCCCGTCACTTGGCGTAGTTGTAGACGGTCGCGCGGGAGACACCGAGCAGGTCGGCGATGGTCTGTGCGGCGTCGCGCGAGTCGAACCAGCCGTCCTGGTACAGCTGCCGGACCAGCGCCTTCTTGTCCGGCCGGCTCAGTGACCGGGGGGTGGCGGCGCGCTGGGCGGACAGCTCCTCCACCGTCCGGCGCAGTTCGCGCGCGGTGCGGTTCCGCAGGGTCTCCAGGGGCCGGCCACCGGAGTCGGGGTCGGTGGCGACGAGGTTCGCCAGGGCGAGGGCCACGGGGGACAGCACGGAGACGTCGAGGTTCAGGCAGAGCGCCGCGACATAGGTGCCGTCGGCGTTCTTGATGCCGATGGAGGTGCTCTTCACGGGCCGGCCGTCGGGGAACCGGTTGGGGTAGTTCTGGACGACGCTCGGATACTCCGGGTCGGCGATCCGTGCCAGTCCCAACTCGGTTGCGGGATCGCCGACCTGACGGCCCGACAGGTTGTTCTCGATGACACGGATCGCATGCCGGGGGTCCCGCAGGTCGTGCAGCACCACCTCGCACAGCCCGGGGAACATCCGTCCCACGGCGACGGCGATCTTCTCGGCCTCCTGGATGAGGTGCTCGTCGTTGTCCACCCGCACTCCTTGGACCGAATTTCTATTTCTGGACAGGAAGACTAAGTCGGTGCACGGCCCGGCGTCCAGACCGTCCCGCCGGATTCCGCTCTTGCTCTGGCGACCACCCTCCCGGCATAGTGGGTTTGAATTTCCAACTCACCAGCTCAACTCACTGCGCCGTACGGGGAAGGGACACCATGAGCGAGCAGGACACCGAGGGCCGCGCCGGGCGGCGGAAGCTTCCCGCCGGGCTCGCCGGCCACCGTTCCGTGCAGGCCGTGCTGGCGAGCCGCGCGGACGGCGGCCGGAGCGCCCCGCCACCGGTGATCGACGCGGACTGGCTGCGCGCGCTGTGCCTGGAGGCCGGTGCCGACGACGCGGCCGCGGTGAGCCTGGACCACCCCGACCTGGCCGGGGAGCGGGAGCACGTACGCGCCGCACTGCCCGGCACCCGCTCGCTCATCTCGCTCATGGTCCGCATGAACCGCGACAACACCCGCTCGCCCGCCCGCAGCGTGGCCAACCAGGAGTTCCACCAGACCGACGAACAGGTCAACGCCGCGGCCCGCGCGGTCTCCCGGGCCCTGGAGGACGCCGGCTACCACGCGCTCAACCCCTCGGCCGGCTTCCCGCAGGAGATGGAGAACTTTCCGGGGCGCATCTGGGTGGTGGCCCACAAGACCGTGGCCGTGGCGGCGGGACTGGGCGTGATGGGCCTGCACCGCAACGTCATCCATCCCCGGTTCGGCAACTTCGTGCTGCTGGCGACGGTCCTGGTGGACGCGGAGGTGAGCGCGTACGGGCAGCCGCTGGACTACAGCCCGTGCGTGGACTGCAAGTTGTGCGTCGCCGCATGCCCGGTGGGCGCCATCGGCAAGGACGGTTCCTTCGACGCGCTCGCCTGTACGACCCACAACTACCGTGAGTTCATGAGCGGGTTCACGGACTGGGCGCAGACCGTGGCCGACAGCGAGGACGCCGCCGAGTTCCGCTCCCGCGTCACCGACCCGGAGAACGCCTCGATGTGGCAGAGCCTCGCCTTCAAGCCCAGCTACAAGTCCGGGTACTGCCTGGCGGTCTGCCCGGCCGGCGAGGACGTCCTCGGACCCTACCTGGACGACCGCAAGGCGTACCTGGACACGGTGCTGCGACCGTTGCAGGAGAAGACCGAGACCCTCTACGTCCTGCCCGGCTCGGACGCCCAGGCGTATGCGCGGCGCCGCTTCCCGCACAAGCCGGCCAAGGAGGTCAGCGGCGGCTGGCGGCCCCCGGCGAAGCGCCGGCCCGGCCCTTCCGGCCCGGAGTGACCGGGGACGGCCGGTCGACCGGGAGTGACCAGGTACCGGCCGGTCGACCGGGAGTGACCGGGTGCCGGCCGGTGGAGGGGGCGGGGAACGACCCGAGCGCGTGGATTAGCGTTCCCCGCCCCTTCCGGGTCGGCCCGCCGCCGTCTCGCCGGCGGTGCGGCGGCGGACCGGTCTGGGGGGCGGTCCTGGCGGCCGCCCTTCGTACGCCCGGTCGTACGGTCGTGCGTGTCGTGCAGAGGGAGAGAGAGGATCTTGTTCAGACCTTCCGTCGCCGCGGGCCCGCAGGCCATCCGGGACGGGCCGGACGGGTGAGCCGGCGGCGTCCGCGCCCTCGCCCGCGCACCGCCCGCGGCCGTCCGACCGGCTGCGCGTGCGGGTCCAGGTGCCGACGGGACGCGGGAACTCGGCACACCCGCGAAGAAGTTGATGTGCGAAGCTTTGGCCGACCGTTCACCGAGGCCGTGGCGGCCGCCGAGAGGAGCACAGCGTGACACAGGACGGCTTCCAGGCCGTGCACATCGACACCAGCAAGCCGCACCCGGCCCGGATCTACGACTACCTCCTGGGCGGCAAGGACAACTACCCGGTGGACCAGGCGGCGGGCGACGAGCTCGCGGCCGCCGCACCGGAGGCGCGGATCGGCGTCCGGGCGAACCGCGCGTTCCTGCACCGGGCCGTCCGGTACGTCGTCGGCAGCGGGGTCCGGCAGATCCTGGACATCGGCACCGGGCTGCCCACCTCCCCGAACGTGCACGAGGTCGCCCAGCAGACGGCGCCGGACGTCCGGGTCGCGTACGTCGACAACGACCCGATCGTGGCCGCCCACGGCAACGCGCTGCTCAGCCGGACGGGTGCGACCAGCATCGTCCTCGGCGACCTGCGCGACCCGCGGTCCGTCCTGGACCACCCCGACGTCCGCAAGGTCATCGACTTCGACCGGCCGGTCGCCCTGCTGCTGGTCGCCGTACTGCACTTCCTCACCGACGCGGACGACCCGGCCGGCGTCGTCGCCACCCTGCGGGAGGCGCTTCCCGCCGGCAGCTTCCTGGTGCTCTCGCACGCCACGGGCGACTTCGCCGACCGCACCGCGGCCCAGGCCGTCTACACCAAGGCCACCGCCTCCCTGAACCTCCGCCCCCGCGCCGGGGTCGAGCGGTTCTTCGAGGGGTTCGAGCTGGTCGAGCCGGGGCTCGCACAGGTTGCGTTCTGGCGCCCGGACGGCACCCCGCCGCCCGGTTCCGCCGAGATCGGTTTCTACGCGGGCGTGGGCCGCAAGACGTCCTGATCCGGGTCCTCGCGGGGACATCGACGGCGCCGGGTCCATGCCGACGGACCCGGCGCCTTCTGCATGCGCCCCCACGATTCCTGCACCGGAGACTCGGGCCGCACCCTTGACCAGCCCCCTGTGGGCCCCTCCATACTGACGGCCGAATCGATCGGCCAAATCGATTTGGCCGCCGTCCCGGCCGGATCGTCGAGGCCTGAGCCGAGCGAGCCGAACGGAGCCCGCGCGTGTCCAGTCCCGCACATCCTGTCGACCCCCGACCCGACGAGCCGGCAGCCCTTCCGCCCCAGCCGTCCGACGCCGGTCCCCCTGCCGTCCACCCCGTCGACGAGTCCCGGCCGCTCGGCCGGATCCTCCTCTTCGGGCTTCAGCACGTCCTCGTGATGGCGGCGACCCCGATCTCCGCCATCTTCCTGATGAGCGCCACCCTGCGGCTGGGCCCGGGGCTCACCGTCGACCTGCTCTCGGCGTCCCTGCTGCTGTCCGGGGCCGGAACGCTGATCCAGTCCCTCGGCCCGTGGAGGTTCGGGCCGCGGCTGCCCTTCGTGATGCTGCCCGGCGGTGCGCCGTTGATCCTCTTCCTGTCGATCGCGCAGCAGCACGGGCTGCGCACCGCCACCGGCGCGGTGCTGCTCACCGCCGCCTTCACCTTCCTGGTCCTGCCGCTGTTCGCACGGCTGCTGAAGTACTTTCCCCCGCTGGTCATCGGCACGATGATCGTGATCGTCGGGGTCAACCTGGTGAAGGTCGGCGGACTGCTGGTCACCGGTCCGCCCGGCAGCCCCGGCTTCGGCGATCCCGCCCGCCTCGGGCTGGCCTTCACCACCATCGCCCTGATCATCGCCTTCACCCGGCTGCTGCGCGGCACACTGCGCCAACTCGCCGTCATGCTGGGCCTGTTCGCGGGAACAGCGGTCGCCTTCGCGCTCGGCCAGGCACACCCGGACGCACCGCTCGCCGGACAGCTCGTCGGCGTCCCGCGGCCATTGCCCTTCGGCGCGCCGGTCTTCGACCTCCTCGCCGCCCTGCCGCTGATGCTGTACAGCATCGCGTCCATGGCGGAGGCGACCGGGCAGACCGTCATCAACGCCGAAGCCGTGGGCAAGGACATCGACATACGCAGGGACGTGCCGCGCACCGTGCGCGGTGACGCGCTGACCTCGCTGCTCGGCGGCTGCTTCGGGCTGCCGCTGATGGTCACCAGCGGCGAGAACATCGGCATCGTCCGGGTGACCGGCGTCCGCAGCCGGTACGTCACGGCAGCCGCCGGCCTCGTCCTCGTCCTCCTCGGCTTCCTCACCCCGGTCGCGCGGGCGATCAGCGCGATGCCGCCCGCGGTGGTCGGCGGCGCGGCGATGGTGGTCTTCGCGGTCGTCACCGTGCTGGGCGTGCAGATGCTGGGCCGGGCCCGGCTGGAGGACCACACGGCCACCGTGACCTGCGCGGTCGCCCTCGCGCTGGGCCTCCTGCCGATCCTGGTGCCCGGCGTGTACGCCGGTTTCCCGTCCGGCGTGCGGATCCTGCTGGAGAGCGGGGTCGCCGTGGGCGCGCTCGTCGCCGCCGTCCTCAACGTCGTCTTCCACCACCTCGGACGCAGGGCCGCGAAGACCCCCACTCCCCGGCCGGCCGAGACACCCGGACCGGCCCTCCATGGGTGACCCGCTCCCCCGCCCCGCCTCGACCGCACCCGACCGACGGAGAACCATGCCCGACCTGTCCCCCGGCCCGCTCCGCGACGACGCGCTGCTGCTGGTCCCCGACCTCACCCTGACCCCCGAGGGCCCCCAGGAGCGGCACGCGGTGGTGGTGCGCGACGGGGTGTTCCAGGACGTCGGCCCGGTCGAGCGGATCCTTTCCGCTCACCCCTCGCTGATGCCCGTACCGCTGCCCGGACAGCTGCTGATGCCCGGCTTCACCGACAGCCACCACCATCTGACCCAGAGCTTCGGCGGCTCGCTGGCCTTCGGTGAGCCGTCGGAGATCTTCCGCCGGGTGTGGGTGCCGCTGGAGACCGCGCTGGACGAGGAGTCGGCGTACGTCGCCGCGAAGCTCGCCGCGCTGGAGTCGCTGCGGGGCGGCTTCACGACGGTCGCCGAGGCCGGCACCCGGGCGGCGGTGGACGTCGACGTGGTGGCCTCGGCCACCCGGGACGCGGGGATCCGCTGTGTGCTGGGGCTGGTCTGCAACGACGCCTCGGACGGCACCGGCGCGGACGCCGACCCGCGGGCCGTGCTCGCCGCCGCCGAACGGCATCTGGCACGGTACGGCGGCGGACTCGTCCATCCCTCGCTCGCCGTGAGCGTGCCCGAGGCCGCGACCGCGCCCGTGCTGGCCGCCACCGCGCGGCTCGCCGCCGAGGCGGGGACGGTCGTACAGATCCATGTCAACGAACATCTCGTGGCGGTGGAGCGCTCGCTGGTCCGGCACGGACTGCGGCCGCTGGAACATCTGCACCATGTGGGCGCGCTGGGACCGCAGTTGCTGGCCGCGCACGCGACGCTGCTCACTCCCGCCGAGGTCACACTGCTCGCCGACAGCGGTACGGCGGTGAGCTACAACCCGGTCGCCAGCGCCTGGAAGGGCAACGCGGTCGCTCCCGCCACCCTGTTCGCCGAGCGGGGCATCCGGTTCGGGCTGGGCACCGACGGCACCCGCGGGGACGGCTTCCGGCTCACCGAGGCAGCCGAGTTCGCACAGCGGCTGACGTACGGCCTGACCAGCGGCGACTCGTCCTGCGGCGCGGGCTGGACCTGGCTGGAGCGGGCCACCGCGGGCGGCGCGGACGCCGTCGGCCTCGGCCGGCTCACGGGACGTGTCACGGCCGGGGCCGCCGCCGACTTCCTGCTGGTGGATGTCACCGGGCCGGAGATGCAGCCGTCCTGGGACCTGCCCTGGGAACTGGTCCGGCGCGGCAACCGGGACCAGCTGACCGCCGTGTTCGTCGCCGGGCGGCTGCGGCTGTGGCACGGCCGGCCACTGGACTGGGACGCGGCGGCACTGGTCCGACGGGCGGCGGAACTGGCCCCGCGGGTGCTGCGGCGCGCCCGGGTGACGCGGGCGCACCCCACCTCGGTGGTGGCCCGCAGCCGTACGACAGCCTCCGCGACCCCGCCGGACACCGCGCCCGAGCCGGTCGCGGGCGGTGGACGGTGACCGGGACCACGCTGGCCGTACTGGCGCCGACCGTGGCCGCGGCAGCGTTCGTCCAGGGCACGAGCGGCCTCGGATTCGCGCTGATCGTGGCGCCGGTCGCGGGACTGCTCGCGCCGGGGCTGCTGCCGGTGTTCGTCCTGACGGCGATGATCCCGCTCAACCTGTACGTCGCCTGGCGCGAGCGGCACAGCCTCGACATGCGCGGTGCCGGATGGATCACCGCGGCCCGGCTGGCGGCGACACCGGCGGGGCTGGCGCTGCTGTGGGTGATCCCGGCCGGCGCGCTCGGCCCGGCCGTCGGGGCCGCCACGGTGCTGGCGGCGCTGGTGAGCCTGGCGGCGCCCGCGTTCCAGCCGGGGCGCGGCGCGTACGCG
The DNA here is from genome assembly GCF_053596835.1 of Streptomyces sp. NPDC001606. Taxonomy (NCBI): domain Bacteria; kingdom Bacillati; phylum Actinomycetota; class Actinomycetes; order Kitasatosporales; family Streptomycetaceae; genus Streptomyces; species Streptomyces sp. NPDC001606. Next base: position 231,707 of record NZ_JBSFHC010000001.1, read on the forward strand.
GTCGCGGGCGTCGTCACCGGGCTGACCGAGACGGCGACCGGCGTCGGCGGCCCACCGCTCGCCCTCGTCTACCAGCACCGCCCGCCCGGCGAGCTGCGCGCCACGGTCGCCGTCTGCTTCCTGGTCGGCGAAGTGGCCTCGCTGACCCTGCTGTTGGGCACCGGGCGGGGGCACCCGGCGGACATGGGCTGGGCCGTGCTGCTCCTGCCGGCACTGGCGGCCGGCGCCTGGCTCAGCCGACTGGTGCACCGACGCGTCGACGCCCGCCGGATGCGCGCCTTCGTCCTCCTCTTCGCGCTGGTGTCCGGGGCGGCGCTGATGGCGGGAGGCTGACCCCCCTCACGGCTGCCGGGTGGCTCCGCCGGGCGACTGCTGCTCCGACGCAGAGCGTCAGCCGGCTCCAGGTTGCCTGCCGGGCACCACCCGCGCCCCCGCTCACCGTTGGGAGGAGGCCCGGGGGACGAGGCGGGGGGACGGGGCGGGGAGCGGCGGCGTTTCCACGGGCTCGGCCGGGGGGCCGGACAGCCGGGTGAGCAGCAGTTCCACCGCGTCCGCGGCGGCCCGGTCCAGCCGCAGGTCCACCGCGGTGAGCGGCGGCTCGCAGGTCCGGGCGCGCAGCCCGTCGTAGCGGGTGACGACCATGACGTCCCCGGGGATACTGCGGCCGGCCTCGCGCAGCGCCCGTACCGCCCCGACGGCGAAGGCGTCGACCAGGACGCACAGCGCGTCGATGCCGGGATGCTCGGCGAGCAGCGCGGCGCAGCGGTCGTACCCGGCCTGCTCGCCGCCGTCCTCCGGTGCCGTGGCGACGATCGGCGGCCAGCCGTGCGCGGCCGCCGCCCGTTCGAAGGCCGCGCGGGCGTCGACGGTGGAGTGCCGGGTGCTCGCGCCGACGATCAGCGCCGGGCGGCGGGCGCCCTGGGCGCGCAGGTGGTCGAGGAGCAGGTCGACCACGCGGCCGCCGTGCAGGTCGACGTGCGGGGCGTCGTCGTCGGGATCGGTGGGCCGGCCGAGGGTGACGTACGGCAGTCCGCGCTCGCGCAGCTGGGCCACGGCCGGGTCGTCCGCCTCGGGCTCGACGACGATCGCCCCGTCGATGTCCACGGTGTACAGCGCGGACCCGGACTGCACGGGCGGTATCAGCACCAGCGCGTACTCGTGCATCAGGGCCCGCTCGGCCGCCGCGGCCGCCACCTCCATGTAGAAGCCGAGCCGGGAGGGTCCGCCGGCCACCGCGAACGGCATCGAGGAGGCCAGCGCGATCGCCCGGGCCTCGCCGCGGCGCAGCCGCTGCGCGCGGAGGTTGGGCCGGTAGCCCAGCTCGGCGGCGATCCGGCGGACCCGCTCGCGGGTGCGCGGATCGACCTTGCCGATGCCGTTCAGCGCGTGGGACACCGTGGTCCGGGACACCGCGGCCGCCGCTGCGACATCGGCGATGGTGGGCCGGCGGGCGCCGCGGGAGGTGGTCATGCGGCCATCTTGCCCCATACACCGATCAACGGTCCCGGCGGCGAGGACATCCGCATGGTGCGCCTGCGGCGATGGTGCGACGCTGGGGACAGAGGTGCCCGACGAGGGAGATGCCTGGAGGGCCGATGGGACGTGACGTCCCGGCGCTCGTCTTCACCCGCGACGACCGCCGCCGGTACCGGATCAAGATGCAGGAGTGCCTCGAGGCGTTCGCGCAGATGCTGCGCGAGGCACGGTTCGAGGCGGAGCGTCCGCAGGTCGGGCTGGAGATCGAACTGAACCTGGTCGACGAGGCGGCGGAGCCCGCGATGCGCAACAGCGATGTGCTGGAGGCGATCTCCGACCCCGCCTGGTCCACCGAACTGGGCCGGTTCAACCTGGAGATCAATGTGCCGCCGCGGCGGCTGACGGCGGGCGGTCCGGACGCCTGGGAGTCCGAGATCCGTGCCGCGCTGAACCACGCCGACCTGCGCGCCGGGTCGGCCGGTGCCCGGCTCATCATGATCGGGATCCTGCCCACGCTGCGCCAGCAGCACATCGGCGAGGACACGCTGTCCGAGAACCCGCGCTACCGGCTCCTCAACGACCAGATCTTCGCGGCCCGCGGCGAGGATCTGCGCATCGAGGTGGACGGGGTGGACCGGCTGCGGACCTATGCGGACACCATCACCCCGGAGGCCGCGTGCACCAGCACCCAGTTCCATCTCCAGGTGTCCCCGGAGGAGTTCGCCGGATACTGGAACGCGGCGCAGGCCATCGCCGGGGTGCAGGTGGCGCTGGCGGCGAACGCGCCGTTCCTGTTCGGCAAGGAGCTGTGGCACGAGACCCGGATCCCGCTGTTCGAGCAGGCCACCGACACCCGCCCGGAGGAGATCAAGGTGCAGGGGGTACGGCCCCGGGTGTGGTTCGGGGAACGCTGGATCACCAGCGTCTTCGACCTGTTCGAGGAGAACCTGCGCTACTTCCCGGCCCTGCTGCCACTGTGCGACGAGCAGGATCCGGTGGAGACGCTGGACCGGGGCGACACACCGGAGCTGAGCGAACTCACCCTGCACAACGGGACCATCTACCGCTGGAACCGGCCCGTCTACGCGGTCGCCGAGGGCCGCCCGCACATCCGGGTGGAGAACCGGGTGCTGCCCGCCGGACCGACGGTCGCCGACACGCTGGCCAACGGCGCGTTCTACTACGGGCTCACCCGGGCGCTGGTGGAGGAGGACCGGCCGGTGTGGTCGCGGATGTCCTTCGCGGCCGCCGAGGACAATCTGCACGCCGCCGCCCGGCACGGCATCGACGCGCTGCTGTACTGGCCGGGGACGGGCGAGGTGCCGGTGCCCGAACTGGTCCTGCGCCGGCTGCTGCCGCTCGCGCACCGCGGTCTCGAGCACTCCGGCATGGACGCGGCGTGGCGGGAGCCGCTGCTGGGAATCATCGAGCAGCGCTGTGTGACGGCCCGCAACGGTTCCGTGTGGCAGAAGGAGATGCTGCACCGGATCGAGGACACGACCCACACCGGCCGCCATGAGGCGCTGCGGCGGATGACCCAGGTGTACATCGACTACATGCATCTCAACGCCCCGGTCCACACCTGGCCGGTGGACTGAGACGCCCGATGCGCCGGCCGGCAGGGGACCGGACCGACGGCGCCCCTCGGAGCCGGTCAACTACGCTGGCGCGGTGACTGATGAGCAGGAGCGGGTGCGGCCGTCGGGAGTGTGGGCCACGGCGGTGGGGGTGGCCCGGGTGCGGGCGCTGGAGACCGAGCGGGAGGACGCCCTGTTCCGCGACCCACTGGCAATGGCCTTCGCCACCGCCGGCGGGCTGTGGCCCTCCTCGGCGCCGCTGTCCGAGGACGAGGGCGCGCGACGCCGCCGGCTGGCCGTGTCGTTCTCCATCGTCATCAGGACGAAGTTCCTCGACGACCTGTTGCGGGAGGCCAGTGCGGCCGGGGTCCGGCAGGTCGTGCTGCTCGGTGCCGGCATGGACAGCCGGGCCTTCCGGATGGACTGGCCCGAGGGCACCCGGCTGTTCGAGGTCGACACGGCCGCGCCACTGGACTTCAAGGCTTCGGTGCTGCGCCAGGAGCGGGCCGTCGCGCGCTGCGAGCGGATCACCGTCGCGGTGGATCTGCGTGAGGACTGGCCCGCCGCGCTGGCCGCGGCAGGGCACGACCCGACGGTGCCGACCGTGTGGATCGCCGAAGGACTGCTGATCTATCTGTCCGAGGACGCGGTGGACCTGCTGCTGGCCCGGATCGGCGCGCAGTCGGCGCCGGGCAGCCGGATGGGGCTGACGTTGGGCTCGCGCGGCGTGATCGAGCGCTTCGGCGCGGACGCCGTGCCGGGATCGGCGGCGTCCCTGTGGGTCTCGGAGATGCCCGACGACCCGGTGGGCTGGCTGGCCGGCCACGGCTGGGAGGCCGACTGCCACACCCTGCGCGAGCGCGCTGCCGCCTACGGCCGCCCGGTCAGCACCCCGCCGCAGCACGAGGAGGGGCCCGGCGGACTGATCTCGGCGGTCCGCCGCCGGAGCGCCTCCCGGCTTCCCTGAACGTCGTCCCGAGGCAGGTACGGCGTCGTGCGGACGCGCAATCGGGGGCGGTCGACGTCAATCACTGCGCCCCGCGTTCACCTGGTCGGCCGGGGGCGGCCGGCTTCGCATGCGGCCGACCGTACGGCCGTGTGATCATCCGACCCGAACCGTGACTGGTGGAGCATCGTTGCCGACCGCCCTGTGGCGGAAGGACACCGTGTGAGTCTGACCGAGCGCCGGACGATCCGGCATCCTCGTCCGCCGGGCATCGACACCCTGCGGTGCACGCCCCGGCACGGGCTGGGTGCGATCCCCGACCCGCGACACCGCGCCATGATGGCGGGCCTGCTGGATTCCGGTCTCCTCGACCCTCTGGTCGCGTTCGCAGTCGAGCACGAGCCGGCGGTGGACGGGGCCGCGGCCCGCTTCCGGGCCGGTCTGCTGGCCGCCGAGTTCGAGGCCTTCGGCGTCGCTGTCCCGGCCGCGACGATCCGCACCATCACCCTGATGCGCAGCCTGATGGTGCCGGTCACCGACGAGGATCTCGCGTTCGCGCTCGACCGTGTCTGGGTGTTCGGCACCTACCTCGACGACCTGTGCAGCCGCCGGCCGGCCGAGGCCGAGGCGGTCCTCCAGGAGGCCTTGCTGCCCGAGCGGGCCCCGACCCGTCCCATCACCCGCTATCTGCGGCACCTGTTCGCGCAGATCGCACCGTTCTGCGGGCCGACGTTCCTGGCGGTCTACCGGGCCTTCCTGCACAACGCGCTCGTCGGCGTGCTGATGGAGGCGGAGTTCACACCCGAGGTGTCCGACGGCGTGGACAGTGACTTCGTCCGGGCCTACAACGGCTTCTCCCAGTTCTGGTTCGTCTCCTTGCAGTTCACTCACCCGTGCCTCGACGCCGGCACGAACCGGGCGTTCTGGTCGGCGGCACTGTGCTCCGGCGTGACGTTCCTGAACGACGTCAACGACGTGCTGTCGTGCTACAAGGAGGCGGTCGACGGAGCCGACTTCGTCACCGGCAGGCTCTACCGCACCAGTACCCGGGAGGGCATCGCGTACCAGGGCGTCGCCCGCCGCACCCTCGACAGCGGCCTGGGGGCCCGCGACCGCTTCCTCGCTCTCGCCACCGACGACCAGCGTCCGCACCTGGAGCGCTACGCGGCCGGCTACGTCTACTTCCACCTCCGCTGCCGCCGCTATCGCTGGAACGACATCTATCCGGGCCTCACACCGATCGACACCTGAGACGCCTCGGGCGTCGGCCGCGTCGTACGCTGTCCGGGTGAGCCGATCCCGGACGACGGACAGGAGCAGCATGGCCGGTGCCGACGCTTCCGCCCAGGCGCGCACGGTGCGTGCGGCGTACGAGGCGCTCTCGGCGGTGGTCGCGGAGCTGGGTGACGAGGAGTCATGGCTGCCGACGGACTGCACGGGGTGGGCGGTCCGCGATCTCGTCTTCCACTGTCTGGGCGATGCCCAGCGCGCTCTGGTGGCCCTGCACACCCCGGCGTTCGGGCCGGCGGACCGGGATGCCGTCAGCTACTGGCAGGAGTGGCGGCCGGACGGCGTCGGTGCGGCGAACGGCCGGCGCTGGGCGCGGGTGAGCGCGAGCATGTTCCTGGACTGGGGCCAGTTGCGGGGTCTGTTCCTGGAGACGCTGGCGGCGGCCGCGCGGGCCGCGGACGGCGTCGGTCCCGGCCGGCATGTCGCTACCCAGGGGCATGTGCTGACGGCCGGCGATCTGCTGATCACCCTCGCGGTGGAGGCGACCGTGCACCATCTCGACCTGACCGCCGCTCTGCCGCTGGCGCCGGGGCCGTCGCCCGAGGGGCTGGCCGCGGTGCGCGCCACCCTGGACGGGCTGCTGGGCCGGCCCGGGCTGCCGGAGTGGAGCGACCGGCACTATGCGCGGGTGGGCACCGGCCGGGCCGCGCTCACCGAGGCCGAACGCACCGCCCTCGGTGCGGCGGCGGACCGCTTTCCGCTGTTCGGCTGAGTCCTCTGCCGCCGGGTGCGCCCGGCGGCACGTCCGACCCGGGGACATGTGCGGGCGGCGTCTGCGCGGTGCGGTGCTTCCCGGCCGCCCGGATGGAAGCCTGCGCTCCATGAACAGCCCTCCGAGCATCAACTGCTATGTCGACCGGGTGACCGCGGGACCGGGCGGCGCGCTGACCGACGAGGTCGGTATCGTCACCGGCGATCTGATGGTCGCGACCGTGCTGCGGGCCGACGGCCGCAGCGCGCGTGTGGCCGTGCAGCATTCCGGCAGCGACGTCTGGTACACCCTCAGCGGCAGCCCGGCCCCGGTGCCCGCCGGGCAGCTCGCGGCCTATCACCGCGATCTGCTGGGCCGTATCCGCCGCGGCGGTGGCACCCGGGCCAGCTGAACTCCTGTAGGTCAACTCTCAAGACATGTCAGCCAGTTGACTCCCATGAACGGGCAAAAACGGGGGTCGCGCACCTTGACCCGGGTTTGGTCCAGACCAATCATGGCCTAGACCAATAGCCCCGGCCGGGCTCCGCACCGTGCGCCACCCCCGCTCGACCGCCTTGTCGTCCGCTCTCCGGGAGTACCCGATGACACGTCCGAGATCCGTTCGCGCCCTGCTCACCGGCGTGGCCACACTGGCCGCGTCCGCGGGGATCGCCCTGGGCATCGGGGGCACCGCGCACGCGGCGACCCCGCTGCCCGCGCATGTCTTCGCGCCCTACTTCGAGTCCTACAACGGCGACAGCCCCGCCGCGCTGGCCCAGTCCTCCGGGGCCAAGTACCTCACCATGGCCTTTCTCCAGGCCGACAAGAAGGGCTCGTGCACCCCGTACTGGAACGGCGACAGCGGCAAGCCCGTGGACCGCTCCGTCTTCGGCGCCGACGTCGACACCATCCGCTCGCGGGGCGGTGACATCATCCCCTCCCTCGGCGGATACGCCGCCGACAACGGGGGTACCGAGATAGCCGACAGCTGCACCAGCGTGGACTCCATCGCCGCCGCCTACGAGAAGATCATCACCACCTACGACGTCTCCCGGCTCGACATGGACGTCGAGGACAACTCGCTCACCAACACCGCCGGCATCGACCGCCGCAACCAGGCCATCAAGAAGGTTCAGGACTGGGCCGCCGCCAACGGGCGCTCGGTGCAGTTCTCGTACACCCTGCCGACCACGACGACCGGTCTCGCCGACAGCGGGCTCGCCGTGCTGCGCAGCGCGAAGAGCGCCGGCGCGAAGGTGGACGTCGTCAACATCATGACGTTCGACTACTACGACGGCGCCACGCACCACATGGCCACGGACACCCAGACGGCCGCGAGCGGGCTGCACGGCCAGCTCGCTTCCCTGTACCCGAATCTGAGCGACAGCCAGCTGTGGGGCATGATCGGGGTCACCGAGATGCCGGGCGTGGACGACTACGGTCCGGCGGAGACCTTCACCACGGCCGACGCGACGACCGTGTACGACTGGGCCGTCGCCCGGGGCATCAACACCCTGTCCTTCTGGGCGCTCCAGCGCGACAACGGCAGCTGTCCCGGCTCCCCCGCCTCCGACACCTGCTCCGGCATCGCCCAGGACACCTGGTACTTCACCCACACCTTCGCACCGTTCACGGGCGGTACGACGACCCCGCCGGCCAATGACTTCGCGGTCTCCCTCTCTCCCGCCACCGCCTCCCTCGACCCGGGCGGCTCGGCGAAGGCGACCGTGCAGACCTCGGTGACCTCGGGCAGCGCACAGAGCGTCGACCTCGCGGTGAGCGGCGCGCCGAGCGGGGTGACCGCCTCGCTCAGCCCGTCCTCGGTCACCGCCGGCGGCACCTCGACCCTGACCGTGCAGGCGGGCACCTCGGCGGCGCCGGGCACCTACACCCTGACGGTGACCGGCACGGCCGGCTCGACCCGGCACAGCGCCACCCTCTCCCTGACCGTGAACGGGTCCGGCGGCACGGCGGTCCTCGGCAACGGCGGCTTCGAGACGGGCTCGCTCGCCCCGTGGACCTGCGGAAGCGGCGCCACCGTGGTCTCCTCCCCGGTGCACGGCGGAAGCCACGCGCTGAAGACCACGCCCTCCGACAGCACGACCGGCCAGTGCGCCCAGACCCTCACCCTGAAGCCGAACACCTCCTACACGCTCAGCGGCTGGGTGCAGGGGCCGTACGCCTATCTCGGGGTCAGCGGCGGCGCGACGGCCAGCACCTGGGCGTCCTCCTCCGCCTGGACGAAGCTGACGGTGCCCTTCACGACGGGCTCCTCCGGCACGGTCACCGTGTACGTCCACGGCTGGTACGGCCAGGGCGCGGTCTACGCGGACGACCTCGCCCTGTCCTGACCGGCAGCCGGGCGGCCCCGGCGGCCCGGTCGCGCGCCACACCGGAGCCAATCCCCCGCATTCATGCGCTTATCCCATCTAATGGGGGCGATGAGTGGAATCAGCCGCCGGGGCCTGGCGCGTCTCGGCCTCGGAGCCGGTCTCGGTGTGGCCACCGCTCCGCTCGCCGGCTGCGGCGGGCGGGAGGGCGGCGAACCCGGCGCGCCGGGGCAGGGGGCGCCCCGGCTGATCGGGGACGGCTCCACGTCGTACACCGGAGGCCAGCCCCGCCAGCCGGACGCGCCCACCCCGCTCGAACCGGGCGAGACCCCGCCCCAGTTCGTGGTGTTCTCCTGGGACGGCGCCGGCGAGCTGGGCACCGGCCTGTTCCCACGGTTCCTGGAGCTGGCCCGCACCCACGGCGCACACATGACGTTCTTCCTGTCCGCTCTCTATCTGCTGCCGGAGGAACACCGGCACAGGTACCGTCCGCCGAACAACCCGCCCGGCGCCTCCGACATCGGATACCTCAGCCACGCCCACATCAAGGAGACGCTGCGGTACGTCCGCCAGGCCTGGCTCGACGGCCATGAGATCGGCACCCACTTCAACGGGCACTTCTGCGCCGGCCCGGGGTCGGTGGCCCACTGGACGCCGGCGGAGTGGCGCTCGGAGATCGAGCAGGCCCGGACCTTCGTCACCGCCTGGCGCACCCACACCGGCTGGCACTCCGAGCCGCCGCTCCCCTTCGACTACGACCGGGAGCTGGTGGGCGGCCGTACCCCCTGTCTGCTCGGGCAGGAGAACCTGCTGCCGGCCGTCCGCGCGCTGGGCTGGCGGTACGACGCCTCGTCACCGGGCGGACTGCAACGCTGGCCGCGCAAGCGGCAGGGCGTCTGGGACCTGCCGTTGCAGAGCATCCCGTTCCCCGGGCACACCTTCGAGGTGCTGTCCATGGACTACAACATGCTGGCGAACCAGTCGGGGAACTCGACCCGGGCACCGTCGTACCACTACCCGTACTGGCGGGCCCAGGCGGCGCAGTCGTATCTGGCCGGGTTCGACCGGGCCTACGAGACGAACCGGGCGCCGCTGTTCATCGGCAACCACTTCGAGCAGTGGAACGGCGGAATCTACATGGACGCGGCCGAGGAGGCGCTCCGGCAGATCGCCGGCCGTACGGACGTCCGCCTGGTGTCCTTCCGCCAGTTCGTCGACTGGCTGGACGTCCAGGACCCGCGGCTCCTCGCCCGGCTGCGCACACTCCAGGTGGGCGAGCGGCCGGACGGCGGCTGGGCCGCGTTCCTGCGCCCGGCGCGGCGCGCCCGTGGCTCCGACGGTCCCGCCGCCGCCCGGCGGAGCTGAGCCGGTCACCGCCCGGGGCGGCGGGCGTACACCTCTATCTCGATCTTCATGCGCGGGTCGGCGAGTCCGCACACCATCATGGTGGCGGCCGGGCGGACCTCGCCGAAGCAGCGGCGCAGCACCGGCCAGCAGGGCTCGAAGTCCGCGCGGTCGGGCAGCAGATAGCGCACCCGGACCACATCGGCGAAGGTGCACCCCGCCTCGGTGAGCGCCGCCCCGATGTTGGCCAGGCACTGCTCGGCCTGCTCGACCACGTCGTCGGAGATGGTCATGGTGGTGTAGTCGAAGCCGGTGGTGCCGGACACGTGCACCCAGTCGCCGTCGACCACGGCCCGGGCGTAGCCGATCTGCTCCTCGAAGGCCGAACCACTCAGGATCGCGCGTCGCTCTGTCATGCGCGGAACGCTAGGTGACCGGCCGCGATACGTCTAACCGGGGTCTGCGCGGCTCCCTCACACGGGCTCGTACGGCTCCTCGCGGAGGCCGTGAGCGGCGCGCCGGAGGTAGGGCACCGACACGAACTCCGCCAGTCCCAGCGCGACGCCGTCGACCTGCCCGTCCAGGTGCCGGGCGAACTCGGTGACCTCGGCGGGGTTCTGGCCCACCAGCCAGGTCAGCAGCAGGGTGAACACATCGCCCAGGAACTGCATGTGCTCCGGGACGCCCTCGCGGCCGCCGGCGGTGAGGACCGCCGACAGTTCGGCCATCCGCCGTTCGGTCAGCGCGAAGGGGCCCAGCTCCAGGGCCCTGGTGACCGCGTCGATCACCAGCGGCAGCACCGAGGACCACTGCTGGGGGTCCGCGGCGGAGCACAGGATCGCGCCCCACACCGCCGCCGACCACAGGGCGTCCGCGTCCTGCTGCTGCTCGGCGAGCGCGGCGAGGCCGGCGAGGATGGGCGCGGCCAGTTCCCAGGCGCCGATCCGGACGAGTCCGTCCACCGCGGCCCGGTAGTGGACCAGCGCCTCGGCGGGCCTGCCGCGCAGCCGCAGCACCTCGGCGACGTCCCAGTGGAAGCTCGCGGCCTCCCTCGGCACACCGAGCCGCTCCGCCTGCGCCAGACCCACGGTGGCGTACTCCTCGGCGGTGGCCAGGTCGCCCTTCTCCCGGTGGCAGACGCACAGCCTGCCCACGGCGGCCAGTTCGGCCTGGTCGTGATGGATGATGCGGGCCAGTTCCAGGGCGGTGGTGGCGGCGGCGATCGCCGCGTCGTGATCGCCGGCCAGCTGGTGCAGCGTCGCCTCGTCCAGCTTGAAGGCGCCCTGCTGCTCCCGGTCGGCCAGCTCCACCGCGCGGGCATAGCCCTCGCGGGCGTGGCGCATCGCCTCGTCGTAGCGGCGCAGCCGCTTGCTCAACTGGCCGAGGAGACCCGAGACCTGGAGCAGTCCGGTCTGGTCGTCCTCGCGCTGGAAGAGGTCGTACGCCTCCTGCGCGAGCCCGCGCGCCTCCTCCCAGTGGCCGCGCCGCATCTGGAGCTGCGCCATCCGCAGCAGCAGGTGCGAGCGGCTCGGGCAGGCCTCGCCGTAGTCCACGCTGCGCCGGAAGGCGGCCAGCGCCGCGGCCAGCTCGTCGCGCCGCTCGTGCCGCAGGCCGGTCAGCGTGAACCGGACGGCCCACCGCCGGTCCGCCTCCGCTGCCGGCAGGTCCAGCCGGGGCAGCAGCGCGTCGACGGACGCGACGAGCCGCTGTACGGCGTCCTCGCCGGCGCTGTCGTCGCCGACGGTCAGCGCGAGGTCGTCCAGCAGCACGTCCAGGTAGGCCGGTGTGCGGCCGTGCGGAGTGTGCTCCACGGTGCGGCGCAGAGCGGTCATCTCGCGGTGCAGCAGCGGGGTGAGCGAGCCACGGCGGCCGAGCGCGGCGCGCGCCAGGATCGCGCATTCGGCGAGCGCCGCCTCGCCCGCGGTGGCGGTACGGTCCCGCCACTGGTCCAGCCGGCCGCTCGCGGTGCCCACGTAGAGGTAGGAGCGTTCGATTCCGGCGGGCAGCCCGGTGTTCACGATGGCCTCGCTCACCGGGCTCTCCTCGGCGGTGATGCGGTGCACGACCGTGCGCCCGAAGTCTGCCGCCTGCCGGGAGGGGATGCTCCACAGCGAGCCGATGTAGCCGCGGGCGCCGACGCGGACGAACTCCCGGCCGACGCCCGTCCAGGACTGGCAGGAGTTGTTGAACACCAGGGGCCGGTGTTCCAGGGTCAGCCACTGCGGGATGCGCCAGTTCTCCAGGGCGAGCGCCTCGCCGAGCACGATCCCGTCGTCCAGGCCGTGCGTGTTGAAGAAGAGCAGCTCCACCGGCAGATCCCGGGGCAGGGTGGTCAGGGCGTCCAGCATCAGCTCGTCGGGGCCGGGCAGCAGGATGGGATGGGTGAAGTGGCCGCCCATCGAGCCCATCACGTCCTCGGTCTCCGAGGCCTGGAAGAACCCGGGGTCGAAGACGAGGCTGAAGGTTCCGGCCGAGCGCGCGATGCCCGCGCTGTAGATCTCGTTGAGGATGATCAGCGCCGGGTCGGCGGCGACGTGCCCGATGGGCTTGCGCGACCAGTCGGCCTCCTGGGTGCGGACGAACGAGTACGGCATTCCGGTGGTGAACGCGGTGAGCCGGCGGTCGCCCACCGCGCTGATCAGGCTCGGGGCCACCTGGGCGGTCACCGCCGCCTCCAGCGCCCGGTAGGGGTTGCGCAGCCCGGTGGACAGCCACCGTCGCAGCTTTCCGCCCCGATCGGCCTCTTCCGTCCCTGCGTCGAGGGCCCGCGGGGACCCGGTGATGCGGCGCTGCTGTGCGTCGACGGCCGCGCGCACCGGCGCCAGGTCCGGCGGCGGCGTGATCACCAGGCGGGCGCCGCGGTGATGGGCGTACACGGCGCCGAGCAGCGCGTTCACGTCCGCGGTGTTCTCGACGAGCGTCGCCTCGTCGGCGTCGTCCGGTACGGCCGCGGCGAACAGCGGGTCGAGCGGCGTGCCCGGCGTCGCGACCGGGCGCAGCGCTGTGCCCGTGCGCAGGGCGGTGTACAGCGCGGCGACATAGCTCGCGGGGTCGTCCTCGGGCACCTCCAGCACCTGCTCGGGCTCGCCGCCGGGTGCGCGCAGCCGCTGCCAGGCGACGGTGGTGAGGTCGGTCAGTCCGTCCCAGTGCAGGCGTACGTGCTCGGGCAGGCCAGCGAACATCCGGCCGGACGGGTCGTCGCGGTCCTTGGCGTCCTTGCCGGTGTGCGCGCTCCACACCCGGTCGGCCTCCTCCCGCAGGGCGGGATCGAGGGTGTTGAGTTCCTCGGGGGCGAAGTCGGCCAGGAACACGGCCCGTCGGACGCGCATCTCGGTCACCAGCCGGGATGCCATCTCGTTGTGCTTGAGCCAGGACCGGTACCCGCTCAGGGCCTTGGCGAGCTGCTGGTGCTCGGCGATCTCGAGGAGTGTCCGCCGTTGGAGCTCCGGGCCGCCGGCCAGCACCTCGGCCATGCCGAGTTTGCCGCCGATGCGCTGCATCGAGACGTTCTGGCTGTGGGCGAACCGCTCGTAGAGGGCGATGTAGTCGGCCTCGGACAGGGGCGGCGGCTCGACGGCGACGACGGGGGTCAGCCGGTCCCCGGGGAGGCAGGACACCACGACGGCCGCCTCCCGGATCTGGTCGGGGCGGCACACCACGACGGTGTCGCCGACGTCGAACACCGGCAGGCTGGTCAGCGTCAGCACGAGCCGGGAGCCGCCCGCCGGCAACGCCACCCGCACCTCGCCGCCGTCGACCGTGCAGGCGGCCGTGGTCTCGACGGTCAGGGTGACCCGGCCGGGCAGGGCGCAGCGCGCGCCCTGCGCGGTCGGCTCCGTGGTGGCGTCCGTCGTCAGACGCCACTCCAGCGGCGCGCTCAGCTCGAACCGCAGTTCCAGGGCGACGGCCGGGTCCGGGCCCGCCGGCTCGGTCAGTTCCAGGTGTCGGGTGCCGATGCCGAGCCGCTGTTCCCTGCGGGTGGCCGGTACCTCGGGCGTGGGCAGCGGCTCCGGCCGGACGCCCGTACCGAGCAGGCGTTCGCGCAGCGGGAGCGCGGGCTTGCGGTGCATGTCGAGCAGGGCGGCGCCGAGCAGACCGTCGTCGAAGCGGAACCTGATGCCGTGGGAGGGGCCGAGTTCCATGGTCTACAGCCCGTACACGTAGGAGTCGAGGAGCGAGTAGCGCTCGGGGGTGCGCGGCCAGGACCGCAGCTGTGCCCGGGCGCGGTCCCGGCCCTTGCGCACCATGGAGTTCACCAGCACCGGCGTCGACACCCCCACGTACAGGGCGCCCCAGTAGGTGGTCGCGGGGAGCACCAGCGCGAGCACTCCGCCGAGGCCCGCGAAGGCGAGCGACACGACCAGGTAGAACCATGACCACTGGAAGCGCGCCGGATCATTGCGGATCTCGTAGAGGCGGACGATCTCAGGCGCCAACGCGCCCACCATACCCAGCAGGAAGACGGCCACAGGACTCATCCTGCTCACCGTACCCGACGGTGACCGGCGGCACCGGCGAGCACAAGTAAGCTGATTTTCCTGTGACTTGGCGGCCGGCCCGGCGGGTTCGGGGACCCTCTGTCGTGCGATCCCCCATGATGGGCGACATGAACGAGCCCATGTCCTCCCCGCTCGCCTCCCATGTGGCGTCCTGGCACCCCGGGCCGGTCCGCGACGAGGACGCCCTGCCGCCCGGACCGGCGGCGGCCCTGTCGGCGCTGCTCGACCTGCCCGGCGGTGTGGCAGGGGCCGGCGACCCGCTGCCGCCGCTGTGGCAGTGGCTGTACTTCCTGCACTGGGTTCCGCAGCACGCCCTCGGCCCCGACGGCCATCCGCGCGAGGCCCGTTTCCTGCCGCCCCTGCCGGACCGGCGCCGCATGTTCGCCGGGGGACGCTGCGAGATCCGCGAGCCGCTGCGCCTCGGTGAGCCCACCGAGCGGATCAGCAGCCTGGCCGCGGTCACCCCCAAGCAGGGCCGCAGCGGCGAGCTGCTGTTCGTCACCGAGCGCCAGGAGTTCCGCCAGGGCGGGCGGGTCCGTCTGGTGGAGGAGCAGGACATCGTCTACCGGTCGGGGGCGGGTGCCGCGCCGCCCAGCCCTCCGGCCGCGCTCGACGGTTCGGCCGTACCGGAGGCGGAGGGGCCGTGGCGGCTGCGGCTGCGGCCGGACGAGACGCTGCTGTTCCGGTTCAGCGCGCTCACCGCCAACGCCCACCGCATCCACTACGACACGCCCTACTGCCGGGCGGTGGAGGGCTATCCCGGGCTGGTCGTGCACGGGCCGCTGCTGGCCCTGCTCATGCTGGAGCTGGTGCGCAGGCACGCGCCGGAACGCCGGGTGCGGTCGCTGTCCTACCGGCTGCACCGGCCGGCCTTCGCCGGCGAGCATCTCCTCGCCGACGGCGCCCCCTTCGAGGGGGGCGCGCGCCTGCGGGTCGCCGGCTGCCGCGAGTCCCGGCACGCCTCCGCCGAGGTGGTCTTCGCCTGAGCCCCGGGCCGGCGGGCCCCTTGCCCCGCGCGCCAACAGGTGGCAAGATCACCAGTGTTCGACTTTTTCGGAAACTCTTCTCTCGAAGGACTGAAGTCCATGGTTCCGGCGTCCCGCAGCGGCCGCCGTCAGCACTGAGGCTCCTGCTCTCCCGCAGCGTTCCTCCGTGCTCGTCACGCCCTCTCACGGCGGCCCGACGATGCGGTGCCCCTCCCGGCACCTCCACCTCGTCGTCATCTCGTCACGCATCGCGTGGGACGAGGTCGATCCATGTATCTCTCACCGTGAGGTTTCAGCGTGCGCACCGATGTGCAGAGTTTTACCGTCGCCCACCTTCTGCGCCGCCCGGCGGCCTGTGAAGTCGGCGGCTTCGTTGTGGGGTTCGACCCCTCGACGACCAGTCAGTACGTCAACTACGCTTCCCCGCTGCCCGGCGCCGAGCCGTCCGAGCGGGACGTCGCCGACCTGATCGCCGCGTTCCGTGCGCGCGGGCTCATGCCCCGGCTGGAGTTCGCCCCGGACGCCGCCCCCGCGGTGGCGCCCGCGCTCAGCCGGGCCGGTTTCGGCACGGAGGCCGTCCACGAGTACCTGGTGTGTACGCCGGAGACGCTCGTCGCGCCGGAGTCCGGCCCGGAGCCGGCGCCGCCGGTCCAGGTGGTGGCTCCGGCCACGGACGCGGACTACGCCGCGCTCGACGCGGCCCTGGCCGAGGCGTTCGGCGGCGAGTGGGCGCCCTCGCCCGAGGGCGCGGCCCGGCTGCGGCGCACCGCGGAGGGCGGCGGGGCCGTCCGGTTCGTGCGGGCTGCGGGCGGCGGCTGCGCGGGCGGTGCCCTGTGCTCGGCCATCGCCGAGGGCACCGCCGAACTCGCGGGCGTGGGCACCCTGCCCGCGTACCGGGGGCGGGGCATCGCGGGCGCGGTCACCGCGACGCTGGCCGCGACCCAGTTCTCCCGTGGCGCCCGGTCGGTGTGGCTGGAGTACTCGGGCGAGGGCTCCCGGCGGGTGTACGAACGCGTGGGCTTCCGGCCCGGCGGGACGCGGCTGTACATGTCGCTTCCGGGGTGACCGCGGGACCGGCGGCTCAGGCGGGGTGACTCGCCCGGTAGAGGTCGCGCAGCAGCGCGATCTCGGCTCCGTGGTGGAGCAGCTCCTGGTTGACCCACCACACGATGTCCAGGAACGGCTCCTCCGGGTCGCTGCCGTAGGGGTACGCGCAGTAGCCGACCGTGTCCAGCGCGGGGTCGTCCGCGCCCAGCAGTGCCCGGCGCCAGGCGGCGGCACCGGCGCGGAGGGCGGCGACGGCGTCCGCGGCGGCCCCGCTGACCGGCAGGGTGTCCCGGGTCGCCGAGCGGCTGCCGGCGGTGTGGTCCGCGCGCAGGGTCAGCATCTCGGTGAGGTGGCTCAGCCGCCAGGCGATGGTGGTGACCGGCGGTGGCCAGGGGTGCGGGTAGGCGGCGGCGTCCCGGCCCCAGGCACCGGCGCCGGCCAGCAGGGTCGCGCGGGGCCCGGGGCCGTCCGCGCGGCGTCTGACCGACCAGCACCCGGGCACCGGCTCCCAGAAGTACTCGTCGTCGGTCATCGGCCCGACCTCGGTCCCGGTACCGTCGCCGCTGTCCGAGACGGGCCCGGCCAGCCGGCTCACCAGCCGGTCGTGCGCGAAGTCGAACTGGTCCAGCAGGGGGCCGAGGCGGGGCGGTGGCGTCATGTGACCGTCTTTCGCGTGGAGGGCCGTACGGATTCCGGGCGGGCGAGCGGCACCGGCCGGCCGCGGGCCGCGTACCGGTCGGTGGCCGCGATCAGGGCGTCCGCCAGGCCGGGGGGCCGCGTTGTGGCCGGTGCCGTCGACCGGCACCGGCTCGCTGTCCGGCCAGGCGTGGTGCAGCCGCCGGACGATGGCGAGGAGGGTGCCGACGTCGGGGCTGCCCTGGACCAGGGGCACGGTAGCGGCTGCGCGCAGGGGGCGGCAGCCCGTTTTTCCCGCGCTCGGGTCACAGTTGCCGTCGGACGCCGGCCTCCCGCTCGGTGCGCTCCAGCTGGTGGCCGAGGTCCCCCTGGAGGGAGGTCCGCGCCCGGCCCCGGCGGCCCAGGGGCAGGACCGTGCGCTGCGCGGAGTCCTCCAGGAGCAGGGCGAAGCCGCCGTACAGGGCGAACGCGGCCAGGACGGTGCCGATCCAGCCGGCGGCGGACCGCAGCACTTCCGGGCCGCCGGCCTGGTACGCGCCGGTCAGGACGAAGCGGCAGGCCCCGGTCAGCAGCAGGAGACCGAACAGGGGTTTGCCGGGGAGCGACGCGGCACACAGGAGCAGCATCAGCGGGGCCACGGTGAGCAGGAACACCGCCATGGCGGGGCTGCGCTGTCCGACCGGTCCGGACAGGCTGACCAGCGCGCTGCCCGCCCAGGCGCAGGCCAGCACGGACAGCCCGCAGGCCGCGCCGCCGTCGCGGGCCAGGAACGCGAAGATCCCGGCGAGCAGTTCCAGGGGCACCACGAAGGCCAGCACCAGAAGCATCAGCGGTGTGGTCTGGTCCTGGGGCACCCACTGCAACTGGGCCGCGCTCAGCAGCACACTGCCGGTGCCGAAGGCGAAGAAGCCCAGGGGGAGGCTGCTGGCGAGCGGTCTGAGCATGATCCTCGTCAGGGCCTCGGGCCGCGGCGGCCCCGGGGTCGCGTCGTATGTGCCCGCCGGTGCTGGCGCCATCAGGATCACCTCGTGCTCATGCCCGGGGCCGTCGTTACCCCTGACGGGGTACCCCGTCGGCGGCGCTGTCCCGGAACCGCCGCGATATTGTCCGCGATCGGTAACAGAGTGAGCCGGCGCCGGGACGCCGCTCGTCCTGCCAGACGGACCAGGACTCATCGACACAGGGGGCGGAGCGGACATGGCGCGACACGGCGGGCGGGGATGGTACGGCCGGATGGTCGCGGCAGCGATCGGAGTCACGGCGGTGGCGGCCGCGACCTCGGTGTGGACCGCGCAGGCGGGGCAGCCGGGCGGTTCCGCTCCCGGGCGTGCGGCCGCCGCGCCCGACGCGTCGGTCCGGCAGAGCGCGCCGAAGCAGGCGGCCGTGTCCGAGACGATCGTGCACGCCTCCGACGGGGGCGCGCACGCGGTCAACATCACCATCGACGACGGCCCGGACCCGCTGTGGACGCCGCAGGTGCTGCGGGTGCTGCGGGACAACGGGGTGAAGGCGACGTTCTGCATGGTCGGCACCCAGGCGCAGGCGCACCCGGACCTGGTGAAGCAGGTGGTGGCGGCCGGGCACCGGCTGTGCGACCACACGGTGTCGCACGACGTGACGATGGACAAGAAGTCCGAGGCCTACCAGTCGCAGCAGATCCTGGACGCCGAGCGGCAGATCACCACGGCGTCCGGTGGCGTGGCGCCGATGTACTACCGGGCCCCGGGCGGCGCCTTCACCCCGTACAGCCGGCACCTGGCGGCCTCGCACGGGATGCGCCCGCTGGGCTGGAACGTCGACTCCAAGGACTTCGCGCGACCGGGCACGGCCGCGATCATCAACACCGTCAAGAGCGAGCTGGCCAACGGGCCGACGCTGCTCTTCCACGACGCGGGCGGCGACCGCTCCCAGACCGTCGCGGCGCTGCGCACCCTGCTGCCCTGGCTGAAGCAGCAGGGGTACGCGTTCGGTTACCCGGTGCGCTGAGCGAGGGCCGCGGCCAACGGGCCGGTGAACCCCGGGGAAATTCTCGGCCACCCGAGCCCCTGTACGGCTGTTCGGTTCTGTGCGGGCGCCTACGATGAGGCCGCTGCGTACGTCGTCCGGAAAGGCTCGCCATGCCGTCGCCCCGCCTCGGCACGCGGTCGGCCCGTCTCCGGACGGCCCCCGCTGTGTTCGTCGCCCTCGCCGTGGTGCTCGCGGTCGTGTCGCCGGCCCTCTCGCCCGGCGGGCCGCGGCACGGCCGGGCCGCCACCGGTCCGTCGGGGCACATCGTGGTGGAGGTGTCGCCGAGCCACTGCGGCCGCGGCTGGACCCGGCCCGAGTCGGGGGTGCGGACCTTCGATCTGCACAACACCTCCGACGGCGCCGCCGAGGTGTATCTGGAGAACCCGGCCGACCACACGGTGTACGGCGAGGTGGAGGGCATCGGCCCGGGTACCACCCGGCAGTTGACCGTCCGGCTCGGCAAGGGCGCGTACGCCTTCGAGTGCGTGCCGGACGACGCCGACGCCGTCACGGGCCCCACCGTGCGCATCGCCTCGGGACGGCCCGGCCCGGGCGCGGCCCCGGTCAGCCAGCACGATCTGATCCCGCCGGCGCTCGCCTACCAGAAGTGGGTCGGCGGCGGGCTCACCGAGGTGGTCCGGCTGACGACGAGGCTCCGGCAGGCCGTCGACCGGGGCGATCTCGCGGCGGCGCGGTCGGCGTGGCTGCCGGCGCATCTGGAGTACGAGCGGCTGGGAGCGGCGTACGACGCCTTCGGCGACGCGGACGGGCGGATCAACGGCACCGACGCGGGCCTGCCCGGCGGGGTGCGCGACAAGGACTTCACCGGCTTCCACCGCGTCGAGTACGGGCTGTGGCACGGCGCGTCGGCCGCGAGCCTGCGCGGCCCGGCGGCGGCGCTGGTGCAGGCGGTGACCGCCCTGCGCGACAGCTGGGCGCAGACCCGTATGGACCCGGCCCAACTGGGGCTGCGCGCACACGAGATCCTGGAGAACACCGTGCAGTTCGAGCTGACCGGCCGCACCGACTACGGCAGCGGCAGCAATCTGGCCACCGCCCGGGCCAATCTGGACGGCACCCGTGAGGTGCTGTCCCGGCTGGAGCCGGTCCTGGCCACCCGGTACGCCGGCCTGCCCGCGCTCCACAAGGAACTGGACCGGGCCCGGCACACCCTCGACGGGTTCCACGGCCCGGCGGGGTGGACCCCGCTGGACCGGCTCGGCCGCGCCCGCCGGGAGGACGTGAACGCGGTCCTCGGCGGCCTGGTGGAGCGACTGGCGTCGGTGGCGACCCTGTGCGACCCGCGGAGGACCGTGTGAACCGCGTACCCCATGACGGCCCCGCCGACGGCCTGGGCAGGCGCCGCTTCCTGCGCGGTGCCGCCCTCGCCGGCGCCGGGCTCGCGACCGGTGCCGCCGCCCCCGCCGCGCCGGAGGCCTCCGCGCCGGCCGCCACCCTGGCCCCCTTCCACGGCCCGCACCAGGCCTCCGCCCTCGCCGCCCCGCGCCGCACCTGCGTGTTCGCCGCCCTGGACGTGACCGCCGAGAGCCGCGCGGACCTCGCCGAGCTGCTGCGCACCCTCACCGAGCGGGCCCGCTTCCTGACCTCCGGCGGTACGCCGTCCCCGGTCGGCATCACCGGCCCGCCCGCCGACTCCGGCGTCCTCGGTGGGCAGGTGCCCGGCGGCCGGCTGGCCGTGACCGTGGGGGCCGGCGCTTCGCTCTTCGACGACCGGTTCGGGCTCGCGGCCCGCAGACCCCGGCGGCTGACCGCCATGCCCGCCTTCCCCGACGACGATCTGAAGGCCGAGTGGTGCCACGGCGACCTCAGCCTCCAGCTGCACGCCGACGACCCGGACACCACCCTGCACGCGCTGCGCGACATCGCCCGGCACACCCGCGGCGGCCTCCAGGTCCGCTGGCGGCTGGACGGCTTCAGCAGCCCGCCCCGGCCCTCGGGCACCCCGCGCAATCTGCTCGGGTTCAAGGACGGCACCGCCAACCCGGACCCGACCAGCGCCCGGGAGATGGACCGGCTGGTGTGGGTGGGCCGGGGCATGGGCGAGCCGGAGTGGGCGGTCGGCGGCAGTTACCAGGTGGTCCGGCTGATCCGGATGCTGGTGGAGTTCTGGGACCGGGTCTCGCTCAGTGAGCAGGAGCGCATGTTCGGCCGGGCGAAGGAGTCGGGCGCGCCGCTGGACGGCGACCACGAGCACGACACACCGAAGTACGCCGACGACCCCAAGGGTGACGTCATCCCGCTGGACGCCCATATGCGGCTGGCCAACCCGCGCACCCCGGCCACCGCGGACCAGCGGCTGCTGCGCCGCGCCTACAACTACGACCGGGGCATGGACGCCAACGGCAACCTGGACATGGGCCTGCTGTTCCTCTGTTACCAGCAGGACCTGGTCCGGCAGTTCGAGACCGTGCAGCACCGACTGGCCGGTGAGCCGCTGACGGACTACATCTCCCCGTTCGGCGGCGGCTACTTCTACGCGCTGCCCGGTGTGCGGGACGCCTCGGACTGGTACGGGCGCGCGCTGCTCGCCTGAACCTGTCCGGACAACTCCACGGCCGAACGGGTCAACACAGAGTCAAGTTTTGCCCCAGGATCCCTGACTCGGTGTTCACCCACGGGCCATCATGGCTCCGCCGGCGCGTCCTGCGGCGGGCGCAGCATCCCTGCTCGTACGACGCACAGACGTTCTGTCCGAAGGGGTAGACCACCATGGCCAGCAGAGGAAGACGAGCCGCGCTGCGGACTCTCGGCGCGCTCGCGGGAGCCGCCGCGCTCACCGCGCTCGGCGGCAACGCGCCCGGCTGGGCGGCGGTGCCCGCCGGCACGCCGGGCGGACACTCCTCGACCGCCACTCCCATCAAGCACGTTGTCGTGCTGTACGACGAGAACGTCTCCTTCGACCACTACTTCGCCACCTACCCGAAGGCCGCCAACACGGACGGCACGACGTTCAAGGCGGCGAAGAACACCCCGAAGAACATCGACACCCTCGCGCACGCCGGGCTGCTGACGAAGAACCCGAACCAGTACACGCCGAAGCGGCTGTCCCCGGCGCAGGCGATGACCTGCGACCAGAACCACTCCTACGGCCCGGAGCAGTACGCCTACAACGGCGGCAAGGCCGACCAGTTCGTGCAGAACACCGAGGTCGACAAGTGCAGCGGCGGCCTGTTCGGCGAGCCCGGCCTGGTCATGGACTACTACGACGGCAACACCGTCACCGCCCTGTGGAACTACGCCCAGCACTACGCGATGAGCGACCGTTCCTACAGCTCGGTGTACGGCCCGTCCACCCCCGGCGCGCTGAACCTGATCTCCGGCCAGACGCACGGTGTCGTCTCCATGGACCCGAAGACGGGCACCGAGAACCCGAAGCAGACCCCGACCCCGGACCCCTACACGGTCCTGTCCCCGGACGCCCACGGCGTGGGCACGCTCGTCAACGACCCCGACCCGGCCTACGACGACTGCTCCGGCAAGGACCACACCAGCAGCAACGCGCTCGCGTCCTTGCAGGGCAGGAACATCGGTGACCTGCTCAACGCCAGGAAGGTGAGCTGGGGCTGGTTCCAGGGCGGCTTCCGCCCGACCACCGCGTGGGACGGCAAGCAGGGCGACTACGCCAAGTGCGACGCCACGCACGCCAATCTGGGCGGCGCGTCCGTCACGGACTACAGCCCGCACCACAACCCGTTCGCGTACTACAAGTCGACGGCCAATCCGCACCACCTGCCGCCGAAGAGCGTCTCGGAGATCGGCCACAACGGCCAGGCCAACCACAACTACGACCTGACGGACTTCTCCGCCGCCCTGAAGGCAGGCAAGCTCCCGGCGGTCAGCTTCGTCAAGGCCGGCGCCTACCAGGACGGTCACGCGGCCTACTCCGACCCGACCGACGAGCAGCACTTCCTGATCGGGCAGATCAACGCGATCCAGAGCTCGCCGCAGTGGAAGTCGACGGCGATCGTGATCGCGTACGACGACTCCGACGGCTGGTACGACCACGCCTACGTCGCCCCGCGCAACGGTTCCACGGACACCTCGACCGGCTCCAACGGCAAGGCCATCGACAGCCCGGCCTGCCAGCACGGCCCGAAGGCGGCCGGCGGCTACGCCGACCGCTGCGGCCCCGGCACCCGGCAGCCGCTGCTGGTCATCTCGCCGTACAGCAAGGTCAACAAGGTCGACCACGCCCTGACGAACCAGGCGTCCATCACCCGGTTCATCGAGGACAACTGGCGCACCGGCCGGATCGGCGACCACTCCTTCGACGCGACCGCCGGCTCCCTGGCGGGCCTGTTCGACTTCCGGCACCCGAACAACAAGCAGGTGCTGCTGAAGGCGGACGGCTCGGTGCGCTCCGTCGGCCCGATCCACCACGTCGCCCCGGTCGCCACCGACATCACCCCCGGCCCGGCGATGCAGAACACGGCCGTCGCGACCGACTCCTCCGGCTTCCCGGTGCTGCCGGTGGGCCTCGGTGCGGGCGCCCTGCTGGCCGCGGGCGCGACGGGTACGTACCTGACGCTGCGCCGCAGGCAGCAGGCCTGAGGCTGAACCGCCCGTGCGCCCCCGGAGCCTCTCCGGGGGCGCACGTGTGTGCGGCACAGGTGCGGGGCCGGCGCCGAAATCTGCTGGCCGGGCCGGGGGCCGGGCTGCTGGGATGGCCCGATGGAACACGCGGATACGACGGCGGTGGACCGGGGCGGTTATCCGGACGCCGTGACTCCCTGGGAGCGGGAGGAGTGGCGGGCCTCGGCCCTCGGCTGGGTCCGGGACCGTCTCGCCGAGCACGGCCTGCGGGCGGACAGCGCCCGGCAGGTGCGGTTGCGGCCGTGGTCGGTGCTGGTGCGGACACCGGTCGCGGGGCGGGACGCCGTCTGGTTCAAGGCGAATCCGCCGGCCAGTGCCTTCGAGGGCCCGCTGACCGCGGCGCTGGCCCGCTGGGTGCCCGGCCAGGTGCTGGAGCCGCTGGCCGTCGACGCCGGGCGCGGCTGGTCGCTGCTGCCGGACGGGGGCGAACCGTTCCGGGCCGTGCTGGCCCGGGAGCCGGTCGGCACGGACGCGTGGGAGGAGTTGCTGCGCCAGTACGCGAGCCTCCAGCGCGCCGTCGTCCCGTACGGCCGGGCGATGGAACGGCTGGGCGTCCCCGCCGCCCGGACCACCGGTCTGCCCGGTGTCTTCGACGCGCTGCTCGCCCGGGCCACGGCCCTCTCCCCGGAACAGCGCGCCCGGCTCACGGGACTGCGGCCCCGGCTCGCCGACTGGTGTGCCGAACTCGCCTCCCTCGGCGTCGAGGACACCCTCGACCACGCCGACCTGCACGACGGCCAGCTATTCCGCCCGGCGCCGGGGCGGTTCACCTTCTTCGACTGGGGGGACGCCGCCGTCTCCCACCCGTTCCTCAGCCTGCGGGTCACCGCCGAGCGGGCCCGCGACCGCTACGGGCCGCAGGTGCTGCCCCGGCTGCGCGACGCCTACCTGGAGCCCTGGACCGGCGACGGCCGCACGCTGACCGACCTCCGGCGTGCCGCGAGCCTCGCCTGGCGACTGAGCGCCCTCGGCCGGGCCGCGTCCTGGGGCCGGATGTTCCCCACCGCGTCCGGCGCCGAGCCGGGCGCCGAACAGACCGCCCAGTGGCTCCTCCAACTCCTCGACGGGCCGCCCTTCTAGCGAGCCGGCTCGGGCAGCCGCCCGACGGGGCCCGGCGCCGGGCAGCCAGCGTGTCACCCGTACGGCGGCAGGGCCGGGAGCCCGGTGCACGGGCCTGTCCGCCGGTCCCCCGCCCCGATCCGGCCCCCCGCGCGGGTTGCGGGGAGCGCGGGCCCGTCGGGAGGCTGGAGCAGGCATCCACCCCTGGGAGGTGACGTGGCTCCGGCACCTGGAACTCCCCCGTCGGACGGTCTCGGCCGCCGCCGCTTCCTCGGCGTGTGCGCCGGGGCCGGGCTCACCACGGCCGCCTGCACGTTCACACGCACCCGCACGTACACGGCCCACGCCCAGCCGGGGCGGCTCAGGCCGGAGGCGGAGCGGGAGGCCCCGGGCAGCGCCGACTGGCGGCTCGCCGGCACCGGTCCGCCGGACGCGGTGGCCGGCTACACGGACCGGGTCAGCGTGACCCCGGGCGAGGAGTTCGCCCTGCATG
Source organism: Streptomyces sp. NPDC001606 (assembly GCF_053596835.1). Classification (NCBI taxonomy): domain Bacteria; kingdom Bacillati; phylum Actinomycetota; class Actinomycetes; order Kitasatosporales; family Streptomycetaceae; genus Streptomyces; species Streptomyces sp. NPDC001606. The sequence goes on from NZ_JBSFHC010000001.1 coordinate 256,702, forward strand.
TGTCGACGACCGCGGGCGCCTTCCGGGTCTCCGCGTTCCGCGTCGGCTGGTACGGCGGCCGGCAGGCGCGCCGGATCTGGACCTCGGGGCGCATACCCGGCCGCGCACAGAGCGCCCCCCTGGTGCTGCCGGCCACCCGCACCGTGCGCGCCGACTGGCCGGCCACCCTGTCGGTGGACACCGACGGCTGGCCCGAGGGCGCCTATCTGCTACGGCTGGAGACGGACACCGGACACCAGCGGTACGTGCCGCTGATCGTCCGCTCCACCGACGGCACGGGCCGTACGGTCCTGCTGCACGCCCCGGCCACCTGGCAGGCGTACAACCGCTGGGGCGGCAGCAGCCTGTACGCCGGCGCGTCGGGCGCGTACGCCACGCGGTCCCTCGCGGTCAGCTTCGACCGTCCGTACGACGGAAACGGGGCGGAGAAGTTCCTGGTGTACGAGCGGCCGCTGGTGGTGCTGGCCGAGCGGCTCGGAGTTCCGCTGGCCTACAGCACGGGCGTCGACGTGCACCGGGACCCCGCCGTGCTGCGGGGCGCGCACGCCGTCGTCTGCCTGGGGCACGACGAGTACTGGACGCCGGAACAGCGTGCCCACGTCACGGCCGCCCGGGACGCGGGCACGAACGTCGCCTTCCTCGGTGCCAACACCTGCTTCCGCCGCGTCCGGCTCGAGCCCGGCGAGCAGGCGGACGGCCGAACGGTGGTGTGCTACAAGACCTCCTACCGCGCCGACCCCTGCTACGCCTCCCGGCCCGAGCTGGTCACCACCGACTACCGGCTGCCGCCGGCGGCCGACCCCGAGTCCTCGCTCACCGGCGTGCTGTACGAGGGGTATCCGGTCGACGCGCCCTATGTGGTGCACGCGGCCGGCCACTGGCTGTACGAGGGCACCGGGGTGCGCGCCGGGGAGGGCTTCGCGCATCTCGTCGGGGTGGAGTACGACCGGGTCGTGCCGGGCATGCCGGCGCCGGGTCCGCTGGAGATCACCGCGCACTCCCCGCTGGTGTGCGCCGGCCGGGCGAGCCACAGCGACTCGGCGTACTACACCACCGCCGGCGGGGCCGGGGTCTTCGCGACCGGCACCATGCGCTGGGTGGAGGCGCTGGTGGCGGGGACCGGCGAACTCGGCCGGGACCACGGCATGGACGCCCGCACCCGCGCCTTCGTCACCCGCACCACGGAGAACCTGCTCGGCGTGTTCGCACGGGGCCCGGCGGCCCGGCACGCCCCGCCGCCGCACCCCAACACCGGGGAGCTGTACGGAAGCTGAGTCCGACAGGCGGAGTCCGTCAGGCGGAGTCCGTCAGGCCTGTGCGGCGCCCGGTCCGGTGCCGCGCATCCGGTCCCGGCGGGCCAGGTTGTACAGCCGCAGCAGGTGCTTCGCCACGGCACAGGGCACGGCGTGGGCGTGGCACTGACGGCACGTGTGCAGGTGCTGCTCGTAGGTGAGGCGCGCGTTCTCCAGCGCGTCGTCGACAGAAGACATGGATTTCTCCGGGCAGGGCGCGTCCAGGGACGGCGCGGATTTCATTGACAGGTACACCCAGAGACAAGGTGATCATGTTACTGGCGGTACTGGGAAACTCGTACAGCCCGGCACTCAGCCGACGGACAGCTCGGGGCGGACCAGGGTGCCGGACCGGCCGTGGACGATCTGGTAGGCCGCGTCGAGGCAGCCGATGGCCGCCAGTCCCGTCGTACGCTCCACGAACCGTGCCGCCGCCTCCGCCTTCGGTCCCATGGAGTCCGCCGGGTACCGGCCGTCGCGCAGCTCGGCGGGTGTGGCCTCGAGGACGGGCCGCTGGTCGCGGGTGCCGTAGCGGGTGTAGACGTGCGGGACGTCGGTGAGGATCAGCAGGAAGTCGGCCCCGATGTCCTCGGCGAGCAGGGCCGCTGCCAGGTCCTTGTCGGCCTCCGGCGCGGTCCCCTCCAGCAGGCCGCCACCGGCGGTCACCGGTATGCCGCCACCGCCCGAGCAGATCACCAGGGTGCCGCTCGCGAGGAGTTCCCGGACCGTGGCCGTCTCCAGGATGCGCTCCGGCGCGCAGGCGGGGCCGGCGGCCCGGACCAGGGTGTGGGTGACCAGCGCGGCGATCCGGCGGCCGGGCAGCGCGTCCCGCAGCGCACGGGCCAGCAGCGAGCCGATCACCCCCTGCGCCTGCGCGACGGAGAGGTCCAGTGGGAGCGGGCCGCCCGCGTCGGGGAGTTCGGGGTGGGTGAGCACGAGATCGTGCTCGTGGGCCAGCGGGGCGAGCGCGGTGGCCACCCGCAGGGCGTTGGCCCGCAGCACGTCCGGACCCGGGCACTCGGCCCTGCGGAGCAGGGCGTTGCCGCCGAGGGCGATGACGATACGCATGGGACCGTGTCCTTCGGGTGGGTGCGGCGGGGGGCTCAGGCGTGCGGGCAACGGGCGGGGTGGATGACGGGGGGAGCCACCGGCCGTAGGCGCGGGCCGGTCCGGCTGACGGACACCTCCGGGTACCTCGCGTACCAGGGCCGCAACACCGCGCCGTCAAACGCCTCCGTGGCGGGCACGGCCGGTGCGACGCCGCCGGTGCGTCGCCGGGCAGAGTCGAGGGCGCGGTACGGGATCCGCGGAATCGCCTCCGGCGCCACGCCGTCGACCGCCGCCAGACGCTCATCGGCGGCGGTCCGGCCGGCCCGTCCCAGGACGAGCGGACAGGGGGCGCGGCCCACTCCGGGCAGCGTGACCGAGCCGGTGACGCGCCCGGCCGTCCGGCCGAGCCCGAGCCAGCCCAGTATCAGCGTGTCGGCGTCGGCGGCCGCCGCGAGCAGCGCGGTGACGGGCGCGCCGGTCGGCGCGGGGCGCGCGGCGCGCACATGGCCGACCGTTTCCTGGAGCAGCTGCTCGGCCCGGTGTGCGGCCGCGAGGGCCTGCGGGGATCCGTCGACTCCCGCCGCGATGTACCGCCCCATGACTGTCCCTCCCTCGTCCGGGCCTCCACGTCGAGCCTCCTCCCGGCGCGGTGGCGCGCCCAGGGGCCGGGCGGTCCCGGTGCGGGTCTCTTCGGCCCAGCGGGAGGCACGGGAACGGCGGTGCGGGCGCAGGACCAACGGCCCCGCGGGCGGGGGCGCCCGGCCCTCGGGCGCGGGGCGGCGGGCACGGCAGGCTGGAGACGTGGGACGGAACCGTTCGAAGGAGCGACCGGATGACTGCCCGTCCGCCGGCCCCGCACCACGGAAGGAGGAGGAGCCGTGGCGTACAGCACCGTCGGCGAGGTCATGACCGACGAGGTCGTCACGGCCTTGGGCGGCACACCCGCCACACGGGTGGTCCGGTTGCTCGAACGGCACGGGATCAGCGGGGTGCCGGTCGTCGATCGCGACGACAAGGTGCTCGGAGTGGTCTCCGGCTCCGATCTGGCGCGCGACTGGGCCGTCCGGGGCGAGGCGTCCGGGCGGCGTGCCCTCGCGGCACGGGACCTGATGTCGTCGCCCGCCGTCACCGTCCATCCCGAGCAGGCCGTCCCGGACGCGGCCCGGCTGATGGAGCGGCGGGGCGTCGAGCGGCTGCCGGTGGTGGACGAGGAGGACCGGCTCATCGGTATCGTCACCCGGCGCGATCTGCTGCGGGTGTTCCTGCGCAGCGACGACGACATCCTGCGCCAGGTGACGGAAGGCATCCTCGTCAGCGAGCTGGGCCTGCCGCCGGACGCCGTCACGGTCTCCGTGCGGGACGGGGTGGTGACCCTGAGGGGCGGGAAAGGCGACGCCGAGCTGCGCGGCGCGCTGGCCCGGGCGGTGTGGCGGCTGGAGGGGGTCGTCGGCGTCGTGAACCCCGTGTAATGCCGTAGGACCGCGCGGGTGACGAGAGGCGGAGGGGCGGGGTCCGGGGGGTCACCACACGTCGATACGGCGGCCGGTGAGCGCGCTCGGCTCGATGCGCACCCAGAGATCGCGCTCGCCGCCGGCCCACGGGGTGCTGTAGGCGTGCTCGGCGAGGCGACGGGTCTCGGCCGGGTCGGTCACGGCTCGGGCGGTGCCGCGTACCAGCACGCTCCAGCCCTGACTGAGCGCGTCGTCGACCCGGTCGACCTCGAAGGCGACCTCGTGGCCCAGTCCCCGGGTGGTGACCGAGCCGGGGCTGGTGCGGAAGACGATCGCGCCGTCCACGACGCTGTAGTTGACGGGTACGACGACCGGCGCGCCCTCGGTGCTCACGGAGACGCGGCCCACGCCATGGGTCGCCAGCAGTTCCCTGCACTCCTGCTCGTCCAGTTCGCCGAGGCGGGCGTAGCGGGCGGCCTGTCCGATGCCGGCGGGCAGGCTGGTGTGTCCGCCGGCGAGGTCGGCGGGGCTGGTGCGCAGGGCGCCGGCGAGCCGCAGCAGGGTGCCGGCGTCCGGCGCTGCGGTGCTGTGTTCCTCCAGGTGGGCGACGTAGGCCTCGGCCATGCCGGCGCGGAACGCGAGCTCGTCCCGGCTGAGGCCCAGCTCGGTGCGGCGGCGCCGGATCCGGCGGCCGAGGTCGCCCGGCGGCTGCGGGGCCGCGGGGTCCAGCGGGTCCTGGTGGAGTGCGTCTTCGTGCGCCGGCTGATCTTGCGGTGGGCTCTGCTGGTGCGGGGGCGGGGTGCGTTCGGCCATGGTCGTTCACTCCTCGCCGGGTGGCCGGTGCCGCCCGGCGGCTGCGGTGGAGCGCCGCCGCCCGGGCCCGCGGGCGGGGCCGTCGGCGGGTCGCGGGCAGGGTGCGGCGCGGAACACGGTCCCACCCTCGCATGTGCGCGGGCTCGTTCTCATGGGCCGGTCCGGCCCCTCCGCGAGCCGTTCGGACCGTACGGCCGCGAGCCGGGCCGGACGGCCCGGCTCGTCGGCTGTTCCCCGGAGAGCCGGTGAATTATGTGAGACCAGAGCTGCTGGGAAGCACCAGTGTCGAGTGCGTGTGGAGCGTGATGCGCACGGGTGTGAAGGTGGTGGCGTCCACCTGCGACTCACCGGTGCCGGGATTGCGGGCGTAGCGTGGGTGGGCGCCTCCGCTGATCTGCCAGCGTATGCGGTGGCCGACGGGGAAGCGGTGGGCGGTGGAGCTCATCGGCACGACGACCTCCGACGGCGTCTGTCCGGCCGTCCGCAGCCGGCCGAACCCGTCACAGACGTTGACGGAGCGGCCTTGTGGGTCCACGTCGCACAGGCGGGTGAAGACATCGGCGTGTCCCGTGTCCGTGGAGATGCTCAGCCGTGCCGAGACGGGCCCCAGGATGTCCATGGGCTCGGTCAGTGGTGGGCCGGTGAAGGTCAGGACGTCGTCCCGGGCCTCCAGGGTGGCGTTGTCCCGGGGACCGGCGGTGCGGGAGAGCAGCGGGCCGCCCAGGGAGGGGGTGGGGTCGGCCGGGTCGTAGCGGAACGCTGCCACGGGTGCGGAGTCCGTGGGGGCCTGCTGGGTGAGATGCCCGCCGGGGACGGGGTACCACGAGGTGGCAGCCGCGGCCGGCGGCCAGTCGTCGAGGTCCCGCCAGGCGTTTTCGCCGCCGAGGTGCACACGCACCGCGGTGGGACGCAGGCCGGAGGGATCGGCGTACAGGTGGGCGCGCAGCCACGCGAGGCTCTCGGCGAACACCTCGGGCCATCCTTGCTGGAGGGCGGAAGTGTGGGTCCAGGGACCGACGAGCAGGGCGGTCTCACATCCGGCCTGGCGGAGCCGGTCGTACTGCTCGAAGGTCTGGTCGACCAGTGCGTCGTACCACCCGGTGATCAGAGCCGTGGGCACCCGCAGCCGCCGCGCCGACTCCGCCAAGGACGCGCCGTGCCAGTAGGCGTCCTTGGCGTCCGGGTGTGTCATCACGTCGTCCAGCCAGGGAAGTTCGCTGCCGAGGGCTGACACGTACGCCCCCCGCAGGGGCTGGGCGGTGATGGCGTCGCGCAGGCGGCGCTGGAGGCGCAGCGTCGCCTTGAGGAACGGTGCCATGCCCTGGTGCTGGTAGTTCAAGCCCACGCCCACGGCGAGGGCGTTCTCCAGGCGCAGCACACCGTCTGCGTGGAACAGGGCGTAGGGATCGTGCAGCCCTACCTGCACCACCATCGCCTTCAGTTCCGGCGGCGGGTCGGAAGCCAGGGCCCATTGCACATAGCCCAGGTAACTGGGGCCGACGGTCCCCAGTGTTCCGTTGAACCAGGGTTGCTCGCGCAGCCAGGACACCGTGGCCTGGCCGTCGGCGGCCTCGTTGCGCCACAGATCGAACATGCCGCCCGAACCTCCGGTGCCGCGGCAGCTCTGAAGGATCACATGGAAGCCCTGTTCGGCGAAGAGCAGGCCGTACTGGGGTGACCACGGCAGACCTCGGCCGTAGGGCGAGCGGACCAGGAGGGTGGGGAAGTCGCCCTGGGCGCGCGGGAAGTAGTGGTCAGTGATCAACGGGCTGCCGTCGGCGGCCGGCACCACCAGCCCCGGCTCCCAACCGACCTCGTGCCGTTTCTCCGGCAGACCTCGCCAGGTCGCCCTCATCATGCGGGAGGACAGCGGCGGTTTTCCGGCGGGTGGCACCCAGGCCGGCCTGGCTACGGCGTCGGGCATGCGTGATGGCATCGTTCCACTCCTCTATTTCCGTACGCTGTACGAGAATAGAGGATGCTTGGATGACCTTGGCAAGAGCCACCTCGACAACCTGGGGAAGGAGTGCGACGTCGTGTCCAGTGACGGAAAGTCCGGTGCCGGGAGCTTCGATCCCGAACAGCTCTGGCTTCGTCCCGCCGAGCCCCGCAGGGGCCGCAGGCCCTCCTTCAGCCGGGAGACGATCACCGCCGCGGCCGTCACTCTGGCGGACTCGGAAGGACTCGACGCGGTCACCATGCGCCGGGTGGCCGCCGAGGTGGGGGCGGGCGTCATGTCGCTCTACAGCTACGCCCCTGACAAGGAGACGCTGCTGGAACTGATGGTCGACCACGTCAGCGGCGAACTCACGGTCACGGACCCACCCAGCGGTGACTGGCGTGCCGATCTGAAGACCGTGGCCCGGCTACAGCGCGCCCACATGCTGCGCCACCCTTGGCTGCCCGTCGCCCTGTCCACCCGTCGCGTCCCGGGCCCCAACACGCTGGCCTTCCTGGAACACGTACTCGCCATCCTGCGGCCCACCGGGCTGGACGGTGCGGCGAAGCTGGAGGTGTTCGCCCAGATCACCGCATTCGTGGCCGGTCACGTTGCCCATGAGATCGCGCAGGCCGCAGTTTCACGATCACCGGACCGAGCCGCAGCCGAGGCCCGCTACCTGGCCGCTGTCGCCGCCGACGGCCGCCACCCGGAACTCGCCGAAGCCCTTTCCGCTCCCGGACGCCCCCTCACCCCCGACGCCACCTTCACCCGGTTCCTCAACCGTCTGATCGACGGCCTCGATACCGACTGATTCCTGCCTGCGGCACCTCATGGCGCTCCGCGGGCTGCGACGCACGCGCCTCTCGCTGTCCGGAGGGCCACCCCGGCAGCGGACCTTGTCGTAGGGCGTCGACGCGCCGCGGGCCGGTGTCAGTCCGCCGGGGAGCCCGTCACCGGCTGGAGCGGTGCATGCCACAGCAGCCGGGTCCCGCCGCCCTCGGGGGTGCTCCACTCCAGGTCGCCGCCGAGCTTGCGCGCCCGCTCGGCCATGTTGGCGAGGCCGCTGCGCCGGCCCTCGGCGGGGATGCCGACGCCGTCGTCGGTGACGGTGAGGCGGACCTCCCGGCCGTCGGTCTCCAGCACCACGTCGGCGCGGCCGGCCCGGGCGTGCCGGGCGACGTTGGTGAGGGACTCGGACAGCACCGCCAGCACATGGTCGGCGACCTCCTGGGGCACATGGGTGTCGAGCAGGCCCTCCATCCGCACGCTGGGGGTGAAGCCCAGCACGGGGGCGGTCCCCCGGGCCGTCCGGACCACGCGGGCGCGCAGCCCGGGGGCCCGGTCTCCGTCCCGGGCACGCAGGCCGAAGATCGTCGACCGGATGATCTTGATGGTCTCGTCCAGGTCGTCCACGGCCCGCAGCACCCGGTCGGACGCCTCCTGGTGCTCGATGAACCGGCCCGCGCTCTGCAAGGTCATACCGGTCGCGAACAGCCGTTGGATGGCGAGGTCGTGCAGATCGCGGGCGATGCGGTCGCGGTCCTCCAGCAGCGCGATCTGCTCGGCGTCGCGCCGGCGTTCGGCCAGTTCCATGGCGACGGCGGCCTGCGCGGCGAACGCCTGGAGCCGCCCGGTCTCCTGGTCGGAGAAGTCGAAGGTGTTGGGCTCGCGGGCCAGCAGCACCACCCCCCGGACGCTGTCGCCGAGGCCGATGGGGACGGCCACGGCGGGCCCGAGGCCGGTGAAGCGCGGACCCGCCGCGAACCGCTCGTCGTGGCCGATGTCGAGGCTGCGCACCGGCTCGCCCCGGGCGAAGGCCTCGCCGCTGAGCGAGCCTTCCCGGGGCAGTACGAGACCCCGGTGCACCTCGGCACCCTGGCCGATGGACAGCTCGACGGCGAGGGTGTCGGTGCCCTCCATGGGGATGGCGAGCGTGGCGAGGGCGGCGCCGGTGATGTCCCGGGCGCGCTCGGCGATGAGCCCGAGGACCTCGTGCTGCGCGGCGCCGGACATCAGGCTGCCGGCGATCTCGGCGTTCGCCGCCAGCCAGCGCTCGCGGACCCGGGACTCCTCGTACAGGCGGGCGTTGTCGATGGCCACGCCGGCGGCGACGGCCAGGGTGGACAGCACCGACTCGTCGTCCTCGTCGAACTGCCGGCCGCCGCGCTTCTCGGTGAGGTACAGGTTGCCGAACACCTGGTCACGGACGCGGATGGGCACCCCGAGGAAGGTGTTCATGGGCGGGTGGCCGGGCGGGAAGCCGTAGGAGGAGGCGTGATCGGACAGTTTGGCCAGGCGCAGCGGCTGGGGGTGGCGGATCAGCTCGCCGAGGATGCCATGGCCCTCCGGGTACGGGCCGATCCGGGCGATCTCCTCCTCACCGACGCCGACGGTGTGGAAGGCGGCCAGCCGTCTGCCGTCGGAGCCGATCACCCCGAGCGCCGCGTACTCGGCGTCGACCAGGGTGGCCGCGGCCTCCACGATGGAGTGCAGGGCCTGTTCCAGGTCCAGTTCGCGGCCGACGGAGAGCACCGCCTCCAGCAGGCTGTGCACCCGGTCCTGGGTGTCCCGGGCCGCGTCGAGCCGGGCTTGCAGCTCCTCCAGCAGCTCGTCCAGCCTCAGCTGCGGCAGCCGCAGCCTGGCCCCGCCCGCGTCGGAGCGTTCCACTCCCGATCCTCCAAGCCCCCCGAACCGTGTCCTCCAGCCGTCCCGCGGATCCGCCGTGGCGCCGGCCGACAGCGGGACGGGACGAGCCGACACAGGGACGATACGGGAACACGGCAGCCCACGAGGGCCGACCGGAAGACGTCTGGACACTCCGGGGGTACGGCCACTTCTCCGCCGGGGACGGCGACTTCACCTGGCTGCGAACGGCCGAGGCCGCCGGTCGGGTGGCGGTGGAGACGATGGCCGCTGCCGGCGGTGCTGCCGGTGAACTTCTGCTTGGCTGTGGACTCGGCCGTGCTGTGCGCACCTCGGCCGGCTCGGAGTTGGTGCGGGCCGTCGACGGCGCCGTGGTCGCGGAGCCTCAGCGGCGCGCGGCCCGTACACGGTCCTGGGCCTGGGTGGCGATGACCGCGGCCTGGACGCGCCGTTCCACCCCCAGCTTCGCCAGCAGCCGCGAGATGTGGTTCTTGACCGTCTTCTCGGCGAGGTAGAGACGCAGGCCGATCTGCCGGTTGGTGAGCCCCTCGCCGATCAGCGCCAGGATCTCCCGCTCCCGCTCGGTCAGGCCCGGCAGGGCGTCCGATTCCTCGTCCTCCTGCCGATCCCCGCGCAGCCGAGCCATCAGCCGGGTGGTGGCGCTCGGGTCCAGCAGCGACTGGCCACCGGCCACCGTGCGGACCGCGGAGACCAGGTCGGAGCCCCGGATCTGCTTGAGGACGTATCCGGACGCACCGGCCATCACCGAGTCCAGCAGTGCCTCCTCGTCGTCGAACGAGGTCAGCATCAGGCACGCCAGGTCCGGCATGCGCGAGCGCAGTTCCCGGCAGACGGTCACCCCGTCGCCGTCCGGCAGCCGTACGTCGAGGACAGCGACGTCGGGGCGGAGGGCGGGCACCCGGACCAGGGCCTGTTCGACGTTGGCCGCCTCGCCGACCACGGTGATGTCCGGTTCGTCGTTCAGCAGGTCGTGCACCCCGCGCCGTACCACTTCGTGGTCGTCCAGGAGGAAGACCCGGATCGGGGTGTCGGGGCCGGCCTGCTCACGGTCCGCCATCGGTCGCTCCCATGTCGTCGCGTTCGGATGTCCCAGGGATCCTCCCCGGTCGCCGGGCCCAAGGGCCAGGGCCGGATGGCCCCTCCAGCCTCCGGGGACTTCGAACTCTCGCGGCTCTCCGAACGCCCCTTCGTGCTGGTCCGCCCGGACGGGCATGTGGCCTGGCGCGGTGACGGACTCCCCCGGGACCCGGCGGAGTCCGTCGACACGGTGCGCCGCGGGCGGGTATGACGGGCCGGGGCCGCCCGGTGGGCGGCCCCGGATCTGCTGAGCGCGGGGGTCAGCGCAGGTCGAACCGGTCGAGTTCCATGACCTTGGTCCAGGCGGCGACGAAGTCGTGCACGAACTTCTCCTTCGCGTCGTCACTGGCGTAGACCTCGGCGAGCGCGCGCAGCTCGGAGTTCGAGCCGAAGACCAGGTCGGCGCGGCTGCCGGCCCACTTCAGCTCGCCGGTGACGGCGTCGCGGCCCTCGAAGGTGGTCTGGTCCTCGGAGGTCGACATCCACGTCGTACCCATGTCGAGCAGGTTGACGAAGAAGTCGTTGGTGAGGACGCCCGGGGTCGTGGTGAGGACACCGAGCTGCGAGCCCTGGTGGTTGGCGCCGAGGACGCGCAGACCGCCGACGAGCACGGTCATCTCGGGGGCGCTCAGCGTCAGCAGGTTCGCCTTGTCGACCAGCAGGTACTCGGCCGGCAGGCGGTTGCCCTTGCCGAGGTAGTTGCGGAAGCCGTCCGCGGTCGGCTCCAGGGCATCGAAGGACTCGACGTCGGTGTGCTCCTCAGCAGCGTCGACGCGGCCCGGGGTGAAGGGCACCCGCACCTCGAAGCCGCCCTCCTTCGCGGCCTTCTCGACCGCGGCCACACCGCCGAGGACGATCAGGTCGGCCAGGGAGACCTTCTTGGCGCCAATGTTGAACTGCTGCTGGATGCCCTCCAGGACACGCAGCACCTGGGCCAGCTGGTCGGGGTCGTTCGCCTCCCAGCCGCGCTGCGGGGCGAGGCGGATGCGGGCGCCGTTGGCGCCGCCGCGCTTGTCGCTGCCGCGGAAGGTGGAGGCGGACGCCCAGGCGGTGAAGACCAGCTGGGACACGGTGAGACCCGAGTCGAGCAGCTTGGTCTTCAGGGCCGCGATGTCGGCCTCGTCGATCAGCTCGCCCTCGCGCTCCGGCAGCGGGTCCTGCCACAGCAGGGTCTCCTCCGGGACCTCCGGGCCGAGGTACAGCGCCTTCGGGCCCATGTCGCGGTGGGTGAGCTTGTACCAGGCGCGGGCGAAGGCGTCCGCGAACTCCTGCGGGTTCTCCAGGAAGCGGCGGGAGATCGGCTCGTAGATCGGGTCGAAGCGGAGCGCCAGGTCGGTGGTGAGCATGCCCGGGGCGATCTTCTTCGAGGGGTCGTGGGCGTCGGGCACGGTGCCCTCGCCCGCGCCGCCCTTCGGCCGCCACTGCTTGGCACCGGCCGGGGACTCGGTCAGCTCCCACTCGTAGCCGAAGAGGATCTCGAAGAAGTTGTTGCTCCACTGGGTCGGCGTGGTGGTCCAGGTGACCTCCAGGCCGGAGCCGATGGCGTCCTTGCCCTTGCCGGTGCCGAAGGTGCTGTTCCAGCCGAGGCCCTGCTCCTCCATCCCGGCGGCCTCGGGGTCGAGACCGACGTGGTCGGCGGGGCCGGCGCCGTGGGTCTTGCCGAAGGTGTGGCCGCCGGCGATCAGGGCGACGGTCTCCTCGTCGTCCATCGCCATCCGGCGGAACGTCTCACGGATGTCGCGGGCCGCGGCCAGCGGGTCCGGGTTGCCGTTGGGGCCCTCGGGGTTGACGTAGATCAGACCCATCTGGACGGCGCCGAGCGGGTTCTCCAGCTCGCGGTCGCCGGTGTAGCGCTTGTCGTCGAGCCAGGCGGTCTCGGGACCCCAGTAGACGTCCTCCTCGGCCTCCCAGACGTCCTCGCGGCCGCCGCCGAAGCCGAAGGTGGTGAAGCCCATGGATTCCAGGGCGACGTTACCGGCGAGGATCATGAGGTCGGCCCAGGAGATCTTCTGGCCGTACTTCTTCTTCACCGGCCACAGCAGACGGCGGGCCTTGTCCAGGTTGACGTTGTCCGGCCAGCTGTTGAGGGGGGCGAAGCGCTGCTGGCCGGAACCGGCGCCGCCGCGGCCGTCGCTGATGCGGTAGGTGCCCGCGCTGTGCCAGGCCATCCGGATCATCAGCGGGCCGTAGTTGCCGAAGTCGGCCGGCCACCAGTCCTGCGACGTCGTGAGCACCTCGGCGATGTCCTGCTTCAGCGCCGCGAGGTCGAGGCTCTGGAAGGCCTCGGCGTAGTCGAATTCCTCGCCCAGCGGGTTGGTCGCCGGCGGGTTCGGGCTGAGAATCTTCAGGTTGAGCCGCTCCGGCCACCACTGGCGGTTGCCGCCGCCCTGGGTCGGGTGCAGCGCCCGCTCATGGGCGACGGGGCAACCGCCGCTCGCCCCTTCCGACTTGGCGTCTGTGACGATCGCGTCGTGGTTCTCAGTCATGGCAATCCTTCCGAACTGTGCGGAACTCGGTGCTCAGGAACTGCGGCCAGTGGAACAGTCGGGGCACAGGCCCCAGTAGACGACCTCGGCCTCGTCGATGGAGAAGCCGCGGTCGTCGGAGGCGTTCAGGCAGGGCGCGTCACCGACCGCGCAGTCGACGTCGGCGACAGCACCGCAGGACCGGCAGACGACGTGGTGGTGGTTGTCGCCCACACGCCCCTCGAACCGGGCCGGGTGCCCGGCCGGCTCGATCCGGCGGACCAGACCCGCCGCGGTGAGGGCGTGCAGCGCTTCGTAGACGGCTTGCAGGGAGATGTGGCCTACGCGGTCGCGGACCCCGGAAGCGATCGCCTCGACGCCGAGGTGGTCGCCGTCCCGGACGGTCTCCAGCAGCGCGACGCGGGCTGCCGTCACGCGCAGGCCGGCACCGCGGAGTTCCTCGGCGGTGGTCGGGGTCGGGGAGGCGGTCATGGGGCCGAACCTACCCTCATAAACACGAGTGGTTCAAGAAAACGAGAGATGCAATTCTGGCCGTGTCCCGGCGTCCGCTGTTCGCCTCGGCGTCGCCGGGCCCCGGCCCGGTGCCGCGGCATGCACGGCATCATCCGGCCGGTCCCTGGCGAGAAGGGCACGGCAAGCCGAACCGCCCCCCGAACGGGTGAACCTCGCCCGGCGCGGAACCCGGGAGCGGTCACCGCATCCCCGAAAGGCGAGAGGAGCGCCGGTGGAGCTGGACGCCGTCGCCGACGAGCTGTACGGACTGCGGCCGGAGGAGTTCGTCGCCGCCCGGGACCGCCGCGCCCGGGACGCCCGCGGCTCCGGGGACCCGGACCTCGCCCGGCGGATCGGGGCGCTGCGGCGGCCGAATCTCGCCGCCTGGGTCAGCAACCTCCTGGTCCGCGGGCAGCCGGAGGAAGTGGGAGCGCTGCTCGGCCTGGGCGAGGAGCTGCGCCGCGCCCACCGCGAACTGGACGGGCCCCGGCTGCGTACCCTCGCCCGCCGGCAGCACGAGGTGATCGCCGCCCTCGCCCGGCAGGCCGGCCGACTGGCCGCGGAGGCCGGGCATCCGGTGGGCGAGGAGGTACGGCGCGAGGTCGAGGAGACCCTGCACGCGGTGCTGGCCGACCCCGAGGCCGCCCGGGAGTGGTCCGCGGGCCGGCTGGTACGGCCGCTGCACGCCGCCCTCGGCTTCCCGGCGGCCGACGAGGCCACGCTCAGCCGCCGCCGCACCACCCCCGCGCAAGGCCCGGAGAAACGCCCCCGCGAGCAGGACCGCACGGCGTCCGCCGCACCCCGCCGCTCCGAGACCCGCGAGAAGGCCCGTGCCGCCGAGCGGGAACTGCGGGAGCGGGACAGAGAGGCCCAAGCCGCTGCCCGGGAGGCGGAGGAAGCGGCCGGCCGGCTGGCCGGGGCGACGGACCGTGTGCGGGCCCTGCGCTCCGAGCTGCGCCAGGCCGAGGAGGAACAGCAGCGAGCCCGCACGGCCGAGCAGTCCGCCCGGGACCGGACCAGGCAGGCGGACCGAGCGGCGCGGGAGGCGCGCCGCCGCGCCGAGAGGGCACGCGCGGCCGCGGGCCGTGGCTAGCCACCACCATGAGCCTCCCGTCGTCCGCCCGGAGGGGGCCCGACGGCGTCCGGCGCCCGGCCCAGGATCCCCACGGCGCGATGGCCGCCCCGTAGACCGGCCATGCTTCCGCGTCCTCACAGCGGGTAGCCAAACGGGAGGGCGAGCAGGTCGTCGGTGAGCCGGAGCCGCCGGAGGCCACCGATGTCGTCGACCTCATGGAGGCGCTCGGCCGGAGCGGCGAGCAGCAGCGCTCCGCGGGCCGCGGCCGAGCGAGGCGCGGCCGGAAGGGCCGAGGACCTGGCGTCCCTGTCGAGAGTGGAGCCGTACGAGCGGACTGAGGCGGCGGCCATACCGGGCCGGCCGGATACGGCCCCGGACCAGCCCGTCAAGGCCCTTGCGGAGCAGGCTGCCTGACGGGCATGCCGGTCACGTCGCCTGCCCCGATGCCGGACTGCTGCGTGCCGTCGCGGGCATCACGCCGTTCGACTTCATGCCGCGGACCTCGAATGCCCGCTGATAGGGTCGGAGTTCGACGGCCGGCCCGGGCGGACGGCAGAGTGCCAGGTGGCGGAGCGGGCCGGTGTCCGCCAAGGGGCAACCGTGAGTGACGGTCTCACTCGTACGGGTGCACAGGCGCGGCCGTCCGTGGCATAGGGGAGGTTTCGTCGTTCGCCAGCAGTGTGATGTTGGCCATGCAATGTGATGGACGGCGCTGAACGGGCAACGCTCCCCTTCATGCCCCACGCCAAACCCCTGCGGCAGGTGATTCGATGATCACGGCGACGACCCGGGCGCTCCGGACGCCGCCCGACCGAACCGGCGACACGACCGGGAGATCCTCCCCGTCCGCCGCCAACCCCTCCCTGCCGTCCCTGACCGGGCTGCGGTGGATGGCGGCGCTGCTGGTGTTCGGACTGCACGTGAACAACTTCGGCTACTTCGGCGGGACCGGTGGCCGCGTCATGTCCTGGGGGTTCGGCGCCGGGGCCACCGGTGTGTCGTTCTTCTTCGTGCTGTCCGGCTTCGTCCTGACCTGGTCCGCCAGACCACACGACCGGGTGCTCGCGTTCTGGCGGCGGCGCATCGCCCGCGTCTACCCGGTGCACCTGGTCACCCTGGCCGTGGCCCTGCTGATGACCTACGTCCTCGCTCACCAGCCCCGGCCGACGCCGAAGCAGGCCCTGGCCAACGCGCTGCTGCTGCACTCCTGGTGGCGGCCGTGGTGGCAGACGCTGAACCCGGTCAGCTGGTCGCTGGCCTGCGAGGCGTTCTTCTACGCCTCGTTCCCGCTGCTGATCCTGGTGCTGCGCCGGCTCGGCGCGCGTGGGGCGGTCGTGCTGGGCGGACTGTCGGTGGTGGCGGTGGTGGTGCTGGGCCGGGCGGACGCCCACCACTGGTGGAGCTACGCGCTCTACTCCTTCCCCGCGGTCCGGCTGCCCGAGTTCGTGCTCGGCGCGGTCACCGCGCGGCTGGTGCTGCTGGGCCGGTGGCGCGGGCCCGGTCTGGAGGCCTCGCTGGCGCTCGCGGTCATCGGTTACTTCTTCGTCCCGCAGGTGCCGCTCGGCTACTCCGCCACCATGTGCACCCTCGCCGGCTTCGTCCTGCTGATCCCGGCGGCCGCCCAGGCGGACCTGCACGGGCTGCCGTCCTTGTGGCGGCGCCGGTGGCTGGTGCGGCTCGGTGAGCTGTCGTTCGCCTTCTACATGATCCACCTGCTGGTGCTGCGGTGCGCCACCTCCCTGCTGGGCACCAAGCCGCACTTCGGACTGCTGGCGGGTACGACCGTCACCGCCGTCGTGTTCGCCGTGTCGCTGGGCCTGTCCTGGGTCCTGTACGAGGCGGTGGAGGTCCCGGCCCGCCGCCTTCTGCTCCGCCACCGCCGCCCGACCACGGTCCGGGACCCGCTCCCCTCCCGCCACGAAGCCCCGGCCCCAGCGCCGGCACAGGCGGACTGAGCGGGAGCTGATCGCTCCGGGGCGGGCGCTGGACCGGGGCTGCGGGCCCGGGCGGAAGCCGAGTGACGGCGTCCCGCGCAGCCGTGCGCCGGCCCCTGCTGGCGGGGCCGGCGCGCGTGCGTCAGCTGTTGGCGCAGGTGTTGGCGCTGGCCGGGTTCAACAGGCCGATCAGGTCGATGGTGTCGCCGCAGACGTTGGCGTCGACGCCGACCGGTACCTGGACGACGTCGCCGGAGACGACGCCCGGGCTGTTGTTGGCGGTGCCGGTGGTCGGGCCCGGGTCGGCCGCGAAGGCGGTCGCCGAGCCTCCCATCGCAAGGACCCCGGCAAGAGCGGCGGTTGTGAAGAAGCTGCGTATACGCATGATGTGCCTCACTGGTCGGCGATTGGACTCTTCCATCAGAACCGCGCCGTACGTCGCTCGCCTCTTCGGGTACGCCGTTCAGGGGCCGTCGGTCACCGGGTGCGCGCCGAAGTGCCGTCTGCCGTCGCGTGTTTGCGCGGGCGGCCGTCAGGCGGGGGTGGGGAAGCGTTCCCAGACCCGGTGGGCGCCGAGGAGTTGGGTGAGCTGCTGGAACACCGTGGTGGCACCGTCGCCCGCGATCACTCCGGGGGCGTCGAGCGGGATGCCGGCCGCCTCCAGTGCACTCTCGCCGCCCTTGGAGGCGCCGATCGCCTTGCCGTGCCGGTAGGCCTCCGCCAGCAGCAGTCCCACCCGGGGGTCAGGGGTGGCCCCGGAGGCCGCGGGCAGGCCGGCCTTGGCGTCGCGGGCGCCGTAGGCGTCGGTGCCGACGCCGGGTGTGCCGGCGACCAGGATGGCGTCGAACTCCACAGACCGGGCGGTGGCATAGCTGCGCTGGACGGTCACGGCGTCCGGGCCCGCGCCGAGCGTGCCGCCGGCGGGGGCGACGACGAGCGGGACCATTCCGCCGTCGAGCACCTCCTGGCGGACGGCGCGTACGCCGTCGAGGTCGCCGTCGGGGCCGGTGACGATGCCGATGATCCGGCCGTCGGTGGGCCAGCTGCGGCCGACCTGGGAGAGGGCGGGGCTGGGTGCGACGTCGGCGAGCGGCACGGTGGGCTCGGGTGCGGGCAGCCCGAGGCCGGCGGCGACGCCCGCGCACAGCTCGGGGTCGACATTGGCCAGGACCTGCAACGCCCGTTCGCGGATGGCCTGTTCGTAGCACTTGCCGAGTTCGAAGGTGTAGGCGCCGATGATGTGTTCCCGCTCCACCGGGCTCATGCTGAGCCAGAACCGGCGGGGCTGGCTGAAGTGGTCGGCGAAGGTCTCCGGTGCTTCCCGGACCTTGGCCGCCTCCGGCACCCGTACCGGCGTCTCGACATAGCCGCCGAGGTCGGCTCCGGCCGTGAACGGGCAGCCGCCGTCGAGGGAGTTGGGGCGGTAGGGGGCCACGCCCCGGTGCACGGCCGTCTGGTGCATGCCGTCGCGGAGCATGTCGTTGACGGGCGCCTGCGGCCGGTTGACCGGGAGCTGCGCGAAGTTGGGGCCGCCCAGGCGGGTGATCTGGGTGTCCAGGTACGAGAAGAGCCGCCCGGACAGCAGCGGGTCGTCGGTGATGTCGATGCCGGGGACGAGATGGCCCGGGTGGAAGGCGACCTGCTCCGTCTCGGCGAAGAAGTTGGCGGGGTTGCGGTCGAGGGTGAGCAGGCCGATCGGCTGCACGGGGGCGAGTTCCTCGGGGACGATGTTCGTCGGGTCCAGCAGGTCGATGCCCTCGAAGGTCTGGTCGGGGGTGTCGGGGAAGGTCTGGATGCCGAACTCCCACTGGGGGTACGCGCCCGCCTCGATGGCGTCGGCGAGGTCGCGGCGGTGGAAGTCGGGGTCCATGCCGTTGATCAGCTGCGCCTCCTCCCACACCAGGGAGTGCACGCCGAGCTTCGGCTTCCAGTGGAACTTCACCAGGGTCGTCCCGCCGTCGGCGGCGACCAGGCGGAAGGTGTGGATGCCGAACCCCTCCATCGTGCGGTACGAGCGCGGGATGCCCCGGTCGGACATGTTCCACAGGGTGTGGTGGGTGGCCTCGGTGTGCAGGGTGACGAAGTCCCAGAAGGTGTCGTGGGCGCTCTGCGCCTGGGGGATCTCCCGGTCGGGGTGCGGCTTGGCGGCGTGCACCACGTCCGGGAACTTGATCGCGTCCTGGATGAAGAACACCGGGATGTTGTTGCCGACCAGGTCGAAGACGCCCTCGCTGGTGTAGAACTTCGTCGCGAAGCCGCGGGTGTCGCGCACGGTGTCGGCGGAGCCGCGGGAGCCCAGCACGGTGGAGAAGCGGACGAACACCGGTGTCTCGACGTCCTCGGCGAGGAAGGCGGCCCGGGTGACGCCGGCGGCCGTTCCGTAGCTGCGGAAGACGCCGTGCGCGGCGGCGCCGCGGGCGTGCACGACACGTTCGGGGATGCGTTCATGGTCGAAGTGCGTGATCTTCTCGCGCAGGTGGTGGTCCTGCAAGAGCACCGGTCCGCGCGGGCCCGCCTTCAGCGAGTGGTCGGTGTCGTACAACCGGGTGCCCTGCGCATTGGTCAGGTACCGGCCGCTCTGGGCGGCGCGGGCCTGCTCGGCGCCGGTGGGCTGTCCGGTCGGGGAGACCGTGTCGGGGCCGCTCTGGTCGGGCTTCGGGGGCAGCGGTTCACGGGCCTCGGTGGGTTCGGCGACCGGCGGGGACTCGGTGCCGGGCTTGCCGGGGATGCCGTCGCCGGGGCCGGTGCCGTCGCCGTGCAGCGCGCCTGTCACCTTGTCCGCCGCGCGCTTCAGCGGGTTCGTCTCGCTCATCACTACCCATTCCTTCGCTGGTCATGGAGGCGGGCCCGGCATGGGCGAGAGGCTGTCCGATGCGCCGCGGCCACACCCGGGGCATACGGCCGGCACCGGGGACGGAGCAGGTCACAGGGGTGCGGCCGTCGTACCGAGGTCCCCGGGCCGGGGCGTCCGAAACCGGGAAGCGCGGACGTTTTCCCGGTCGGGGTGAAGTCGGGCCGTCTCCCATCGAATTGCCGGGAACAGCGGGCCCGCCGGACGCGCTCGTCCGGGCCCGGAGACCAGCGGCAGGGCCAAGTGCCCCCTGCGACGCGCGTGTTCGTCAGGAGGGCCGGCTTCTTGACCCGGGGCAGCCCGGTAGTCGGCCGCCCGCATACGCCACCCTAGGTGCTGCCCGGGGTGCGCGCAGTTCGGGACCGGCCGGTCAGGGGCGGGCCACCACCCGCAGGGTGTCCAGCGAGGGGTCGGCGGCCTCCGCGATCAGGAAGCCGTGCGCCACTCCGCTGCGCAGGAAGTCCAGCACCTCCTCGGTGATCACCTCGCCGGGCGCCACGACCGGCACTCCGGGCGGATAGGGGCTGATCATCTCGGCGGTGATCCGGCCCACGGCCCGGTCGGCGGGGATCTGCTCGGCGGCCCCGAAGAAGGCGTCCCGGGGCAGCAGGGCCTGTTCCAGCTCCAGTGCGCGGGGCTCCGGCAGCCGGACCTCCGGGCGGCGCTCGATGCTGTCCGCGTGCGCCACCAGGGCGCGTACGGCGTCCATGAGGACCTTCTCGGTCTCGTCGTCGTCCGAGTGGGTGATGGAGGCGTTGACCCGGCAGGTGTCGGAGCCGCCCATGTCGACGTGGCAGTGCTCGCGCAGCCACTCGGTGGCCTGCATGCCGCTGATGCCGAGGCCGCGCACATCGATGACGATCTTCAGCGGGTCGAACTCGGCGGCCAGCCCTTCCTCGATCACCTCGCCGCCCATCACCCGCAGCCCCGGCAGCTCGCGCAGCCCGGCCCTGATCCGCTCGGCGCGGTGCAGCGCGGCGTCCAGCAGTTCGTGGCCGTGTTCCGCCATCTGCCGCCGCCAGCCGTCGAGGGCGGCGTAGACCAGGCAGGAGGCGCTGGTGGTGCCGAGCAGGTCCTCGCGCTGTTTGAGCACGTCGGGCGCGATCCGGTCGCCCTGGAGATGGAAGACCGAGCTCTGCTCGATGGCGCCGCCCATCTTGTGCACGCTGGTGACCACGAGGTCGGCGCCGGCGTTCATGCCCCAGACAGGCAGATCCGGGTGGAAGGGCAGATGGGCGCCCCAGGCCTCGTCGAGGATGAGCGGCACGTCGAAGGAGTGGCAGACGTCCGCGACGCCCCGGACGTCGGCGCAGGTGCCCCAGTCGGTGGGCGTGATCAGCAGCATGCCCTTGGCGTCCGGGTGCTCGCGCAGCCGGTCGCGGACGTCGTCCGGTTCGAGCGGGTGGGCCATATGGCGCTCGGCGTCGAACTTGGGGTGCACCCAGATGGGCTCAACGCCGTTGATGATCACGCCGGCGATGACCGACTTGTGCGCGTTCCGGGAGAGCAGGAGCTTCTCCCCCGGGCCGGCGACCGAGAGCATCGCGGTCTTGACCGACAGGGAGCTGCCGCAGGTGGAGAAGAAGGCGTGCGTGGCGCCGACGGCGTCGGCCATCAGCTCCTGCGCCTGGGCCACGACGCCCTGGGACTCGCGGCGGTCGTCCAGCGCGTTGAGGGTGATACGTCCGAGCGGAACACGTCCAGGCCGAGGACGTCGGCGACCCGTGGATCGGTACCGCGCCCCTGTTTGTGGCCCGGTGGACCGAACACCACGTCTCCGCGTCGCCGGAATGCCTCCAGAGCTTCCAGTACGGGGGCGCGCGAGTGATCCATGACTGTCCTCCTGAGCCGGTCGGGACCGCACCGACCGTGTTGCACCGCTCGCGCACCCCAAACCCCGGCCCGGCCCGAAGCACCCGGCCGGAGGGCTCGTGTCCGAGCGCTGCGACGGCCCCCGCGCGGGGTCAGTCACCCAGCTCGCTCTGGTTCTTCACGAGGTCCAGCAGCGCCGCGTGGGTCTCCGCGTCGGCCGCCGCGATCAGGCCGCCGGAGCCGCTGTGCAGGGGTTCGCCGCGCAGGTCGGTCACCGTGCATCCGGCCGCCCGGCACAGCGCGACGCCGGCCTCGAAGTGCACGCTGTCGCGCAGGTCGCCGTCGGTGACATAGGCGGCCCGGCGGCCGGCGGCGACCCAGGCGACCGCGAGGGTGCTGGAGATCACCCGGGGCCGGAACCGGTCGGTGAAGCCGGGGTCGGCCAGCAGGCGGACGGCGCGGAAGCCGGGGGCGTTGGGGAACGGCGGGTCCAGGTTGACGTCGACCAGTGCGGAGGCGGCCGAGGGCGTCAGGTCGGTGTCGGTGCCGTCGTGGCGCAGCCGGGCCCGCTCGCCGTCGGTCCAGTAGACCTCGCCGCTGAACGGGTCGGCCGTGGCCGCGGCCGTGATCCGGGTGCCCTCCCGCAGGGCGACGTTCACCCCGACGAGCATGGTCCGCACGGCGTAGTTGAGGGTTCCGCACAGCGGGTCCACCAGCCAGCGCCGGGGAGCGCCGTCGGCGCCGGTGCGGCCGCTCTCCTCGCCCGTCACGGCATCACCGGGCCGGGCGGCGCGCAGCACGTCCAGGATGGCCCGCTCGGCGGCGACATCGGCCTCCGTCGCGAAGTCGCCGGCGGACTTCTCGTAGCGTGCGAGCCTGCCGCCGTACAGGTCCCGGACGACGGCGGCGGCCGCCTGGGCCGCGCGTACGGCCAGGTGGGCGTCGGTTTCCCCGTTGATGATCGACATGGCGGCAGGATAGCCGTAACCGGTGTGGGGCCTGCGGGAGTTACGGCCGGCCGGGGACGAGGGAGAGGGTCTGTTCGGCGGCGCTGCGCCCGCCGCCCACGGAGCTGCCGCCGGTGTCGGTCCAGGTGCGCAGGGGGGTGGTCTCGGCGCGCCGGGCGGAGGTGGCGGAGAGGCCGAGCACCAGGCCGCTCCAGCGGTTGACGAGACGGTAGGTGCCGGGGCCGGAGGCGATCAGGAACCACTGCTGTCCGACGGCCGGTCCGCCGGCCGGGGCCGGGGTGACCGTGGGTCTGGTGCCCCAGGCGCGGCCCGCGGTGGTGGAGTCGACGCCGAGCAGCCGGCCGGTGGCGGTGTTGGTGAGGGTGTAGGCACCGTCGCCGGTCGGGGTGAACCGCCAGGTCTCGCGGGCGGTGCCGGCGGGCCGGGCGAGCGAGGTGGTGGCGGAGCCGAGGGTGGACTGGGCGAGGACGCGGCCCGTGCCGCTCGCGATGCGGTAGCCGCGGGTGGTGTCCACGGGCGGGGCGGCGGGCGCGGAGGAGTCGACGGTGAGGTCGACGTACTCGCCGGAGGCGTCGTGGGAGCAGCCGAAGGCGCAGTAGGAGCGGAAGGTGCGGCCGACGATGGTGGCGCTGGTGCGGTTGGCGCGGTCCAGGAACCAGCGGTACCAGGAGGCGGTGGTGTAGCCGCCGGTGTCGCCGACGAGGTGCCACTTCTGGGTGGTGAGGTCGTCGGTGGCGTAGAGGTACTGCGGTGAGCCGCCGCTCTGGTCGACGGCCTGGGGAGTGCCGAGGTACAGGCCGAGATAGGCGTCGTAGGTGATGTTCATGACGAACAGCGGCGAGGTCGGGGGCATGGTGCCGGCCGCGATCTGCTCGGCGGCGGTGCCGGTGTTGGCCGGGTCGTACTCGGCGGTGACCGGGGTGTAGCCGGTGGGGTGGCCGGCGTCGACGGGGACGATATTGCTCTCCCGGCCGCCGGTGCCGGGCTGGGACCAGGCGCCGTCGTACCACTTGCGCCAGGAGCCGGGCGCCATCTTCGCGGAGATCGGGGCGCGGGCCACGTGCTCGTAGAAGGCCTTCCAGCCGCCGCTCTTGTCGATGATCCGCGAGCCGTAATAGACGTAGAAGTAGCCGGAGGCGGTGTCCACGAACAGGCGCTGGTCGCCGTCGCCGTAGGAGTACGTCTGGTTCGGGAAGGCCGTCGTGTCGCCCCGCCGGGTGCTGTACGGCGAGGTGATCACGTGGTCCTCGATGGTCCAGGTGCGGCCCCGGTCGGTGGAGACGGCGTAGTCGATGGCGTCGTAGTGCAGCCGGTCGCCGAAGGGCTGGGGGGTGAACTCGTTGTGCACCAGGCCGTACCAGTCGCCGGTGTCCGGGTCGACCCACACGCCCGACAGGTCGCAGTAGTTCTTCTGCGCGTAGCCCGATCCGCCGGGGGCGTACGTCGCCTCGCGTCCCGTCGGGCTGTTGTTGCACCGCCAGGTGGTGTCGTCGTTGCGGTCGGCGGGGTGGGCGGGGTTCACCGCCTTGCTGAGCGAGGCGTCGAAGCCGGCGGTGTCGAAGTCGGTGCCGGTGTAGAAGTCCCAGGTGCGCGGGTCCTGGGCGCCGTAGAGGGCGGCGGACTGCTGGTAGTGGAAGGTGCCGTCCCGGTCGATGTAGGGGCTCGCGGGGGTGTCCGTGGGGTGGGGGAACGGCACCGGGGTGCCCACGGTCACGCGGTAGGCGGCGTCCCCGGGGGGCGCGGCCGTCGCCGGGGACGCGGCTGTGCCGCCCAGGGCCAGGGCGACCGCCGCGGCGACGGCGCCGCCCGCTCTGCTCAAGAGTCGCACGGGTGCTCCTTGGTGCCGAGGTGTGCCTTGGTGTTGTCCGGACAGGTTGCTGAGACGATCCGGCCGGGACGGCTTCCCCGGCAATGGACTCCCGTGCTCCGCCTCTTGCACTTTCGCTCGGGCGCGGGGCCGGCAGCAGCCCCTGACGCCCGGTCATGGCGCGCGCGGTGGGGAGCCTCCGGCGCCCGGTTCAGGTCCCGCGCGCCAGTGGTCCGCCCCGCACTGCCCCAAAGCCGCCCGGAAGGGCCCGCCGTGCATCCCGGAGGCGCACGGCTGACGGGTGGGCGGCGGCGAAGTGGGTACGTCCCGGCCATGCGGGTGAGCGTGGTGGATGCGGGTTCGAACACGGTTCGTTTGGTGATCGCTGATGTGGAGGGCGGTGTTCCGCTGCCGGTGCACACCGTCAAGTGGAAGCTGCGGCTGTCCGAACACGCCGGTGCGGACGGCGCGATCGCCGACGGGGCGGTGGAGCGGCTGGTGGCGGCGGTCGCCGCGGCGGCCGCCACCGCGCGTCGGTGGGGTGCGACGGGCCCGCTCGCCTTCGCGACCGCGGTGGTCCGGGGCGCCCCGAACCGGGAGGACGTGCTGGGGCGCGTGGCGGCGGGAACCGGGGTCCGGATGTGCACCCTGCCGGGCGAGACGGAGGCCGAGCTGACGTTCCTGGCGGCGCGCCGCTGGCTGGGCTGGCACGCGGGCCCGCTGGCGCTGCTGGACATCGGCGGCGGCTCGCTGGAGGTGGCCTTCGGCCGGGGGCGGCTGCCGGACTTCGCGGCCTCGCTGCCGCTCGGCGCCGCCCGGCTGACCCGGGAGTACCTGGGCGCGCAGGATCCGCCGGGGCCGACGGAGCTGAAGGAGCTGCGCCGGCGGGTCCGGCACGATCTGCGCGACGTGGCCGCGCGGATCCGCTGGGAGGGGCCGCGCACCGTCGCGGTGAGTTCCCGTACCTTCCAGCAGCTGGCCCGGCTGTGCGGGGCCGCGCCCGGGCGGTACGGCCCGTTCGTACGGCGTGAGCTGCACCGCGGGGATCTGCGCGGGGCGGTGGGACGGCTCGCCGCGCTGCCCGCCGCGGAGCGCGCCGGGCTGCCCGGCATCTCCGCGCCGCGCGCCGCGCAGAGCCTGGCCGGGGCCGTCGTCGGGCACACCGCGTTGCAGCTCATGGGGGTGCGCCGGGCCATGGTCAGTCCGTGGGCGATCCGCGAGGGGGTGCTGCTGCGCTATATCGAGGACGGCGCCGACTGGTGGACGGACATCGCCGCATCGCCCGAGACGGCGGCACCGGCGCCCGCGGCGGCGCTGCGCATCGCCGGTCCCCGGCCGTGAACGGCGGCCCGCGGACGCGGACTCCGGCACGGAGCGATGGCGGAAACCCGCCGACATGTAGCGATCATGACAAAAGGAGGGTAGGCATGCCCGTATGGCATCCCGTAGGGCGTTCACGGCATTACGTCGATCACGATCGGGAACGAAACGGCTCGCCGTCCTCGCCGCCGCCGCGGCCCTGCTCCTCGCGGGCTGCGACAGCGGCGGGACGTCCGCGCACGACGGACGGCAGCGGCTGACGGTCGCCGCCCTGCCGCTCACCGACTCGGCGGCCCTCTATCTCGCCCGGGACCGGGGGCTGTTCGCCAAGGAGGGCCTGGACGTGCGCATCCAGCCCGTGCAGCAGAGCATCCAGGCGCTGCCCGCGCTGCTCAAGGGCCAGGTGGACGTGATCGCGAGCGCGAACTACGTCACCTACTTCCAGGCGTACGAGAAGGGCACCCTGGACCTGCGCATCCTCGCCGAGGGCGTACGGATCGCCCCGCACATGATGGACGTTCTCGTGCCCAGGGACTCGGCGCTCGGGAAACCGTCCGACCTCGCGGGCAAGAAGGTCGCCGTCGCCGTGCTGAACAACATCCAGTCCCTCACCCTGAACGCCGTCCTGGACGCCCAGGGCGCCGGCCGGCCCGTCTACCGGCAGGTCCTCTTCCCGCAGATGGGACCCGCGCTGGAGCGGGGCCAGGTGGACGCCGTGCACGCGGTCGAGCCCTTCGACACCGCGATCCAGGGCACCTCGGGCGCCCGGGTGCTGCTGGACGGCGGCTCGGGACCGGCGCGGGGCCTGCCCGCCAGCGGGTACGTCACCACCGCCACCTTCGTGACGAAGCATCCGAAGACCGCCGCCGCCTTCCGGCGGGCGATCGAAGCCGCCTCGAAGCTGGCCGCTGACGACCCGGGGGCCGTACGGGCCGAGCTGCCGAAGTACACCAAGGTCACCGCGGAGCAGGCCGGGTCGCTCCATCTGCCCGCCTACCCGGCGACCGCCGACGCCGGCCGGCTGCGCCGCCTGATCCGGCTCATGCGCGACCAGGGCATGCTGACGAAGGACATCGATCCGGCCCCGCTGCTGGTCATATGACGCGCCGCCGGGAACTGCTGCTCGGCCTGCTCGGCGCGGTGCTGGCCTTCGGCGTCTGCGAGGCGGTGTCCCGGGCCGGGCTGGTACGGCGGACCTATCTGCCGCCCGCCTCCGAAGTCCTGGTCCGGGCCGTGCAGTTGGCTGGCGACCGGTCCTTCCTCGACGGGGTCGGCGTGACCCTGCGGGCGTGGGCGCTGGGCCTGGGCCTGGCCTGCGCGGTCGCGGTACCGCTCGGGCTGCTGCTGGGCGCGGTGCCGGTCGTCGAGGCCGCCGTGCGCGCCGTCGTCGAGTTCCTGCGGCCGCTGCCGTCCGTGGCGTTGATCCCGCTGGTGTCGCTGCTGCTCGGCTCGGGCACCGGGACGGAGGTGACGCTGATCGCGTACGCCTCCGTGTGGCCGGTGCTGTTCAACACCGTCTACGGTCTCGGCGAGACCGACCCGCTCGCCAAGGACACGGTGCGCGCCTTCGGTTTCGGGCGGCTCGCGGTGCTGCTGCGGGTCGAGCTGCCCGGCACCGCACCGTTCATCGCCGCGGGGGTGCGGATCTCCGCCGCCATCGCCCTGATCCTCGCCGTCGCCACCGAGCTGCTCTCCGGCTTCGGGCAGGGTCTCGGCATCTTCATCGCACAGGCCGGGACGGACCCGGACGGCACCCGGGACGTGCTGGCCGGGGTGGTGTGGGCGGGTGCGCTGGGCCTGGTGATCGACGGCGTGCTGGTGGGCGCGGAACGGCGGCTGTTCGGATGGGCGCGGGAGTCCGGGCGGCCTGCGGAGAGGGCGGAGGCGTGAGAGACGGGGGCGGCGTGAGAGACGGGGGCGCGAAAGAGGGCCGCTTCGGGGCCGGCGTCACGGTGCCCGGCGCCCGCGCCACGCGGCGCGCCCGTGCCGGTGCCCGCCGCTCCGGCGTCCCCTTCCTGCTGCGCTGGACGGTCCTGCTGCTCGCCCTGTGCGGCTGGGAGGCCACCGCCCGGGTGCGGAGAAGCGTCTACTTCCCGCCGCCGCTGCGCATCGCCCGGCACGCCCGCGACCTCTGGTTCTCCGGGCCCGCCGGGCGGCTGTTCCTGACCCCGGCCGCCGTCGACACGATCCTGCCCAGCCTCGGCCGGATGGCGGCCGGGTTCGGGCTCGCCGCGCTCGCCGGGATCGCCCTCGGCATCGCGGTGGGCCGCTCGCGCCGGGCGTACGCGCTGTGCAACCCGGTGCTCCAGTTCGCCCGTGCGGTGCCGCCGCCCGCTCTGGTGCCGGTGTTCGTCGTCGTGTTCGACTTCGGTACGCCGATGCAGGTGGCGTCGATCGCGTTCAGCGCCGTATGGCCGGTGCTGGTCAACTCGGCGGAGGGCGCCCGGGCCACGGACCCGCTGCGGCTGGACGTGGCCCGGGTGCTGCGGCTGACCGGGCCCGAGCGGCTGTGGTTCCTGCTGCTGCCGTCCGCGCTGCCCAGGATCTTCGCCGGGCTACGGCTGAGCCTGTCGCTGAGCCTCGTCCTGATGGTGTTCTCCGAGCTGCTGCCGGGCAGCGACGACGGCATCGGGTTCACGCTCACCGACGCCCAGACCCGCTCCGACCTGCTGACCGTGCGGTCCGCGCTGCTGCTGCTCGGCGCGCTCGGGTATCTCCTCAACACCGGCCTGCTGGCGGTCGAGAGACGGCTCGTCGGCACCCGGCCGGCCGGGTCCGGAAGGGAGACGGCGTGACCACCACCACGGTGCGCGAGGCGGTCGTACAGTTCCTGCGGGACACCGGCATGACCACGGTGTTCGGCAATCCCGGCTCCACCGAGCTGCGGATGTTCCGCGACTGGCCGGAGGACTTCCGCTATGTGCTGGCCCTCCAGGAGTCCGTGGCCGTCGGCATGGCGGCCGGGTACGCGCTCGGCACCCGGCGCGCGGCCTTCGTCAGCCTGCACTCGGCGGGCGGGGTCGGGCATGCGCTCGGCGCGGTGTTCAACGCCTTCCGGGACCGGGTTCCGCTGGTGATCGTGGCCGGCCAGCAGGCGCGTTCGCTGCTCCGGCTGCGGCCGTTCCTGGGTGCCGACGAACCGGCCCTGTTCCCGCGCCCGTACGTGAAGTACGCCTGCCAGCCGGAGCGGGCCGAGGATGTGCCGGCCGTGCTCGCGGAGGCGTACCGGAGCGCGCTGGCGCACCCTCGGGGGCCGGTGTTCGTGTCCGTGCCCGAGGACGACTGGGACCGGCCCGCCGAGCCGGTCGCGCCGCGCGCGGTGCACGGCGGGTTCACGGCGGACCCGGACGCGCTCGCCGCGCTCGCCGCGCGGCTGGCCGGCTGTGCGCGCCCGGCCCTGGTGGTGGGCCCGGGCGTGGACGACGAGGACGCGCTGGAGCAGGTGCGGGCGCTGGCCGAGCGGATCCGGGCCGGGGTGTGGATCAGCCCGCTGTCCGGCCGGTCCGGGTTTCCGGAGACGCACCCGCTGTTCCAGGGCTTCCTGCCCCCGGTGGCCGGGCAGCTGGCCGCGCGCCTGGCGCCGTACGACGTCGTGGTGGCGCTCGGCGCCCCGCTCTTCACCTACCACGTGCCGGACGACGGGCCCCGGCTGGCGCCCGGCACCGAGCTGTTCCACCTGGACTGCGACCCGGAGCAGGCGGCCTGGCTGCCCGTCGGCACCAGCCTCGTCACCACCCTGCGGCCCGCCCTGGCCCGGCTGGCCGAGCTGGTGCCGAAGCGGCCGGACCGGGACCCGCCGCCGCCCCGCCCGGCGGCGCCGCCCGCGCAAGCCCCCGACGGGCACATCACGCCGGAGCTGTTCTTCGACCTGCTGCGGGCCCGCCTGCCGCGAGACCGCGTCCTCGTCGAGGAGGCCCCCAGCCACCGCGACACGCTCCATGCGCGGGTGCCGGTCGAGCGCGGCGGCGGCTTCCTCACCACCGGCAGCGGGGCGCTCGGCTGGGGCCTGCCCCTCGCTGCCGGCCGGGCGCTCGCCGACCGGCGCCGGCTGGTGTGCGTGGTGGGTGACGGCTCGGCGATGTACTCGGTGCAGGCTCTGTGGAGCGCGGCCCGGCACGCGGCCCCGGTCAGCTATGCCCTGCTGGACAACGGCGGTTACGGCGCGGTGCGGGCCCTCGGCCGGCGGATCGGCGTGGCGCCGGTCCCGGGCACGGACATCACCGGCATCGACTTCGCCGCCCTCGCCGAGTCGCTCGGCTGCCCGGCGGCCCGTGTCGCCCACCCGGGGGAGCTGCCGGCCGCGCTGGACCGCGCACTGGGCCGGGGCGACACCGCGGGCCCCTTCCTGCTGCACGTGCGGGTCACCGGCAGCACGGGCACCCTGTACGCGCCCTGGGCCGGGTGAGGGGATGCTGCGCCTGGACTCGGTGGGCAGGCACTTCGGGGACCAGCACGTCCTGGACGGGATCAGCCTGACGGTGCCCGACGGGCAGCTCCTCTGTGTCGTCGGGCCCTCGGGCTGCGGCAAGTCCACGCTGCTGCGCACCATCGCCGGGCTGCTGCCCGCCCAGGAGGGCACGGTCACGCTGGACGGGACGCCGGTGACGGGCGTCCCGGACCGGCTCGCGGTGGTCTTCCAGGAGTACGGCCGCTCGCTGCTGCCCTGGCTGACGGTCCGCGACAACGTGGCCCTGCCGCTGCGCCGCCGGGGCCTCGGCCGGGCCGCGCGCCGGGCCGAGGCGGAGGCCATGCTGGAGCGGGTCGGCCTGCCCGGCGCCGCCCGTCGACACCCGCGGGAGCTGTCCGGCGGGATGCAGCAGCGGGTGGCCATCGCCCGTGCCCTGGTCTGCCGGCCGGCGCTGCTGCTGATGGACGAGCCGTTCGGCTCCCTGGACGCGCGCACCCGGGAGGACCTGGAGGACCTGCTCCTGGAGGTGCACCGCGCCGACGGGCCGACCATCGTGTTCGTCACCCACGACATCGACGAGAGCGTCTACGTCGGCGACCGTGTCGTGGTCCTCTCCCCCGGCCCGGGCTCCCGCGTCGCACGGGACCTGCCGGTCGGCCTGCCGGCCGGGCGCGACCAGCTCACCACCCGCGGGCTGCCGGACTTCGTGCGGCTGCGCACGGAGGTGGGACGGGCGGTGCGCGGCGGCTGAGGCATCCTGGTGGCCGTACCCGAACTGATGGAGAGGTGGCCGGGCATGCGGTGGTGGGCCGGTGGGTGCGCGCTGGCGGCGGTGGTCGTGCTGGCGGGGTGCGGGACGTCGGCGGGGCCGGGCTCCGGCGCGGACTCGGGTGCGGGGGCGCCCGGGAGCCGCTCGCCGCGATCGCCGTCCGCCACCGGTTCCCCCGCCTCCCCGCGGCCCTCCGGGTCCTCGCTGCCGCCCGGCACGACCGGCACGCCGGGCCTGCGCTGTGCGACCGGGCGGGCCGTCGTCGAGGTCTCCCCCGGTGACGCGGTGCGGCGGCGGCTGTGTGTACGGCCCGGGACGGTGGTGACGCTCGAACTGCGCCCGCGGGCGGACGACGAGCGCTGGACGGGGGTGCGGAGTTCGGCGCCCGCGCTGGTCCTGGTGTCCGGCTGGGAGGTGGCCGCCGACGGCACGGCCCGGGCCTCCCTGCGCTGCGCCGGCAGCCGCGGGGGTGCCGCCCGGGTCACCGCGGCGGCCAAGGCGCCGGACCTGGCCGGCGCGGCCCGGACCGCGTTCACGCTGGACGTGGACGTGGTGCCGTACCCGCGCGAGGGCTGACGCCATTCCGGTGTCCCGCAGCGCCGAGTGCCGTCAACTCTGCTCCAGAAGGGCGGACTTGCCGCCCGGGGTCTGGTTCCGGGTGCGCAGTGCGCCCACGCTCCTCAGCAGCCGGTCGGCCGGCTCGCGCAGCCGGGGATGGGCCAGCACGGTGTTGCGCAGGCCGCGGACCGGGCGGCGCCACAGCCTCCGGGTGAGGGCCACCGGGTGCGGACGGGCCGCGAAGCCCTCGCCGACCCGCAGCTCACGCGTCTTCAGCCAGTCCTTGTACTCCTTGTCGCCGCGCCCGAGGTCCACCAGGGTCACTCCGTGCCGGGCGGCGGCCTCGGCGGTGCGCAGATGCATCATCAACCCCGGCGAATACGCGGGCAGTTCGGGGTCGTACGCGGTGAACCAGGCCGCCAGCACGGTGCCGGAGCGGGGGCCGAAGTGGGCGGCGACCGGGCGGTCGCCCGCGTAGAGCACGGACAGCACCCCGGTGAAGTGCTCCTCGCGGACGTGGAAGAGATGGTCGACCAGGCCGACGATCCAGGGGCGGGAGAACCGGTCCATGCGGCCGGTCCTGCGGTACTGGGCGGACTTCCAGCGCATGAGGGTGCGCAGCGCCCGCGGGTCGCGCTCGTCGAAGACGAACCGCACCTCGCCGACGTCCCGGCCGAGCCTGCGCTCCTTCTTCAGGGTCGTCTTGGCGAGCCCGGGATAGGCGCCGCGCAGCCACTCCGGATAGCCGCCGTCGCCGGGTTTGACGTCGATCACGGGTGAGGCGAAGGTGCCGGTGACATACGGGTCGAACGGCCGCTGCTCCTGCACGAGATGGTCGAACTCGAAGATGCTGAGCCCACAGGCCCGCAGCAGCTCCCCGGTGTCCCAGGTGACCCCGGGCCGGTGCACCAGGGCCTGGCAGTCGGACAGGCCGAGGCCGACGGCCCGTCCGGTGCCCAGCGGGCTCCGCTCGTAGGGCAGGAAGCCGACCGGTTCGCCGCCCTCGCGGAGCACGGCCACCCGCACCCCGGCCCGGTGCCGGCCGACCCCGATGGCGAACTCCGGTGCGAGGAAGGGGTTGGCGTACTCGGGCGACTCGTCCATCGCCCGGTGCCAGGCCCCGCGCAGCCCGGCCGTCAGCTCGCCGGGTCTGTGGATGGTGATCTCCACCTCAGCTCGCCCGCCCTTCCCCGGGCGCCCTGCGCGACGCGCCGTGGGCGGCGCCGGCCGGTGAGGCGTGTGGACCGTGACTGGTGGATCGCATGGCGACCCCTCCCCCCAAGACGCGCTGATGCTCAAACGTCGCGAAACAGACGCACCCTGTCAAGAGCGCCCCGGCCCGATCCGCCCGCGGTATTGACATGAACCTGCTTCAACTCCGAGTCTTCGTGCGTGAAGTTGCTTGATTGAAGCGTGTTTCGAGCGCTTCCAAGCACACCGAGCAAGAACAGTCAGTCCGCAATGACGCGAGGGGAGCTGTTCCGCCGTGCAGAGACCACGAAGACTGCGCCGGGGTGCGCCGTGGCCGGCCTGGGTGCCGCTGGGGCTGGCGACCGCCCTGGCCGGGGCGCTGCTGGCCACGCCGGCACCCGCCCGGGCCGCCGCCACCGCATCCGGCGCCGTTCTGGACCCGACCCACAGCAGCGTCGGCTGGCAGAGCCCGGTCTACGCCAAGGGCACCGGCGGCGGCCCGGAGAACTGCCCCGACGCCGCGACCGACCCCGACAACAAGGTCTGCGACCGCTTCGACCTGACCGTCTCGGTGCCGGACGGCTACTGGGACGACAACCCCGAGGGCGGCGTCCCCCTGTCGATCAGCTGGGCGCATCCCTCCGACGACTTCGACCTGTACGTGTACGACGCCCAGGGCAAGCAGGTGGCCTCCAGCGCGGGCACGGCGGACCCCGAGGCCACGGTGATCCCGCGCGCCTCGGGCACCTACCACGTGGTGGTGGTGCCGTACGACGTGCACGACGACTCCTTCACGGGCAGCGCCTATCTGCCCGCCACCACGGACGCCGGCGACCTCACGGCCTTCTCCGGCGGCGACGGCAGCTACACCGTGCGGGCCGGACAGCTGCTGGCCCGCGCCGACTTCCTGACCGGAGGCCGGCTGCGGCTCCAGGCCGACCCGTCCGGCTCGCTGAGCGACCCGGCGGGCACCGCCATCGTGCGCGACCGGCCCGCCCTCCAGCGGCACACCTCGTCCTTCGACGCGGGCGACTACTACGGCATCCGCTCACCGGGGGCCGTACTGCGCGTGTACAAGAAGCCGCTGCGGTTCGGTCTGTACAAGCCCGACAACCGCACCCGGATCTGGCAGGAGGACAAGCCGCTGCGCTGGTCCACCGGGGGGATGCGGCAGAGCCTCCAGCGGGGCGCGGACGAGCAGTTCTTCGGCGGCGGCGAGCAGAACGGCAGCTTCTCCCACCGCGGGCGGACGATGTACGTGGCCAACAGCTTCGACTGGAACGAGGGCGGCTACAACAACTCCCAGCCGTTCTACCTCTCCAGCGCGGGCTACGGCGTCTTCCGCAACACCTTCGCGCCGGGCGTATACACCTTCGGCGACCCGGTCACCACCGGCCAGCAGGAACGGCGGCTGGACGCCTACTACTTTCTCGGCGACGCCAAGCAGGTGATCGGGAAGTACACGGCACTGGTCGGCAGGCCCTTCATGCCGCCGGTCTACGGCCTGGAGCCGGGCGACTCCGACTGCTATCTGCACAACGCCAACCGGGGCGAACGGCACACCCTGGACGCGCTGAAGATCGCCGACCAGTACACCGAGAACCGGATGCCGCTGGGCTGGATGCTGGTCAACGACGGCTACGGCTGCGGGTACGAGAACCTGGAGCAGACCGCGAAGGGCCTCCAGGACCACCACACCCAGCTCGGCCTGTGGACCCAGGACGGCATCGACAAGCTCGCCGACCAGGTCAAGGCCGGCCAGCGGGTGGCCAAGCTGGACGTGGCCTGGGTGGGCAACGGCTACAAGTTCGCGCTGGATGCCTGCGACGCCGCCAAGAAGGGCATCGAGGGCAACAGCGACGCCCGCGGATTCGTCTGGCTGCCGGTGTCCTGGGCGGGGGCGCAGCGCTGCGGGGTGCTGTGGAGCGGCGACCAGAAGCTGTCCTGGGACTACATCCGCTGGCAGATCCCGACCTACGCCGGGGCGACCCTGTCGGGCATCGCCTACGACACCGGTGACGTGGGCAGCATCTACCGCCACGACGCGAAGATGTACACCCGCGACCTCCAGTGGAAGGCGTTCCTGCCGGCGATCATGACCATGGACGGCTGGGCCACCGACCTCACCACCAAGCAGCCCGCCGACCAGCAGCCCTGGCGCGACGGCGAGCCGTACACCTCCATCAACCGCAGCTACCTCCAGTTGAAGGAGCGCCTGCTGCCGTACATGTACACCCTGTCCGCCGAGGCGGCGAAGACGGGCGTGGGCGCGGTGCGTCCGCTCTGGCTGGAGTACCCGGACGACCCGGCGACGCTGGGCGCCCAGGCGCAGTACGAGTTCCTGTCCGGGCCGGACTTCCTGGTCGCCCCGGTCTACCAGGACTCCGACACCCGCGACGGCATCTACCTCCCGAAGGGCACCTGGACCGACTACTGGACCGGGCGCACCTACCGGGGCCCGGCCACCCTGAACGGCTATCACGCCCCGCTGGACACCCTGCCGTTGTTCGTGCGCGAGGGGGCGGTGGTCCCCATGTGGCCGAAGGGCACCACGAGCTGGCAGACCCGGGACCGGCACGAGCTGGACTGGGACCTGTATCCGGCGGCCCACGGCAGCAGCCACTACACCCTGTACGAGGACGACGGCGTGACCCGTGACTTCGCCGGCGGGGCTGCGGCCACGCAGCAGGTCTCGGTGCAGCGGGACACCGACGGCACGGCCGTCTCCGTCGGTGCGAGCCGGGGCGCGTACGCGGGCGAGGTGGACGCGCGCACGTACCGGTTCACGGTCCACGGCAGCGGGGCGCCCGCACGGGTGCTGCTCGACGGACGCCGGCTGCCGGACAGCACCTGGTCCTACGACCCCGCCACCCACGTCACCACCGTCAGCACACCGATGCTGCCGCTCGACCGGGGCTTCGCCCTGCGGTTGGTCGACGGGAGGTAAAGCAATCGTATGGTCTAGTCCAAAGTGAGTGTTGGTCTAGTCCAACTTATTGACGTGACCGCTTCACTCCCAGAGCCTGGGGCGACTCCCCACCCCACCCCTCTGGGAGGCACGCAATGAGACCTCTTCGGGCCTGTCTGGGCGCGGCGGCGGCCGTGACGCTCGCCGCCGCCGGCACCACCGCGTTCGTCGCGGGCAGCGCCTCGGGCGCCACCACCGCGCTGAGCAACCGCTGGTACGCCGCCGCGCCCTATCTGATGCCACTGGACAACAACCCGCCGGACCCGGCCGCCATCATGGACGCGACCGGCCTGAAGGCGTTCCAGCTGGCGTTCGTCCTGGCGCCCAACGGCGGCGGCTGCTCGCCGACCTGGGGCGGCACCGCGGCCGTCTCCTCGGACACCGCCGTGCAGTCGATGATCGGCACCATCCGGAGCAAGGGCGGTGACGTCTCGGTCTCCATCGGCGGCTACGGCGGCACGAAGCTCGGCCAGGCCTGCGCGGACGCGGCGTCGACGGCGGCGGCCTACCAGCAGGTCATCACCAAGTACGGGCTGCACGCCATCGACTTCGACCTGGAGGAGCCGGAGTACGAGAACAGCGCGGCCATCAAGAACGAGATCGGCGCCGCGAAGATCCTCCAGCAGAACAACCCCGGGCTCTACGTCTCGGTGACGACGGCGGGTACGGCGGACGGCACCGGCTGGTTCGGCAAGCAGATGCTGCTTGAGGCCAAGTCCCAGGGATTCACGCCGAACAACTTCTCCATCATGCCGTTCGACGGCGGCTTCAACGGAGGGGCGAGCCAGACCAGCGCGCTCACCAACTTCAACTCCATCCTGCGGTCCACCTTCGGCTGGGACGAGGCGACCGCCTACGCCCACGAGGGCTTCTCCGGCATGAACGGCCGCAGTGACACGGGCGAGTACTTCACCCAGGCGGACTTCCAGACCGTGCTGGACTACGCGACGAGCCACACCATGGACCGGTTCACCTTCTGGTCGCTCAACCGCGACCGCCAGTGCGACCCGGTCGACAACGGGGGCCGTACGTCCGGGACATGCTCGAGCGTCGCACAGAAGCCCTGGGAGTTCGCCACGTACTCGGTGAGGTTCGCCGGCGCCACCCCACCGAGCCCGACGCCGACACCGACCCCGACCCCCACGCCGACGCCCACCCCCACTTCCTGCAAGACGGCCTGGAGCTCCTCCGCCGTGTACACCGCCGGGAACGAGGTCTCGTACAACAAGCACAACTGGAAGGCCAAGTGGTGGACCCAGAACGAGGTGCCCGGCGCCTCCGAGTGGGGGCCCTGGCAGGACGAGGGCAGCTGCTGACCCTCTTGACGTGTCTGGTTCAGACCTTTAGGTTCACGGGTCACCGATGACCAAGGATGCGTTCGGTGTTCATATGGCTGAACGCGTCCTTGGTCCGATGAAGGGACCCCCACATGACCCGATCCCGGCTCCGCGCGGCGACGGCCACCGCGGTCCTCGCCCTCGCCCTCACCCTTCTCGGCTCCGGCGGCGCGGGCGCCGCCGGTACGCGGACCGCTCCCGGCGGCACCTTCGACCTGTCCGTCTGGGAGCTCCAGGAGCCGGTCGGCTCCCCCGGCAGCCCCACCACCATCCCGTCCTCCCGGCTCCAGGGGCCGAACGGCTACCAGGACGCCTACTTCTCCACGGACCCCCGCGACGGCGCGATGACGTTCTGGGCACCCGAGAAGGGCGTCACCACCCCGAACTCGCACTACGCCCGTTCCGAGCTGCGCGAGACGAACCGTGACGGCAGCCCCGCCGACTGGGCGCTCGGCGGTACGCACCGGATGAGCGCGACCCTGCGGGTGGTGTCGGTGACCAAGAACGTCTGCGTGGGCCAGATCCACCTCGGCACCGGCGGCTCCTCCACCAAGCCGCTGCTGGAGCTGTACTACCACGCGAACGGAGACATCGTCCTCGGCACCGAGGACTCGCCCTCCGGCGGCCAGACCACGCACCCGGTCGGCCATGTGCCGGTCGGCAGAACCTGGAGCTAGACCATCGCCGTCTCCGGCGGCACCACCATCGACCTGACCGTGAACGGCACGACGACGCACTACCCCATCGCCTCGTCCTTCCGGCAGTACAAGCAGTACTTCAAGGCCGGCGCCTACAACCAGTCCTCCTCCGACAGCACCGTCGACGGCGCCCGCGTCGCCTTCTACGGACTGACCGTCCGGCACGGCTGACACGCGGCCCGACCTGCGCGACTGGTGCAAACGGCCGTACGGTCGTAGCGTCGGGGGCACGGTCGGACACAGCACGACGGGTGGGAGCGGCCATGCGCGGATCAGTGGTGGGAACGGCGGTCACCCTCGCGGCGGGAGCCATGCTGACAGCGGCCATGACGACGGCCTCGGCCAGCGCGCCCCCGGCCACCGCGACCGCCCAGGCCGGCCCGGCACGGCCCGTCCTGGTCGACTGCCTGTGGCACCGCAATGTCCGGCCGACGGACTTCATCCTGGCCTGCGGCGACGGCAACAGCCGCCTCGTCGGACTGCACTGGACCTCGTGGAGCCGGGGTTCGGCCACCGCGACGGGCGTCAACATGGTCAACGACTGCAAGCCGTACTGCGCGGCCGGCCGCTTCCACTCCTATCCGGTGACCGTCCGGCTCGACGGCCCCAAGCCCTGGAAGAAGCATCCGAGCCTGGAGCACTACACCCGGATGAGCCTGACCTACACCGCCGACCGGCCGGAGGGCTTCCAGCCGGTCATGGTGTACCCGCTCTGGGACTGACGCCCCGGGACCATCTCGACCGCAGCTGAGCCCCGCCGTGTGCCGCGGCCGGAGTCTCCGGCCGCGGCGCACGGCGTCTCAGGCGATCTCGACCAGCAGGTCGCCGCCCTCCACCTGCTGGATGCGGTTGATGGCCAGCCGCGCCACCCGGCCCGCCTTCGGCGCGGTGATCGTGGCCTCCATCTTCATCGCCTCGATGGTGGCGATCGTGCCACCGGCCGCCACCTCGTCGCCCTCGGCGACCGCGAGGGTCACCACACCGGCGAACGGGGCCGCGACATGGCCCGGGTTGGCGCGGTCAGCCTTCTCCGTCACCGGCAGGTCGGAGGCCGCGGCGCGGTCCCGGACCTGGATGGGCCGCAGCTGTCCGTTGAGCGTGGACATCACCGTGCGCATACCGCGCTCGTCGGCCTCGCCGATCGCCTGGAGCTCGATCAGCAGCCGCACCCCGGGCTCCAGATCGACGGCGTACTCCTTGCCCGGGCGCAGACCGTAGAAGAAGTCCTTGCTGTCCAGGATGCTGGTGTCGCCGAAGGTCTGGCGGTGCGTCTCGAACTCGCGTGTCGGCGCGGGGAACAGCAGCCGGTTGAGGGCCGACCGGCGCTCCTTCGCCAGCCCCTCGCGGTCCTCGGTGGACAGCTCGGGCGCGGGCCTGGCGGCGGCCCGGCCCTGGAGGGCCTTGGTGCGGAACGGCTCGGGCCAGCCGCCGGGCGGGGTGCCCAGCTCGCCGCGGAGGAAGCCGATCACCGAGTCGGGGATGTCGAACCGGTCGGGGGTCTGCTCGAAGGCGTCCGGGGAGACCCCGGCGCCGACCAGGTGCAGGGCCAGGTCGCCGACCACCTTGGAGGAGGGGGTGACCTTGACCAGGCGGCCGAGGATGCGGTCGGCGGCCGCGTACATCGCCTCGATGTCCTCGAAGCGGTCGCCGAGGCCGAGGGCGACGGCCTGGGTGCGCAGGTTGGACAGCTGGCCGCCGGGGATCTCGTGGTGGTAGACGCGGCCGGTCGGAGAGGCCAGACCCGCCTCGAAGGGGGCGTAGATCTTCCGTACGCCCTCCCAGTACGGCTCCAGGTCGCCGACGGCCTGGAGGTCCAGCCCGGTGGGCCGCTCGGAGTGGTCGGTGGCGGCGACGAGCGCCGACAGGGACGGCTGTGAGGTGGTCCCGGCCATGGAGGCCACTGCTCCGTCGACGGCGTCGACGCCCGCCTGGATCGCGGCGAGATAGGTGGCCAGCTGACCGCCCGCCGTGTCGTGGGTGTGCAGATGCACGGGCAGGTCGAACTCGCGGCGCAGCGCCGAGACCAGCTTGGCCGCGGCCGGGGCGCGCAGCAGGCCGGCCATGTCCTTGATGGCGAGGACATGGGCGCCCGCCTCGACGATCTGCTCGGCGAGGCGCAGATAGTAGTCGAGGGTGTAGAGCCGCTCGCTGGGGTCGTTGAGGTCGGCCGTGTAGCAGAGGGCGACCTCGGCGATCGCGGTGTCCGTCTCCCGTACGGCGTCGATGGCCGGCCGCATCTGGCCGACGTCGTTGAGGGCGTCGAAGATGCGGAAGATGTCGATGCCGGTGGCGGCCGCCTCCTGCACGAAGGCGTCCGTCACCTCCGTGGGGTACGGGGTGTAGCCCACGGTGTTGCGGCCACGCAGCAGCATCTGAAGGCAGAGGTTGGGGACGGCCTCGCGCAGGGCGGCCAGCCGCTCCCACGGGTCCTCGGCGAGGAAGCGCAGCGCCACGTCGTAGGTGGCGCCGCCCCAGCACTCCAGGGACAGCAGCTGCGGCAGGGTGCGGGCGACGACCGGGGCGACGGCGAGGAGGTCCTTGGTGCGCACCCGGGTGGCGAGCAGCGACTGGTGGGCGTCGCGGAAGGTGGTGTCGGTGACGCCGAGCGTCGGCGACTCGCGCAGGTCGCGGGCGAAGCCCTCGGGGCCCAGCGCCACGAGCCGTTGCCGGGAGCCGGCCGGCGGCTCGCCCACGGGCAGCGGGGGCAGCTTGGTCAACGGGTCGGGCAGGTCGGGCCGTTCGCCGTGCGGCTTGTTGACGGTGACGTCGGCGAGATAGGTGAGCAGCTTGGTGCCGCGGTCCGCGGAGGAGCGGGCGGTGAGCAGATGGGGGCGCTGCTCGATGAAGGAGGTGGTGACCCGCCCGGCCTGGAAGTCCGGGTCGTCCAGGACGGCCTGGAGGAAGGGGATGTTGGTGGCCACACCGCGGATGCGGAACTCGGCGACCGCGCGCCGGGCCCGGCCGATGGCAGCGCGGAAGTCCCGGCCCCGGCAGGTCAGCTTGACCAGCATCGAGTCGAAGTGGGCGCTGATCTCCGTACCGGCGTGGGTGGTGCCGCCGTCCAGGCGGATGCCGGAGCCGCCGGGCGAGCGGTAGGCGCTGATCCGGCCGGTGTCCGGGCGGAAGCCGTTGGCGGGGTCCTCGGTGGTGATACGGCACTGCAGGGCGGCGCCGCGCAGGGTGATGGTCTCCTGGGCCAGGCCGAGGTCGGCGAGGGTCTCGCCGGAGGCGATCCGGAGCTGGGCCTGGACCAGGTCGACGTCCGTGACCTCCTCGGTGACGGTGTGCTCCACCTGGATGCGCGGGTTCATCTCGATGAAGACGTGGTTGCCGTCGGGGTCGAGGAGGAACTCGACGGTGCCCGCGTTGCGGTAACCGATCTCCCGGGCGAAGCGCACCGCGTCGTCGCAAATCCGCTGCCGTACCTCGGGGTCGAGGTTGGGGGCGGGGGCCAGCTCGATGACCTTCTGGTGGCGGCGCTGGAGCGAGCAGTCCCGCTCGTACAGGTGGATGACATTGCCCTCGCCGTCGGCGAGGATCTGCACCTCGATGTGGCGCGGGTCGACCACGGCCTTCTCCAGGAAGACGGTCGGGTCGCCGAAGGCGGACGCGGCCTCCCGGGAGGCGGCCTCGATGGACTCGCGCAGCTGGGCGGGGTCCTCGACGCGGCGCATGCCGCGCCCGCCGCCGCCCGCGACGGCCTTGACGAAGACCGGGAAGCCGATCTCCTCGGCGGCGCTCACCAGCTCGTCGACGTCCGTGGAGGGCGCGGAGGAGCCGAGCACCGGGACGCCGGCGGCCCGGGCGGCGGCGACCGCACGGGCCTTGTTTCCGGTCAGCTCCAGCGTGGCCGCGCTCGGACCGACGAAGGTGATGCCCGCCTCCTCGCAGGCGCGGGCGAGTTCGGGGTTCTCCGACAGAAAGCCGTAGCCGGGGTAGACGGCGTCCGCGCCGGCCCGGCGGGCGGCGGCCACGATCTCCTCGACGGAGAGGTAGGCGCGCACCGGATGTCCCGGCTCGCCGATCTCGTACGCCTCGTCGGCCTTGAGCCGGTGCAGTGAGTTGCGGTCCTCGTGCGGGAACACGGCGACGGTACGTGCGCCGAGTTCGTAGCCCGCCCGGAACGCGCGGATCGCGATCTCGCCACGGTTGGCGACCAGCACCTTGCGGAACATCCTGGATTCCCTTCAGCTGCCTGTCGGCGACGTACACGATCGTGTCTGCCACGCCCTGCCGTACCTCGCGGTCACCCTAGGGGGTACCCGCAGGGGTCGAGGTGCGACAACGGTCACATCATCAGGGTGTGCGGCGCCACAGTCGCGCGGACGGCGGAACGGTCCCCCGCCGCGACGGCCCGCCCGGCCCCGCCGGGAGCGCGGGCTGTCGCTCGGAGCAGGTCATCGCGGGGCTGCCCGGCCGGCCGGCAGCCGTCAAGATCTTTTACGGGTGGTAGAACCCGCAGGTGTACAGAGCGGAAATCCCGGACCGCGGAGGAACCGTCCCTCCCGGGGAGCCACCCCTCCCGCACCGAGGTGTTCAAGACGCCCCGTTCACGACCAACGCACGGATATGACCGTCCACTTCCTGGAACGAGCGGCGAACCTTTCTGATCCGATCGCGAACTCTCGTATAGTGACCGCCAGTTCACGCTCCCCACCTGCCCGCCCGTCAGCCACCCGCTCCTGCCGCGAGGACCACACCGGACCGATGACCGCGCCCACGCACCCCGGCGACCGCCCCTTCCTCCGTTCGTTCGTCCCCGCCTTCGCCGTGACCGGTGCACTCTCCGCGGTGGTGGTCTGCGTGGCCGTGGCGATGGCGCCGGGCCAGGTGCGCGCCCCGCTCGCCGGCGGAGCGGGCGCGGCCGCGGTGGTGCTGAGCGTGGCCGTGGCGGTGGCCGCACACGCCCTGCGGACCGCGCGCGCCACCCGGCAGCGGCTGGACGCCGCCACCCAGGACATCGGGCGCCTGCTCCAGCAGCAGGCCCGCACCGGCGAGGAGGCCCGCCAGGAGCGGCAGCGGCTCGTCGACGAACTCGCCGCCCAGCGCGCCGAGTTCACCGAGTCGTTCGCGGCCGAGCGGGCCCGGCTGGAGCAGGAGGCCACCCGGGAGCTGGACCGGCTGCGGCAGGAGAACGCCCGGCTGACGGGCGAGCTGACCCGGGCCCGGCGGGACCGGGCCGCGGCGGTCTCGGCGACCTCCAACGCGGCCGCCCGGATGCAGGCCCTGGCCACCGCCACGCTCGCCGACCTGCGGGCGATGGAGGACCGGCACACCGACGAGGACGTCCTCGCCGATCTGCTCCACCTGGACCACCGCACCGCCCAGGCCGGTCGGCTCGCCGACTCCATCGCCGTACTGACCGGAGCCCGTTCGGGCAGGCGGTGGGCGCGGCCCATCGGCATGGAGTCGATCCTGCGCGGTGCGATGGGGCGGATCGCCGGATACCGGCGGGTGCGGGTGCACTCGGCCAGCGAGACCGCCGTGGCCGGGCATGCCGCCGAGGGAGTGATGCACGCGCTCGCGGAGATCCTCGACAACGCCGCGAACTTCTCGCCGCCGACCGCCGAGGTCCATGTGTACGTGGAGGAAGTGCCGGCCGGGGTCATCGTGTCCGTGGAGGACAGCGGCCTGGTGATGGGCGAGGTGCAACTGCGCCGCGCGGAGCGGGCGGTGGCCGGTGACGTCTCCGAGCTGGGCGGTCTGACCGGCACCCGGCTCGGGCTGGCCGTGGTCGGGCGGCTGGCCCGCAAGCACGGGCTCAAGGTGTCCTTCCGGCCGTCGGCCCGCGGCGGCACCGGTGTGCTCGTGCTGATCCCGCAGGACATCCTGGCGGGCCCCGTCACGGCCGAGCAGGCGCCCACCCCGGCGCGGCCCGCGCCCGCCGAGCCCCGCCGGACTCCGGCGGCCGCCCGCACCGCCCCGGTCCACGAACCGGCCGCACCGGCCGAGGAGGGCCCGGCGGGGCTGCCCAAGCGGCGCCGGGGCCGTACCCTCGCGCAGGCCGAGAGCGCCCGGCCGGCGGCCCGCGCCGGCGAGACCCGGCCCGCGCCCGGCGCCGACGAGGGCAAGATCCGCGCCGCCCGCTTCAGCAGCTTCCGCCAGGCCGTCCGTCCCACCGCCAAGGACCGGGGCGCCGACACCACCGACACGGTCCCGCCCTCGGACCCTGACGGCCCCGACGCCGACGCACCCGCGCAACCGTCTGGCCTCCGGTCGGCCAGCGGCACCGCCGGACCCACCCCGGACGCCGCGCCGGGCGGCCCGGAGCACCGGCCGTCCGGCGACTCTGCCCGCTCCACCGCGGACGCGGCACACACCGGCCGACACGCCGAGCGCGGACCCTCCACCGGAGCCACCCGCTCAGACACACTCCCGGTGGCGAACGGCGAGGGCGCCGAACCCGGCCCGGCTTCCGGCACCGCCGACTCGGCCGCGCACCTCGGCCGGACCAGCGACACGCCCGGCTCCACCACGCACACGGGCCCGGACGACCAGCCCCTTGGCCCCCGCCCGGCCTCCGGCACCGCCGCATCCACCCCAACCACCGCACCGGACGGCCGGGACTCCCACCAGCGGCCCTCGGTCGGCTCGACCGCTCCGACCGGGGACGCGGGGCCGGCCCACCGCGGTACCGAGCGCCCGTCGGACACCGGTGTCCCCCACGGCTCCGGCGTACGCCAAGACTCCCCCGGAGACGCGGAGACCGCGGTGCCGGGCGGCGCCATCGCACCGGGCGGCATTCCGTCCGGTCCCCCCGGAACCGCGGCGGCGGACGACTCCTCCTCCCCCGCCGTCCCCTCCCACCCGCACGCGTACCCGGAAGGCGACACCACTTCATGACCGGCCCGACCACCGCCGACGACAAGCTCACCTGGCTCCTGGAGGGCCTGCTGGAGAGGACCCCGGGCGCCCGGCACGCGCTGGTGCTGTCCCGGGACGGGCTGAAGCTGTGCCGCAGCCCGGAGCTGAGCGTCGACCAGGCCGACCAGCTCGCCGCGATAGCCGCCGGCATCCAGTCGCTGTCGCACGGGGCGTCCGTCGAGTTCGGCGACGGCAGCGGCGGCGTACGCTCGGCGATGACCGAGTTCTACGGCGGCGTGCTGTTCATCGTGGAGGCCGGCGCCGGCGCCCATCTGGCCGTCGTCACCACGGAGGACGCGGACCCGGGCGTCGTCGGGCACACCATGAGCGAACTGGTGGAGCAGCTCGGCGAGCACCTGACCGCGCTGCCGCGTACGTCATGAGCCGTCCGGGCAGGGACGACGCGCCCGACCGTCTCTACACGATCACCCAGGGACGCAGCCGGACCGCCCCGGACAACCCGTTCGACCTGGTCACCCTTGTCGTCGCCGAGTCGGAGCCGGTGGCCGGGCTGCAATCGGAGCACGTGGCGATCCTGAAGCTGACCCGCTCCCCCACCTCGGTGGTGGAGATCGCCGCGGAGCTGAAGCTGCCCGTGAGCATCACCAAGGTGCTGCTGTGCGACCTGCTGGCGGCGGGCCGTGTCAGCGCCCGGCACCCGCGCAGACCGGCCATAACCGACCCCGACATCCTGGAGCAGGTGCTCGTTGGACTCCGCAATCTCTGAACTCTCCGGCGCGCGCACGCCGTTGGGTGCCTC
The DNA here is from genome assembly GCF_053596835.1 of Streptomyces sp. NPDC001606. Lineage (NCBI taxonomy): Bacteria > Bacillati > Actinomycetota > Actinomycetes > Kitasatosporales > Streptomycetaceae > Streptomyces > Streptomyces sp. NPDC001606. Next base: position 301,289 of record NZ_JBSFHC010000001.1, read on the forward strand.
GGCCGACAACGGTCTCAAGATCGTGGTCGTGGGCGGCTTCGGCGTCGGCAAGACCACCCTGGTCCGCTCCGTCAGCGAGATCCGCCCCCTCAACACCGAGGAGACGATGACCCAGGCGGGCGCGACGGTGGACGACATCCGGCAGGTGCGCGGCAAGTCCGCCACCACGGTCGCCTTCGACTTCGGCCGGATCAGCCTGGACGCACACAATGTGCTGTACCTGTTCGGCGCGCCCGGCCAGGAGCGGTTCTGGTTCCTGTGGGACCGGCTCTTCTCCGGCACCCTCGGCGCGGTCGTGCTGGTCGACACCCGGCGGATCGACGACTCCTGGTACGCCATCGACCGGCTGGAGCACCACGGGACCCCGTTCATCGTGGCCTGCAACGACTTCGGCGGGCCGGTGCACGCGGGCGCGGACGTCCGCGAGGCGCTCGACCTGGACCCGCAGGTACCGCTGGTCGACTGCGACGCCCGCTCCCGGGAGTCGAGCAAACAGGTCCTGATCACACTCGTCCAGCATGTGAAGCACCGGTACGCCGACCCGTCCGCGCGGGCGGGCCTGCCCCGACAGGAGTTCGTGTGACCACCCCCGACGCCGTCCCGCTCAGCGGACCCCGGTTCCAGACCGAACCCGCCCGGCTGTACCGGGAGATGCGGCGCGAGCACGGCAACGTCGTACCGGTGCTGCTCGACGCCGGCATCCCGGCCTGGCTGGTGCTGGGCTACCGGGAACTGCACCAGGTCACCGGCGACCCGGTGCTGTTCAGCCGGGACTCGGAGCTGTGGAACCAGTGGGAGAACATCCCGGCCGACTGGCCGCTGCTGCCGATGATCGGCCGCAGGCAGCCCTCGATCCTCTACACGGTCGGCGAACGGCACCGGCAGCGCGCCGCGATGATCAGCAACGCGCTGGAGGCGGTGGACCCGTTCGAACTGCGGCGGCAGGCCGAGCGGTTCGCCGACGAGCTGATCGACGCGCTGTGCACCGCGGGCGAGGCCGATCTGGTCGGGCAGTACGCGATGCTGCTGCCGGTACGGGTGCTCGCGCGGTTGTACGGCTTCCCGGACGAGGACGGCCCCGGCCTGGTGACCGCCCTCAACGACATGATCGACGGCCGGGAGCGGGCACTCGCCGGGCAGGCCCATCTCGCCGCGTCCATGGGGCAGTTGATCGCCGACCGGACGAAGGAGCCCGCCGACGACGTGGTCTCCCGGATGCTCGCCGACGACAGCGGTTTCACCGCCGAGGAGATCACCCAGGACCTGATGGTGATGATGGCGGCCGGGCACCAGCCGACCGCCGACTGGATCGGCAACTCGCTGCGGCTGATGCTCACCGACGACCGGTTCGCCGCCTCGCTGTTCGGTGGCCGGCACAGCGTCGCCGAGGCGATGAACGAGGTGCTGTGGGAGGACACGCCCACCCAGAACGTGGCCGGCCGCTGGGCCGCCCGGGACACCCACCTCGGCGGCCGCCGCATCCAGGCGGGCGACCTGCTGCTGCTCGGGCTCCAGGGCGCCAACTCCGACCCCCAGGTGCGCACCGACGCCTCCGCGCTGACCGGCGGCAACAACGCGCACTTCGCGTTCGGTCACGGCGAGCACCGCTGTCCGTTCCCCGCGCAGGAGATCGCCGAGGTGATCGCGCGGACCGGGATCGAGGTGGTCCTGGACCGGCTGCCGGACATCGACCTGGCGGGGCCCGCCGACTCCCTCACCCGCCGGCCCTCGCCGTGGCTGCGGGGGCTGACCGAGCTGCCCGTGCGGTTCACCCCCGTACCCGCCCTCTGAGCGAGCGTCACCCGCTCCTGCGATGGGTCCGGGGCCAGTCCCCGGACCGGCGCAGCACCCCGACCCCTGCCCTGGGAGGCATGGCACGATGACGACCGGTACCGAAACCCCCCGGATCGCGCTCGACCCCTTCGTCACCGACCTGGACGGCGAGAGCGCGGCGCTGCGCGCGGCCGGTCCGCTCGCCGCCGTCGAGCTGCCGGGCGGTGTCCCGGTGTGGGCCGTCACCCACCACGCGGAGGCCAAGGCGCTGCTCACCGACCCGCGTCTGGTGAAGGACATCGAGGTGTGGGGCGCCTGGCGGCGTGGCGAGATCCCCGCGGACTGGCCGCTGATCGGCCTCGTCAACCCGGGCCGCTCCATGCTCACCGTGGACGGCGCCGACCACCGCCGGCTGCGCGGCCTGGTCGCGCAGGCGCTCACCCCGCGCCGGGTGGAGCGGATGCGCGAGCGCATCGAGAAGCTCACCCAGGACCTGCTGGACGCGCTGCCCACGAGCGGCGAGACCGTCGATCTGAAGGCGGCCTTCGCCTACCCGCTGCCCATGTACGTCATCGCCGACCTGATGGGCCTGGACCCGGCCCGCCTGCCGCGGCTGAGGGTCCTGTTCGACCGGTTCTTCTCCACGCTGACCCCGGGCGACGAGGTCATGGCCACGCTCACCGAGCTGGCGCAGATCATGGCCGAGACGGTCGCGGCCAAGCGGGCCGAGCCGGGCGACGACCTGACCAGCGCGCTGGTCCTCGCCTCGGAGGACGGCGACCGCCTCACCGACGAGGAGATCGTCTCCACGCTCCAGCTGATCGTGGCGGCCGGCCACGAGACGACGATCTCGCTGATCGTCAACGCAGTCGTCAACCTCTCCACCCACCCCGAGCAGCGCGCCCTGGTGCTGTCCGGCGCGGCCGACTGGTCGGCGGTGATCGAGGAGACCCTGCGCTGGTCCACCCCGTCCTCGCATGTGCTGATCCGGTTCGCGACCGAGGACGTACCGGTCGGCGACAAGGTGCTCCCGGCCGGGGACGCGCTGATCGTGTCGTACGCCGCGATCGGCCGCGACGAGCACGCCCACGGCCCGACCGCCGGGGAGTTCGACATCACCCGGGAGAGCCGGAACCGGCACATCTCCTTCGGCCACGGCCCCCACGTCTGCCCCGGCGCCGCGCTGTCCCGCCTGGAGGCCGCGGTCGCCCTTCCCGCGCTGTACGCCCGCTTCCCCGGCCTGGACCTGGCGGTGCCGGCGAGCGAGCTGCGCCACAAGCCGGTCGTCACCCAGAACGACCTGTACGAACTCCCGGTACGGCTGGGTTCCTGACCGGCCCCGGAGCGTTGCTTGACTTCGAGAGCGCTCCAACTCGTAGCGTCGCAGACGTACGGCGCACGAGGGCATGCCCCTCGTGTGCCGTACACGACGACCGTCGAGTGTGCAGGAAAGGCTGGGACATCGCATGCAAAAGCGCAGTCTGCGGGATCTACAGGTGTCGGCCATCGGCCTCGGGTGCATGGGCATGTCCGCCTTCTACGGCGCCGCCGACCGCGAGGAAGGCATCGCGACCATCCGGCGGGCCCTCGAGCTGGGGGTCACCTTTCTCGACACCGCGCAGATGTACGGCCCGCTGACCAACGAGTCGCTGGTCGGCGAGGCGATCCGGGGGCATCGCGACGAGTATGTGATCGCCACGAAGTTCAACTACCGGATGGACGACGCGGTGCCGGGCGACATGAGCACCGTCGGCCCGCAGGACGGCTCGGCCGAGCATGTCCGCGCGTCCGTGCACGGCTCGCTGGAGCGGCTCGGCACGGACCACATCGACCTCTACTACCAGCACCGGGTCGACCCGAACGTGCCGATCGAGGAGACGGTCGGCGCGCTGGGCGAGCTGGTCGCCGAGGGCAAGGTGCGGCACATCGGGCTGAGCGAGGCGAGCGCGGAGACCATCCGGCGGGCCCACGCGGTGCATCCGGTCACCGCGGTGCAGAGCGAGTACTCGCTGTGGACGCGGGACGTGGAGGCCGAGGTGCTGCCCGCCTGCCGGGAGCTGGGCATCGGCTTCGTGCCGTACTCGCCGCTCGGCCGCGGCTTCCTCGCCGGCCGCTTCGACTCGCCGGAGCAGCTGGACAAGGACGACTGGCGGCGCGAGAACCCCCGCTTCGCCGACGCCAACCTGGCGGCGAACCTGCGGCTCGCGGCGAAGGTGAAGGAGATCGCCGCGGAGAAGGACGTCACCCCGGCCCAGCTGGCGATCGCCTGGGTGCTGGCACAGGGGGAGGATCTGGTGCCCATCCCGGGGACCAAGCGGCGGGAGTACCTGGAGCAGAACGCCGCCGCCGCGACGGTGCGGCTCAGCGAGGAAGAGCTGGCACGGATCGATGCCGAGCTGCCGGCCCCGGCGGGCGAGCGGTACGACGAGGCCGGGATGCGCACCGTGAACCGCTGAGGCCTCGCGGGCGGGGCCGGATCCTGTGAGCAAGCACACGCCCGGCCCAAATCGCCTACGGGCGGCGGCGTTTGGCGCTTGCGCAGACCCGGCGCAGGGCAGGGTGGCGACCACTGCGGGGCTTCGTCTGCCACCATGGTCGGCGCCCTGACCAAGGCGGCCCGGACGTGCAGTGCAGCCGGTTCAACGCGGCTCGCCGGTCCCTTCCCCGAGTGTCTCTGGCGAGTGCCCCGCTGTGTCCGCTGCCCCTGCCCTGCCCACGTCCGCGCCCACACCCGCGCCCCGCTCCGCATCCGCCTCGCGTTCGCCCTGGCGGTCCCTGCGCCATCGCGGCATGCGCTGGTGGTCGGCGGCGAACTTCGTCTCCAACGCCGGTACGTGGATGCAGCTCACGGTGCAGAACCTGCTGGTGCTGCACATCACCGGCTCGGCCGCGGCGACCGGGCTGTCGATGTCCGTGCAGGCGGCGCCCGCGCTGTTCGTGAGCCTGCTGGGCGGCGCGGCCGTGGACCGCTGGCCCCGGAAGCTGACGGTCACCGTCAGCCAGGCCCTGCTCGGCGCGGTGGCCTTCGTCACGGCGCTGCTGGTGGCGCTGGACCGGATCGACATGCCGGCGCTGCTGGTGCTGGCCGCCGTGACCGGTGTCATCGCCACCGTCGACGGACCGGCGTGCGCCCTGCTCGGCAACGATCTCGTGCCGGTGGAGGACGTGCCGTCCGCGATCGGCGTGGGCGCCCTCGTGCACAGCGCGGGCCGGCTCGCCGGTACGGCGCTCGCGGGCGTGACCGTCGGTTTCCTCGGCACGGGCGCCGCGTACGCCGCCAACGGGCTGTCGTTCCTGTTCGTGGCGTCGGTGGTGCCCTTCCTGCGGCCCGTCCGCGGGGGTGCCGAGCAGCCGGCGGCCGAGGCGTCGGCCGTGCCGGCACCCGCGGAGATGACGGTACGGGAGGGGCTGCGCTTCTTCGTGCGCCGGCCGCGGCTGGTGGCCCTCGCCGGGATCACGGGGCTCAGCTCGGTCTTCGGCCGCAACTACGGCCTGACCCTGGCCGTTCTCGTCACCGGGCCGCTCGCGGGTGGCGCCGGGGCGTTCGGCACGGTCTCCACGGTGCTGGCCGTCGGCGGGATCCTCGGCGCGGTCCTCGGCGCCCGGCTGCGCCGGCCGTCCGTGCGGACCGTGGGCCTGCTCGCCGCCGCGGGGGCGCTGCTCCAGGTGGTGGCGGGGCTCTCGCCGTCGCTGGCGGTGCTGCTGGTCCTGGTGCTGCCGATGGCCGTCGTGGAGTCGGTCTCGGACACCGCCGGTACGGCCGTGCTCCAGACCGATCCGCCCGCGCATCTGCGGGGCCGGGTGCTCGGGGTGTGGAGCAGCGTCGGCACGGTGTGGAGCCTCGGCGGGCCGCCGGCGCTGGGTCTGCTCATGGAGTGGGCGGGGGCCCGTGGCGCGCTGGTCGCGGGCGGTCTGGTGATCGCCGGGTCGATCGGCGCGGGGTTGCTGGTCCGGCGCCGCCGGGAGGCACTGCCGGTGGCCCCGCTGACCGCGCGGGACGGCGACCTGACCGGCCGGGAAGCGCTGGGCACGGCCGCCTGACCGGCCTCCTCGTCCTTGCCCGGCCGACCTGACCGACCTCTTCGTCCTTGCGCGGCCGACCTCACCGACCTCTCCGCCCTTGCGCGGCCGACCTCACCGATCTCTCGGCCGCGCCGCCAATCGTCAGCCCCGCCTCTCGGGCCCCGTCCACCCGGTCCGATCGGCCCCTCCACCTTGCCGGGTCGGTCTGGCCGGCCCCTCAGCCCGGCCGGGTTGGCCTGACCGGCGTGTCGGTCCTGCCCGGGCGCCCTGACCGGCGCTTCCGGCCCTCTCTGACCGGCCTCACCCACCTCTCGGCCCCGCCCCGCCGGTCCGCCCGACCTCTCGACCTCCGGTCGGCCTCATCACCCTGCCAGCCCTCCCCCGCCGACCCAACAGGCCCCTCAGCCCTCCCCCGTCGGCAGGTGGTACACGTGGAAGGCCTGGCCGATCACCGGTTGGGCGACGTTGCGGACCCGGACGCCGCCGCTCGTCATGCCGTGTTCGGTGCCGGCGTGGGCATGGCCGTGCACGGCGAGGTCGGCGCCGGCGGTGTCGATCGCCTCGGCGAGCAGATAGCTACCGAGGAAGGGGTAGATCTCCGGGGGCTCGCCGGCCAGGGTGTCCGGCACCGGGGAGAAGTGGGTCAGGGCGATCCGGACGTCGCAGCCCCACTCGTCCAGCTCCTTCAGCGCGCCGTACAGACTGTCGGCGCACCGCCGGGTGTGACGGACGAACTCCTTCATCAGCGGCTCGCCGAACTCCCCGGCGCAGCGTCCGACGAAGCCTCCGCCGAACCCCTTGGTCCCGGCGACGCCGATCGTGGCCCCGTCGGCGGCGACGGTGACGGCCTGGCCTTCCAGGACATGGGCGCCGGCGTCCCGGAGGATCGCGCTGACCTCCTCGGGCCGCTCGTCGTGGTGGTCGTGGTTGCCCAGGACGGCGACGACCGGGACACCGAGGTCCTTGATCTCCCGGGCGACGACCCGGGCCTCCTCCGTGGTGCCGTGCCGGGTCAGGTCGCCGGCGAGCAGCAGGATGTCCGCGCACTCGGGCAGCCTCTCGAAGGAGGGGCGCAGCGCGCCCTGGCTCTCGGGGCCCATGTGGATGTCGCCGACGGCCGCGACGCGGATCATGTCAGGTCCTCCCCGTGGTCGGGCGAGGAGGTGCCGGCGACCATGAGGTCGCAGTGCACCGGATGCCCCGCCAGCTCCTCGCGGGCCATGTGCAGAATCTCGTCCCGGCACTGGGTGGAGGGCACCGTGCCGGTGAGCAGTACGGCGTCGCCGCGCAGTTCCAGCCGTACGCCGAGTTCGCCGAGCGGTCCGGCGGCCAGGTGGTCGGCGAGGTGGGCGACGCGGTAGTCCAGGTTCCCGGCCTCCGGCGGGGGCGACGGGCTTGCCTCGGTCATGGCTGCCCCTCCTGGGGGTCGATGACGTTCAGCTGTTCGAGCAGGAAGAGGAAGGCGGCCGGCATGGGCTGCCCGCCACAGGCGGCCCGTACCTCGTCCCAGTCGACCTTCTCGCGGACGGCGCGGGCCACGGGCAGCACCGCCCCGAAGTCGCAGTAGTGCTCCGAGAAGGCGCTGAGCAGGCTGTGGATCAGATCGGTCGGGGACAGCACGGGCATCAGCACGGAGTCGACCGGCAGGACGTGGGCGCGGGCGAGCAGGTCCTTGCTGACCGGCTGGTGGGCCAGCGCGAAGATGATGTCGACGTTCGCACCCCGGCAGGTGGTCTTGATCAGCCAGTCCTCCGGCGGGGTGCGGATGGGCAGGCCGGCCTCGCGCAGGGTGGCGGCCACCGCCTCGGCGTCCTCGGGCAGGACGCAGAAGTCCGCGTCGTGCTGGAGGTAGCGGCTGCCGCCGTGGGCGTACACGGCCACGCTGCCGGCCAGGGCGAAGGGGTGGCCGGCCCGTTTGAGCAGCGCGCCGATCTGCTTGGCGGCCTCCAGGATGGCCTGGCTGCGGTCCTGCGGCAGCTCCGGGGTGTCCGGCGGGGGTGCGGCCGACCGGTCGGGCCCGTCCGCGGCGAGGCGGAGTTCGGTGACCTCCGGACGCCGGACCGGCGCGGACTCCTCCCCGTTGTGTGTCATGGGTTCTCCATTCACGGCACTCTGCGGCCCCGCACGGCCGGGGCCGCTCCGGGGAGGTACGGGTACCCGGCGGGCCCGCACCGACACGGCGCGCACGGGTGGCAGAGGGAGCGGCACGCGCGGGGCGAGTGGCCGGGCGCCGGGGCCGGGAGCACGCTGGAAGGCATGAGGCCCCGCGCGCTGCTGCTGTTCCCGGTGGTGCTCATCGTGGTGATCACCGCGGTGGATGTGCAGGCGCCGGTCAATGTCCATCTCGGCCCGGCTCTGGTGATCGCCCCCGCGCTGACGCTGTCGTTCGCCGGGCCGCGGACCACCGCGGCCATCGGGGGGCTCGCGCTGGCCGCGCAGATCCTGATCGGGGTCACCCATGGCGGGGTGAGCACCGAGAACCACGTGGTGCAGATCATCACGCTCGCGGTGCTGACGATCCTGCTGGTGGTCTACGGCGCGCTGCGTGAGCGCCGGCAGGCGCAGCTGGCGCAGGTCCGTACGGTCGCGGAGGCCGCTCAGCACGTGCTGATGTGGCCGCTGCCCGAGCAGATCGGCCCGCTGCGGATCGCCTCGATCTATCTGGCCGCCGAGGACGAGGCGCAGATCGGCGGTGACCTGTACGCGGCGACCCGGAGCGACAACGCCGTCCGGGTCATGATCGGCGACGTGCGGGGCAAGGGCCTGCCGGCGATCGGGGAGGCGGCGCTGCTGCTCGGCGCGTTCCGGGAGAGTGCGCACCGGCGGATCACCCTGGCGGAGCTGGCCGCCGTACTGGAGCAGAGCATCACCCGGTACGCGGCCGATCTGGACACCCCGGAGGAGATGGGCGAGCGGTTCGCCACCACGCTGCTGGTGGAGATCCCGGACCGGGATCCGGTGACCCGGATGACCAGCTGCGGTCACCCGCCGCCGCTGCTGCTGAGCCCGGGCCATGTGGTGACCGTGCCGAGTCTGCATCCGTCGCCGCCGCTCGGGGTGGAGGCGAGCGACGAGCACACGCTGGACGTGTTCTCCTTCGAGCCGGGTGACACGCTGCTGCTGTACACCGACGGGGTGGTGGAGGCGCGGGACGCCCAGGGGCGGTTCTATCCGCTCGCGGACCGGGTGGCCCGGTGGACCGAGGAGAGTCCCGAGGCGCTGATGCACCATGTGCGGCGGGATCTGCTGCTGCATGTCGGCGGCCGGCTGGACGACGACGCCGCGCTGATCGCGCTGCACCGCACCCGGGTGGAGCGGCGCCGTCATCACGGCCGCGCGAGTAATCACGGCGCCGAACCCCAGGCGTGAAAACGGGTCGACCGGCAGGGGCGGACGCGCCTTTCCGGTCATCCTGTTCCGTCCGTGTCACCGAACCCGGCGGTCACTGCCGTGCATGGAGACACTTCGGGGCGCGGAGGCGGGGCGGAGTCCGGCCATTTCCGTATCGGAAGACCCAAGAGATGGTTGTGATTCGGTAAAGCCGTTCCTTAGTCTGCCGCCGCACCGGACGACACAGGCCGGACGCTCCTTCTGCTGAAGGGCACCCGGCCTGTCCGGTGCGAAGTACACCGCGCGGCCACGGCTTTGGCGGGCAGGGCCGCAGCGGCAGACGACTCACGCAACCGATCCCACGGAGGATACCGTGACCCACCCCAACCGGCTACGCACCGCCATCGGCTCCCCCGGCACCACGCCCCTGATCGGCGTGTTCGACATGTTCTCCGCGTCGGTCGCGGCGCAGCACTACGACGGGATGTTCGTCTCCGGGTTCGGCTTCGCCGCCTCCCACTACGGCCTGCCGGACATCGGCTTCATCGCCTGGCCGGACATCGTCGGCTTCGTGCAGCGCCTGCGGCTGGCGTTCCCGCGCCAGCACCTGCTCGTGGACATCGACGACGGCTACGTCGACCCGGAGACCGCGTGTCACGTCGTACAGAGCCTGGAGGCGGCCGGCGCCTCCGGGGTCATCCTGGAGGACCAGAAGCGGCCGCGGCGGTGCGGGCACGTGGACGGCAAGCAGGTGCTGCCGCTGGAGGAGTACCTGGAGAAGCTCGACATGGTGCTGTCGGCGCGCCGGGAGCTGGTCGTGGTCGCCCGCACCGACGCGACCGAGGAGGACGAGATCCTGCGCCGGGCCAAGGCGCTGGCCGCGACCGACGCCGATGTCGTCCTCGTGGACGGGGTGCGCAGCGTCGACTGGATCCACAAGGTGCGGCGCGTCATCGGTGACAAGCCGCTGCTGTTCAACCAGATCGCCGGCGGCAAGTCGCCCCGGCTGTCGCTGGGCGAGCTGTCCGAACTCGGCGTCGACGTCGCCATCTACAGCACCCCGTGCCTGTTCGCGGCGCAGACCGCCATCGACCGGGCCCTGGTGGAGCTGAAGGAGGCGGACGGCCGGCTGCCGCGGACCGGACCGGACAGTGTCGGTGTCGCGGAGTGCCTGGCGCTGCTGGAGCGGAACATCAGCCGCCACCACGAGCACGTCCCGGCCTGACGCCCGCAGGCGGCCCCGGCTGCCGGGGCCGCCTGTGCATCCCGGCTGCCGGTGTGCCGGGGCCCGGCCGGTGAGCCCCTGCCGCGCCCCCGCTTCCCCTGGGGGCGCGGCCGAGCGGCACGGCGGGCGTGGGCCCCGCCTCGAGTGGGGCGGGGCGGGACCGCACGCCCGCGGTCAGCGGACCGGCTTGAGGTCGGTGATCTTCAGGGTCTTCAGGTCGGACTGGACGTCGATCCGGCTGACCTCGGCGTGCGGCCCGTCGCTCCAGGTCAGGGTGACCCGACTGGTGGCGTGCCCGGCTCCGGAACCGGTGTAGGCGACCTGCCACTTCACCGGCACGTTCTGGGCGAACAGCACGCCGTCGGCGTGCTCCTTGCGTTCGAAGGCGGCCACCTTGTGCTGCGCGGCGGCGGACAGGTAGAAGGCGCGCAGCGCCTTGGCGGCCGGGCCGGCGGACGTGTCATCGGTGGCCCAGACGGCGTCGATGTAGGCGCCGTAGAAGTCGGCGACGTGCTGGGTGACGTTGCGCGCGTCGCCCTGGGCGGAGTGGGCGACTGCGGCGTGGGCGGGCCGGCTCTCGGTGGTCCTCGCGAGCGCCGGTGTCACGGCGGTCAGGGCCAGGCCGGCGGTGAGGGCGGTGGCGGTGAGCAGGGTCTTGCGGCTGGGCATGGACATGCTTCTGTTCCCCCGTGATACGTCGCGACCGGGTCGCTCCCGGCCGTCGGCGGAACCTAAGACCGTATTTCCACGAGCCCGGTTGCGTCGCTTTTCGGCCTCACACCTCCTTGCGCAGCGCCTCGAGGAGGGGCTCGGTGCGGCGGGCGGGCTCGGCCTGGGCGCCCAGCCGGTCCAGCGCCTCGCGGTACACCACGACCTCGTCGGCCTTGTCCAGATAGACCGCGCCGACCAGCCCGCTGAGGTAGACGACGTCGGGCAGTTCGCGGGCGCGGAACCGGAAGAGGTGGTACGCGCCGGCGGTCAGCGCGGGATGCGGTCCGTTGGCGAACGGCATGAGCTGCAGGGTGACATGGGGCAGCCGGCCGACGTCGATGAGATGGCCGATCTGCGCCCGCATCACCTCGGGGCCGCCCACCGGCCGGCGCAGCGCGGTCTCGTCCATCACCACCCACAGCCGCGGCGGCCCTTCCCGGGCCAGCAGCCGCTGTCGGCGCAGCCGCAGTGCCAGCCGCCGTTCCGTCTCCTCCGCCGACGCGTGCGGATGACCGGCGGTCAGCAGGGCGCGGGCGTAGTCCTCGGTCTGCAACAGGCCGTGCACGAACTGGTTCTCGTACGCGCGGATCTGCAACGCCGCCTGTTCCAGGCTGAGATAGGCGGCGAACCAGTCGGCCATCACATCGCGGTACGTGTGCCACCAGCCGCGTTTGTTGGCCTCGCGCACGGACTCGAGGAAGGTGTCGATCTCCCCCTGGTCGGTGACGCCGTAGACCCGGAGCAGTTTCTCGGCGTCCGCGAGCCGTAGCCGGGCCACCTTCGCGGCCTCCATGCGGCGGATGGTGGAGTGGCTGACGCCGATGGCCGTACCCGCCTCGGCGTAGCTGAGGCCGGCTCGGTTGCGCAGTTCCTCCAGCCGGCGGCCGAGGATCATGCGCAGGACGGACGGGGCACCGCCCCAGTCGGTCTCCGCGGTCATGCCCCAACCCCCTCACCGGTGTCAGGCTCAGCCTGCCACGCGACCGCGCCCGTCGGTGATGCGATCGCGTCCTGGCTGAAGCATGCATGTGGCTATTTGCAAATTTCAACTTGCTGGTTGCGGTCTGTTGTTGGCTGGTGTCACAGTGGATGCACTGCTCCGGCCGGCCAGGAGCAGGCGAGCGGCCGGCAGAACCGACACCCCGAGTTCACCCCCACCCCGCACGGCCCGGACTGCAACCCCCGCACGCGAGGCCGGACGAAAGGCGCACAGCGATGGCTCTGCCCTCCCTCCACCGACCGTACGGACCACCCGGAGGCGAGCGCCTCGGTCGACTCCCTGGGCCCAACGGCCTCGACCGGCTCGCCTCCGGGACCCCGTGCCCCGGCCCGGCCGCCGCCCGAGTGGTGCCGGCGAAGCTGCGCGCGGATGCGGTGTTCGCCGCCTCCGAGCCGGTCACCGACGCGGTGGCGGACACGGTCGGCAGCGGCCGGGGCATGCCGTCGATACCCGGCCGGGCGGTGGCGCCGGCCGTGCGCAGCTGACCACGCCGCCCGGCGCGCCGGGCCCGCACGGCACGACCACGACCCCGTCGGAACCCCCGCCGTACCGCGGGCGGTTCCGCGGCATCACCGGCGTCTCCACCCCCCTACCGGCACAGCGCGGCATCCGCCCCGCGCCGGACCGGGACCATCCCCCCACTCCTGCGAAGGATCTCCATGCACCGCATCACCCCCGTCTCCGGATCGGCCGCCGACCCGTCCTGGACCAGCCGGCCCAAGCCCGGCTCGCAGGAGCGGGCCGGCTGACCCGCGCGCGCCGGGCTCCCCGCACGCCCCCGCAGTCCCGATCCCCGGTAGATTCACCGCCGGTGCGGGAAGTCCGTGCCCGACGGCGGTCCGTCATCCGTACGGATTCCGGGTCGCCGCGTTCACCGTTCGGCCGGGGGCATTCGTGGTGTGGTCGCTCATCCGCCGGGTGCGGTCGAGGTCCGCGCTGCCGGTCCCGGGGCGGTGCGGGCCGGGCCGGCATGTCCTGGCCACGGAACGGCTGTTGCTGTTCACGCCGCGCCACCGGCTCGACGTGGCGGCGGTGCTCGCCGCGGGCGCGGACGCCGCGGCGCAGCGCTGGCTCGGCACCCGCGCGGACCAGGTACTGCCCGACCCGGCCGGCCGGCGCTCGCTGCTCGCGTGGCGTCCCGCCGGGGACGACGGCCGCAGGCTGCCGCGGCAGCTGGCCGTGCCGTATGTCCCGGACCGCAGCGGGGCGTTGCTGCTGGTCTGCGTCCGCAGCTCCGACCTGAGCTATGCCGGAGGGCTCGAACTCGACCCGGACCGGGGCGAGATGGGCGGCTGGCTGGCGCCGGGCTGCCGTGGCCAGGGGCTGGGCGCCGAGCTGTTCGGCGCCGGCGCGGTCCTCGCCCACACCCACGCCGGACTGGCCCGGATCCGGGCCGGCGCCGAACCGGGGAACGCCGCGAGCCTGGGCGCCCTGGCCCGGGCCGGCTTCGTGCCGGACACCGGGCCGCCCCGGCACACCCTGCCCGACGGCCGGGTGGTGGACGCGGTCTGGGTACGGCACGACAGCACGGCGGTCCGCCACTGCCGCTGACCGGCAACTGCCGCCGAACACCCGGAGAAGACCGCCCCGCCGGCAAGAGCAGCCGCCTCCTCGACGACAACCAACCGCCCTCTCAGCGAGAACACCCATCCTCGACCACGGAGACCCGACGTGACAGACACCGGATTCAGCCCGGACCGGATCGACACCAGCAAGCCGCACTCCGCCCGCATGTACGACTGGTTCCTGGACGGCAAGGACCACTACCCGGTGGACACCGAGGCGGCGGAGCAGGTGCTGGCGTTCTACCCGGGCGCGAAGGACACGGCCTGGGCCAACCGCGAGTTCATGCACCGGGCCGCCCGCTTCGTCGCCCGCCAGGGCGTCGACCAGTTCCTGGACGTGGGCACCGGCATCCCCACCGAGCCGAACCTGCACCAGGTCGTCCAGTCCGTCGTGCCGGCCGCCCGGGTGGTGTACGCGGACAACGACCCGATCGTGCTGCGGCACGCCGAGGCCCTGCTCCAGGGCACCCCGGAGGGCCGTACCGCCTATGTGCACGCCGATGTCCGCGAGCCGGAGCAGATCGTGGCGTTCGCCCGGGAGCATCTGGACCTGACCCGGCCCGTGGGCCTGTCGCTGGTCGCGCTGCTGCCGTTCGTGACGGACGAGCACGACCCGTGGGGTGTCGTACGGACACTGCTGGACCCGCTGCCGTCGGGCAGCTACCTGATGCTGTCCCACGGCGGCTCGGACCTGTTCGACCCGGAGGTGTGGGAGCGGATCGACGCCGTGTACCGCTCCGGGGGCACCCCGGTGCGGTTGCGGTCGCACGCCGAGGTACTGCGGTTCTTCGACGGTCTGGAGCTGTGCGAGCCCGGTGTCGTCCCGGCCACCGACTGGCACCCGGAGCCGGACATGCGGATCCGCGTGCAGCAGCCGCTGTACGGGGGCGTGGCCCGCAAGCCCTGACCGCCGGTCCGGCGGCACTTCACCCGGGCGGCGCGGTGGGTGCGTCGGGGGCCTGGCGCCGCCCGGCCACCCGCTGCCGGTCCGGCCAGCGCACGTCGTAGGCCCAGCCGAGGCGTTCGAACCAGCGGATCAGCCGGGCGCTCGCGTCCAGCTGGCCGGTGAGCACACCGTGCCGGGCGCTGGTGGGGTCGGCGTGGTGGAGGTTGTGCCAGGACTCGCCGAAGGACATCGGCGCCAGCCACCAGACGTTGCCCGAGCGGTCCCGGCTGCGGAAGGGCCGGCCGCCGGTGACATGGCAGATGGAGTTGACCGACCAGGTCACATGGTGCACCAGGCAGATGCGGACCAGTCCGGCCCAGAAGAACGCGGTGAGCGCGCCCTGCCAGGACCGGGTCAGTACGGCCCCGAGCAGGGCCGGCAGGGCGATCGAGGCGAGGACCAGCAGCCCGAACCGCCGGGAGATCAGCATCAGCGCGCGGTCCCGGACGAGGTCGGGCGCGTACTGCCGGGGTGAGGCGTGCTCGGTCTCGAAGAGCCAGCCGACATGGGCGTAGAGCATGCCCTTGGCGAGGGCGAGGGCGTTGCGGCCGTAGCGCCAGGGCGAGTGCGGGTCGCCGTCCCGGTCGGAGAACTTGTGGTGCTTGCGGTGGTCGGCCACCCAGGTGATCAGCGGGCCCTGCACGGCGAGGCTGCCGGCGAGGGCGAGCGCGATCCTGAGCGGCCTGCGTGCCTTGAACGAGCCGTGGGTGAAGTGCCGGTGGAAGCCGACCGTGATGCCGAGCCCGCTGACCAGGTAGCAGACGACGGCGAGCACGAGGTCGACGGGGCCGAGCCCGTGCCGCCAGGCCAGCGGCACGGCGGCGAGCAGGGCGAGGAAGGGTACGGCGACGAAGACGCCGACCATCAGCTGCTCACCGGTGGGCCAGGAGCGTGTGCCGCCTGCCAGGGAGGTGGATTCCGAGGACTCCGAGGACATGGATACCTTTTTCCGGGGACGGGTCTACTGGTCGGCGGCGGTGAAGGCGAGGACGGCGTTCTGGCCGCCGAAGCCGAAGGAGTTGCTGAGGGCGGCTCGTATCCGGTGCGGGCGCGGGGCCTTGGCGACGACGTCGAGGTCCATCGCCGGGTCGGGTGTGTCCAGGTTGGCCGTGGGCGGGATCAGCTGATGGCGCAGGGTGAGCACGGTGCAGGCCGCCTCGATGGCGCCGGCACCGCCGATGGCGTGCCCGATGGCGCCCTTGACCGCGGTGACCGGTGGCGGCCGGCGGAAGACCTGGTGCAGCGCGTTGTGCTCGGCCGCGTCTCCCTGCGGGGTGGCGGTGCCGTGCGCGTTGACGTGGTCGATGTCCTCGGCGGCGAGTCCGGCGTCGGCGAGGGCGCCGCGGATGGCGTGGGCGGCGCCGTCGCCGCCGGGGTGCGGGGCGGTGAAGTGGTGGGCGTCGCAGGAGGCGCCGAACCCGGCGAGCAGGGCGGCGGGGCGTGCGCCGCGGGCGCGGGCGTCCTCGGTGCGCTCCAGGACGAGCACGGCCGCGCCCTCGCCGAGGACGAAACCGTCGCGGTCGCGGTCGAACGGCCGGGAGGCGTTCTCCGGGCTGTCCGAGCGGCGGGACAGGGCGCGCATCTGGGCGAAGCAGGCGGCGGTCATCCGCAGCCGGGCCGACTCGCTGCCGCCGGCCAGGACCAGGTCGCAGTGACCGGACAGCAGCCAGTCGCGGGCGACGCCGATCGCGCTGGTGCCGGAGGCGCAGGCGGTGCTGACGACCATGTTGGGGCCGCGGGCGCCGAGGTCGAGGGCGATCTCGGCGGCGGCCATGTTGGGGACGCTGCGCGGCAGGGCCAGCGGTGAGACGCGTTCGGGTGTGTGCTCGGCGAGCCGGTCGAACTCGGCCTGCCAGCTCTGCATGGACCCGGTGCCCACGCCTATCACCACGCCGACGCGCGTGTCGTCCCAGGTGTCCGGGGTGAGCCCGGCGTCGGCGGCGGCCTCCCGGGCGGCGAGCAGGGCGAAGGTGGTGAACCGGTCCAGCCGGCGGGCCAGCCGGTGGCCGAGTGCTCCGGTCGCGTCCAGCTCGGGCACCTGGCAGGAGAACGCCACGGGCAGCCCGGTGAGGGCGGGGTCGGCGGTGGCGGTGGAGAGCCCGGCGCACAGCCCGGCCCAGGCCGCCTCGCGGCCGACGCCCGCCGGGGTGACCAGTCCCAGTCCGGTGACGGCGACGGGGGCGCGCCGCGCGCGGCGTTGTGCTGTCACGAGCTGCATGGACCGTGATTATTCGGGCTTCCGGTGCCGGTGCCGGGCCGCGACAACTCGATCGGTCCAGACGGAGGGTGCGCTGCCACCCGGATGCGCGAATCGCGTTGACGAACGGTCAGTGCCGGTCGGCGCTGTCCGGGTGGATTCTGTGTGCAGTCCGAGCGTGTTGCGGTCGGCGATGCCGCGTGTGGTCCCCGGGCCGCCCGACTCTCCGCACGGAGAGTCGGGCGGCTGGTGGGGGCGTCAGAAGCCCACGGCTCCCCAGGAGTGAGCGGTGTAGTCACCCGGCCCGAATTCCCAGCCGGCCATGACGCTGTTGAGGTAGTGGTCGCCGGTGTAGAAACCCCTGTTCAGACCGTAGTTGAAGAACGGGGTGAGGCTGCCGGACCACCAGCCGGACCTGCTCCTGTCCAGGAAGCTGAGGGTGTGGCCGCCGTTGCTCCAGGTGTACTCGTAGATGTCCCAGCTGCGGCCGCCCAGGCTGACGTTGGTCGCGGCCGGGACCGCGTTGCCGTTCGCGTCGTAGTGGTCGGCCAGCGGCTTGGCGTTGTACCAGTTGAGCCAGATCATCAGCTCGGTCTTGGAGTTGCGGTCGGTCGGCGCGGGGTAGGGGTCGATGAAGATGTCGTACGTGGCGTCGTAGTACGAGCCGGACTTCGGGTAGGCGGACTGGCTGAACCAGGTGGTGTTGTTGGGGCTGACGTCGCGGATCTTCTTGGGGAGTGTGGTCACCGGGGACGTCCAGCCCCAGTCCTTGCCGTCGACCATGGCGACGAAGCCGGTGCCGGTGGAGGAGTTCACGCCCCAGTTGTTGTCGTCGCTGTACCACGTCGAGGCGTTGCCGCCGGTCGCGTAGTACTTGAACCAGTACGTCGAAGACGCTGCCGCTGCCGAGTTCGGCAGGTCGAAGACGAGGGCGAGAGCCGCAAGAAGCGCGGCCCAGCCGATGCGGAATTTCATCAGCCCTCCGGAATGTGTGCTGAGTGGGGGGTCACACAGGAGGGGAGAAATCGGTCGGCCTGCCGTGGGGGCAGGGCTACGTCGGTCTCCCCCTCGGGACGGCGGGTGCGGAGCGAGGCGGCCGGGCGCCGAACCTCACCGGGGATCGCCGTAGACGACTCCGCGGCCGTTGGTCCCGAAGTAGACGCGGCCGAAGACCCGGGGGTCTCCGGTCATGGTGTTGCCGGTCCAGGCGTACTGGTGGCGGTCGTCGTTGATGCGGGTCCAGGTCCGGCCCGCGTCGTCGGACCGGAAGATGCCGCGCACTCCGCGGATCTCGGAGCTGGTGTACACGGCGGGGTACGTGGCGCCGGGTGCGGCCTTGCCGAATCCGACGACGTCGCCCTCGTCCACGGCGTCGAACCTGGTGAAGGACGTTCCGGAGTCGGTCGAGCGCCACAGCCCGTACGGTGTGGGGGTGGTGGGCTTGTCGGTGCCGCCGGCCAGCCAGATGTCGCCTTCGTGGCCCGGTACCGGCTTGAACCGGACGTTCCCCGCGGTGGGCAGACCGGTCGCCGCCGTGGCCGTGAAGCTCTTGCCGCCGTCCGTGCTGACATAGAAGACGCCGGAGTCGTAGGCGTAGAACTTCGCCGGGTTCACCCGGTCGGAGCGTACGGGAGCCCCGGCCGGCAGCCCCTTCGAAGCCGTCCAGGTCGCTCCGTGGTCGTCGGACCAGCTGACCGGCGCTCCGGCCGGGGACCAGACGATCCGCCTGCCGTCGGCGCTGATGGCGACGGCCTGGTCGTCGACTCCGGGCCCGGTGACGCCGGACGGCTCACTGCGCGACGGTGTCCAGGTGCCGCCGCTGTCGGTGGAGATGGCGAAGTGCTGGGTCCAGCCGCTGGTGGGGTTGCCGACCCGCACGATGGTGTGCGGCGCCAGCTCCGCGAAGTCCAGAGCCGGGGTGCCGCCGAAGGTCGGGCTGTCGTACATCTTCGGCGGCCTGCGGAGATCCGTGTGCCGGAAGCCGCCGACATCGCCCACGCCGGAGAAGAGGTGCGCGGGGCCCACGGGCGGGCTGATCACACACGTGACGGCGGTTTCCTCCAGCCCCTGGGCCCGCACGGAGAGGTGCACCGTGCCGCCGCGGTCCCAGTCCGTCAGGTTGTCCGCGCCGTAGATCGTTGCGCCGGTTCCGTACATGAAGCGGTCGGAGTCGAAGGGGTCGATCTGGACCGACTCCATCATCCAGCCCAGCTTGGGAGCCATCTCCGGCAGCGACGGCGAGGCGTTCCAGGTCAGCCAGGGGGCGTCGGAGATGTCGATGTCGTAGCGCAGGGTGCGCTCGGAGTTCGCGCCCAGGTCCCATATGCGGGTCCAGTTCGCGCCGCCGTCGGTGGAGCGGAACAGGAGGCAGTCGGGGTACCACTTGACCTGGGTGGACACCATCAGGGTGGCCGGGTTCTGCCGGTCGATGGTCAGGCCGCTGTAACCGTACTGGTTGTCGTCGCTGGTGGAGGGGACCGGGCTGATGCGGGTCCAGGTGTCGGTGGCGGTGTCCAGCTTCCACACGTCGCCCTTGGACCCGTCGTACGGGCCGGCGGTGTTGCTGGTCGCCAGGTACAGATAGCCGCCGACGTGGTCGAAGACCGCGTGGTGCGGGATGAACCCGGTGGGCTGCCCGGGGACGCGTTCCCAGGTCGCTCCCGCGTCGGTCGACCGGTACAGGATGTTGTCCTTGTCGGCGACGGTGACGTAGAGGGTCCGGGTGGCCCTGCCCGCTCTGCCGGTGCGCCGGTCGAAGACGACCTGGAGCACGCCCAGGTTGTCGCCGTTGTAGCCGTCGGGGTCGGTGGGGTCGATGACGAAGTTGCCCGCGTTGGGGAAGCTCGTCACCTTCGCGAAGGACTTGCCGTAGTCGGTGCTGCGCCACAGCCCGTGGCCCCCGCGCACTCCCAGGTAGAGGATCCTGTTGCGGTTCGGGTCGATGACCAGCCGCTCGCCGATGCCCCGGCCGGGCATGTTGCCACCCAGCCGGAAGGGCAGGGGGGTTGTCTTCCAGGTGCGGCCGCGGTCGGTCGAGCGCAGGATCGCCGCCATGCTCGGGTCCCATTCGGGCATGGTGTAGGTGCCCGCCGCCAGGTAGACGCGGTCGGGGTCGACCTCGTCGGTGGCGATACTGATGATGCCGGTGTGTCCGTACTCGTCCCAGCCGATCCAGTCGGTGAGCGGGATCCACCGCCGGGACGCCGTGTCGAGCCGGTAGGCGCCGCCGATGTCGGTACGGGCGTACACCAGTCCGGGTTCGCGCTGGTTGAAGACGATGCCGGGGACGAAGCCGCCGCCGACTATCTCCGCGTTGCGGAAGGTGTAGGGCGTGTGTCCGACCTTCCCAGACGTACGGGTGGGCGCGGCGGAGGCAGCGGAGGGGGCGAGCACAGGGAGGGCGGCCGCGGCCGTGCCGACGGCCAGCAGTCCTCGCCGGGAGAGGCGCGGGGCAGGGTGCATGGCGGGTCCTGGCCTTTCGGGTGCGGGTCCGTAGGTGCGGCCCTTCGTTCGAATCGATGCGCTTCGACGTCCGGTGACAGTAGGACCGCGTAACCGGACACGACAACGGGCCGTTAGGTAACGTTCCGGTAACTGACGCGCTCGAATCGACTGAAGGCACGGCCTCCCATGTGGCCTTTCCGCACCTGAGCTGCACCTTTCGGGCGACGCCCCTGCCGAACAAGGGGGTTTTGAAAACTCAACGACATTGGGAGTGACCCCCGGCTCAGCACCATGCCGTGTCGAAGCGCTTCGACTGGGGAGAGCACCCGAACCCCTCCCTCAAAGTCCTCAGTCGTCGGTCATCAGACCCGCCGCCAGCGTGGCACCCAGCTCCCAGCAGGCCTCCGTGTCGGCCTTGCCGGGCTCGCCGGTGACGGTCACCGGTTCGGCCGCGCGCCGCCAGCCGAGGCCGGTGGTGACGGACTCGATGGCGCGGACGGCACCCGTGACGTCGTTGCCGCCGTGGACGTAGTAGCCGAAGGGGCGGCCCCGGGTCGCGTCCAGGCAGGGGTAGTAGATCTGGTCGAAGAAATGCTTCAGCGCGCCGGACATGTAGCCGAGGTTCGCCGGCGTGCCGAGCAGGTAGCCGTCGGCCTCGAGCACATCGGAGGCGGTGGCGGCGAGGGCTGCCCGCCGCAGCACGCGCACCCCCTCGATCTCCGGGGCCGTCGCACCGGAGACGACGGACTCGAACAGGGTCTGGCAGTTGGGCGACGGGGTGTGATGGACGATCAGCAAGGTAGGCACGTCCAGCACCCTGCCGTGCGCCCGCCGCTCGCCGCAAACCCCGCCCGTTATTGCCTCCTCGGTCGTCCGCACCCTCGGCTACAGTGTCCGGCCGGACCAAGGGGAGGAAAAAGGTGCAGGTCAAGGTGGGGATCGTACGGAGGACCGCGGTGTGCGCGGCGGCGGGGACGGCGTTGCTCGCGACGGTGTTGAGCGGCTGCGCCGACGCGGACGGCGCGGGCCACCCGGGGGCCTCGACCTCGGCGGGCGCCGCGAAGGCGACGGCGAAGGCGGCGGCGAGCGGAGGCACGATCGGCGCCGCCGGAAGCGCCTGCGAACTCCCCGTCCGCTTCGAGATCGCCCGGCACTGGAAGGCCAAGTCGGTCGACTCCAAGGCGGAGTTGTCGAAGGCGTCGAAGGGCTCGGACGGATCCGGCGGCGACCCGGGCGGGGCGCTCGCCGAAGCCCTGCTGCGGCAGGGGCCGGTCACCGCCGCCTGCGAGGTCGACGCCAAGCCGGCCGGCAACATCGGCTTCCTGCGGGTGTGGACCGGCAAGCCCGGCTCCTCCGACGCGGGCCGGGTGCTGCGGGAGTTCGTCGCCGCGGAGGAGAACGTCAGCAAGGAGAAGTACCACTCCTTCACGACCGGCGGCGGTGTCTCCGGGGTGGAGGTCGAGTACCTCTACACCAGCAAGCTCCTGGACGAGACGAAGAAGGAGAGCGCGTTCGCGGTGAGCACGCCGGACGGCCCGGTCGTCGTGCACCTCGGCGGCATGGACACCGAGGAGCACGAGGCGATGCGGCCGGCGTACGACCTGGCCAAGCAGACCCTCAAGGTCGGCTGAGGGCCGCAAACCGGCGTACCGGCGGCTCGGGCGCGTAGCCCTGCGTCAGTAGCGCAGGCGCCTGGCCCGCAGGAACATGAACAGCCCTGACAGGCCGAGCAGTGTGCCGACGGCCGCGGGCCAGAGATGGGCTGTGCTCCGGCCGGGCGCGGCCTGGCGCGGTGCGGCGGAGACGGGGGTCACGGCGTCGGTCACGGGCGCGGCACCGGCGCCGGAACCCGCCACGGGGGTGGCCGCGGCCGCGAGGGCGGCGGGGTCCGGGCGGCCGCAGACACGGCCCGTGTTGATGCAGTCGACCATCTTCCGCATCAGATCCGGGGCGAAGACGGCGATGAAGTCGCTGTGGTCGGTGACGGGCTTGTGCAGCTGGTCGGGGAAGGAATCCAGCGCGAACAGCGGCACCGTACGGCCGCCGTCCCGCAGGCTCGGCGCGCGCACGTCGTAGACGAGGCGCTGCACCAGTTGCGGGATGGCGCGGAATCCGGCCGGGCAGGAGCCGTCGGCGTCGGTGAAGGCCACATGGGTGCGGTGGTCGGCGCTGTCGGTGTTGCGGCCGTCCCAGCAGCTCTGAAAGCGGAACGTGCGGACGACGTCGCTGCCGGGCGGGCACAGCGGGTACTTGTCCGTCAGCTGCCGGTCCTCGTAACCGGTGCAGCTCCACGAGGCGTTGGCGTTGCCGGGGCCGTTGACCAGGGCCTTGGCGTCGCCGGTGATGATACGGAGGAAGCGCGGCATGGCGGTGACTCTGCCGCGCGGGCTGCCCACGAACGTGAGCGTCACCTGCTTGGGCGTGAGGATCCTGCCCGCGTTGCCCTCCGTGCCCCCGCCCGGGGCCTCGGCGTCCCGCTCCCGTGTGCCGTCCTGGAGGCGCAGCACCGGCCAGTAGTACGAGGACCTGTCCCCCTGGTCGGCACAGCTCGTGCGGGCCTTGGCCAGGTCGGCGTCGCTCGCGAAGGCGTTGTTGCCCTGGTTGCCGATGTAGTCGTGGACGTGGTGGGCCCCATCGGAGACGCCGGGGGCGACGATGAGGTTGTCGGAGTTGAACAGGCCCTCCGCGTCGACCCCGCAGTCGGAGCTGAAGCTGCCGCGCGAGGCCCCGGGCCGACGGGCCGGGTCCGGCGCGGCGGGTGGTACGGCGGTGATGTCGGCGTAGTCGGAGACGACGGGGCCGTTGCCGGCCTGGCCCGCGCCGCTGCGGCCCTCGGCGGCCACGGCGGCGACTGTGGGGACGTTCACCGCGGCGAGCGCTGTTCCGCCGAGCAGCAGGGCGAGCGCCGCGAGGGTCGTACGCCGGGGACCGGTCGGGCGTCTGCGCCGGTTGCGTGCCAAGGTGGTCCTCTGTGTCTGATCACTGCTCGTTGGCATGGAGCGCCCCCGTGTCATACGCGGCGCGGGGCCGACGTGTTCAACGGAATCGCGGATTCAGCGGATTCTCACAGGAAAACACGGGCATCGCTTCTTCCCTGTCGAACATCGCGGCGAACATCACAAATACGTATCGGACATTCCACGCCTCAACCTTCACAGGGGGTACACACGTTGGCTAGGTTGACGCGGAGGCCGCCCGGCTGACCACCGGGTGCCCGCCGTCCAACTGCCTTGCGGGGCAAGGAAGGAGCACGTCTTCCATGGCGCCGGAGAGTCCCGACGAGGTGCGGCGGCGGGTCGCTTCGCTGTACGACCAGGCCGAGAACGCGACCGGTAACTACAACGCCACCCGTGCCCTGTCGGCCCGGACGCGCTCACGGGCGGTTCCGCCGGCCGGGCGGGCGGGGCGGACCGCCGACCCCGTGCTCGACCAGGTGGCCCGGCAGTGGTTCGAGGCGGCACGTGCCCAACTCGGCCCGACCGTCCCCGCGGTGCTGCCGGCCGACCGGCTCCCGTCCCGCCCGGCCGCACCCCCGCGCGCCCTCGGCCAGTCCGGCGGGGCTCCCGGAATCGGGGAGGAGCCCCTGCGGGCCGCGCTCCCGGCGCCCGCCCTGGAGCGAGCCGCGGGCCGCCCGGTGGCCGAGCTGCCACCCGCACCGACACCGGACACGCCCGGCGTCCTGCCGGCCACCCCCCTGGCCGCCGCGCCCAGCCTCCCCCCGGCCGCCCTCGCACCGGACACGACCAGCCTCCCCCCGGCCGCCCTCGCACCGGACACGACCAGCCGTATGCCGGCCGTCAGCGCGGCCCCCGGATACCCGGCGCCGACCGGCCCGTCCGGCCCACCCCCGACGCTGCTCCAGCCCCCGCTGCCCACTGCTGCCGAGACATCGCCGTACCTCCCCGACCTCACGGCACCGCTGCCGGCCACTTCCGGCCCGGCCCCGCTGCCGGAGCCGTCCGGACTCGACTGGTCGGCCGGTCCGGGCACCGACACAGCGGAACCAACGGCAGGCTGGCCCGCCCCCGTTCTCGACACTGCCGCGCCCATGGACTGGCCCGCCACGGACTTCGGCAGCACGGCTCCGCCGGAGCGGCCGGTTCCCGGCACCGGAGCGGCCGAACCCGTCGGCCTCGGCGCGCTGGAAGGGACCTCTGCGGGGACCAGCCCGGCGACGGGCTGGGACGGCGCCATGGAGACGGCCGTCCTTCCCGTTACCGGTGCGGCCGGAGCAGCGGCGCCGGGGCCCTGGACCCTGCCCGGGGTCGCCGCGCCGCGGCGCGCCGCGCCCGCCGTGACCAAGGCGGAGAACCTGCGCAGGTTCACCGCAGCCCGCGATCTGCTCGCCCGGGCTGCCGAGCAGCCGGCTCGGACCGCAGGCGCCGGTACGCCGGCCGTGCCGGTCGTCGGCCCACGGGCCGCCAAGGCCATCGCGTTCGCCCGGGCGCAGCTCGGCAAGCCCTGTGTCTGGGGTGCGACGGGGCCGGACTCCTACGACTGCTCCAGCCTGACCCAGGCCGCATGGAAGGCCGCCGGTGTCACCTTGCCGCGCGCCGCGCACCAACAGGCGCTCGCGGGTGCCCCGATCACGCTCGACGCGATCGAACCCGGTGATCTCGTGCTGTTCTTCGACGACGACCGGCACGTGGGCCTGTACACCGGCGACGGCATGATGGTGCACGCACCGGGCCCGGGGTCGTCGATCCGTGAGGAGTCGGTCCTCGGCGCCGGGGAGACGGCGATCCACCGGATCGTCAGGCCCGCCTAGGGCCTTTCTTTCGGATCAGGTCGGCTGCGGTGGCGGTGCCTTCTCGGCCGACCCGAGCGGGGTCTGGTGCGTGCAGATGCAAGGCGGAGGAGGGAGTCGACGCGGAGCGTCGGCGAGGGACGACAACGCAGCAGATGTGCGTGCCAGGGCCCGCGACGCCGGCAAGATCCGAAAGAGAGGCCCTAGGCCCACCGGGGCCCCGGACACTCACCATAAGGCCGCACTGGACAAGTCATAAGATGCCCTTATGAGGTCATAGACCGGACCCGCGTACCAACTTAGGTCTGCCTTAGTTTAGGCTTCCCGATCGAGTCGCCTGTTCACGCTCGAAGGGAACCTGATCATGCCGCGCCCCCTGCGGGTAGCCATCGTCGGAGCCGGCCCCGCCGGGATCTACGCCGCCGACGCCCTGCTCAAGTCCGAGGTGGCCGCCGACCCCGGTGTGTCCATCGACCTCTTCGAGCGGATGCCCGCCCCGTTCGGCCTGATCCGCTACGGCGTCGCGCCCGACCACCCCCGCATCAAGGGCATCATCACCGCCCTGCACCAGGTCCTGGACAAGCCGCAGATCCGGCTGTTCGGCAACGTCGGCTACCCGACGGACATCAACCTGGACGACCTCCGCGCCTTCTACGACGCGGTGATCTTCTCCACCGGCGCCATGGCCGACCGGGCGCTGCCGATACCCGGCGTCGACCTGGAGGGCTCCTACGGCGCCGCCGACTTCGTCTCCTGGTACGACGGCCACCCGGACGTGCCGCGCACCTGGCCGCTGGAGGCCGAGAAGGTCGCCGTGCTCGGTGTCGGCAACGTCGCCCTGGACGTGGCCCGCATCCTCGCCAAGACGGCGGACGAGCTGCTGCCGACGGAGATCCCGCCGAACGTCTACGAGGGTCTGAAGGCCAACAAGGCGCGGGAGATCCATGTCTTCGGCCGCCGTGGCCCGGCGCAGGCCAAGTTCAGCCCGATGGAGCTGCGCGAGCTGGACCACTCGCCGAACATCGAGGTCATCGTCGACCCCGAGGACATCGACTACGACAAGGGCTCGATCGAGACCCGGCGCGGCAACAAGCAGGCCGACATGGTCGCCAAGACCCTGGAGAACTGGGCGATCCGCGACGCCGGCGACCGCCCGCACAAGCTGTTCCTGCACTTCTTCGAGTCCCCCGCGGAGATCCTCGGCGAGGACGGCAAGGTGGTCGGTCTGCGCACCGAGCGCACCGCCCTCGACGGCACCGGCAACGTCAAGGGCACCGGCGTCTTCAAGGACTGGGACGTCACCGCCGTCTACCGCGCGGTCGGCTACCTCTCCGAGAAGCTGCCCAAGCTCCCCTGGGACATCGAGTCCGGCACCGTCCCGGACGAGGGCGGCCGGGTGATCGAGGAGAGCGGCAGCCACCTCCAGTCCACCTATGTCACCGGCTGGATCCGGCGCGGACCGATCGGCCTGATCGGGCACACCAAGGGCGACGCCAACGAGACGGTGGCCAATCTGCTGGACGACCACGCGAACGGCCGGCTGCACACCCCCTCGGCACCCGAGCCGGAGGCCGTGGACGCCTTCCTCGCCGAGCGGAACGTCCGCTTCACCACCTGGGAGGGCTGGTACAAGCTGGACGCCGCCGAGCGCGCGCTGGGCGAGCCGCAGGGCCGCGAGCGCGTGAAGATCGTCGAGCGCGAGGACATGCTGCGGGAGAGCGGGGCGTAAGTCCTCGGCCGACGGATCGGCAGACCGCCGGATCAGCGGATCGCCGGATCCGTGCGGCTCGGGTGGGGGTCGGCGCATCAGCGCCGGCCCCCACCGGCCGTTCAGGGCCCACCAGCCTTCAGACCCCGGCAGTCAGGCCCCAGCCGTTCACGCCTCGGCAGCCCGGGCGAACAGTTCGTGCAGCGGGACCGGGGGCAGCAGGCGGGGGAAGGGGCCCCACAGCCGCTTGCCCACCGCCACCGCCAGATGGCTGGTCAGCTTCCCCCTCTCCACCGGGAGATGGGGGGCGTCCAGGACGTCCCAGGTGTCGCGGGCGAACGCCGTGCGGCCGGCTCGGGGCCGCCGGCCGGTCTCCACCGCCCCCACGGCGACCAGCTCGGCCTGTGCCGCCTTGTGCCGGGCGGCCGTCCAGCCGTTCCAGAGGCGGACGTTGCGGTCCGTGGGGCGGGCGAGCGCGTGCAGCTGGAGGTGGAGCGCGGCCGCGTCCGGGCTCACCCCGAGTCTGCCGGCCGTGCTCGCCACGAGGTCGGGGACGCTGAGCGCCGGGTTGGCCTCGTACCCGCCGACCGGGACGGGGGTCGCCATGGCGCGGGCCGCCATCCGGGCCGTCCCGTCGAGCACGGCGCGGGTCTGCTCCAGGGAGCGCCGCACCGAGCCCAGGCCGGCCCGGTCGCACAGGTCCAGGGCCCGGGCCACGCGCTCCGGGTCGGTGAGCGCGGCCGGGCGGAGGAAGACGTCGCCGGTCGGTACGGCGACGACGAACAGCCCGTCGTCCACCGCCGTGGCCACCTCGGTGACCCCGTCGTGCAACGGCCTCGGGCAGGGCAGCACCGTGCCCTCGTAGGGCCGGAACGCCGGGTCGTCCACGGCCGCCCGGGCCGCTGCGCGGTCCCCGGTCAGCCCGATCAGCGTGCCCGGGTCGGCGAGCCGCTCCCGCAGTGCCTCGTGGAGCCGCAGCGCGCCCTGGGCGACGGGGTCGCCGACCGGTCGCTCGGTCAGCGCCCAGGCGATCACGGAGAGCGCCTGGACGTGGGTGGCGGATGTGCCCCAGGACCACTCCCCCACCGCCCCGTCCGCGAGCACCGGGTGCAGGGCGAGGGCGCCGGTGCGGGTGCCGACCAGCGCGCAGCCCCGCTCCGCCACGGGCGGCCGTCCTTCCGGCAGGCTGCGCGCCCAGTCGGCGGACAGCCCGAGGTCGGTCTCCAGCGCGGCGGCCAGCCCCTCGTCCGCGTACAGCCGGGTGCCGACCAGCTCGGCCCAGACCGAGGCCATGCGCTCGGCGGCCCGGTTCATGCCCTGCGGTGTCCACAGCTCGGCCGGGTCGTCCGGTATGCCGGCGGCCAGCACCGCGCGCCGGCCGTCGACGCCCAGCTTGTACCGGAAGTCGCCGTACTCGGCGGCCACGGCCTTGTTCGCCTTGTAGGGGGCGGAGCGCAGCATCTTCTGGTGGTCGTCGTGCCGGTCGCGCTGCGGGAAGCCGCCGAGGGCGAGGGCGGCGATGGAGCGGCGTACCCCGGTGCGCCAGCAGAAGACCGCCAGGGCCTCCTCCGTCAGCGGGACCGGTCCGTTGCGCTCGGCCAGTTCCACGAAGCGGGCGAGGCGCGCGGCGTCGTCCCGGCCGATCGTGACGGTGCGCTCCTCCTCGGTCCGTGCGGGGGCGGGTTCGTCGGCCGGCTGCACGAAGCGGGAGAGTCCGCCCCGGGCGGGGCCGGCCGCCGCACGCGGCACCGCGGCCACCTCTTCCTGGGGTGCCCGGCCGGTGCGCCAGACGGTTCCCGGCGCGGCGAACGGCTGCTCGCTCCAGGTGCGCAGCAGCGCGGTCAGGGCTGCCCGCTGCTCGTCGGGGGTGGTCTCGACGGCGGCCCGCCAGGCGACCGCGTCGATGCCGTCGAGCAGTGTCTGCCACTCCGCCGGCCGGGAGGGCGGGGCCAGGCTGCGGGTCTCGTCGTCGATGTCGCCGCGCAGGAAGCGGCCGTCGGCGGCGACGGCGGTGAGGGTGCCGGGGTGCCGCTCGGGCCGGTAGGCCTCGTAGGCGCGCAGCTCGGGCAGGAGCCCGGACAGGGCGGGGACGAGGACGGTGTCGGGGATGTCGGCGGGCAGGTGCACCACCGGGCCGGCCCGCATGATGCCGACGCGCCGGGACAGGTCCTGGCGGCGCCGCAGGACGTCCGCCGCGAGCCGGGCGGCGCGCGCCACACCGTCGCGGATCCGGGGGTCGCCGACCCCGGGCAGCAGCCGGGTGACGCGGCTGCGCAGCCGGTCCTCGTCCGGGGAGTCCAGGGCGGCGTCCAGCAGGGCGCGCACGGTGGTCTCGTCGACCGTGCGCAGGGTCTTGGAGGATGCCTCGTCGCGTGGGGTGAGGAAGTGCCAGTAGGCGGGCGGGGGCATCGGCCCGGCGTGCTCGCCGAGGGTGGGCGGGTGGTCGCGGTCCCGCTCGGCCGGCGGCGCAAAGCCCTGCAC
Organism: Streptomyces sp. NPDC001606; assembly: GCF_053596835.1. Lineage (NCBI taxonomy): Bacteria > Bacillati > Actinomycetota > Actinomycetes > Kitasatosporales > Streptomycetaceae > Streptomyces > Streptomyces sp. NPDC001606. The sequence continues at coordinate 330,439 of NZ_JBSFHC010000001.1, forward strand.
CTGCCAGAGCGGTGAGTTGTCCGAGGCCGCGTGGCAGCGGACGGTCGTGTAGCCGACGGTCACGGTCTGCTCGCCGCCCGCCGGGAGGGCGAGGATCCCCCAGGGGCGCCGGCCGAGGCGGCGGCTGCGGTAGCGGGCGGTGCGGCCGTCGACGGACTCCAGCAGGAAGTCGGTGGGGGACGGGCCTCGGTAGGGGGTGCGGTTGAGGACGCGGCAGCCGACCAGCCGTCCGGACTGGCCCAGCGGGGAGTCGGGGGCGCCCTCGGGGAGCGCCGCGAGGTACTGGCCGTCCTCGAACTCCTCCATCCCGGGCGGGACTTCGCGGTCACGGTGGAACGCGGGCAGGTCGGGGCCGCCCAGCGGGGCACCGGTCACGGGGTCGTACGGCGTCCAGCGGCCGCGGGAGTGGAAGACCTCGGCGCTGTAGAAGCGGTGGCCGTCGCTCATCTGGAGTTCGTGGTCGCCGATGCCCTCGCGTCCGCCGGGACGCAGCACCCGCTCCCCGTCGAACCGGCCGGTCCCGTCCAGGGTTTCGAACTGGTAGCCGAACGCGCCGTCGGTCAGTCCGGCGTACGGCTGGAGGCCGAGGACGTGCTCCGGGATGAAGACCTCGTCCGGGCGGTCGGCCCAGAACGCCCTCTGGGAGCTGACCGAGTACCGGCCTCCGGTCCGCCAGCTGACGAGGAACGCCCCGCCGACGTAGTGGACGGCGTGCGAGGTCGCCTCGTCCGGCACCTGGTAGGTGCAGCTCGCGCGCGTGCCCGCGGGCCCGACCGCCACCGCGCGCCCGCCGTCGAAGACGGTGAGGACGGGCCAGGTGCAGGTGACGCGGAGGGTGTCGGCCCGGTCGAAGCCGGCGACGGCCGCCTCCAGGGCGGGCCAGACGAGTTCCTCGGGCAGTCCGGCGCGCAGGGCGCGGGCCAGCGGGCCGGTGAGGTCCAGGGCGGCCAGCGCCTCCTCGATGCCCTCCAGCGCGGTGGCCGTGGGCCGGTCGAGGAGCCCGGCCAGTTCCGTCACCGCCTCGTCGGCGGCGGCCAGGCCACCGCCGCGGAGCGTACCGAGCAGGCTTTCGACACGGGTGTGCACCTCGGCCGCGATGCCGGCGTTCTGCGGGAGGCGGGTGATCGCCGTACCGGTGCCGCGCAGTTCCGCGTGGACGGTGCCTTCCAGGCGGCGGCCGAAGACCGGGTCGGCGGCCAGTGCCCTGAGGTCGCGGCGGGAGCGGTCGCCCCAGAAGGTCAGCCGTACGGCGTCGCCCGGGTCGTGGACAACGATGCCTTCGGCGAGGCAGGCGTCCAGCAGGTCGGCGTCCAGGCCCGGGTAGCGGTACCGGTCCTCGTGGATCCGCACCGGGGTGCCGGCGGCTCGCAGCCGGGGCGCGAAGCGGGTGACGATCTCGAAGAGTTCGGCCGGCATGGGCTGGCGGGCCACACCGCCGTAGGGCACCTTCCGGTGGGCGTAGCTGCGCGTGTACCGGGCGAGCCAGCCCGCGAGGCCGCCCTCGGGCACCAGGTGGCCGGCCGCGGCGGCGTCCACGACGCCCCCGCGCAGCAGCAGCCGTAGCCAGCCGGCCGCGTCGGTACGGGAGTCCGGGAACAGGTCGAGCAACGCTGCCTGGACGTCCGGGCCTTGGGGGTGGTCGGCCAGCGGCGCGGTCGCGGCCTCCAGCAGCGCGTCCGGGACGGCCTTGCCCCGGGCGCCGGCGAGGACGCTCCCGAGGACGCGGGCGTCCTCGTCCGTGCCGAGCCCGGCGGCCCGCGCGGACGCCCTGATCCGGCGGGCGAGGTCGGCGGGCAGCTCTCCCGAGGAGTCCGCCCAGGCGGTGAGCACGCGCACATACTCCGCGTGTGCCTCGGCGGGCGGCAGCTGCCCGGCCAGCCAGCGCTGATGCTCGCTCAGTTCCTTGACCGGCAGGCCGCCTCGGGAGGCGCACAGCAGTGCGTTGGCCCGCCGCCAGTCCGGGTCGACGGGCAGCGCGTGTTCCTGTTCCGCCTTACGGGCCAGGCTGTAGGCCTTGGCGGCGGCGCGGCCGGGGTAGCCCAGCAGACGGTGTGCCACCGTGTCCCAGAACCAGGGCAGATGGGCGGCCGGCAGCCGGCCCGCCCGCCGCCGCAGCGTCTCCAGGCAGCGGCCCATCTTCGGATACGCCGAGCCCACGGCCGCGGCCACCTCGTCGAGCAGAGCGCCGGCGGCGGACGCGGCGCCGGGGTCGTGGGAGGTGACCCACAGGACGTAGGTCGCCGACCGGTGGGACTCCGTGGGCAGCAGGGCGTGAGTGAGCATGCGACCGATCTTGGCACGTGGGTACGACAGCCGGTCACGGGCCTGTGGACAACCGGGGAAGCCCCCGACGCGAACCCACGCACACCCCGGGAAAGGCCGGGGTCGTCCCCACCAGGGCCCGCACCATGCCCCGGCCGCCCATCCGTCACATCCGGTCAGCGGCGGGCGAGTTCGCGGCCTCCCACCACAGCCAGGACCGCCGTAAGCAGCGTGAGCGCGGCCGTCTGGCCGAGGCCGCCGCCGACGTACACGGCGGGCAGGTCGAGCCCGAGCCACGGGTACAGGGCGGTGACGCGCACGGCCAGGAGCAGCAGGCCGAGCGCGGCGAGCGCGAGGGCCACGCCCGGTCCGCCCGGTTCGGTCCGGCGGGCGCGCCACAGCAGCCAGCCGAGCGCCCCGACGACGAAGCAGTTGACGGGCGCCCAGGCCAGGTCGGCGGCAGCGGCCGGCAGCACCACCTGGGAGGCGCCCATCACCACGCACGTCGCCATGAGAACGAGCCCGGGCGAGCCCACCGGCAGCCGGGCCGGGGGCGCGTCCCGGTGGTAGGCGGCGCACAGCGCCAGGACCGGCAGCCAGGTGAAGAGCAGATAGGTGAAGGTGAACACCGGCATCGAGAGGAAGGCGACACCCAGCACCGAGCCGAGCAGCGGCCACAGCGTCGGCAGCGCGGCCACGGCGGCGCAGATCCGGGCGAGACGGCGGCGGTCGTACAGCAGGGCGAAGTAGGCGGCAGCCCAGCCCAGCGGCAGGATCCACTGCGCGGCGGCGACGGCCGCGGCGAGCGGGCCGTGGTCGGTGAACTCCGCCAGGAACATCTGCCGCTGCGCGCTGCCGTGGGTGAACGACCAGGTCAGCTGGAGGACCGGCACGACGACCGCGGAGGCCGCCTGGAGCAGCACGGCCCACAGCACGAAGACGCGGACGGACGAGCCGAGGAGGGCGTAGCCGCGCGGCGCGCCGGGGGCGCCCAGCCGGCACCGTACGGCGAGGGCCGCGATGCTCGCCATCTCGCCGAGCGTGGGCCGGCTCTGGTCCTGGGTGTCCCGGTCGAGGTCGCCCAGGTAGGTCTCGACCATCTCCTCCTCGCGCTCCCTGCGGTAGTAGGCGGGGAGCAGGCGCAGGACGGTGCGGTAGCGGGATTCCAGCAGGGTGGTCATGCGTAGCCTCCCGCGAGTCCGGGTGCCGTGGGGGGTTCGTGGCCCGCCGGGGTGCCGGGGGCGGGGCGGGCCGCGGTGCCGGTGCGGCGGCCCTCGGCGATGCGCCGCTTGGCGGCCCCGGCACCGGCCGCCATCCGTTCGGCCTCGGCGTCGAGTGCGGTGACGCCGTCGTCGGTGAGCCGGTAGTAGCGGCGCAGCCGGCCCTGCTGGACCTCTTCCCGGTCCAGCACGATCAGGCCGTCGGCGGTGAGCCGGTCCAGCACGCCGTACAGGGTGCCGACGCGCAACTGCACTTCGCCGTCGGACAGTTCCTCGACCTCGCGCAGGATGCCGTAGCCGTGCCGCGGCTGGTCGGCGAGCGCGGTGAGGACGAAGAACGCCGCCCGGGTCATGCTCTTCGCTGTCATACAGCCATGATATATCGGCCGCCGATATATATCGAGCGATGCACTCGTGCGGGTCGCGGAACGGCGTCCGCCCCTGAGCGGATGGACGGGCGGACCCCGTTCGCCGGACCATTGTGGGCGGCGTGCCGGGGCGGGACCACGGGCGTGCGGCGGTCGCCCGGGGCGTTCACCGCGCACTCCGGACGCGCGCCGCACACCCCGTGCGCGGGTCCGCCCGCGCGTGCCGCGCGGCGCGCCGCCCCCCGCCTTCGGTCCGGGCGGCCGAGCGGTGATACTGGGAGGTACACCCGCCCCCATCAGCAGATTGGCTCATGTCGAACTCCGCCACCGACCACGCCACCCTTCCGCAGACCCTCTGGGCGGCCCGGGGCCGCCACACCGGTCCCGACCCCGACGACGTCGTACGCCGCACCCTGCACCGGCACAAGGAGAGCGGGGACATCGACGACTTCGCCGAGCCGCCGGCGCCCGAGGAGGCGACCGGCCGGATCTTCGAGGCCCGATGGCGGGCCGGCGGCACGGTGACGGTCCGGGCCCGGCTCACCCTGGAACCCCGCCGGGCCAGGCCGCAGGGGCACGAGTGGCGGCTCGTCGCGGAGGCGGAGCGCCCCTGGGACGACGCTTGGCCCTCGCCCGCGACGCTGTTCTGGCCCGAGGGCGGCCCCGCCGAGGGGGCCGACGGCTCCTGGGACCATCACGCCACAGCCGTCGGCGTGCGCTTCCGCCAGGTCAACCCGCTGCCCGCGGACGACAAGGAGATGAAGCGGCGGCTGCGGGACGCGGCCCGCGAGGCCTGGTGCGTCAACCTGGTCGTGCACGAGGCGATGACCCCGGACGAGCAGGGCAGGCTGCCGCTGGCCCGGCTGCTGCCGCCCGGCCTGCGCCACCGGGTGATCGAGCACCGCGCGGCCCCGCACCAGTTCCGGGCCGTCAACTGGGCGCTGAAGGACCTCGGCGTCGAGGTGCCGCGCGGCGGCGCCGTACTGCTGCCACCGGACCCGGCACCGGACGGCTACGACGGCCGGGACCACCGCGTACGCACCGTCTTCCTGGACGGCTCCGTGCCGGAGGAACTCCTGGCGGCGCTGCGGCACTTCGTGGCCCTGCCCCGCCCCCTGCCCCAGGACGCCGCGGCCGCGCTGACGGATCTGCGCGACAACTGGACCCTGATGACCCTCCAGGAGGAGCTGGAGCGCGAACGGCGGCGGGTCGCGATGTACGCCGAGGCGCTGGAGGCGATGACGAAGTCCCGGGACCTGTACAAGGAGGCCGCCGAGCAGGCCCTGGAAGCGCTGGCCGCCTACCGGGACGTCCCGCCCGCCGCGCTGCCGCAGCAGCGGCCCGCCGTCAAGGCACCCGCCGCGCTCCAGCAGCTGACGCGCACGTTCGAGCGGCTGCGGTTCGGCGGCCGGGGGAAGGCCGAAGCCGAGGACACCGGCATCGAGGGCGGCGCTGGGCAAGACCGGCCGTCGTAGGACTTCCGCACGCCGGGAAATCGCGTGCCGGGCTGACGGTGCGGGCGGCACCATGGTGCGATGGAAACCGTGTTCACCGGCATCACCGGCGCTCCGAAGGCCCCGGCCGTGGCCGTCGTCGTCGATGTGATGCGCGCGTTCACCGTGGCGGCCTGGGCGTTCCGGCGCGGCGCCGAGCGGATCGTGTTCGCGGGCAGCCAACAGGAGGCGCTGGAGTTGAAGGCCCGTCACCCGGGGTGGCTCGCCTTCCAGGACGGGGAGCCGGTGCCGGGGTTCGACCTCGCCAACTCGCCCGCCCGGCTGCGCTCACTGGATGTACGAGGCCGCACGGTGGTGCAGAAGACCACCGCCGGGACCGCCGGTGCACTCGCGGTGGCGGACGCCGGGCTGCTGCTGTGCGCGAGTTTCGTGGTGGCCGGAGCGACCGCCGACCTGCTGCGGCGCGCCCGGCCGGAGTCGGTGACCTTCGTCGTCACCGGGGACGGCGGGCACGCGGCGGAGGATCTGGCCTGCGCCCAGTACATCGCCGAGCGCGTCCGCACGGCCGGCGCCACCGACCCGGCCCCCTATCTCGACCGGGCCCGGCGCTCCGACGCCGCCGCCCGGCTGGCCGCCTGGGTGCGACGCGGCTCGGCAGGTGTCCATCCCGAGGACGTAAGGCTGTGCCTGGAGGCGGACACCTTTCCGTTCGCCATGGCGGCCGGCCGGACCGAGGGCCACCTGGTGCTGCGGCCCGTGGCCGTCGGCGGGCCGGGTCACCCTCGGGAGTGAGTCATTCGCCGTCGGCGGGCCGGGTCACCCTGCGGGATGAGTCAGCCGCCTTCGTCGCGGCGGGAGTTGTCCCTGGCCAGCGCGGTCAGCAGGATCGCCAGCGCGGCGAGCGCGGCCGTCGCCGCCGCAGTGATGGCGAGCCAGGGCGGGGCCAGGGCCGTGGCCCACAGCCGGCTCGGGTCGGGCAGTCCGAACCGCCCCGCCAGCCCCTGGCCCGCGGCGAGCGCCGCCGTGACCCCGAACGCGCCGGTCGCGGCGACGAGCCGGGTCTGCGCCCCGCGGGCGGCCAGGGCGAGGGCCAGTAGCAGGCAGAGCGCCGAGCCGAGGGCCCCGGCGCCGAGAACGCCGTACGACGGTCCGGCCCACTGGCGCGGGACGTGCGCCACCCCGCACAGCAGGACCAGCAGCGCGGCGCCGCGGGCCCACAGGACGGTCCGGGCCGGTCGCCGGTTGCGCGCCGTCCGGCGCGTGACGGACCGCTCCTTCCTCGGCCGGGACTTCCCCGGGTGTTCCGGCTTCGGTCGCTCCGCGCGGTCGGCCGCAGCCACCGCCGGAGTGTCGGTCTCCGCCGCCGCGAGCGCGGCTTCGGGAGCCGCCGGCTCGGGCCTCGGGTGGACGCGCCCCGGCCGTTCCGCGGCCAGCCGGCCGATCAGCTCGGCGAGTTCCTCGACGGGCCGGTTGGCGGCCGCCGCCTGCACGGCGGCCTGTCCGCAGTGCGGCTCCACGGGGGCGCGGTGCAGCAACTGCATCAGCCGGGTGACGTCCTCCACCGGACGGCGTTCGGCGGCGGCGCGGATCGCCTCGTCCGCGCTGTCGGTCCCCCGGGGCGGCTTGGTCAGCAGGGTCACCAGCCGGGTGACGTCCTCCACGGGCCGGTCGACCCCGGCCGCGCGCAGCGCGTCGGCGGTGGCCCGGGTGTACTCGGGCGAGCTTTCCAGCAGCGTGATGAGCCGGACGACGTCCTCCAGCGGGCGGTCGGCGACGGCCGCGCGGACGAGAGCGTCCACGGGATCGCCGTAGGGGAGATCGTCCTCGTGGCCGGTCCCGGGGAGTATCTCCGGCAAGGGCACGGGTCGGGTCAGCAGGTGGGCGGAGGGGATGGGGACGCCTGGGGCGGCCGGTGCGGAGGCTATCAGGGAGTCGTCGGGACGGGGGGACGAAGAGCGGGTGGTCATCTCGGCTCCAGGAGAAGGGTGCGGCCGCACCTGCGCCCGCGCGTGCGATCGCGGCATGTCGCAGTCCATTACTAGGAGCGGTCCGAGACCCCCGCCACTCGGGCGCGGCACTGGTGTGAGCCGTACGGTGCCGGGCCGGGCGGCCCCGGGCGGGGGGTCCGTATGTTCGCCCAGGTGCGTTGGGCGGGGGTTCGGGCGCATTCTTGCTGTGTCGTCCACCCGGCGGCGCATGGAGCGAGGTAGAGCCGATGGCCGTGGAGCAGACGGTCCGTACGCGGGCCCGGCTGGCCGCGTTGCTGGCCGACGCCTCCACCGGTGCGCTCCGCGCCGCCGGTGGCCAGGTGGCGGGTGTGTACCTGCGCTCGCGCACGCCCGGCCTGCTGCGGCTCGCGGTGCTCGTCGGACTGCCCGGCCCGCTGTTCAAGCCGTGGTGGCGGCTCCAGGTGGACCGGCCCTTCCCGGTCGCCGACGCCTACCGGCTCGGTGTGCAGGTGGTACTGCCGAACGCCGCGGAGACGGTCCGCCGCTATCCGCAGTTCGCGGCCGGGCTGCCGTTCCCGGTCGGCTCGGTGCACATACCGGTGCCGGGCGGGCGCGAGCCGCTCGGTGTGCTCACGCTGCTGCACCCGGCGGTGGCCGAGTCCGTGGACGAGCTGCTGGACCGGGAACTGCTCGGGCGGCTGGCCGAGGGGCTCGGCGCCGAACTGCTGGCGCTCGCCGACGGGACGCCGGAGGCGGTCGTCTGGGACGGCGAACCGCTGTGCGTACGGCCCCCGGCGAGCCGCCCCCCGCAGGCCGCCGTGGCCCGGTTCACCTGGGACCCGGCGACCTCGGCGGTGCACGCGGACGACCGGCTGTGCGCCATGCTCGGACTGCCCCCCGGCACGCTCCCCGAGACGGCCACGGCACTCGCGGCGGCCCTGGCCCCGGACGACGCCCACCGCATCCTGGCGGCCCTGCGCGAGACCGCCGCCGGGCGGCCGCCGGGCACGCCGCTCAGCCTGCGCGCGCGGGACGGAGCGCCGCGGCTGCTGGACCTGTGGCGGACGGGGACGGACGGCGCCGGGCCGCAGGTCGGCGGGATCGTCCTCGACCCCGGCCGGGCCGCCGCCGCGGACGGCGCCGCCGATCCGCTGCCGCAGGGCGTGTTCAGCCTGGACCGGCTGGGCCTGATCGTGTACGCCAACCCGGCCGCCGCCCGGCTCACCGGCCGGCCGCGGGAGGAGCTGCTCGGCCGTCCGCTGTGGGAGGCGCTGCCCTGGCTGACCAGGCCGCCGTACGACGACCATCTGCGCAGTGCCCTGCTGGCTCCCGACCCGGTGCACTTCCATGCGCGACGGCCGGAGGGGGACCGGGCGGAGTCCGGGGACGGCGACTGGCTCGCCGTGTCGGTCCACCCCGGCGAGTCCACGCTGACCTGCACACTCGTCCCGGCCAGCCGGGTGGACGCGCCCGCCCCGCCGGCCCCCGATGCGGGGTTGCCGGAGGAGGGCCACTCGATGGCGCCGCTGTACCGGCCTGTCGCGCTGGCCATCGCACTGACGGACGCGGTGACGGCGCGCCAGGTGTCGACGGTGGTCACGCAGGAGCTGCTGCCCGCGTTCGGCGGCCGCCGGCTGGCCATCTACCTGCTCCAGGACCGGCATCTGTACCTGGCCTGGGAGACCGGCTTCCCCAAGGGCTTCCTCGTCCCGTTCGACGGGGTCGGCCTGGACGCGCATCTGCCCGGTGTGGAGACCCTGACCACCGGCCGGCCGCTGTTCTTCGAGTCGATGCAGCAGCTCGCGGCGGCCTATCCGGGCATCCCCCTGGACGCCGACGAGGGCGCCCGCGCCTTCCTGCCGCTGATCGCCTCGGGCCGCCCGGTCGGCTCGTGCATCCTCGGCTTCGATGGCTCTCGCCGCTTCAGCACGGAGGAGAAGACGGTCCTCACCGCGCTCGCCGGGCTGATCGCGCACGCCATGGAACGGGCCCGGCGCTACGACAGCGAGGCGGCCCTCGCCCGGGGACTTCAGCAGGCGCTGCTGCCGCGCCGGCTGTCGGCGCACCCGCTGGTGGAGACCGCGGGCCGGTATCTGCCGGGCACCCAGGGCATGGACGTGGGCGGCGACTGGTACGACGTGGTGGAGGCCGGTGACGGGCTCGCGCTGGTCATCGGCGACGTCCAGGGACACGGGGTGCAGGCGGCGGCCACCATGGGCCAGCTGCGCAGTGCGGTGCGGGCGTTCGCGCTGGGCGACCGGCCGCCGGACGAGGTGCTCAGCGGGACCAACCACCTGCTGATCGACCTGGACCCGGGCCAGTTCGCCAGCTGCTGCTATCTGCGCCTGGACCCGGCCACCGGCCGCGCCCGGGTCGCCCGGGCGGGCCATCCGCCGCCGCTGCTGCGCTCCCCCGCCGGGCCGACCCGGCTGCTGGAGGTCCCGGGCGGGGTCGTCCTCGGCGTGGACCCGCGGGCCCGCTACCCGGTGACCGAGCTGCTGCTGGAGCCGGACGCCATCCTCGCCCTGTACACGGACGGGCTGGTGGAGCGGCCGGGCGCGGACATCGACGACGGCATCACGGCGCTGCGGCTGGCGCTGAGCCGGGCCGGGGCAGCCCCCGGACGGCGGGGCCGGCGGTCCCTGACCGGGGTCGCCGACCGGCTCACCACCACCGCCCGGCACGCCCCCGACCGGCCCGACGACGTGGCGCTGTTGCTGGCCGCCCGCCGTTCGGCACCGGTGTACCGGTGACCGGGCCGGGCCGCCCCGCGGGGCGGCCGTCGCTTCCGGGGACGGTCTCGCCTGACGAGGCCGGGCAGTGTAGACATGGGCACATGGTGCGACTGCCCGGCGGGCCCGCGACCCCGCCGCCCCGACCTTCCGGGCATCCGCGCGCACCGCAGGGTCCCCGCCCCGGCCGGCAGGGCGATGACGACGGGCGGCTCGGGGTGCTGCGGGCGGCGGTGTCCGGGCGCAGCGTGGCCGGGCAGGTGTTCGTGCTCCAGGTGGTCATCGTGCTGCTGCTGGTCGTCGCGGCCGTGGTGGCGCAGGTGCTCCAGGTGCGGCGGGACACCGATATGGAGGCGGAGCACCGTTCCCTGGCCGTGGCCGAGACGTTCGCCAACGCGCCGGGCACGGCGGCCGCGCTGCGCTCGGCGCACCCGACGGCCCTGCTCCAGCCGCACGCGGAGGCGGCCCGCAAGGCGACCGGTGTGGACTTCATCGTGGTGATGAACACCGATGGCATCCGCTACACGCATCCCAAACCGGACCGCATCGGCAAGAAATTCGTCGGCACGATCGGCCCGGCGCTGGCCGGTGGCACGGTCACCGAGCACGTCAACGGCACGATAGGGCCGCTGGTGCAGGTGGTGGTGCCGGTGAAGGATCCGGCGGGCAGGGTGGTGGGCCTGGTGTCGGCGGGCATCACCACCGCCCATGTGGGCGGGGCCGCCGCCCAGCAGCTGCCGCTGCTGCTCGCGGCGGCCGCGGCGGCGCTCGCGCTGGCGACCGCGGGCACGGCGCTGGTCAGCCGACGGCTGCTGCGGCAGACCCGCGGCCTCGGCCCGTACGAGATGACCCGGATGTACGAACACCATGACGCGGTGCTGCACGCCGTCCGGGAAGGGGTGCTGATCGTCGGCGGTGACGGCCGGCTGCTGCTCGCCAACGACGAGGCGCACCGGCTGCTGGACCTGCCCGCGGACGCCGAGCGGCGGCATGTGCTGGAGCTGGGCCTGGACGATGTGACGGCCGGGCTGCTGGCCTCGGGCCGGGTCGCCACGGACGAGGTGCACCTGGTGAAGGACCGGCTGCTGGCGATCAACCAGCGGCCCACGGACCTGCGCGGCGGCCCGGCCGGGAGCGTCACCACGCTGCGCGACTCCACCGAGCTGCGGGCGCTGTCCGGCCGTGCGGAGGTGGCCCGCGAGCGGCTGAACATGCTGTACGACGCCGGGGTGGGCATCGGCACCAGCCTGGACGTGACGCGTACCGCCGAGGAGCTGGCCGAGCTGGCGGTGCCCCGGTTCGCGGACTTCGCGACGGTGGACCTGTTCGACGCCGTGCTGAACGGCGAGGAGCCCCGGCCCGGGACCGCGCTGCGCCGCGCCGCCTGCACCGGCATCCGCAAGGACGCCCCGCTGTACCCGGCCGGGGAGCGCATCCGGTTCGTCGCCACCTCGCCGCAGGCGCGCAGCCTGACCACCGGCCAGTCGGTGGTGGAGCCCCGGCTGCGCGAGGCGCCCGGCTGGCGTGCGCAGGACCTGGAACGCACCGACCTGGTCCTCGCCTACGGCATCCACTCGCTGCTGACCGTGCCGCTGCGGGCGGGCAGCCTGGTGCTGGGGGTGGCGAACTTCTGGCGCTCGGAGAAGCCGCAGCCGTTCGACGCCGAAGAGCTGGCGCTGGCCGAGGAGCTGGTGGCCCGGGCGGCGGTCTCCATCGACAACGCGCGCCGGTACACCCGCGAGCACAGCATGGCGGTGACCCTCCAGCGCAGTCTGCTGCCGCGGACGCTGCCCGACCAGGGGGCGCTGGAGATCGCCTACCGGTATCTTCCGGCGCAGTCCGGGGTGGGCGGCGACTGGTTCGACGTGCTGCCGCTGTCCGGTGCCCGGGTGGCGCTGGTCGTGGGGGACGTGGTGGGGCACGGGCTGCACGCGGCGGCGACCATGGGCCGGCTGCGCACCGCCGTGCACAACTTCTCCGCACTCGATCTGCCGCCGGACGAACTCCTCGGCCTGCTGGACGAGCTGGTCGGCCGGATCGACCAGGACGAGAACCCCGCGGGCGAGGGCGCGCTGGTCACCGGAGCGACCTGTCTGTACGCGGTCTACGACCCGGTCACCGGGCGGTGCAGCGTGGCCCGGGCCGGCCATCCGCCGCCGGCGCTGGTGCACCCCGACGGCCGGGTGGAGTACCCGGAGGTGCCCGCGGGGCCGCCGCTGGGGCTCGGCGGGCTGCCGTTCGAGACGGCGGACCTGGAGCTGGCGGAGGGCAGCCGGCTGGTGCTGTACACCGACGGGCTGGTGGAGGACCGGGACCGGGACATCGACATCGGTCTCGAGCTGTTGCGCGACGCCCTGCTGCGCACGCCGGGTGCCTCCGCGGAGGAGACCTGCCGGACGGTGCTGGACCGGCTCCCGGCCCGCCCGAGCGACGATGTCGCGCTGATCGTGGCCCGCACCCGTGTGCTGGGTGCCGACCGGGTCGCGGAGTGGCAGGTGCCGTCCGACCCGGCGGCCGTGTCCGAGGTACGCGCCTCGGTGACCCGGCAGCTGGCCGAGTGGGACCTGGACGAGCTGGCGTTCACCACGGAGCTGGTGTTGAGCGAGCTGGTCACCAACGCGATCCGCTACGGGCGCGGCCCGATCGGCGTACGGCTGCTGCGCGACCGGACGCTGATCTGCGAGGTGTCCGACGGCAGCACGACCTCGCCGCATCTGCGGTACGCGGCGAGCACGGACGAGGGCGGCCGGGGCCTGTTCCTGGTCGCCCAGCTCGCCGACCGCTGGGGCACCCGCTACACCCCGCACGGCAAGATCATCTGGGCGGAGCAGCCGCTGCCGTGACGGCGCGCGGCAGGCAGAGGGCCCGGCGGAGGTCTGCGCCCCGAGGGGCGGGCCGCCGGGCCCGTTGCGTGGTGCTCTCCGTCCGAGGCCGGGCGGAGGTCAGCCGCCGTCGAGGCGCGAGCGCAGCAGCTGCTTGCCCATCTCGGCGCCCTTGCGGCTGTCCGCCTGGGCCTTGCGGAACAGCTCCATCACCTCGTCGTCGTGGTCACGCTCGGCGTCCTGGATGTACGTCTCCAGGCGCAGGGCGTTGTCGAGGCACGCCTCGACGTACCAGATCAGGTCGTAGCTCTTGTCGCGGGTGCCGGTGACCCCGCCCGTCTCGCTGGTGCTGCTGGTCATGCGGGGGCTCCCTCCTTGTCGACTTTGTCGGCATCTGTCCTGTGCGCCCACCGGGTACCCGCCCGACCTGGGGACACACCGCCGAACCGGGTCAGCCGAGGGCGCGGTCGAGGTTGTAGGCGGCGCTGATCAGGGACAGGTGGGTGAAGGCCTGCGGGAAGTTGCCCTGCTGCTCGCCGGTACGGCCGATCTCCTCGGCGTAGAGGCCCAGGTGGTTGGCGTAGGTGAGCATCTTCTCGAAGGCCAGCCGGGCCTCGTCCAGCCGGCCGGCCCGGACCAGGGCCTCGACGTACCAGAAGGAGCAGATGGAGAAGGTGCCCTCGTCGCCGCGGAGGCCGTCGGGGCTGGCCTGCGGGTCGTAGCGGTAGACCAGGGAGTCGGAGACCAGGTCCTCGGTGAGGGCGTCCAGGGTGGCGAGCCACTTGGGGTCGGTGGGGGCGATGAACTTGGCCAGCGGCATCATCAGCAGGGAGGCGTCCAGGACGTCGCTGTCCTCGGCCTGCACGAAGGCACCCCGGCGCGCGGACCAGCCGCGGTCCATGATCCGCCGGTAGACGGTGTCGCGGGCCTGGCCCCAGCGGGGCAGGTCGGCGGGCAGTCCGCGCCGGTTGGCCAGGCGGATGGCCCGCTCGATGGCGACCCAGCACATCAGCCGCGAGTACAGGAAGTTCTTGCGTCCCCCGCGGGTCTCCCACACGCCCTCGTCGGGCTGGTCCCAGTGGTCACAGACCCAGTCGACCAGGTGGCACACGTCGTCCCACTGGTCGCTGGAGATCGGCTCGGCCCACTTGTCGTAGAGGTACACGGAGTCGATCAGGGCGCCGTAGATGTCGAGCTGGAGCTGGTCGGCGGCCGCGTTGCCGACCCGGACCGGGGCGGAGCCGAGGTGGCCCTCCAGATGCGGCAGTTCGCGTTCGGGCAGGTCGGTACGGCCGTCGATGCCGTACATGATCTGCAACGGGCCGGAGCCCTCGCCGCAGCCGGGGCTGATGTGCGTGGTCACGAACCGCATGAACGCCGCGGCCTCGCCGCTGAAGCCCAGCCGCAGCAGCGCATAGACGGCAAAGGCGGCGTCGCGTACCCACACATAGCGGTAGTCCCAGTTGCGCTCGCCGCCGAGCTGTTCGGGCAGGCTGGTGGTGGGGGCGGCGACGATGGCGCCGGTGGGGGCGTAGGTGAGCAGTTTCAGGGTGAGCGCGGAGCGGTGCACCATCTCGCGCCAGCGGCCCCGGTAGCGGGACTGGTGCAGCCAGCGCCGCCAGTAGGCGACGGTGGTGTTGAACTCGTGCTCGGCCTCGGCGCAGGCGCAGCCCCGGGTGGCGGTCTCGGCGCCGGCCTGGTCCAGGGTGAACACCGCGGACTCGCCCTCGGCGAGCTTGAAGTCGGCTCTGGCGTCCCCGGCGTCGTGCTCCAGGGCCACGGTCGAGGTGAGCGCGAGGGACAGCGCGCGGGACTCGAAGAGGACGGTGCCTGCCGTGCCGTCCAGGAGGCGCAGGGTGTGCGGGGCGGCGCCGTACTCGAAGCGGGGGGCGACCACGGCCCGGAAGGGGACGGTCCCGCGGACGCACACCACGCGCCGGATCAGCCGGTGCCGGCCCGTCCCGCCGGGGGCCTCCCCGTTGACGGGCATGAAGTCCTGCACCTCGCCGACGCCGTCCTCGGTGAAGAACCGGGTGATCAGCACATTGGTGTCGGGGAAGTAGAACTGTTTGGTGCGTGCCGGTACGGCGGCGGCCAGCTCGAAGCGGCCGCCGCGGTCGGCGTCGAGGATCGCCGCGAAGACGCTGGGCGCGTCGAAGGACGGGCAGCAGTACCAGTCGATCGTGCCGTCGGTGCCGACCAGTGCGACACTGCGCAGATCGCCGATGAGTCCGTGCTCGGCGATCGGCAGATAGCGGGGGCTGCGGGCGGTCTCTCCGGGGAACGGCATCTCGGCCATCGACGGCCTCCCGGTGCGGGTACGGGGTGATTTCCAGCTTAGGAGCGAGTGCGCCGCCGCGCCGTGGGCAGGCGCTTCGGAGCGCGCCGCGACGCTCTCCGGATGCGGGGGGCGCCGAGGCGGGCAATGGTAGAGGGTGCCCCGTTCGGAGGCACCGGCACGGATGCGGTCATCCGATCCGCTGGAGGAGGCATCATGTCGACATCCACACCCGAAGAGTCCCGTTCGATCGACGACCACTGCACCCCGGACGCCCATCTCCACTCCGCTCCCAAGGGGGGAGTCACCCCGGAGGACCTGGTGATGGCGGCCGGCAGGGACGTCACCCCGCGGAACCTCGACTGGGCGCGCCGCAAGATGGAGGCCGAGGGCCCGGCGGCCATCGAGAGGCTGCTGCCCTGAGAGCGGTCCGCGTCCCGCGGTAGGGCGGGCCGCGACAGTGCAGGTCGGGGGCCGGGTGCGGGGTGGTGGGGGCTGCTCGCGCAGTTCCCCGCGCCCCTGAGGTGGTCTGCGCCCGGCCCCGCCGGCACGGCCCCCGCGACCCGGCCACGGAAACGCAGGCCCGGGGGCCGGGTGCGGGGCGGTGGGGGCTGCTCGCGCAGTTCCCCGCGCCCCTCGGTCGGCCCGGTGCTGGGGTGGGTCAGTCGGGGAGGGAGCTGTCGTCCGGGATGATGTGGACCGCTGCTTCCTCCGCGCCTGCCGCGCCCGCGTCGATGCCGACGTCCTCGGCGATCTCCTCCTTGGTCGTGGCGGTGTGGGCGCCCTCGTCCGGGGCGACCAGGCGGCCGGCGCGGGTGTCGCCGGCTTCGGGGTCGATCGGCTCGCCCTCGCCGCCGGGCAGGTCGCCGATGTCGTCGCCGACCGGGGCGCCGGTGTCCGGGACCTCCTGGGCGAGCCGCTCGTCCAGGGTCTCTCCCGCCTGCTGCTCGGCGGCGGTGGTGCCCTGCTTGGTGACGCCGAGGGGGCGTTCGGGCGGGGAGTAGCCCTCGTCGAGGACGTCGTCGTAGGTGCGCTCGTCGAGCGCGTCCTGGAGGTCCAGGGGCCCGGCGTCCTCCTGCTCCTCGTTGGTTCCGGTGGGCTGGTAGGCGTCGTCCGCCATCGGGGTCCGCTCCTCGTGCTGGTCGCTCATGGTCGCCTCCTGCCTGTTGTTCGGCTCGTGGGCGGTCCCGGTCCGCGTACCCGCAGAGGGCGGCTTGATCCCGCCGGTCAGTCGGCGGGCTGCTCGACCAGCTCCGCCGTCCACCGCTCCTCGATACGGGCGGCCTTCCACACCAGCAGGGCCACGGCCCAGGTGGCGAAGAACAGTCCGACGATGACGAAGCCGACCGTGTTGAGGTCGAGGCCCGAGACCCAGTCCCAGAAGGGACCGTGCAGATCGAGCCGGTCGGCGAGCAGGCCGAGGAGTTCGACGGTGCCGATGAGCAGGGCGACGGCCACCGACAGGCCGGTGATGGTGAGGTTGTAGTAGACCTTGCGGACCGGCTTGGAGAACGCCCAGCCGTAGGCGAAGTTCATGAACGTGCCGTCGATGGTGTCCAGCAGCGACATGCCCGCCGCGAACAGCACGGGCAGCGTGAGGATGGCGTACCAGGGCAGTCCGGAGGCCGCGCCGGAGCCCGCGAGGACCAGCAGCGCGATCTCCGTCGCGGTGTCGAAGCCGAGGCCGAACAGCAGGCCCAGCGGGTACATCTGCCAGGGCTTGGTGATGGCGCCGGTGACCCGTCCGAGCAGGCGGTTCATGAAACCGCGGTTGTTCAGCTGGGTCTCCAGGGCGGCCTCGTCGTACGCGCCGGAGCGCATGCGCCGGAAGACCTTCCAGATGCCGGCGAGGACGACCAGGTTGATGCCGGCGATCAGGTAGAGGAAGGTGCCGGAGACGGTCGTACCGATCAGGCCGGTGACCTCGTGCAGCCGGGAGTTGTCGGCGCGGACCGGGCCGACGAGGGCTTTCATGCCGAGAGAGAGCAGCAGGGACAGGCCGAAGACGACGCTGGAGTGGCCGAGGGAGAACCAGAAGCCGACGGAGAGCGGCCGCTGTCCCCCGCCCATCAGCTTCCGGGTGGTGTTGTCGATCGCCGCGATGTGGTCGGCGTCGAAGGCGTGCCGCATGCCCAGCGTGTACGCGGTCACGCCGATGCCGACACCGAAGGTCTCGGTGCCGGCGCGCAGGTGCTGGGGCGCGACGATGCCGACCAGGGTGCCCCAGCCGATGATGTGCAGCGCCAGTACGAAGGCGGCCATGGAGCCGACCCTGATCCACTCCTGCCGGGTCATGGAGCTCTTTCGTGTCGTGCGGTACGGCCGCACCGCACGGCCATGTGCCATCCTCTCGTAACTGCAATTGATGTGCAGCAAAGGGCGCGACAGGCCTTTCCCATGAGAGGGAAAAGCCCGGCGCCGATCAGGCGGAGAACATGCCGCTGCCCAGCCAGTCCTTGGCGTCGCGCACGCCGGGCAGGGCGAAGAAGTAGCCGCCGCCCGTCGGCGAGATGTAGTCGACCAGCGGTTCGTCGATCAGCCGGGTCTGGGTGGCCTCGAACTGGCGCTTGACGTCCTGCTGGTAGCAGCAGAAGACCAGGCCCATGTCGAGGTTGCCGACGTTGTCCACGCCCCGGTCGTAGTTGTAGCCCCGGCGCAGGATGCGGCTGCTGTCGGTGTCGGCGGTGCGCGGGTTGGCGAGGCGGATGTGGGAGTCCAGCGGGATCGCGGTGCCGTGCGGGTCCTTGGCGTAGTTCGGGATGTCGGTCTCGACGGCGCCGTCGAGCGGGGCGCCGGTGTCCTTGCGGCGGCCGAACATCTTCTCCTGCTCGCTGAGCGAGACCCGGTCCCAGAACTCGACCAGCATCCGGATGATCCGGATCACCTGGTAGCTGCCGCCCTTGGTCCAGGCCGGCTCGCCCTGGCCCTCGCCGACCCAGATGAGCCGGTCGGTCTCGCGGGCGGAGTGCACGTCCGGGTTGGCGATGCCGTCCTTGAAGCCCAGCAGGTTCCGGCCGGCGCCGGTGGGGCGCGGGCCGGTCTGGAAGCCGTCGATGCGCCACTTGATCTGCATGGCGCCGCGGGTGTGGCGGGCGATGTCGCGCAGTGCGTGCAGCACGGTGTCCTGGCTCTGCGCGCAGATCTGGAGCGACAGGTCGCCATGGCACTCGGCCGGGTTCAGGTTGTCGTTGGGGAAAGTCCGCATCGGGGTGAGCCGGGCGGGCCTGGCCTTGGCGAGGCCGTAGCGGTCGTCGAAGAGGGAGGCGCCGGCACCGAGGGTGACGGTGAGGCCGTCGGAGGGGACCTCCGGGCCGAGGATGCCGTTGTCCGAGGGCGGCGCGCCGACGCCCAGGTCGGTGGGGGTGCCTCCGGAGGTGAGGAACCGGGCCCGCTCGGTGATGGTCTTGAGCAGCTCGACGAGGCCCTTGCGGTCGTCCGCGATGACGTCGAGGGAGACGAAGGTGGCGGCCGCCGGGGCGGGGGTGATGATGCCGGCCTGGTGGGCGCCGTGGAAGGGCACCCGCACGGAGCCGTCCGGACCGGTGGTCTGCGCCTGGGCGGTGCCACCGCTCTCGCCGAGCGCGAAGCCGCCGCCGGCCAGGACCGCTCCGGCGGCGCCGGCACCCAGCGCGGTCCGCACGAAGGAGCGGCGGGCGGAGCCGGCCGGGCAGGCCGGCGTCTCGGCAGTGGACATCGCGGGGTTCCCTTCGGTGTGCGGGTGGTGCTCAGTGGTCGTCGGTCGAGCGTCGGCCATCAGGCGGACTTCCGGATCTCGAGCAGGGCCGGGACCGGGGCGAGGTCTTCCAGCAGCTGGCCGGTGGCGCCGTCGATCCGCTGCCGGTCGGCGGCGGTGAGCCTGTCGACGGGGGTCCAGGAGGCTCCGTCGTGGGCGGCGTCCAGGAACTTCTGGAGCCGGGCGAGGTCCGCGTCGACCGCGGGCAGCAGCTTCGGCGCGCGGGTGGTGATCAGCGGCTTGAGCACGGTGAGCAGCTCACGGGTGCCGGCGAGGTTGGCGTCGGCGGTGGCGAGGTTGGTTCCGCTACCCTCGTCGGTGTCGCCGGTCAGCTCGAACTGGAGGGTGTTCTCCAGGATCTCGTGGGCCCGCAGCGGAAGGTCGCCCGGGTCGAAGGCCTGGCGGGGGAAGGCCTTGCGCAGCCCGTCGGCGTCGGTGGCGAGCTGCCGGGCCGGAGCGCTCAGGTCCTTGGCGGACTGGCCGTGCCACAGGCCGTACTCGATGCGCAGGAACCCGGTGAAGTCCTTGTCGTGCTCGCCGTCCGGGAGGCCGTCGGCGCGCCCGTCGATCTTCTGGTCGAAGTCCTCGAAGGTGCCGTAGGCGGCGCCGAGAGAGGCGTAGGTGCGGTGGGCGGTGAGCCAGTCGGTGCGGGCCTTGCCGAGGTGGTTGTGGTCGATGTCGTCGGCGAGGGTGCGGGTCTGGCCGACGAGGGTGTCCAGGCCCTTTTGGACGTACGCCTTGTACGCCTTCAGGGGGGCGGCGAGGTCCTGCTCGGAGACGGGGACGACGGGCTTGGCCGCGCCGCCGCCGGTGACGCTGACGGACCGGGAGGTGACGGCCTTGCCGCCGGTGGGGACGCAGCGCCAGGCGTAGGTGCCGCCGGAGACGGTGGCGACGAGGGCGCGGGTGGTGCCGGGGGCGAGGCCCTCGATCTCGCCGTAGACGGCGTTGGTCGACGGGTCGACCAGGTACACCTCGGAGGTCTTGCCTCCGGTGTTGTGCATCTGGAAGGTCTGCCGGCCGGGCTTGGGGGCGGTGAAGCCCTTGCCGCACTCGGTCTCGGAGACGGCGACCGTCTGGTCGCCGGCGGGCTTGGGCCGGGAGAGGGCGACGACGAGTCCGGCGATCACGGCGGGTACGGCGACCACGGCGACCGGGACCACCCAGACCGGCCGTCGGCGCTCGCCGGCCTGCGGCGCGGGCCGCTCGGCGGCGGGCTTCGGGGCCGTGGCCCGCACACCGCGGACGAACAGCGTCATCACGACGGCCAGGTAGCCGACGTAGCCCGCCACCTGGAGCCAGGTCATGGTGGGGGTCAGGTTGAAGACGCCCTGGACGAGGGTGCTGTACCAGGAGCCGGCGTCGACGCTGCCGGCGAGGTCGACCGCGTAGGCGGTCTTGCCGGGCAGCACCCCGCCCTCCTGGAGGTCGCGCAGGCCGTAGCCGAGGACGCCGGCGGCGATGACGATCAGGACGGCGCCGGTGGCGGTGAAGAACCTCGTCAGGTTGATCTTGAGTACGCGCCGGTACAGGCCCCAGCACAGGCCGGCGGCGAGGACCAGGCCGATGGCGGCGCCGGTCAGCGGACCGCCCGACTCACCGGCCGCCTGGGCGGTGGTCCACAGGAACAGGGCCGTCTCCAGGCCCTCACGCCCGACGGCGAGGAAGGAGGTGAGGATCAGCATCCCGGAGCCCATGGCGAGGGCGCCGGTGACCTTCTCCTTCAACTCGCCGGAGAGGCTGCGGGCCGAGCGGCGCATCCAGAACACCATCGCGGTGACGAAGGCGACGGCGATGACGCTCAGGGTGCCGCCGAAGGCCTCCTGCGCGGTCTGCGGCATGGACGCGGCGGTGAAGGTGAGGACGGCGCCGAAGCTCATCGCGACGGCGATCGCGGCCAGCACTCCGGTCCACACCTGGGGCAGCCGGGACCGCGCCTCGGCCCGCACCAGGGTTGCGACCAGGATGGAGACGATGAGTCCCGCTTCGAGCCCTTCCCTCAGTCCGATCAGGAAACTCGGAAACGCGTCGTCCCACATGCCCTGGAGCCCTCCCGCTTACTTAGTGAAGGCATGCCTTACCTTCGCGGACCATCATGACGATGACCATGTAGTCAACCGGTCATGAAGAAGCAATCGAAAGGCAAAGTCCGGGAACCATCGACCCTCCGCGTTCGTCTGGGGTTCGACAGACCGTCTACAAATGTGTAGTCACATTGGGTTGAAGCAAGTCGAAGGAAAGGGCGTGCGGCGATGGCCCCTCCCCCTCATTCGGTGTCGCAGCTCGCGGTCAACGTGCTCGACGCCCATTCGCTGCTGTCCGCCTTCGGCGTGCTCGGCGTCGGCGTGGTGCTGTTCGCCGAGACGGGACTGCTGATCGGGTTCTTCCTGCCCGGGGACTCGCTGCTGTTCACGGCGGGGCTGCTGTGCACGGGCTCCGCGGACCGCGGGGTGCATCTCTCGCTCGGGCCGCTGCTCGGCGCGGCGGCCGTCGGCGCCCTGGCCGGCTCGCAGTGCGGGTTCGTGCTCGGCCGTAAAGCGGGCGGCACCCTGCTGGCGCGCAGCCGGTCGGCCAAGCTCCAGGAAGGCGCCCGGCGCGCCGAGGAACTGCTGGGGCGGTACGGTCACGCCAAGGCGATCGTGCTGGCCCGCTTCGTGCCGGTGGTGCGGACGGTGCTGAACCCGATGGCGGGCGCGCTGGGCGTGCCGGTCCGCACGTTCACCGTCTGGCAGATCGCCGGCGGTCTGCTGTGGAGCGTCGGCCTCACCCTCGCCGGGTACGCGCTGGGCTCCTCCGTGCCGAGCGTCGACACCTACCTGCTGCCGGTGATCGCGCTGATCGTCGCGGTGTCGCTGATCCCGGTGGCCGCCGAGGTGCTGCGCTCCCGCCGGGCCGCCAAGGAGGCCCGGGGATGAATCTGGCTCTCTCGGGCGGCTCCGTCGACGGAGCCCTCTACCGGGACGTGGTGGATCTCGCCCACCGCTCCCCCGGCTGGCTGGACCACGCCATATCCGTGTGGTCGGCGTACGGTCTCGCGGCGTTCGCGGTGCTCATGGTGGTGGGCTGGTGGCGGGCCCGCCGCGAGGGCGCGGCCGCGGGTCTCACGGCCCTGACCGTGCCGGTGGCGGTCGTGGCGGCGTACGCCCTGAACAGCGGCCTGAAGCTGCTGGTGCGCGAGGACCGGCCCTGCCGCCATCTGGCATTCCGCACGCTGGAGGCGTGCCCGGCGCGGGGTGACTGGTCCTTCCCGAGCAACCACGCGACGATCGCCGTCGCCGCCGCGGCCGCCCTCTTCTTCGTCTCCCGCCGCCTCGGGATCCTGGCCTCGGTGTGCGCGCTCGCCATGGCCGCCTCCCGGGTGTGGGTGGGGGTGCACTACCCGCACGACGTCGCCGTCGGGGCGGTGGTCGGCGCGGTGCTCGGCACGCTGGTGATGCGGGTGCTGCGGCGATGGCCCGCGGACCTGGCAGGACGTCTGGCGGCGGGTCGGCTCAGGCCCCTGCTGGTGTCGTGAACCGCCGGGCGGCCCCGCGCCTCGCGCTCATCGTGGGCCTCGGCGCCTGGGCGGCGTTCGCGCTGCTCGCCGGGCTGGTGGCCGCCGGGCACGGCGCCCCGTCGGCCCTGGACCGGGCGCTGCTGTCCTGGTCCGTCGGCCACCGCCCGCCGGCGGCGGTGGCCGTGGCCCGCGTCCTGACCGCGACCGGCACGGGCGCCGTCCCCTACGCCCTGGCGGCCCTGGCCGGGCTGGTCGCCGCCCGCACCCCGCGGCAGCGGCTGCCGGCGGCCCTGCTCGGCATGGTCTGCCTCGGCGCGGGCCAGGCCGTGCGGTACGGCGTGATGGACCTCGTCGCCCGGGCCCGCCCACCGCACGCCGGCTGGCGCACCCCTGCCTCGGGGTGGTCCTTCCCGTCGGGCCACACCACCACGGCCGCGCTGGCCGCGGGGCTGCTGGTGCTCGCCCTCTGCCTGCGCGCCCCGCGGGGCCGGACCGTGCTGTGCGGGGCGGCCGTCTGCTGGGCGGCGGCGGTAGGGCTCACCCGCGTCTTCCTCGGTGTGCACTGGTTCACCGACGTGCTCGGCGGCTGGCTGTTCGCCACCGGCTGGCTGGCGGTCCTGCTCGCCGCGGTGACGCGACGGCCCCCCGGCCGTCTCCTGCCGGCACCCGGTGGAGCAACCCCGCCGACCCCACCCGACGCCGACGGCGTCGCCGGTACGGATGGGCCGGGTCGGGGTCGGTGACCCCGTCGGTCCTCGTGGTGCCGGAGCGGACGCGCGCTGCGGACCGGCTCCGGCCCGGCTACGGAACCGGCTCCGGCTGCTGCTGTTGCGCGATGCGGTCCCGCCGGGGCAGCAGCAGCGGGGTGGCGAGGATGAGCAGTCCCGCGACGGTGAGAGCGGTGCGCGGACCGGTGGCGTCGGCGAGCAGCCCGCCGAGCGCGGTGCAGACGGCGATGGACACCTGCTGGCCGATCGACCAGGCCGACAGGGTGCGGGCGACGAGCTGCTGGGGTGTGCGTTCGAGCCGGTAGGTGGCGAGCACCGGGGTGTACAGGCTCATGTGGATGATGATCGCCAGCTCGACCGCGATCACCGTGACGAGGCCGACGACGCCGGGACGGACGAAGGCCAGGCCGATCAGCCAGACCGCGCGAAGCGTGCCGACGGTCCGGAAGACCCGTTCGCGGCCGTGGCGGGCCACGACACGGCGGGCCAGCCGGGAGCCGACGAGTCCGCCGAGACAGGGGGCGGCGAAGGCGAGGCCGTACTGCCAGGGCGGGAAGTGGAGCCGGCTCAGGAGAAGCACGGCGAGCAGCGGCTCGGTGGCCATGATCAGACCGGAGACGAGCATGTTGTTCAGGTACAGCGCCCGCAGAGCGGGATCGCCCATGATGTGCCGCCAGCCGTGCAGCAACGCGCCCGCCCCGACCGGGCTCCCGCCCGTCCGCCGCGGCGCTTCCTCCCGGTCGCGGATCGCGGTGATGGCCAGCGCGGAGAGCAGGTAGCTGAGCGCGTCGGCCACCACGGTGGTGACCGGCCCGAACCGGGCGATCGCCGCCCCGCCCAGCGGTGGTCCGACCGCGATGGAGCTCCAGTTCGTGGACTCGAACCGCGCGTTGGCCACGAGCAGGTCCTCCTGCCGGACGAGGGCCTTGAGGCAGGCGCCGCTCGCCGCGTTGAACGCGATCTTGGCCGCGGCGACCACGGCCGAGATCACGAGCAGCTGGACGAAGCCGAGCCGGCCGAAGGCGTAGGCGACCGGGATGGTCGCCATGGCCGCGAACCGGGTCAGGTCCATCGCGATCATGACCGGGCGCTTGCGCCGGATCTCCACCCATGGCGCGAGCGGCACCGCGATCAGCGCGCCCATCGCCGGTCCCACCGCGGACAGCGCGGACACCTCGGCGGGGCGGGCGTGCAACACCAGTACGGCGATCAGCGGCAGCGCCCCGAACCCCAACCCGGACCCGTAGGCGCTCACCGCGTACGCCGTCCACAGCCAGCCGAACTGCCGGCCCAGCGGTCTCCTGCCCACCATCCTCGACGCGCTCCCCTTCACATCCCGCCCGAACAAACCGGCGTTGACCGTGAGAGCTAAGCGGGCGGCACAACCGCAGGTCAAACAACTGATCCGCGGAGTGTTCACAACCATCCGTTGTTGCCTAAGGTGGCCGGCGTGGACCTCGAAGCAGTGCGTACGTTCGTCGCCGTCGCGGAGTCGGGCCAGTTCCAGCGAGCCGCCGCCGATCTGTCGATCACCCAGCAGGCCGTCTCCAAGCGCATCGCCGCGCTGGAACGCAGCCTGGGCGTGCGGCTGTTCACCCGCACCGCGCGCGGCGCCGAGCTCACCATCGACGGGCAGGCCTTCCTCACCCACGCGCACGAGCTGCTGCGCGTCGCCGAACGCGCGGTCGCGTCCGTGCGCACGGGCCACCGTCCCCTGCGCGTCGACATCATCGCCTCACGCGGCGCGGCCTCGGGCCTGATGCGGGCCTTCCACCGCGCCCACCCCGAGATCGACCTCGACGTGGTGATGCTGCTCGACATCGAGACGGCCGTCTCCGCCGTCCGGACCGGCGCGATCGACGCCTCCTTCCGCGCCGTCGCCGCGCCCGGCCGCCCCTTCCCGGACGACATCGACTCCGTGCGGGTGCTCGACGAGCCGCTCGAACTCCTCACCGGCCCCGCCCACGCGCTGGCCGGCGCCCGGTCGGTGCCCCTCGCCCGGCTCGCCGGGCACCGGATCTGGATGCCGGGCATCGTCCCCGGCAGCGAGTGGGCCGCCTACTACGACGACCTCGTCGCCGAGTTCTCCCTCACCATCGAGGCGACCGGGCCCAACTTCGGCTCCGACGCGCTCCTCGACACCGTCGCCGACACCCCGGCCCTGGCCACCTTCATGGGCGGGCACACCCGCCTCGTCTGGCCCGCCGGCCATGGTCTGCGCCGCATCCCGGTGACCGACCCGATGCCCGTCTACCCGCACTCGCTCCTCTGGCACCGCGACAATCCCCACCCGGCACTGGCCACCCTCCGCGCCCACCTCGCCACCACAGCGGGGGGCCACGACGCCGCCGGAACCTGGCGGCCGGACTGGGTACGTCCGCACTGACCTGCGCCGGGTCGCCTCGGCGTCACTCACAGCGCCCCGCGCCGCACCAGCACGCCCAGCACCAGCAGGCCGGGCAGCAGGGGCAGCCACACGGTCAGCAGCCGGTAGCCCAGCACTGCGGAGGCGGCGGCCGCGGCGGGGGTTCCCGAGGCGGTCAGGGCGAAGGCGAGGGCCGCGTCCAGGGAGCCGAGGCCGCCCGGGGTGGGCAGCAGGGCGGCGGCGCTGCTGGCGGCGAGGTACAGCAGCGCCACCGCGAGCGGCGGCAGGGGCAGGGCGACGGCCCGGGTGACGGCGATGAGGACCAGCGCGTGCAGCAGCGCGAAGGCGAGGGAACCGCCCCAGAGGGCCGCCGCACGGGCCGGGTGGAGATGCAGTGCGCGCAGGTCGCCGAGGACGGCGGCGAGCGCCCTCCGGCAGCGCGACCCCACGGGCGTCACCGCCAGCACCGCCAGGACCGGGACGGCGCCCAGCGCGCCCGCGAGCACCGCCGGGGGTACGGGCGGCAGGCGCAGCAGGCCGGGGCAGGCCGGGGCCAGCAGTGCGATGAGCGCGAGGCGGACGACGGCGCCGGCGGTGGCCTTCACGGCGAGCGCACCGGCCGAGCGCCCCGCCGGCAGCCCGCAGCGCATCAGGAAGCGGAGGTTGACGGCCCCGGCGCCGAGCCCCGCGGGCAGCAGGTGGTTGGCGGCGGAGGCGGCGAACTGGGCGGCGAGCAGCCGGGGGCCGGGCAGGCGTCGTAGGACCGCTCCCTGCTGGGCGAGCGCGGCGGCCGCCCAGGTGCCCAGGGCCGCGGTCGCCCCCACCAGCAGCCAGCCGGTGTCGGCCCCGGCCAGCCGCCCGGCACCGCTCGCCAGGACGGACCAGTGCCGGTGGGTCAGGTACAGGGCGCCGAGCAGCCCGGCGAGGCAGACTCCGGCGTGCCAGCAAGCCCGGCGCCGGCCGGTACGGGCGCCGGGGGGCGTGCTGCCGTGCGGAAGCAGAGGTGTCTGCGCCTCTGCGGTCGCCTGTGTCGCGCCCGCCGGTGATGTCATGAGCCATCCTCCGGCACGACGTGGGAGAGCCGCCGGCCTGCGGACCGTACGGATGCCGGGGCACGGACGACGGCCGGGGTGGTGTCGGCGGCGTGGCCGTACGTCGCGGCGCGGAACGCCGTGGGAACGGCCCCCGCCCGGGTGAGCGTGACCGTCTCGTCCCGGCCGAGGACCGGGCCGGGACGTACGGCGGCACCGCGCAACCGCCCCCGCCCCTGGGAGACGCCCGCCGGGTATGCGCGGCGCGGACCGATGCGTGCGGCGTGCTCGCTGCCGGCCATCCTTCACCCCCCCCCGCCCGCGTAGTCGGCGAAACACCGCCAAACTACCCCGGCTCCGGGCCGTTTGCCGGGAAGCGGTCGGCCGACCGGCCGAGGGATCCGGCGGCCCCGGTCCGGTCGCCGCCCTGCGCACACGGCCGCGCGTGACGCCGGCGGTGCTCAGCCGCCGTTCGGCGCCCGGTGCGGGGGCTGCTCCGGGGCCGGACGGCGGACCGCCGGGGGTACCGCCCGCACCGCCGGTTCCCCGCAGCTCACCGTCACCGGCTCGTCATGGTGGCGAAGGGTGAGCGGCGGGCCGTCCAGCAGGGTGTACACCGTCTTGTCGGCGCCGATGTCGACCCGCAGCCGGCGGCCCCGGAACTGCACGGTGAAGGCGAGCCGGTGCAGCCGTTCGGGCAGCCGGGGCGCGAACCGGAGCCGTTCGCCGGCCCTGCGCAGCCCGCCGAACCCGGCCACCAGCGCCATCCAGGTACCGGCCAGGGACGCGATGTGCAGCCCGTCGCGGGTGTTGTGCTCCAGGTCCTGAAGGTCCATCAGCGCGGCCTCGGCCGTGTAGTCGTAGGCGAGGTCGAGATGGCCCGTCCGCGCGGCGACGACGGCCTGGCAGCAGGCGGACAGCGAGGAGTCGCGGACCGTCAGCGGCTCGTAGTAGGCGAAGTTCCGGGCGATCTGCTCCTCGTCGTACCGCTCGGCGAACCAGGCGTCGCACGTGTACATGGCCAGCACCAGGTCGGCCTGTTTCACGACCTGCTTGCGGTACAGGTCGAAGTAGGGGAAGTGGAGCAGCAGCGGGTACTGCTCGGGGCGGGTGCCGGCGAAGTCCCAGCGCTGGTAGCGGGTGAACCCGGCGTGCTGCTCGTGGACGCCGAGTTCGGTGTTGTACGGCACGTGCATGGCGCCGGCCGCGTCCCGCCAGGCGGCGCTCTCCTCCTCGTCCACGCCGAGCCGCCGTGCCTCGCGCGGGTGGCGTTCGACGGCGTCGGCGGCGGCGAGCAGGTTCTGCCGGGCCATCAGGTTGGTGTAGGTGTTGTCGTCGGCGACGGCGCTGTACTCGTCGGGGCCGGTGACGCCGTCGATGTGGAAGACGCCGTGCGCGTCGTGGTGGCCCAGCGAGCGCCACAGCCGGGCCGTCTCCACCAGCAGTTCCACGCCCGCCTCCCGCTCGAAGTCGGTGTCGCCGGTGGCCTCGACGTACCGGACGACGGCGTCGGCGATGCCGGCGTTGACGTGGAAGGCGGCGGTGCCGGCCGGCCAGTAGGCCGAGCCCTCAGCGCCGGCGATGGTCCGCCAGGGGAACGCGGCCCCGGCGAGCCCGAGTTGGGTCGCGCGCTCGCGCGCCTCGTCGAGGGTGGCGTGCCGCCAGCGCAGCGCCTCGGCCACGGCGGCCGGCGCGGTGTGGGTGAGCACCGGCAGCACGAACATCTCGGTGTCCCAGAAGGCGTGCCCGTCGTAGCCGGAGCCGGTCAGCCCCTTCGCGGGTATCGCGCGTTGTTCGGCGCGGGCCCCGGCCTGGAACACATGGAAGAGCGCGAACCGGACGGCCTGCTGGATCTCCTCGTCGCCCGCCACCTCGACGTCGGCGCGGTCCCAGAAGTCGTCCAGGCAGGCCCGCTGTTCGGCGAGCAGGCCCGGCCAGCCGTCGTGCGCGGCGGCGGCAAGCGCGGCGTCGACCTGGTCGGCCATCGCGGGCAGTGAGCGGGTGCCGGACCAACCGTGGGCGACCAGCTTCTCCAGCCGGAGCGTCTGTCCGGGCTCCAGCACGGAGGTCACGGTCAGCCGGGCCACATCGGTGCCGCTCTCGCTGCTGGTGGTGGTGCGCTCCGGGCCGCTGACAACGTGGTCGGCGGCGACGGCGACCCGCAGGCCGCTGCGCCGGGTGCGGTGCACGAGGCGCAGCCGGTGGCCGGCGGCGAAGTGGTCCTCCGGTTCCAGCGGTGACTGGAGTGCCATCGCGGCGCGCGGATCATCGGCGGTCTCGGGCAGGCTCTCGTTGGCGACCAGCTCCGACTGGATCACCACCCGGGTGCGGCGGTCGACGGCCCGCACCTCGTAGGCGATGGCGGCGACGGCCCGCTGGGTGAGCGACACCAGCCGGGTGGAGCGCACCTGGACCGTGGAGCCGGCCGGGGAGGTCCACTCGCAGGTGCGTTCCAGCACCCCGCGACGCAGGTCCAGCACCCGCTCGTGGCCGACGAGCCGGCCGTAGCGCAGGTCGAACGGCTCGTCGTCCACCAGCAGCCGAAGGATCTTGCCGTTGGTGACGTTGATGACCGTCTGGCCGGACTCGGGGTAGCCGTAGCCGGCCTCCGCGTACGGCAGCGGGTGCAGCTCGTGCACGCCGTTGAGGTAGCTGCCGGGCAGGCCGTGCGGCTCGCCCTCGTCGAGGTTGCCGCGCCAGCCGACATGGCCGTTGGAGAGCGCGAACACGGACTCGCTCTGGGCGAGGACGTCGAGGTTCAGGGTGGTCTCGCGGACGGCCCAGGGTTCGACGGCGTACGACCGGTCGGTGATCACCGTTCGCCTCCCAGCTCGGCGAGGTCCTTGACGACGACGGACGCGCCGTGCGCGGAGAGCGCCTCTGCCTGGCCGACCCGGTCGACGCCGACGACGTACCCGAAGCCGCCCGCGCGCCCGGCGTCCATCCCGGCCAGAGCGTCCTCGAAGACGGCCGCGTGTTCCGGGGCGACGCCCAGCTCCTGCGCGGCGGCGAGGAAGGTGTCGGGGTGCGGCTTGCCCGGCAGGTTCCGTTCCGCGGCGACCACCCCGTCGATCCGTACGTCGAAGTAGTGCTCGGCGTCGACCGCCCGCAGCACGTCCCGGCAGTTGGCGCTGGAGGAGACGATCGCGGTGCCCAGCCCGGCGGCACGCACGGCCGTCAGATAGCGGATGGTGCCCGGATAGGCCTGGACGCCGCCGGTGCGGATCTTCGCCAGCAGCAGCTCGTTCTTGCGGTTGCCGAGCCCGTGCACGGTGAGGGCGTCCGGCGGGTCGGCGGGGGTGCCCTCGGGCAGGTGGATGCCGCGGGAGGCGAGGAAGGCGCGCACTCCGTCGGCGCGGGGACGTCCGTCGACGTACTCGTCGTAGTCGGCGACCGGGTCGAACGGCCGCGCCCGCGGGCCCTCGTGGTCCCGCAGGAACGCGTCGAACGTCTCCTTCCAGGCGGCCGCGTGCACGACCGCCGTCTTGGTGACGACCCCGTCCAGGTCGAAGAGGCAGGCTTGAATGGTGTCGGGCAGACCGAGCTGACTCATACCGGGCACTGTTCCCCGCAGGGCGCCGTCCAGTGAGTGGCGCACGCCACATGTTCCGTGGGCAGCTGCTGGCACACTCTGCTGTGTGCCGCTGACCTTCGACGACCTCCTCGACCGCGCCCGCTCCCTCGCCGGGGGCGGTGGCCGTGCCCTGCTCGGGATCGCGGGCAGTCCGGGCGCGGGCAAGACGACGCTCGCGGAGCACCTGGTGCACGCCCTGAACGCCGACGGGCGGTGCCCTGCGGCGCATGTCCCGATGGACGGCTTCCATCTGGCGGACGCCGAACTGGACCGGCTCGGCCGCCGGGACCGCAAGGGCGCCCCGGACACCTTCGACGCGGCCGGGTACGCGGCGCTGCTGCGGCGGCTGCGCGAGGAGACCGGCGAGGTGGTGTACGCGCCGGGCTTCGAGCGGGTGCTGGAGCAGCCGCTCGCGGGTGCGATCCCGGTGCCGGCCGCCGCCCGGCTGGTGGTGACCGAGGGCAACTACCTGCTGCTGGCGGAGGGTTCGTGGGCGCGGGTGCGGCCGTGCCTGGACGAGGTGTGGTTCTGTGAGATGCCCGAGGAGGAGCGGATCCGGCGGCTGATCGCCCGGCACGAGGAGTTCGGCAAGGACCGTGCGGCGGCGGTGGCCTGGGTGCTGGGCACCGACCAGCGCAACGCCGAGCTGATCGCCACGACCCGGGAGCGGGCGGATCTGGTGGTGCCGGCCGGGGACCTCGCGTACTGAGCGGCCCGGCGGTCAGCGGCCGAGGACCAGTTCCGGTTCCCCCCGTTCGTCGCCGGCCGGGTGTCCGATCAGCGCCGTGAACGCCTCGGTGCGTACGGTCAGTCCCCGGGCTCCGGCCCTGAGGACGGGCGTGTACGGTCCGCGCTCGCCGTACCGGACGGCGAAGACGTGCAGCCCCTGGGGGGCGCCCGGTGCCGGATCGGCCTCCAGGGCGGTGGAGGAGACCAGATGGCTCCAGCCCTGGTCCGGGTCGCCGTAGCCGCGCGGGTCGGCGGCGAGCGCGAACGCCGCCTGTTCCTGGGTGAGTCCGGCGCGGGCGTCGAAGTGGTCGGGGCCGGGGCGCTCCGGGTGGGTGAGGCGCAGCCCGGCCGCGGCGGCGACCTCGCCCTCGGAGGTACGGCGTACACGGTCGCCGTCGTCGGCGGCGTACGGCATGCCGGACAGCAGGTACGGCGTCCCGTCGAGCCGTTCCACGGCGACCGTCAGCCACAGCCGGACGCCGTCGGTGACGTACAGCGAGCGGATGTGGCGCAGCACATGGTCGCGGCCGACGACCGGCTTGGTGACCAGTTTCGCGGCGAGTTCGGCGGTGCGGACGTCCCGGACCCGGACCTCGCCCATCGGGCGGCACAGCAGGAAGCCGTCCGTGACCGGGCCGAAGCCGTGCTGGCGGTGGACGGCGGCGGGCAGGTAGTAGGTGCCGCCCGCTTCGAGCAGCGCGGGGGTCATCCGGCTGTCGAAGGCGACGGAGACCGTGCCGGAGCGCAGCTGGTGGCGGGCGGGTGCGGCGGAGGGGGTGCGGTGCCAGCGGGTGGTGTCCTGGATCTGCCAGACCAGCATGAAGGCGAAGTGGCCGTCGACCGCGCCGTCGGGCCCGACCGCGTGCCGGCCCCACCGGCTGTCGCCGCGGTAGCGGCCGAGGTCGGCGCCGATGCGGGCGCCGAAGTAGCGCAGTCCGAGGACGGCTTCGAAGCCGGAGTGCTGTTCGCTGTAGCGGGGGCCGCCGACGTCGTAGCCGCCGGAGGTCAGGCGGGCGTCCAGGTAGCGGGCGAGGGTGTCGCCGTCCTCGGCGAACATCTCCGCGCCGCTGACCCGGTGGGCCTGGGCGAGGAACGACAGGGAGATGGGGCCGTAGTTGTTGTCGTAGGCGCCGCCGTGCTCGGGCGGCAGCAGGGCGCCGCGGTCGCGGACCCGGTGGGCGCGGATCTCGTCGGTGTACAGGCCGAGGGCCCGGGCCCGGACCGGTTCGGCGGCGCCGGGCGGGAGATGGCGGGCCAGCATCAGGCCGCCGACCACACAGCCGATGGCCTGGTTGCCCGCCGCCTGCGGGTTGAAGAAGGTGGCCTCGGTGAGCCAGCGCCAGTACCCGTGCGCCAGCTCCAGCAGCTCGGCGCGCTGTCCGTCGTCGAGCAGGCCGTCCGCGGCGTCCAGGACGTTCACGGCCTGGAGGAGCGCCCACACCGTGCTGGGCCAGTCGCCGATGGGATGCGCGCCCGCGTCGAGCACATAGCGCGCGTACGGCAGTCCTGTGCCGCGCCGGCGCAGATTGGGGTAGCCGGGGTTGTCCTCGGTGTACACGCGGGCGCGCAGGTGGAAGGCGAGGCTGCGGCGGACCGCGGCGGGCAGCCGGGGGTCCCTGCCGCGCTGCCAGGCGAGGGCGAGCAGGGAGGTGACGCCGAGGGAGGTGTCGCCGATGTCGTCGGTGGCGTCGGGGTGTTCCAGGCTGCCTTCGGGGGAGATCCGGGCGAGAGCCTGCTCGGTGACGTCGGCGAGGACGGCGTCGTACGCCTGCGAGGTGTCCGGCAGGTCGTGCAGCGGGCCGCGCTGGTGGGGCAGGTGCACGCGGGATCAGCCCTTCATTCCGGTGGTGGCCAGGCCTTCCACCAGCCTCTTCTGGAAGACGAGAAAGCAGATGAGCGTGGGAGCGAGGGCGAGTGCCGACATGGCGAACATCGCGCCGTAGGAGGAGCCGCTGGTCTTGTCCAGGAAGAGGGTGAGGCCGAGCGGGACGGTGAAGCGGGCGTTCTGCTGGAGGTAGACGAGCTGGCTGAGGAAGTCGTCGTAGGTCCAGATGAAGGTGAAGATGGTCGTGGTGACGAGCGCCGGCTTCATCAGCGGCAGGATGATCCTGACGTAGATCTGGAGCGGGTTGGCGCCGTCCATCATCGCCGCCTGGTCCAGCTCGCGCGGGATGGAGCGGATGAACTGCACCATCAGGAAGATGAAGAAGGCGTCCGTGGCGAGGAACTTGGGGACGATCAGCGGCAGGAAGGTGTTGATCCAGGTCAGGTTGTAGAAGATCGTGTACTGCGGGATCAGCGTGGCCTGCATGGGCAGCATGAGCGTGCCGAGCATCAGCCCGAACCAGATCCTCTTGCCGCGGAACTCGAAGCGGGCGAAGGCGTAGGCGGCCAGCGAGCAGGAGAGGACGTTGCCGATCACCGCGCCGATCGTGACGATCAGCGAGTTGGTGATGTAGAGGGAGAAGGAGTTGCCGGAGCCGCTCCAGCCCTCGGCGTAGTTCCCGGGATGCAGGTGGTGCGGGACCAGCCCGGGGTGGGTGAAGATCTCGGTGTCGGGCTTGAGGGAGCTGCTGAGCATCCACAGCAGCGGGTAGAGCATGACCAGGGCCACGCCGATGAGCAGGGTGTGCAGCAGGATGCGGCGGGGGCCGGTGAACGGGCGGAGCTTGTGCGGCGGCGCGCTCGGGGTGAGGGCGGACATGATCGGACGGACTCCTCGCTCAGTCGTCGTAGTGGACCCAGTAACGGCCGGCGACGAAGTTGACCGCCGTGAAGCCCGCGATGACCAGGAACAGCACCCAGGCCAGCGCCGAGGCGTAGCCCATCTGGAGGTCGGTGAAGCCCTTCTTGTACAGGTACAGGGAGTAGAGCATGGTCGAGTTGAGCGGTCCGCCGGTGCCGTTGCTCACCACGTAGGCGGGGGTGAAGGTCTTGAACCCGTCGATGATCTGGAGGACCACGTTGAAGAACACGATCGGGGTGAGCAGCGGCAGGGTGATCCGGAAGAAGCGGGTGAACGTTCCGGCGCCGTCGATCGCCGCGGCCTCGTAGACGTCCTTGGGCAGTTGCTTGAGTCCGGCGAGGAAGATGACCATCGGGGTGCCGAACTGCCAGACGGCGAGCAGCACGAGGGTGTAGACCGAGGTGTCGGGGCTGGAGATCCAGTCCTGGCCCTTGATGCCGAACCAGCCGAGGACGTCGTTGAACAGGCCGTCCCCGCCGAACACCTGCCGCCATACGATCGCCATGGCCACCGCGCCGCCGAGCAGCGAGGGCAGGTAGAAGGCGGCCCGGTAGACGCCGATGCCCTTCAGCGGGCGGTTGAGCAGGATCGCCACGCCGAGCGCGAGGGCGAGTTTCAGCGGCACGGAGACCAGGACGTACAGCAGGGTGGCGTGCACCGAGTCCCAGAAGACCGGGTCGTCGGTGAACATGTGGGTGTAGTTCCGGGCGCCGATCCAGCGGGCGGGTGTGAGCAGGTCGAAGTCGGTGAAGGACAGATAGAGGGAGTCCAGCATCGGGTAGACCGTCAGCCCGAACAGGCCGGCGAACCAGGGGGCCAGGAACAGGTACGGCCACCAGCCTCCGCCGCGCCGTCGTGCGGCCCGGCGGCGCATCCGTTCGCGCTCGTGCCGGTCGGCGGCGGTCGCCGCGGACGTCGGCGCCTCCTTCGCGGCCTCGTCGGTGCGGGCGGTGGT
This sequence comes from Streptomyces sp. NPDC001606, assembly GCF_053596835.1. Lineage (NCBI taxonomy): Bacteria > Bacillati > Actinomycetota > Actinomycetes > Kitasatosporales > Streptomycetaceae > Streptomyces > Streptomyces sp. NPDC001606. The sequence continues at coordinate 364,881 of NZ_JBSFHC010000001.1, forward strand.
CATGCTCATCTTCTCCCTGGCCTCTCCCGGTGCCTGATGTGTGCGCGGCGGGCGGTCAGCCCGCGAGGATCGACTGCGCCTGGTCGAAGAACTCGCTCAGCTGCGCCTTGATCGTCTTCTTGCCGAAGGCGACGGCCAGGTTGGACTGGAACAGCAGGTCCCAGATCTGGTCGGCGCCCTTGGGCGGCGGGACGGGCGCGGGCAGCGCGTCGGTGGCCTTGGCCACCCGGCGGGAGAGGTAGTCGGCCATCGCCATGTTCCGCTTGTCGGTCTCGTCCAGCCCGGCGGAGATCAGCGAACGCGCCTTCTCGGTCGGCGGGATGCCGCGGTACAGCTGCATGTCCTTGATGGCGGTGGGGTCCTGGGCGAAGAAGCTCATGATCTTCACCGAGTCGGCGACCTTCTTGCTCGCCTTGGTGGCGCTCAGCAGCACGCCGCCGTTGACGAAGTTGCCCTCGCGGGCGCCGCTCCAGTCGCCCTGCGGGGTGGGCAGGAAGTCCAGCTGGGCGTCGGTGATGGCGCCGCCGGCGCCGTAGACACCGGAGTCGAAGGTGAACAGGGCCTTGCCGATGACGACCGCGTTCTTGGTGAGGTCGTTGTGCGCGGCGGAGGTGACCGCGGGCGGCGGCGAGGCGTGGTCCTTGCGCATCCCGGCCCAGAACTCCCACCACTCCTGGAGGGTGTCGGGGGTGAAGCCGATCTTCCTGCCGTCGTCGGAGAAGAAGGGCTGGCCCTTCTCCCGGGCGAAGATCTCGAAGCACTGGAGGGTGGAGCCGCCGCCGTCGTCGACGCCGTAGGTCCGGCCGCCGCTCTTCTTGTAGACCTGGACGGCGATCTTCTTGAGGTCGTTCCAGGTCCACTCGGGGTCGGGCAGCTTCAGGCCGAGCTTCTCCAGGCCGCTGCGGTTGACGGTGAGCTGGTTGACGCCGATGCCGGACGGCACGCCGTACAGCTTGCCGTCGACGGTGCCGGCGGCGAGCAGCGTCTTGGAGAATCCGGTCAGGTCCAGGGCCTTGCCGACGTAGGAGTCGAGCGGGGCGAGGATGCCCTTGCGGGCGTACTGGGCGACCAGCGCGGTGTCCATCTGGAGCAGGTCGGGGGCGCTGCCGCCGGCGACCTGGGTGTTGAACTTGTCGAAGTAGCCGTCGTAGCCCGAGTAGCGGGTCTCGATCGGGATCTTCGGGTGGTTCTTCTCGAAGGCGGCGAGGGCCTTCTTGTAGGCGGCGTGCCGCTCGTCGCTGCCCCACCAGGTCATGGTCAGCTTGCCGCTGTCGCTGCCCGCTCCGGTGCCGCCGGCGCAGGCGGTGAGCGCCGGGCCGAGGGCGCCTGCGACGGCGAGGCCGCCCGCGGTGCGGAAGAGGGTTCTGCGCGAGATCTGGTGACCCACCGGGTCCTCCCTGATGGTGCGTGACGGATCCCCGGCCGATCGGCGCGGCCCGGGTGCAGGTGCGGGGAAGGAGCGCCTCGGCGGACGCGGCCTCGCCCGGCCGCGCCGCCTGTGCGGGGTGGCGTCCCCGGCCCTCGGCCGGTACCGCGCGAGCACGCCCTCGCGTGGTGGCCGTACGCTCGCGTGCGGCCGGGACGCGCACCCGGGAGCCGGTATCCCGACCGGCCCTAGAAAGCGCTTGTCCGGACATTGGCAGAACGAGCCGGAGGCCGTCAATCCTTCCTTCGCGCCGCCTGGGTCACGGTTTGGACTCCACGGGCGACCGCGAGCCGGGCGGCGCCCACGACGGTGCCCAGTTCCCCGACCGTGCTGCTGACCACGTCGGTCGGCCAGCTCAGCCGTGCAAGTTCGGCCCGCACCCCGGGCAGCAGCAGGGGGTCCGCGCCGGTGCTGCCGCCGAGCACGATCAGTCCCGGGTCGAGTACGGCGGCCACGGCGGCGGCCAGCCGGCCCACGTCGGCGGCGTGCCGGGCGACGACGGCGCCGGCCGCTGCACTCCCCCGGCCGGCCAGCGCGAAGAGGTGCTCGGTGGTGGCCGGGCACGGGCCGTCCACGTCCCGCCATGCCTCGGCGGCCCGGCGCAGCAGCGCATCCGCCCCGATGTACTCCTCCAGCGCCTCCAGGCGCGGTGCGCGGTCCGTGTCCCAGGGGTAGGGCAGCCGGGCCAGCTCGCCGGCGGCGCCGTTGGCCCCGCGCAGCACCTGGCCGCCGATGACGATGCCCAGGCCGACGCCCACGCCGACCCGCAGATAGCCGAAGGTGTCCCGGTCCCGGGCGGCGCCCTCGTGCAGTTCGGCGAGGGCGGCGCAGTTGACGTTGTTCTCCAGGTGGACCGGCACGCCGGGGGGCAGGGCGACGGCCATGGCGTCGAAGGCGGGGCCCGCCTTGGCCGTGGCGGGGCGCATGCCGGTGCCGTCCTTCCCCGGCGTGATGACATCGCCCACGGCGACGACGACGCTGCGCAGCGGGGTGCCCGCGGGCAGCGCGGCGAGACCCTCGCGTACGGCGTCGGCGGCGTCCTCGCGGGCGCGGGTGGCCTCGGCGAGCAGCGTGCCGTCCAGGGCGCAGCCGCGCACCCGGGTGCGGGCGGGGCCGAGGTCGACGGCGAGGACGGCGCCGGCGTCCGGTCCCAGGCGGTAGACGGCCGCGGTGCGGCCGGTGCCGCTGGAGGCGGTGCCGGAGCGTCCGGCGAGCCGGGCGCTCTCCAGTTCCGCGACGGCCTGGGACACCGTCGGCTTGGACAGACCGGCCAGCGCGGCGAGTTGCGGCCGGGTCGCGGTGCCCGCCCGGGCCAGTACGGCGAAGACCGCGCCCGCGCTCTCGGTCAGGCGGGGGGCCGCCACCACGTCGTGTTCCAACGGTTCTCCCACAGATCACGGCCCGCCGCCGAGGAGTGGGGCGCCTCGGGGGCGCGGCACGGGGATGCCCGGCGTGGCGCCCGCCGGCCCTGGGCGTGCCGGTGGCGGACGCGAACGCCTCTTGACGCACTGTACTTCGTTAGTTAACTTCCTAACGAACTTTACGGTACTCGCCTGCCGTGCTCCGCCCGAGGCCCGTCCCGGGGCTTCCCGACCGCTCGTTCCCTGTTCCGCCAGGCACGGTTCGCCCGCCGTCACACGCCTTCCCGCACCGACGAAAGAGGTCCCGTGCAGGATGTGACGCCGCTCCGGGTCGGTATCGACGTGGGCGGCACCAAGACACAGCTCCGCGCCGTCGCGGGGGCCACCCTGGTCGCCGACCATGTCCGCCCGAGCAGTGGCTGGCGGCCGCACGACCCCGTGGCCGCCGCCGGCTGGCTGGCCCGGCTGGTCGCCGAGGCACTGCCCCCGGGCACCCGGCCGGCGGCCCTGGCCGTGGGCGGCCACGCCTGTGAGACGGCAGGCCAGTGCGCGCGGATCCGCGACGCGCTGCACCGCCACTTCGACGCCCCCGCACGGGTCGTGGGCGACGCCGAACTCCTCGTCCCTGCCGCCGGGTTGGACGAGGGTGTCGGTCTGGTCGCCGGCACCGGCTCGGTGGCGGTGGGCCGACGCCCCGACGGCACGGCCGTCCAGGTCGGCGGGTGGGGCGCGGTCCTGGGCGACGAGGGCGGCGCGGCCGGGCTCGTCCGGGAGGCCGCCCGCGCCTGCTGGGCGGCCCATGACCGCGGCGAGCCGCCCGACGCGCTGGCGGCGGCCCTGACCGACGCCTTCCATGTGCCCGAAGTGCCTGCGCTGGGAGCCGCGTTGGAGCACGCCACCGACCAGTCCGCCGAGTGGGGACGGCACGCCCCGGCCGTCTTCGCCGCCGCGGAGGCCGGCTCGCTCCTCGCCGCCGAGGTGATCGCCGCAGCGGCCCGCTCCCTCGCCGGACTCGTCGTCCGGCTCGCGGAGCGCGGCGCGGCGGTCGACGACGTGGTGGTCGCCGGCGGCACGATCCTGTCCCAGCCGCGGCTGTACGACGCGTTCACCGCCGCGCTCGACCAGGCGTTGCCGGGCACGCGGCCGCAGCGGCTGCGGGTGCCACCGGTCGAGGGCGCGGTGGCGCTGGCGCGTTCGCTGCCGTGAACGGGCTGCGTTCGCGGACGGCTTCGGCACGGTGGCGCCGGTGCGTTCAGCACACCTCCGAGCGGTGGCCGGTGTCATGTGTCGCACCGGCGCGTCCGGCACATCTTTTGCGCGGGAGCACCGGCACATACGCCGCCGTACGGCGGGCCGCCGCCCGCGGATGCGCCGCACAGCGAACCACCGCGCTTCCACGCGCCACACCGGCGCGTCCGGCGCATCTCCGCGCGAGGGCACCGGCACGGCCACCGCACGGAGGCGCCGCACACCGGCCGGCCCTCCGCCATGCCTCGCGGCCGAGTCCAGCACACCTCCGCAGGAGGACACCGGCACATGCGCCGCCACGGGCGAGCCGCGCCCGCGGAGGCGCCGCACAGCGAACCACCGCGCTTCCACGCGCCACACCGGCGCATACGCCGCAAAGAGGCGCCGCACACCGCTCAGCCCCGCTGTCGTGTGTCGCACCGACACGCCCAGCACATCTCCTCGCGAGGTCACCCGCACATACGCCGCCGTACAGCCGGCCGCCGCCCTCGTGGGCGTTGGCACTGTGCGGGTCAGCGCGTTCGTGTGCGTTCCGCGCCGCGCGTTCACCTGCCGCACCGCCGCCGGTCACCGCGGCCTCCCCGCGGTGACACACCCCGGTCCTACTCATGTATCCGTTCCCGCTCTTCCGCCCCCTTCTCCACGGGATCGCACAACCCGGCACATCCAGCCGGGCGTTGCCGTGGACCGCTTCCGAGAGGCACAGGCATGCCGTCTTCCACCGGTCACCGATCCTCCGTACCGAACCGGCGCCGGTTCCTCGCGACCTCGCTGGCCGCTTCGGCGGGCGTGCTCGCCGCACCGGCCGTCGCCGTGTGGCTACCGGCGGCCGACGCGAAGGCCGCGACCGCCCCGGCGGCCTTCGTGGACGACTACCGGACCAATGTCCCCGCGAACCGGACCGCCGAGACCAACGCGGTGGTCCGTGTCCTCGACGGCTTCGCCGAGGTGTGGAAGACCGGCTCCACCTGGGACTCCGGCGCCCCGCTGCGCCCGGAGGTGCTGCGCGCCAACATGCGCTACTGCGCCCGGATCACCCGCGAACGCACCGGCGAACAGGCCAAGGAGGCGTTCGTCTACGACCGCCAGCACCAGAGCTACGCGCTGATCGCGGGGCTCGGCCCGCTCGCCGGCCTGTACCGGGCGGGCGCCCGGGCGGTCACGTCGATCACGAGCGCGCCCGACGGCACCCCGGCGACCACCGTCAACGACGCCGTCCCCGCGGACGCCCCGGCGGGCTCGGCGCTCGGCGCGGGCGCGCACGACTCGGACCTCGGCAAGGTCGCCGAGCTGGTCGACACGGTCCGCGGCCCGTACGCCTCCGGCAACCCCTCCAAGTACGCCTACGCGTACCCGCGGCCGTGGCGGATGACGGAGGACAGCGAGGTCGTCGACACCGGTGCGACGGACGCGTTCGGCTTCCCGGTGTACGACTCCGAGGTGGTCGTGGCCCCGCAGCTGCTGCGTCAGCGCGGTGCCTCCCCCGCCGACGACGGCGGCTTCCCGAGCGGGCACACCAACGCCTTCCACCTGGCCGCGCTGGCGTACGCCTACGCCGTACCGGAGCGGTTCCAGGAACTGGTGACCCGCGCGTTGGAGCTGGGCCACACCCGGATCGTGGCGGGCATGCACAGCCCCGTCGACGTGATCGGCGGCCGGATCATGGCGACCGCCCTCGCCGCGGCCACGCTCGCCGACCCGGCCAACGCGGAGCTGAAGGCGGCGGCCCGCGCCCAGGCGCTCGCCTATTTCACCGCGCGGACCGGCACCACCGCCGACACCCTGTACGCCTACGCGCACCCCGCCGACGACCCGTACGCCGACCGGGACGCCAACCGGTGTGCGGTGCGGCCGAGGCTGACCTACGTCCTGGAGCGGGAGGGGCACGATGTGCCGCTGACCGTGCCGAAGGGCGCGGAGGTGCTGCTGGAGACCCGGCTGCCGTATCTCACCGCGGACCAGCGCCGCGAGGTGCTGCGGACCACGGGGCTGCCGTCCGGGTATGTGCTGCTGGACGGGTTCGAACAGTGGGGCCGGCTGGACCTGTTCGCCGCGGCGGACGGCTACGGCGCCTTCGACACGGACGTCACCGTGACGCTGGACGCGGCGGCCGGCGGCTTCTCGGCGGCCGACAGCTGGCGCAACGACATCGGCGGCCGCGGCGGCCTGACCAAGCAGGGCACCGGCACGCTCACGCTGACCGGCCGCAACCGCTACACGGGCGGCACCGTGCTGGCAGCGGGCACCCTGGTCGCCGGCTCCGCGGACGCCCTCGGCCACGGGGACGTGCGGGTCGCGGACGGCACGCTGGAGGTGCCGGGACGGCTGCGGGTGCGCGGCGCCTACGCGCAGGCGGCGGGCACGCTCGAGGTCACCCTGAGCGCCGGCGGCAAGGCCCCGCTGACGGTCCGGCACCTGGCCGTGCTGGGCGGTGCGGCCGTACTGTCGCTGCGGCTGGACACCGTACGGCCGCCGGCCGAGGGCCGCACCCTGCCGGTGCTCGCCGCGCCCCGGCTGCGCGGGCGGTTCGACCGCATCGAGGTGAACTCCGGCAGCCTGCGGGCCGTACCGGTGTACACGGCAGAGGGTCTGTCGGTACGACTCGTGAAGCGGTGACGCCCCGGACGGCGGGAGCGGTGCGACAGTAGGGCGATGGCCCGGTCCCCCGCTCGCTCCCGCCGCCGTACGCCGGTGCCACCGCGGGGCGGACGATGACGCACGCACAGCACACGCTCCTGGCCGACCGGGCTCCGGCGCAGGATCCGGTACGGCCGCTCCCCCGGGCACCCAGACGCTGGGCGGTGCCGGTGCTCGTGGCCCTGCTGCTGGCCCAGATGGCGGCCGTGATGGTGACGGCCGCGGTCCGGCAGACGCCCACCATCGACGAGCCGGTGTACGTCGCGACGGCCACCGACTACCTCCACGAACACCGGCTGCGCTACAACCCCGAGCATCCGCCGCTCGGCAAGCTGCTGATCGCGGCCGGTGTGGCGGTGGCCGACCCGCACTACGACCCGTCGTACCCCGGCACCCAGGGGGACGTGGGCCGGCACCTGCTGTACGAGTCCGGCAACGACCCCTGGCGGCTGATGCTCTGGGCACGGCTGCCGGTGATCGTGCTGACGCTGCTGTTCGGGCTGGTCGCGTTCGCATTCGCACGCGACCTGGCGGGCCCGGTGGGCGGTCTGACCGCGCTCGCGCTGTACACCTTCTCACCGGATCTGGTCGCCCACGGCTCCCTGGCCACCCTGGACGTCCCGGCGGCCGGCTTCGTGCTGACCTCCGCCTGGCTGGCCCTGCGGGCCCGGCACCGTCCGGGCCGCTGGCTGCCGCTCAGCGGGGCGGCTCTCGGGGCGGCGGTGGCCACCAAGATGAACGCCCTGCCGGCGGTGCCGGTCCTCATGCTGCTGGCGGCGGTGTCGGCCGTGGCGGCGGACCGGGAGCTTTCTCCGGCGGGCGGCCGACGGCGCCGGCTGCGGGCCGCGGCCGCCGGTGCGGGGGTCGTACTGGTGGTCGCCCTGGCCGTCGTCTGGGTGTCGTATCTCGCGGTCGATCCCCGCTTGCGGTTCTCCCCCGCCGAACCGGTCCCCGTCCTGCACGGGCTGCACGCGCTGCTGGTGGACCTGATGCCGGTGCCGCCCGCCTACCGGGCCGGGATGCGGGTGCAGTTCGGGCTGGAGAACCAGCCGTGGCAGGGCTATCTGTTCGGGCATCTGTACACCGGCCCGCTCTGGTACTACCTGCCGGCCGCGCTGCTGGTGAAGACCCCGCTCGGGCTGCTGGCGGTGGGCCTGGCCGGCGCGGTGGCGCTCGTCGCGGTACGGCGGCTGCGGCCCTCGGCGCCCTATCTGCTGCTGCCGCCGCTGGTGCTGCTCGCGGCGGCGATGACGAGCACCCGGGACTTCGGGACCCGGTACGCGCTGTTCGTGCCGATGTCCCTCGCGGTGGCGGCGGCCTGTCTGCGGGTGCCGCGCCGGCGCTGGGCCACCGGGGCGACGGCCGTCCTGGTGCTGTGCACGGCGGTGAGCTCGCTGCGGACGTTCCCGTACTACCTGCCGTACTCCAACGAGGCGTTCGGCGGCCCGGCGGCCACCCACCGGGTGCTGCACGACTCCAACGTGGACTGGGGCCAGGACCTGGGCCGGCTCGCCGACCGGCTGCGCACCCGGTACCCGGGCGAGCGGGTGTGGCTGGTCTACAAGGGCAGCGGGGTGCCGTCGTACTACGGCATCCGCGCCGAGGACCCGCGCGGGGTGCCGCCGGAGCGGGTGCACGGGCTGCTGGTGGTGTCGGACTCGGCGGTCGCCAAGGCGCGGGGCACCCTCGCCCGGCTGCTCGCGAGCAGCCGGCCGGTGGGTGACGTGGGTCATTCGATCAGCCTCTACCGCAGGTGAGCCGGGTCGCTCACCCCCCTGGTCACGACGCTCGGTGAGCTATGTTGAGTGTTCGTGGCAGACAAAGGAGACGGACCGGTGCCCTCGCCGCAGCAGGCCCGCGCACAGGCATCAGCGATCACCTCGGGCAAGACGGCGCCCGAGGCCGAGCCCGCCCCGACCTCCCGGCTGCGGGAACTCTTCGACGGCCCGCGTCTGTCGCCGGGGCAGCGGCGCATCGCCCAGTACCTGATCGAGCACATCACCGAGGCCGCGTTCCTGTCCATCACCGAGCTGGCGGACCGGGTCGGGGTCAGCCAGCCGTCCGTCACCCGCTTCGCCGCCGCCGTCGGCTTCAGCGGCTATCCGGCGCTGCGCGAGAAGCTCCAGTCGATCGCGCTGAGCAGTCTGGCCGGCGGGCCCGGCGAGGTGGACCGCGCCAACGAGCTCCAGGCGGCCGTGGACCACGAGATCCAGAACCTGGAGAACCTGCGCCGCGACTTCGCCGACCCCGACCGGGTCATCCGGGTCGGCCGGGAGCTGTCCCGGTCGACCCCGCTGACCGTCCTGGGCCTGCGGATCTCGGAGTCGCTGGCCGAGTACTTCGGGTACGCGGCCCGCCGTATCCACCCCGACGTACGGCTGGTGACCCGCGGCGGGAGCGTCGCCTACGACGCCCTGCTCCAGGCCCGTGAGGCCGGCGGCAGCTGGGTGCTGGCCTTCGCCATGCCCCGGCACTCGCAGGAGACCCTGCAAGCGGTCCGGGTCGCGCGCGACGCCGGCCTGAAGGTGGCCCTGGTGACCGATCTGGCGCTCGGCCCGCTGGCCGACGAAGCCGACATCACCTTCGCCACCGGCACCGGGGCGCGTCTGGTCTTCGACTCCTACGCCGCGCCCAACGTGCTGGCCGCCGCGCTGCTCCAGGCCATGACCGACGCCGACCCGGAGCGCACCCAGGCCCGCCTGGAGAAGTACGAACAGCTCAACGAGCAGCACCAGTTCTTCCTGCGCGACTGATCCGCCCCGATGCTTCCGGCGGCCGCCCGGCAAGCGTGAAGATCTTGCGGTCCTCCCCCTCCTGGACCGGGATCTTTCACCACAGATCGAGCATGAATGTTTTCATACGTCTTGCAAACCAGACGGTATATATAAATACTGCTCAGCGGATCGGGCCCGGCTCACCCCCGGCCGCTCCGCACCCCGCGGACCCACCGCTCGCACACCGCCCCGAGAAAGCCGACGGACCGCTCATGCGCATGCAAGCCCTCACGCAGCGCCGGTCCGCCGTGTCCGGGGTCCCCGCACGGACACCCCCAGCCGCCGTCCCCTACCCACGTCGGCGCCCGGGGTGTGCCGGGGCGCATCGCGATGCGCCCGTGGCGGCCCCGGCCATCCCCTAGGCCGGGGCCGCCCCACCCGTCGGACCACCCTCACGACGCCGCACACCGGAAGCGATTCACCATGACCCTGACCAGCACGCGCACGCGCATCAGCCCCGACTGGCCCTGCCAGGTCAAGACGCCGGGCAGCTACGACTGGGAGCGCTCGGCGGCCAAATGGCTGCGGGAGCTGATCCCCGCGCGCTACGCCAGCTACCCGGCCCTGATCCGGCACCCGGTCCTGCTCGCCCGGCATGCCCAGCTCCAGGTCCAGCAGGAGATCCGGGTGGCACGGACCGCGCTCCAGACGGCACGCGCCGAACTGCCCATGCTCGGGCTGCCCGAGTCGGTCATCGAGCACACGATCAAGCTGTACGCCGCCGAGGTTCTTCAGCTCCAGCACATCGCGCGCAGTGTCCGCGCGGTCACCGACGCCCTGGTCGGCCGGGGACATAGCCGCTGACCTGGTCTTTTGCGAGAAGGACCGGGAATCCGTCGGGCGCTGTGCGGCCGGTTTCGACGCCCTGTGATTCGATCTTCGGCGGGTGGGCACCATACGGAACCAGCGGACCGGTGATCGGAGGGCCCGAGGTGTGCGATGCTCGTCGCGTGACGAGCGAGTCCGTGCCCCCGATCGACCCAGGCACCGGCGCCGATCCGGTGGCGTTGGCCAAGGTCGTGGCCCGGCAGCGCGCGGAGCTGGAACGGCTACGGGACCGCGCTGCCGCCTCCGCGATCCTGGAGCGGGCCAAGGGTGTCCTGATGGCCCTCAACGGGTGCACACCGGACGCGGCGCACGAGGAACTCCTCCGGCGCGCCAGGAACGGCCACCGCACACTCCTCGAACAGTGCTGGCTCACCCTCGGCGCCCTGCTGCCTCCCACGGCACCCGCATCGCCACCCGCGCCCACGGCCACGGTCGGGGCCCAGCCGGTGCCGCCCACCGGCCCCTGGGATCCGCCGCCCGCCGCCAGCGCCGATCTGGTCGACGTCCTGGGCCGCCTCGGCCGGGACCTGGTCAAGGTCGACTCGCCGGACGAACTCGCCGCGTGCCTGCTGGACCACCTGGCACCGCGGGCGGGCGCCGACGCCGTACTCCTCTACGAACAGGTGGCCGGAGGCGGGCTCGAGCTGATCGGGCATGCCGGCATCGAAACGACCCTGGCGATCCAGTGGCAGCACGCGCCCGCGGGGAGCGAGATGGCCCCCTTCGACGCCCTGCGGGCCCGTGAGCCGCGCTGGCTGGAGGACCTCGCCGAGTACCGCGAGCGGTACCGGCTCATCGGGGACCCGCCCGAGCGCTGGCTCAGCCGGGCCTGGCTGCCGGTGCCCGCCGGGAACACCGCGCAGGTCGCCCTCGGGGTGCTGCGCCGGCACGGCGGGCCGTTCCAGCCGCGCGAGCGGGAGCTGCTGCGGGCCGTGGCCCGGCTGTGCGCGGGCCGGCTCCAGGCCTTCGACCCGCCGCGGGAGCGGGCCGTCACGAGCGCCTTCCCGGCCGTGCAGGCGGTGCTCGACGCGACTCCCGGCGCGGCCGTGCTGCTCACCCCGGTGCGCAGCGCCTCCGGCGAGGTGGAGGACTACCGCATCGAGGCAGCCACCCCGGAGGCGGTCGACGTGTTCGGCCGGACCGGGCGGGACCTGGTCGGCAAGCACATCCTGGAGAGCTACCCGTCGGTGGCGGGCGAGCCGCTGTGGCGCGGGTATCTCGGGGTGCTCGACACCGGAGTGCCGTTCGAGAGCGAGCCGTTCGCCTACCACGACGTGTTCGAGGGCGTGCCGGTGACCGCCACCTACTCGGTGCGCGCCGCCCGGCTCGGCGACGGTCTGCTGGTGTCCTGGGTACGGCACGACCCGGCGGTCCGGCAGGCGCAGCGCCTCGCCGACGTGCAGCGGCTCGGCAATCTGGGCTGGGCGAACTGGAACCTGGTCACCCAGGAGATCTCCTGGTCCGCGCAGGCATACACGGTGCTCGGCCGGAGCACCGCCGAGGGGCCCCTCCCCCTCGAACGGCTGCCGGATCTCGCGCTGCCGGAGGACTCCGGCCCGCTGACCCACGCGATCGCCGAACTGGCCGGCCACGGCCACCCGTTCGATGTGCCGTTCCGCATCCAGGGCGCGGCGGGCGTCCGGCATCTGCGGCTGGTCGCCGAGGCCGTCACCGAGCCGGACGGCACCCCGGTCGAGGTGCATGGCTTCGTCCAGGACCTCACCGCGCAGCGCAGCGCCGAACTCGCGCTGGTGGAGAGCGAACGGGCGATGCTGCTCCAGCGCGGTGTGCTCCAGGCCGAGCGCGCCCTGGCGGCCCGGTTGCAGCACGCGCTGCTGCCGCTGCCCAGCAAGCCGGTGCGGCGGGCCGGGCTCCGGGTCGAGGTGTCCTATCTGCCCGCGCAGTCCGGGATCCATGTCGGCGGCGACTGGTTCAGCGCCGTCGAACTGCCCGACGACTGCGCGCTGTTCGTGGTCGGCGACGTGGCGGGGCACGGCATCGGCGCCGTGGCCACCATGGCCCAGCTCAGGTTCACCGCCAAGGGAATGATCAGCACCGGCTCCTCGCTGACCGGCGCGCTGGCCCGGCTCAACCAGCTGCTGCTGCACTCCCGGGACAGCCAGACCACCGCCACCCTGGTGCTGGCCCGCTACGACCCCGAGCGGCAGGTCATGGCCTGGGCGCAGGCCGGGCATCCGCCGCCGCTGCTCGTGCGCGGCGGCGAGGTGCGCTATCTCGCCCGCCCCGCCGGCGTGCTGCTCGGCGCGACCGGGGCGCCCGTCTACGAGTCGGCGGAGCTGCGCCTGGAGCCCGGGGACCGGCTGCTGCTCTACACCGACGGTCTGGTGGAGCGCCCCGGCGAGGACCTGGACGCGGGCTTCGCCCGGCTGGCCGAGGCGGTCCGCACCCATGACCACGGCGCCGGCGGCTCCCTCGACACCGTGCTCACCTCGATGCTCGCGGACGAGCGCCGGGACGATGTGTGCGTGGTGGACATCAGGATGCCGCTGCCCGGTGCGACGGACGCGGAGGCGGACGCCTAGCCTCTGCCTGCGAGGGTGTCTTGGATATGTGCCGTGGGCCGGTCCTTCGGTATGTGCCGTGGGCCGGTCGGGGGTGTCCGTGTCCGGTCAGTCCGCCGGGTGGCCCGCGTCGATGCTGATCGCGTCGGACAGCCGCAGCAGCGGCCCGCTCCGTCCGCCGCCCCACTCCACGGGGTCGAGGACATGGCCCACATGGTCGCCGCCGTCGATGCGGTGCAGGACGGTGCCGACGAACCAGGCCGCCACATCGCCGAGGACGAGCGCCCCGCCGGGTCCTTCCCGCAGGTCCAGCCCGGCGAACTTGTCGACCTCGTCACCCGTCTCGCCGCCGAACAGCTCCGCGAGGTCCCGCTGGTCACGGGTGAGCAGATGCACGGCGAGGCAGTGGGCGGCGCGCGCGACCCGGTAGGTGCGGTTGGCCTTGGACAGCCACACGGTGAACCGGGGCGGCTGGATGGAGCACTGGGAGGCGAAGCCGACCAGGCAGCCCGCGCGCTCGCCGCCGGCCACGGCCGTCACCACGCACATGTCCGGGTCCAGCCGGCCGAAGAAGCCGTCCATGCCCGCCTCCCCTCCGCGTCCCTGTGTGTCCGTCCCAGCTCATCACATCGGACGCCGGTACGCCCGGCACTCGCCGCAATGTGAGGGGGCCGAGGTCACCGCACGAACCGGCTCACGGACGCCGTGAACGCCGCGACGAACGCCTCGCGGTCCTCCTCCGGCAGGGCGTCCAGGGACAGATACGGGTTGAGGTCCTCCAGCTCGACCAGGAGCAGACCGCCGTCGGCGGTGCGGCAGGCGTCGACACGCTGGATGCCGTGACCGAGGTCGTTCCAGTCGATGAAACGCCGGGCGAACTCCAGGTCGGCGGCGGTCGCCCGGTACGGCCTCAGCTCCCAGCGGCGCTGCGGGTCGGGGGCGTACAGGGCGTACTGGAAGTCGTCGTCCACGAAGTAGAACGACACCTCGTACGTGAAGTCGATCCAGGGCTGGATCAGCACCTCACCGGTGACGGCCGCGGCGATCCCGTCGGCGGGGACGATCCGCAGGCCGAGGGAGTCCGCGCCGAGCCGGGGCTTGACCACATAGCGCTCGACGGACGGCAGCCGGTGCAGTTCCTCGGTCCGGTCGACGGTCGGGATGACGGGGAAGCCCGCGGCGCAGAGGTCGAGCAGGTACTGCTTTCCGGCCATGTCCGCCTTGCCGGTGAGCGAGTTGTAGACGCGGGTGCCGCTGTCCAGCGCCTGGGCGCGGAAGGCGTCGTACTCCTTCTGGTAGCCGAGCACGGGACCGCTGTTGCGGACCACGACGGCGTCGTAGCCGTCCATCAGCGCGGCGGCGTCGAGCGGGTGGCACAGGGCCAGGTCGGCGTGGGTGCGGAGCCGGGAGGTGAGGAGGATGTCCTCGTCGCAGTAGCGGCGCCCGCGGGCCTGGTACGCCAGGTCGGTGACGTAGAGCAGTCGGGGGCGGGCGGCGGGCATGCGGGATCTCCTCGGGCACGGCCGGAGTCGGCGGGGCGGATGCCGCGGGGCCGGTGCCGGCGCGGTGCGGAAAGGTTACGTCGCACAACGGCGACGGCATCCGGCGGGGCCCGGACCGGCACGCAGAGTGCACTCAGTTCCCTGTCACCTCGGTCTGAGCTGCACTGAGTGTCACATTTCCGGCCCGGGTGCTACGTTCCCGCCATGAGCACCAGCAGCGCGGCGCCGGCCGCGAAGCCGCCGATGCGGGACGCCCTGGTCTCGGCGGCCTTCCGGCTTTTCATGGAACGCGGATACGAGCAGACCACGGTGGACGACATCGTGGCGCTGGCCGGGGTCGGCCGGCGGTCGTTCTTCCGCTACTTCCCCTCCAAGGAGGACGTGGTCTTCCCCGACCACGAGCGCTGTCTGGCCGACATGACCGCGTTTCTCGCCGGGAGCACGGCGGACCAGGAGCCGGTGCGGCGGGTGTGCGACGCGGCCCGGATGGTGCTGCGGATGTACGCCGAGAACCCCACCTTCTCGGTGCAGCGCTACCGCCTCACCAAGAAGGTGCCGGGCCTGCGCGCGTACGAGCTGTCGGTGGTGTGGCGGTACGAGCGCGCCCTGGCCGAGTATCTGCGCGGGCGGTTCGCCGGCACGCCCGAAGGGACGCTGCGCGCGGACGTCATCGCGGCCGCCGTCGTCGCCGCGCACAACAACGCGCTGCGGTCCTGGCTGCGCTCGGACGGCAAGGGCGATGCGGCCGCGGCGGTGGACCATGCGCTCGGCTATGTGCAGCGGACGTTCGGCCGCGCTCCGCAGGCAGCGGAGTCGTCGGAGGCCCCGAGCGGTCCGGCGCCGCTGCGGATCCTCCCGGTGCCTGAGGAGGGACCGGCAGGGCACCCCGACGACGTCGTGGTGCTGGTCGCCCGCCGGGACGCGCCGCTGTGGCGGGCGGTGCAGGAGCTGGAGACGGCGCTCGGCCGCGGCTGAGCGGGCCTCCGCCCGGCCGCCGGGCGGCGGGGTGCGATGCTTTCCGGCCAATTAGGGGTACGCAGTGCCTTTACGAGTGACACTGAGTGCCATACGCTGTCGGCGTGCACGGTGGCACAGCAACCGCGCACACGCGTGCGCGGGGCGCGCCGGGCACGCGGGATTCCGGCCGAGCGCAGGGAGTTGACCAGCGTGTACCACCACTCAGCAGACATCTCACAGTCGGCGGCCGGCTCCGCGGCGGGGGTGCTCGAACCCGCTTCCGTGGACTCCAGGGACGCCATCCTCTTCCAGCGCTGCACCTGGTGCGGCACCGCGATGTACCACCGGCTGCTGTGTCCGGTGTGCCAGGGCAGCGAACTGCGCACCGAACGCAGCGAGGGCATCGGCACGGTGCGGCACTCGACCGTGGTGCACCGCAACACCCCCGCGGCACGCAATGTGTCGCTGATCGAGATGGCCGAGGGGTTCGTCGTCCGGGGCCGGGTGATGGGCCCGCCGGTCGGGATCCACAGCGGCGACCGGGTGCGGCTGTCCACCGCGAAGGACCCGGTCCGCGGTGAGCCGGTCTTCCAGTTGCTGGACGAGCCGTACCGGGCCTGGACCTGACGGGCCCGCCCACACACACATCCTCGCTGTCAGTGGCCGCCCCTGCCCGGGGCGGCCTTTCTGCGCTTCGGGGCCATGGCCTTGCGGATCTCCTCGGTGGCCGCCCGGAACGCGGGGGCGGCGTGCTCGAAGTAGTCGAAGAGCAGCCTGCGCTGTTCCGGGGTGTAGCGGGCCAGGACCTCGGCGATATGACGGCGGGCGGGGCCGACGACCTCCTCGATGCGGGTGAGCGCATCCGGGACCGGCTCCACGATGACGCGCCTGCGGTCCCCGGGGTCCGCGGCGCGGCGCGCGTAGCCGGCCCGTTCAAGGCGGTCGATCAGGCGGGTGGTGGCACCGGTGGTGAGCCCGGTCCGCGTGGCGAGTTCGCCCGAGGTGAGACCACCTTCCAGAGCGATCAGGCTGAGCGCGTACCACTCCGACGTGTGCATTCCAGCGGCTTCCGCGCTGGCCAGGCCCTGGAGGCCTACCGCGTCCAAGTACTGACGGAAGATCAGTTGCTCGTCCCCGCCATCCACAGGGGTTGCCGTCACGGGAGTCCTCTCGTAAATTTATCTGCACGCATGCAGATACTGCACAGATTCAGAATCTGCTCTCAGTGTAGCCAAAGGGGGATCTTCCACCATGCCCGCCATCACCGATGACACCGCCGCAGTCACCTCCGTGCTGGACGAACTCGTCGCCGCCTGGGCGCGGCACGACGCCGACGCATACGGCGAGCTGTTCACCGAAGACGCCACCTACGTCACCTACGTCGGCACCTTCTACCAGGGCCGCCAGGACATCGTGGACAGTCACCGCACCCTGTTCACGACCTTCCTCAAGGGCACCGAGCTCGCGGACGAGGTGCTCTCCGTCCGGTTCCCCGGGCCGGACGTGGCCGTGGTGAACGGGCGCGGCGACACCTACAAGGGCGACCGGCCACACAAGCTCAGCAAGATCCAGACGTACACCTTGGTCCGGCAGCAGGACGGCAGGTGGCGCATCGCGGCCTTCCACAACACCAAGCGCAAGCCGCTGATGGAGGCGGTCTCCTACCGCTTCGCCCCCGGCCTGGTCCCGGCCGCCGGACGATGAAACCGGGCGTTGCGGCATCGCGCACTGCGGGCCTCCCGGAAGTTCGCCTACTCGTCACCTCCGGGCCGCCCTTGATGCCATGCCGCGCTTCCTGAGGATCCAGTTCACTGGGGCGCCGCCCCCCCTCAACCGGATCTGAAAGAGGGACGCATGTTGAGACGCACGCTGAAGCGCGGGCTCGTCACGCTCGTCGCCGTCGGTCTTGCCTCCTCCGTGGGGTCGGTGGCCACGGCGTCGGCGGCCTCCACCCCCCTGACGCTCGCCGTCTTCGGCGACTCGCCGTACGGCAGGTCGGCGTACGCCCCTGCGGGCCAGACGGCCGACACCGCCCAGTTCCAGAAGACCCCGGCGTTCATCGGCACCATCAACAGTGACCCGAGCGTCAGCGATGTCATTCACGTCGGCGACATCCACTCGGGCAAGGAGTTCTGCACCGAGGACTACGACGCCTCGATCGCGTCCGCATGGCAGACCTTCACCAAGCCGCTCGTCTACACGCCGGGCGACAACGAGTGGGCCGACTGCCACAAGGCATCGAGCCTCACCTCGCCCGGCCAGGGCGGCGGCTTCTACGACTCGGCGTCCGGTGGCATCACGTACATCGGCGCGAGCGGCCTGTCGACCGACCCGGCGGACTGCGTCAGCTACCACTGCGGCAGTCCGCTCGACAACCTCGCCAGAGTCCGGCAGGACTTCTTCGCGCAGCCTGGCCGCACCCTGGGCAGCGGGACACTGAACGTGGTGTCCCAGGCCACCGCCTACGACCCGGGCCACCCGGGCGACGCACAGTACGTCGAGAACGTGAGGTGGGCGCAGAACGACATCGTCTTCGTGACCATCAACGTGCCGGGCGGCTCGAACAACGACACCGACCCCTGGTACAAGGTCCCGACCGCACCGCAGGCGCAGACCGACGAGCGGACCGACCGGACCGCGGCCGACGTCCGCTGGCTCGACGCCGCCTTCGCCGATGCGCAGGCCGAGCACGCCAAAGCGGTGGTGATCTCGGCACAGGCCGACATGTGGGACCTCGACGGCAAGACCAAGGACCACCTGACGAACTACGAGCCGATCATCAGCGAGGTCGCGGCGAAGACGACCGCGTTCGGCCGGCCGGTGCTGATGCTCAACGGCGACTCGCACCTCTACCGCTCGGACAACCCGCTGTCGCCGACGGCGACGTGCACCGGCGAGACGGACCCGGCCACCGGCGCCGGGGTGTGCGCCCACGACCCGGGGGACAACGCGTGGAACGAGCACCCGTACTACAACGTCCCGAACTTCCACCGGATCGTCGTGCACGGCAGCACCACACCCCTGGAATGGCTGAAACTCACCGCGGACCCCAACGCCAACCACCCCGTCACCGGCACCACCTTCGGTCCCTTCAGCTGGCAACGGATGCCGCAGCCGCAGCTGTGACGCGACCTCGGACTCCTTGCTCGCGTCGAGGATGTCTCGGGGTGTGACAGCTGTCGGTCGGTGCAGCGGTGAAGGTCATTCGGCCGTACGGAGTGATGGGCGGCGTGGTACGGAGCGGGCGCCGGGCTCGGCGATGACCATGTCGGCGGTGCCGGGGGTGCCGGTGCCGAGGTCGTCGGGAACCCGGCCGTGACGCCAGTTCGGACGCTCCAGATCGACGTGGGCGGACGGGGCGGTGACGCGTAGGACGTTCTCAGGGGGCTGCGACGACGGCCCTGCTCCCGATCGCACTCGGCACTGCGGGTGGTCCCGACAGCATCGTGCTCTGGTCCGTGCTGACCGGTGCTCAGAGGGCCGGGGTCCGCCGGTGGGCCACCACTCTCGACGGCTACAACCAGGGAACCTTCGGGCCGGGACACTGCAACGGCCAGGGGGACCGGGTGGCCCTTATGACCGACTCCGACATATCACCCCCTGAGTCGGGTCGGGCTGGACGCCGCGGCCCGGGAGGGGCTCGGACAGACCCTGCGGTCCGGTCAGCCGCGCCACTCCACCAGGAGGAGCGTCGCATCGTCCGTGGTCCGGCCGCCCCGGGCCCGCTTGAGTGTGTGCGACAGGGCACGCGCCACCGCCCGGACCCCGCCGCCGGTTCTCTCCAGCCCGTTCACCCAGTCGATCAACTGCTCCTCCCCGAACTGTTCCTCGCCCGCCGCGTGCTCCTCGATCAGCCCGTCGGTGAAGCACAGGACGCGGTCTCCCCGTTCCAGCCCCAGCGCACTCACCTCCGGCTCCGCACCGCCGAGGCCCACGGGGAGAGTCGTCGGGCCGAGCAGTCGGCGCGTGACACGGTGGTCGCGGACGAGCATCGGTGCGGGGTGCCCGGCGTTGACCCATTGCAGGTGGCCCGTCGTCGTGTCCAGCCGCATCATCTGCGCGGTGACGAAGTGGTCGGCGCCGAACTGCTTCGCCACGGCGTCGTCCATGAAGGCGTAGATCTCCGTCAGGCCGGTGCTCAGGCGGCGGGCGTAGCGGTACGCGCCGATGGCCACGGTGGCCATGGTGGCCGCGCCGAGGCCGTGCCCCATCGCGTCGATCATGGCCAGATGGAGGACGTCGCCGTTGAGCGCGTAGTCGAAGCTGTCCCCCGCCACGTCGTACGCGGGCTCCAGGACGCCGGCCAGGGCGACGCGCGGCATGATCATGGCCAGGGGCGGCAGCAGCGCCCACTGGATCTCGGCGGCCACGCTCATCGGTTCACGGCGTCGGGTACGGAAGAACAGGTCGGAATATCCGTGCTTGGTCACCAGCAGGTCGGCCACCAGAGCGGAGAGCCGGCGCAGCATGCGGCGGTCGTCGTCGTCGAGCCGGTCCAGCGTCACGGCCATGACGCCCACCTGGTCGCCGCCGTCGAGCAGCGGCAGGTGGACACGTACGCCGTCGCCCTCGGGCAGCTCGACGGGCAGCGCACCGAGAAAGCAGCGGCCCGCGGCGGAATCGTCGATCACGTGTGGGTCCCCGCCCGCGAGGCCCTCACCGGGCAGGGGTACGAGCCACAACTGGCCGTAGTCCTGCAACAGGATCTGCGGACGGCGGCCCCCCAGCCGCTCCATCATGTCGGCGACCAGTGGGCCGACGAGGTGGGGCGGAAGCTCGTGCGCGCGATCGAGAACCGCCCCGAGGAGCGCTTCCCCGAAGCTCTCGGAGCGGTCCGCGCGCGGTTCGGCCGTCATCCGCTCACCCGGCGTGGTCCACGCGGACACGGGCGGAGGCGGCCGACGAAACAGGTGCTTGCCCCATCAGTCCATCATGGGCCGTTCCGCTGCTCGCCGCTCCTGGCCGAGACCTTCCTCGACACGGGCGAGGATGCGCTGAGCCGACTGCGTGTTCCAGGGATCGGCGGCGGCCGTCAGCAGCCGACCGGCCGTTCCCGTCGGCTCGTCGGGCGGGATGACCAGCAGCTCCCAGCGCCCCACGGTGCCGCACTCCAGGGTGATGGCATGCGCTTCGTCGGCGGCGTCGCTCAGGAGGACCTCGATCACGTGGTCGGGCGCCGACACCGTTCCCGGGGCCTCGGGCCACGCGGCAGTCCCCACCGTGACCCGGGTGACCGTACCGTGGCCGGGGTCCAACGAGCCCACGAGGGCGGGCAACTCCAGCTCCAGGACGTCACAGCGCGGCCACCATGCTCCGTCGAGCGGGCCGTGGCTGGACTCCGCGGTGAGGCTCAACCGCGCCAGCGGCATCCGGTACGTGTGGTCGTCATCCGGAGGCATACCTTCGGCGGCCGGTGTGAGGGAGTCCATCGTGCGATCCCGTCCCGGGCAGTGAAGGCGCTGCCCTCGTTCGTCACTCGCCGGGAACGGCGCCGCGAGATCGTGCGCCCGACATGCTCTCGGTGCCTCCCAGGCTACCCCCCGCCCGGGCCCGAGGCCGGAGGCGCCGGTACGGGCGCGTTCTCCGTCAGGAGGACCAGCACGCAGGGTGCGCCCGGACCGGGCAGCCCCACCACCTCTCCGCAGTTTCGCCAGCCCCAGGAGTCGAAGGCGGCCTGGCCGGCCCGGTCTGCCGGACCGATCAGAGCGACTCCGAGCGCGGTGTGCCGGTCGGCCAGCAGGCGCTGTTGCAGACGTCGGCCGATGTCTCGGCACTGGGCGTGATGATGCGCAACGGCCTGGGTGAGGAGCAGGAACCGGGCACAGCCGGTGAGCCGCTGGACGCTCTCCTGCAACCCCCGCTCCGAGCGGGCGCCGGGACCCACGGGATATCCGAAGGCACACCCCACCAGTACCGTCGTTTCGGCGACCAGCAACGCGAATCCGGGCCGTCGGGCGCTGATGGCAAGCCGCCCCAGGAAGTCGCCCCGCTCCCGGTCCGCGCTCGCTGACGAGCCCGCGACGGGGTCCACGACCAGGTCGGCGATGTCCTCGCTCATGTCCTCCGCCTGCCAGCGGGTCAGGCGGCGGAGGCGGATCCCGTCCTTCACGGCCGGTGCACTGACGTGGCGGCCGCCGCCCTGCTGCTCGTCGGCCTGCGGAGACGCACCCGGCAACTCACTGAGCAGGGAGGCGGAGCCGGTCACGGCGAGAAGTCGGGTGATCTGCGCGCACGGATGGTGCAGCCGCAGGAAAGCATGCACGCGATCCGCGCGCTGCGAAGCCGTCAGGAAGACGTCCAGGCCCTTGGAGTCGCACGAGCCGACGGTGGTGAGATCGACGTCGATGCCTGTCACGCCGTCGCGCAGACACTGCTCCAGCGCGGTCCGCAGCAAGGGAGCCGTGGCCGGTCCGATCACGCCGACGAGCGTGACGAGGGCCCGCTCTCCTTGGTCACGCCGATGGATGTCCAACCGCTGCACGACTGTCACGCCGCCCCTCGGCAGGGAAGGGCCACAACCGGGGAGAGTCGCGGAGTTGCTGTGATCGCGGTGGCCATGATGCCGACCCGTCTCCGCACCGTCCGCTCGGGCGGTCCGGGTTTTCGTCTCTCGCCGAGAACGGCCCGACAGGACAGTCGGAGTGCGTGACGCCCTCGATACCTTCATCGTACGTCGTCGGCAACCGGACATGCGGCGCCGGACGACTCGGACGCTGCGTAGCAGCTCAGAGGGGTTCCGGTGACGGCGTTTCCGGCCGGCGGCCCTGGTCGGTGCGCTCACCCGGGACGGTTCCGCCTTCGCGGCCGTCACGCACTCGGGCCTGACGCCGGCGCCGACGGTCGGCCCGCTGGGGGCCAGGAGTTCACCCGCGGCGGGCCGTGCCGGAGTCGCGCCGCCGGCGCCCGTCCTCCGATGTGATCGATCACCTCCCGTTCACAGGCAACCCACAGTCTCCGCACTCCGTCCTCCGGGGGCGAGGGGCTCCCGGGTCGGCCGGGACGCCCGAGACCGGGGTCATCCAGGAGGAACTGTGATCCGTGCCCGGCGTATATGGGTGGCCGCCGCCGCGTTGCTCGCGGTGGCGGGCGCATCCCCAGGGCTGGCGGCAGCAGACAGTCAGGCACCAGGAGGCAGCGGGGAGTTGACGTCGTCGGACGGCGCGGCGCTGCGGCCGGGCTGGGGGATCACCGGCGGGCGTACCGCGCCGCAGCTGGTGTGGCGGTCGGACCGGCCGGTGCCCATGGGGGACGCCCGGGTCGAATTCCGCGCGGGCGACCGCCTGTTGGGCGTGCCGCGGCCGGGCGAGGACGGGCGCACCTTCCGGCTGCCGCTCGGCGCGCGGGTGCCGGGCGGGCTGCGGGACCTGCATGTGTGGGCCGGCGGGCGGCGGTTGGACGCGCCCGTGGCGGCCGCCGGGGCCGGGCCGGCGGTGCGGCCGCCCGCGCCGCTGCCCGCGGGCGGCGTGGACCCGGGCAAGCCCGGCGCCTACCGCACCACGACCGGTGAGTACAGCCTGAAGTCGGTGCACATACCCGGCTTCGCCGCTCCGGTGGAGATGCGCGCGGTGGTGGTGGCACCGGTCGGCGCGTCCGGCAAGCGGCCGCTGGCGCTGTTCCTGCACGGCCGGCACTACACCTGCTACAAGGGCGGGCACATCACCGGCGACTGGCCCTGCGCGGCCGGCACCAAGCCGGTGCCGAGCCACCGCGGCTATCTGCGTGACCAGCGGCTGCTCGCCTCGCAGGGCTATGTGACCGTGTCGATCTCCGCCAACGGCATCAACGGCCAGGACGACGCGGCCGAGGACGGCGGCGCGGAGGCGCGCTCCGCGCTGGTGCGGATGCACCTGGCCCGCTGGGCCGACTGGTCCGACCACCCGGCGTCCGCTCCGGCGGTCGTCCGAAAGGCGCCGCGCGCCGACCTGTCCCGGGTGCTGCTCGTCGGGCACTCGCGGGGCGGCGAGGGCGTCAACCGCGCCGCGCTGGACAGCCTCTACCCGCCGCCCGCCGACCAGGACGGCTACCGCGGCCGGGTCCGCTGGACCATCCGCGGCACGGTCCTCATCGGCCCGACCGTCTTCGGCCAGAACCCGGTGGCCGACGTGCCGTCGATGACGATCCTGCCGGGCTGCGACGGTGACGTCTCCGACCTCCAGGGCGAGGTGTACGTCGACGGGACGCGCGGGGTCAGCACCGGCGGCGCGCTGCACAGCGCCGTGTACGTCATCGGCGCCGACCACAACTTCTTCAACTCGGAGTGGACGCCGGGCCGGGCCGCGGCGCCCGCCGAGGACGACTTCTCCGACGACCCGCAGCACCCCGACCCGGTGTGCGGGAAGAAGGCGGCGACCCGGCTGACCGCCGACCAGCAGCACCGGGCCGGTTCCACCTACATCGCAGCCGCCGCGCGGCTGTTCGTCGCCGGGGACGACCGGGTGCGGCCGCTGCTGGACGGCTCCGGGAAGCGGGCGCCGTCGGCGGACCCGGCGCGGGTCCTCAGCCATGCCGTGGGCGCGGGCCGGGGTGCCGGGTTCCTGCCGGACGGCGGGGTCTCGGTGCGCGGTGCCCGGCTGTGTGACGCGGTGGACCCGAGCCCGTCCAAGGCCTGTCTCGGCCAGGGCACGAAGGGTGCCTCGCCGCACTTCGCGATGTGGGAGACCGGCCGGGAGACGGGGCGGCACGCGATCGCGCTGCACTGGACGCGCGCCGGCGGCGCGGCCCGGGTGACCGCGCCGCGGCCGCTGTCGCTGTCCGGTTCCACGGCGCTGGCGCTGCGGCTGTTCGTGCCGCCGAACTCGCACGGCACCCGGCTGGACGTGTCCGTCACCGACGCCCGGGGCCGCAAGGCGACACTCGGCGAGGTCCGGGCCGACGGGCTGCCCGGCAGTGAGCGGACGGCCTCCTACTGGGCGCGCGAGTTCCGGGTGCCGCTGACCGCGGCCCGGCGCGCCGGGCTCGATCTGCGCTCCGTCACCTCCCTGGAGCTGACGCCGCGTTCGGCGTCCGGGCGGGCCTGGCTCATGGACGCGTGGGGCTGGCGGGCCGGCACCCCGGCGGTGCGCGCCGCCGAACTGCCACGCGTGGACATCGGCCGCACGACCGTGGCCGAGGGCGACTCGGGGGCCCGCACCTATCATGTGCCGGTCGAGGTGACGGGCCGGGGCAGCGGCCAGGTACGGGTGTACGTGCTGGACCCGGTCACCGGACAGGCCAAGGACCGGCTGGTCACGGTGCGTCCGGGCGGCCATGACATCGATGTGCCGATCACGGTGAAGGGCAACACGCGCTACGGCACCGATGTGTCGTACGACGTCCTGGTGAAGGCGGTGCACCATGCGGTGGTCGGTTCCTACCGGGGCGGCATCACGGTGCACGACGACGATCCCGCGCCGCGGATGACCGTGACCCCGGTGGCCGGCCGGGTGGCCGAGGGCAAGCCGCTGACGTGGCGGTTGTCCCTGTCCGAGGCGGTCGACGTGGACATGAGCGCGTTCTTCGCCGTGGCCCCCGCCTCCGCTCCGGAGCTGTCCACCAAGGACGTTCCGGCGCGCTGGCTGCGGGACAACTCCGGGGAGTCGCCCGATCCCGAGCGCCCGCTGTCCAAGGTGACCGGCCTCTATCTGTGGGTGGACATCCCGGCGGGTAAGCGCAGCGCCGACATCACCGTGCCCACCGTCACCGACCGGGTGAAGGAGCCGGCCGAGTCGGTGCGGTTCCGGCAGGTCGATCCGCAGACCGGCAAGCCGCAGCCGGGCGGCCTGGAGCTGACCGGTTCGGTGCTGGACGCGTCGTAGGACGCGCGGTCCGGGTGGCCCTCAGCCGGTGAGGGTCACCCGGATCCCGACGGTGCCGTCCAGGCCCCGCCGCAGCCGGCTGCCCAGCAGGGTGAGGCGGCCGAGGACGCCGTACTTGCGGGCGATCAGGGTCCGGTAGCGGGCGGTGGTGGCCCGGTCGGCGAGCACGGCGGTGGCCGGCGTCTGGTCACCGGTGGGGTTGCCGCGTACGTCGCAGGGGCCGACCAGGACGTCGGGGCGGCGCCGGATCCGCTTGACCTTCCAGCTGTCGGCGGCCGTCCACACTCCGAGGGTGTCCCCGTCCCGCACCACCCAGACCGGGGTGGCGACCGGGGTGCCGTTCTTGCGATAGCTGGTGACCAGCAGGTACTTGCCGGAACCGAGCCGGTCGAGCCGCGTGTCGTCCATGCCGGCAGTCTACGGAAAGCCCCCGCTGCCGCCCGTCCCGGACAGGGCGCCGCGCGGGGTGCGGGAACACGGCGGCGCGGGACGTGCGGGCCGGCCGCTGAACGCCCGGGCCTGCGGCCGCGTATGGAGGGGCGGGCCCGCGGGGAGCCGGGGCCTGGCGCCCCGGGATTCGGCGGAGCGCGTTCGGGTTCGGTTTGGGGAGCCTTGCATGCGGCACGCACGACGACGCCTCGTCCGGCGAGTGACACGGCTGGCGGCGGTCGGCGGACTTCTCCTGGGCAGCGCGATGGTCGCCCAGTCGGCCTTGGCCGGTGAGACACCGTCCGCCGCCAGACCCCTCAGTTCCGCCACGGGCGGCGCGGGTGCCGGGACCACCGGTACGGCGCTGGTGGCGCGGCTCGGTACGGCCCGTACGGCAGGCAACTGGATCGGCGCCGACGGGCGGCCGGTGGTGGCGGTCACCGACGCGGCGGCCGCCCGGACGGTACGGCAGGCCGGGGCCGAGGCGAAGCTGGTGCCGCACAGCATGGACGAGCTGAAGTCGGCGACGGCGGCGCTGCGTTCGGCGCCCCGGGTGGCGGGGACGGCGTGGGCGGTGGACTACCGGACCAACCGGGTGGTGGTGCAGGCGGACAGCACGGTGTCGGCGGCGAACTGGGCCCGGATGTCCCATGTCGCCGCGGGGATCGGTGGTTTCGTGCACATGGAGCGGACGCAGGGCAGGTTCACCACGCGGCTGAACGGCGCCCAGCCGATCCTGTCGACCGGCGGGCGCTGCTCGGCCGGGTTCAATGTCACCGACGGGCAGAGCGACTTCATCCTGACCGCCGGGCACTGCGGCCCCGCGGGCACCACCTGGTTCGCGGGCGGCCAGGGGGACCAGCAGCTGGGCAGGACGGTGAACAGCACCTTCCCCGGCAATGACTTCTCCCTGGTGCGGTACGCCTCGGGGACGGCCGGCGCGGGCGCGGACGTGGTCGCGATCGGCGGGGGCAACGGGGTGCGGATCACCGGGGCGGCCGATGCGACGGTCGGACAGCGGGTGTTCCGCAGCGGCAGCACCAGCGGCCTGCACGACGGCCAGGTGACCGCGCTGAACGCGACCGTCAACTACCCGGAGGGGACGGTCACCGGGCTCGTCCAGACGACGGTGTGCGCCGAACCGGGCGACAGCGGCGGCCCGCTGTTCTCGGACGGCGTGGCGCTCGGGGTCACCTCGGGCGGCAGCGGCGACTGCACGACGGGCGGGACGACCTTCTTCCAGCCGGTGGTTCCGGCGCTGACGGCACTCAAGGTCGAGCTGTTCGTGTCGCCGCCGGGTGCGACGCCCTCCCCCTCGCCGTCGGCCTCGAAGGGGCAGGGTGCGGTGGCGCCGAGCGCGGCCGCTCCGGGCTCCCCGGCGCCGGTCACCGGTGCGGCGGAGGGGCGGACGCTGCTGGCCCGGCTGGCCGACACCCGCACCATCGGCCCCGGTCTGCTGGTGATCGCGGGCAGTCTGGTCGCGCTGGTCGCGACCCGGTACATCCGGGCCGAGCAGGACCGCAGGGCCTATCAGCAGCAGTATTCGGCGATGTGGGGCTGAGTACGGCCCACAGAGGGTGCACGAGAAGGGCACCCGTGTGGTCACGGGTGCCCGGGAGGGTGAGCGCGGATGCTCGCCGAATCGATCAGGCGGCCCGCTGCGGTCGGGGGGCCGCGGCGGCCCACTCCATCACGAGGCGCTGGTACTCCGCGCGCTGCTCGCTCGTCAGTGTCCCGCCCGCCCGGCGCCACAGGGCCCGGATCTCCTCGTTGACCTCCGCGGCCGATCGCTCGGAGACGGCTTCAACAGTGGTGGACATGCTGTGAAGCATATGCCGATCAACGTGAAGGCGCTGTGAGTAACTGCACTCGATACGGACATTTCAGACCGTGTTGCTCATCACGTCGATGTGTCAAGCCACGAACGGGAGTTCACACCGGACCCTCACTCGTCGTCCTCAGGTGCCCGGCTTGCGGCCGTAGACGAAGACGTCGTCCCCCTTCCTCAGCAGCGACCAGTACTTCTTGGCGTCCGACCTGGTCATGTTGACGCAGCCGTGCGAACCCGGCGGGTTCCACATGCTGAGACCGACCGAGTGGAAGGCCTGGCCCCCGTCGAAGAACTGGCTGTACGGCATGGGCACGTTGTAGACGGTCGAGACGTGGTCGATGTCACGCCAGTAGATCTTCTTCAGGCCGGTGCGAGTGGTGAAGCCCTTGCGGCCGGTGCGCACGGGCACCGGGCCGTAGACGAGCTTCTTGCCGTCCTGGATCCAGCTCAGCTGGAGGGTGAGGTTCACACAGGCGATCCGGCCCTTGTTCACCGGGCACGCGCCGCCCTTGTTCGGATTCTTCCCCACGGCCTTCTGCTTGGTCATGAGGTCCATCACGCCCCAGGTCACCGGCCCGGCGTAGCCGATGGCGGGGCTGATGCCGTGCCGGTTCTGGAAGGCCCGGATCGCCGTGCAGTCGGCGGCGGACTGCTTGCCGTCGACCGGCCTCCCGAGGAACTTCTCCACCTGCTTCTGGTACGGCCCGCTCTGCGTCGTACAGCTCGCCGCCTGGGCCGGCGCGGCCGTCAGCGCGAGAGTGAGCGGCGCCACCAGCCCGGTGACGCCCAGCGCGACGACGCCTCGTCTGCGTATGTCCCCCATCACGGTCCCCTCGTCTCCCCTTTGCCCAGAGGTCTCCCCCGGGTGCTCCTTTGCGCACTTCCCACGGTCTCGCCCTACTAGACCTGCTTCGCCCCGCCGGGGTTGTGGTTCCGGCCCGCCTTTGACGAAACGGTGAACTTCATCACTGGCCGGCCGGTCCCTCCCAGCACTCCCGCAACACCCGCACCGCCCGTTCCAGGGCCTCCGGTGTCGCCGTGAACGGAAGGCGGACATGGCGGGCCAGGGTGGTGCGGTCGGCGGCGAAGTGCGGGCCCGGGGGCAGCGCGACGCCCCGGGCGGCGGCCCGGGCCACCAGCTCGGTGGCGCGCGGCCCCTCGCCCAGGTGCAGCCAGAGGGTGAGACCGCCGTCCGGCACGGTGTAGGTCCATCCGGTGCCGGCGAGCAGCCCGGCGAGATGGTCGCGCTGGGCGCGCAGCCGGGCCCGCCGGTCGGCGAGCAGCCCGGCGAGGGGGTCGCCGAGGAGTTCCACGGCGATGAGCTGTTCCAGGGGCGGTGGCGCGAGCTGGGCCTGGAGCGGGTGCTGCCGCAGTTGCCGTACGAGGTCGGCGGTGGCCCGGATCCAGCCGACGCGCAGTCCGCTCCACAGGGTCTTGCTGGCCGAGCCGAGCTGGATCACCCGCGCCCCGGCGAGATGGGGTTCGGTGCCGGGCGGTGTCCTCAGGTCCAGGTCGCGCAGGGTCTCGTCGGCGAGGACGGTCAGCCCCTCCCGCTCGGCGAGCGCGGCGATCGCCCGGCGGTGCGGCGCGGACATATGGGCGCCGGTCGGATTGTGGAAGTCGGGGACCAGATAGGCGAGCCGGGGGCGGTGCCGGCGTACGGCGGCGGTGAGGTGCCCCGTGTCCCAGCCGGCCGCGGAGACCGGCACGGGCAGCAGGCGGGCGCGGCGGGCGCGCAGCAGGGCGAGGGCGCCGGGGTAGGCGGGGTTCTCCACCACGACGGGCGCCCTGCGGTCGGTGTGCAGCTGGTCCAGGAGGAGGGTGAGGGCGGCCTGCGCGCCGGAGGTCACGAGGATCTGCTCGGGGCGGGTGGCGAGGCCGGCGCGGGTGTAGCGGTCGGCGAGCAGTTCGCGCAGCCGGGGCAGGCCCGCGGTGGCGACGCCGGAGTCGACCAGCAGGGGCGCGCTGCGGGCCGCGGCGCGGGCGAGCGCGGCGAGGTAGGCCTCGTGGGGTGCGGCGGTGACGGCGAGGGTGAGGTCGAGTCCGGCGTCGGGGGCGCCGCCCCGGTCCAGGGACCAGGGTGTGGTGCGTTCGGTGAGGCGGGCGGGCAGCCGTACGGCGCTGCCGCTGCCGTGCCGGGTGTGCAGCCAGCCGTCGTCGCGCAGCAGGGTGAGCGCGGTGACCACGGTGCCGCGGCTGACGCACAGGGTGCGGGCCAGCTCCCGCTCGGAGGGCAGCCGGGTGCCGGCCGGGAGCCGGCCGTCGATCACGGCCTCGCGTACGGCGGCGGCCAGGGCGCGGGCGAGCGGGGCGGGGCGGGCGCGCCAGTCGCCGAGCGCGGCGACGAATCCAGTGTCCACCGCGTCATTCTGGCCCAGCGCTCTGGTCCAGTTTCCCCGAAGTGGACCGGTCGCCGGGCCTGTCCCGCGGTCTACGCTGCGCCGCATGCACCGCAACCTCGCCGGCGATCTCTCCCGGCTTCCCGAACTCCTCCAGTCCGCCCGTGACTTCGCCGCCCAGGAGGCGGCGGGGCTGGCCGCCCGGCCGGTCGTGGCGGCCGGCCCGCCGCCCGCGCGCGCATCCCTCCCGGACGAGGGGGCGGGAGGCCAGGCCGCACTGGCCCGGTTCGCCGAGCGGTGGGCGCCGGGCTTCTCCGGTTCGGCGGGGCCGCGCTATCTGGGCTTCGTCACCGGGGGCGCGACCCCCGCCTCGGTCGCGGGCGACTGGCTGACCTCCGCGTTCGACCAGAACCTGTCGGGGGCCGGGGGTTCCTGGGCGGGTGAGCTGGAGCGGGAGACCGTGGCATGGCTGCGCGAGCTGTTCGGGCTGAGCGAGGCGCACAGCGGGGCGTTCGTGACGGGCGCGACCGCGTCCAACACGGTCGGGCTGGCGATCGGCCGGGAGTGGCTCGGCGAGCAGCTGGGCGTGGACGTCTCCCGGGCCGGTGCCGCCGCGCTGGGCCCGGTCGACGTCCTCTCCGGCAGCCCGCACTCCAGCGTCACCAAGGCGATGTCGGTGCTGGGCATCGGCCGGGACCGGCTGCGCCCGGTGCCGCTGCTGTCGGGCAACAGGGAGGCGGTCGACGTGGCCGCGCTGGAGGCGGCGCTCGCCGGCCTGGACGGCCGGCCGGCGATCGTGGTCGCGAACGCCGGCACGGTGAACACCGTCGACTTCGACGATCTGCGGGCGATCGCGGCGCTGAAGGAGCGGCACCGCTTCTGGCTGCACGTGGACGCGGCGTTCGGCGCCTTCGCCGCCCTGTCCCCCGAGTACGCCGCGCTGGTCGACGGGCTCGACGCGGCCGACTCGGTCTGTGTGGACCTGCACAAGTGGCTCAACGTGCCCTATGACGCGGCCGTGCAGTTCACCCGGCGCCGGGATCTCCAGGTGGCGGTGTTCCACAACGCCTCGCCGTATCTCGGCCTGCCTGTCGGCGAGCCGGACTTCCTGCATCTCACCCCGGAGAACTCCCGCCGGCTGCGGGCCCTGCCCGCCTGGTTCTCGCTGGTGGCCTACGGGCGCGCCGGACACCGGGAGATCGTGGAGCGGAACGTGTCCCTCGCCCGCCGGCTGGGCGCGGGCGTCGACGCCCTGCCGGGGCTGCGGCTGCTGGCGCCGGTGCGGCTCAACGTCGTCTGCTTCACCCTGGCCGAGGACCCGACGGAGAAGCGGGTGGCGGAGCTGGCGCGGGCGGTCGCCGCGACCGGGGAGGCGTTTCTGACACCGACGGTGTACGGCGGGGTGCCGGGGCTGCGTGCCGCGTTCAGCAACTGGCGGACCACCGAGGCCGACACCCAGCGGGTGCTGGACGCGCTGGCGGCGGCCTCGGGGTGACGGTTCAGGGATGGTGTCGGGCCTGTCCGGGGCGCGCCCCGGGCAGGCCCCGCGTCTTCGGCCGACGGCCCGACTGCGGGCCGTCAGTGGCCGCGTGCGATCCATTCCTCCAGATGGGGGGCTTCGGCGCCGATGGTGGTGGAATCGCCGTGGCCGGTGAGGACCTTGGTCTCGGGCGGCAGGGTGAGGAGCCGGCCGCGGATCGAGTCGATGATGGTCGGGAAGTGGGAGTAGGAGCGTCCGGTGGCGCCGGGGCCGCCCTGGAAGAGGGTGTCGCCGGTGAAGACGACGCCGAGTCCGGGGTCGTGCAGGCAGACCGCGCCGGGGGCGTGTCCGGGGGTGTGCAGCACCGTCAGGTCGGCGCCGGCGGCCTCGAAGACCTGGCCGTCGAGGAGATGCCGGTCGGGTTCGCGGTCGGGGTGGGTCATCCGCCACAGCGGCAGGTCGTCGGGGTGCAGCCAGATGAGCGCGCCGGTGCGGTCGGCGAGTTCCGGGGCGGCGTTGACGTGGTCGTTGTGGGCGTGGGTGCACAGGATCGCGGTGAGCCGGCGGTCGCCGACGGCGCGGGCGATGGCCTCGGCGTCATGGGCGGCGTCGATGACGACGACCTCGTGGTCGTCGCCGACGAGCCAGACGTTGTTCTCGACGTCCCAGATGCCGCCGTCGAGGGTGAACTGGCCCTTGGTGACGAGGCGTTCGACGCGGGCGGCCATCACAGCACCACCACCGAGCGCAGGACGTCGCCGTGGTGCATCCGCTCGAAGGCCTGCTCCACCTCGTCCAGCCGGATGGTCTCGGTGACGAACGCGTCGAGCGGGAGCCGGCCCTGGAGGTGCAGGTCGATCAGCATGGGGAAGTCGCGGGAGGGCAGGCAGTCGCCGTACCAGGAGGACTTCAGCGCGCCGCCGCGGCCGAAGACGTCGAGGAGGGGCAGTTCGAGCTTCATCTCGGGGGTGGGGACGCCGACCAGGACGACGGTGCCGGCCAGGTCGCGGGCGTAGAAGGCCTGCTGGTAGGTCTCGGGCCGGCCGACCGCCTCGATGACGACGTCGGCGCCGAGGCCGCCGGTCAGCTCGCGGATCGCCGCGACCGGGTCGGTCTCCTTGGAGTTGACGGTGTGGGTGGCGCCGAGGCTGCGGGCCTTGTCCAGCTTGCGGTCGTCGATGTCCACGGCGATGATCTTCGCCGCTCCGGCGAGGTGCGACCCGGCGACGGCCGCGGAGCCGACGCCCCCGCAGCCGATGACGGCGACCGAGTCGCCGCGGCCGACGTTGCCGGTGTTGATCGCGGCGCCGATGCCGGCCATCACCCCGCAGCCGAGGAGTCCGGCGACGGCCGGGGAGACGGCCGGGTCGACCTTGGTGCACTGTCCGGCGGCCACCAGGGTCTTCTCGGCGAACGCGCCGATGCCGAGGGCCGGGGAGAGTTCGCGGCCGCTGTCGGCGAGGGTCATCTTCTGCCGGGCGTTGTGGGTGTTGAAGCAGTACCAGGGGCGGCCGCGCAGACAGGCCCGGCACTGACCGCACACGGCACGCCAGTTGAGGACGACGAAGTCGCCCGGGGCGACGTCGGTGACGCCCTCGCCGACCGACTCCACGACGCCGGCGGCCTCATGGCCGAGGAGGAAGGGGAAGTCGTCCGAGATGCCGCCCTGCTTGTAGTGCAGGTCGGTGTGGCAGACACCGCAGGCCTGCACGCGTACGACGGCCTCACCGGGCCCGGGGTCCGGCACCACGATCGTCTCGATGCGCACCGGCTCGCCCTTCCCCGGTGCGATCACGCCGCGTACTTGCTGCGCCATGGGCCTGGTCCCTTCCTTCGGTGTGGCTTCGCGCTGCCGACCCTACGCGGGACCGGGGGGCGGCGGCACGGGCCACGGCGGTGATCGTGGATCTTTCCGGCCGCCGAAACACCGGGCAACGGCCACACCCTGAAAGAATTTGACCGAATAAGGCCATTCTATGATGACAATCTTTTTGCAGGGTGTGGGAATCTGCCTGGTGTGTCCCCATGGCCCGGCCGTGCCTCAATGGGGGCATGCTCCCTGACGGCCGCCCTGGACGTACCGCCTTCCTGTTCTCGGCCGGCGCCTCCCCCCGGCCCGGGGCGGGACGTGAACTGCACGCCGCCTTCCCGGAGTTCGCCACGGCCCTGGACGACATCTGCGCGCGCCTGGATCCGTATCTGGAACTCCCCCTGAAATGCGTGATGTTCGCGGCCGACGGCACCCGGACGGCGGCCCTGCTGGGCCGGGTCTCGTACAGCGGTCCGGCGGTCTTCGCGCTCCAGACGGCGCAGTACCGGCTGCTGCGCGGCTGGGGGGTCCGGCCGGACGTGGTGTTCGGCCACGCGGCCGGGCGGATGGCCGCCGCGTACGCCGCCGGGGTGTTCTCGCTGGCGGACGCCTGTCACGCGGTCGGCACCCTGGCCCGGCTGCTGGACGGCCGCCCCGGTCCGGCGCCGCACTCCGGCCGTACCGCCGGGGTCCTCGGCGCCTACAGCCGTACGCTCGCCACTCTCCGGCCCCGTCCGCCGCGGGTCCCGCTGATCTCCGACCGCACCGGCCGCCCGGTGGGCGCCGAGACGGCGGATCCGGAGTTCTGGCTGGCGGGGCCCCCGGCCCGGTGCGCGGAGGCGGCCGGCCTGCTGTACCGGGACGGGGTGCGGGTGTGGCTGGAACTGGGCGCGGAGGACGTCCTCGGCCGCGGGCTGCGCGGCTGCCTCCCCGAGGGCGGTGCGAGGTCGTCCGTTCTCGCCCTGTGCCGGGACTGGCCGGCGCTGAGCGGCGGCTGCGGGAGGGGACGACAGCACTGAGGGCCGCCCCGCTCGGGGCGGCCCTCGGGTGCGCTCCGGCGGATCAGGCCTGCACGGCCGGCAGCAGGCCGGTCACCGGGGCGACGAGGTCGGTGACCTGGTGCAGCTCGCTCAGCCGGTTCAGCTCGCTGAGCTGGTTCAGCGGCCGCACCTGCTCGGAGACCCGGGGTACCTCGGCCTTGTGCTGCGCGGGGATGTCGCTGACGGTCAGCGAGTCGAGCACGGCCATGGGGTTGATCTGCCCGGAGTCCGGAGCGGACGCCGCCTGGGCGAGCGGTGCGGCGAGGCCGGTGACCCCGGCGGCGAGACCGAGGGCGGCGACGATACGTCGTGTTGACATCATGCCCTCAGCAACGGCGGCGGGCCGCGCCCGGACACGGTCCGCGGGCCGCGCTCACCCGTGAGGCGGAGCACCGCGGCTGCGCTTGCCGGGGCCGCCGGGCCGGAGGAGTCTCATAGGTGGGGCCAGCGCGACCGGCTCCTCGCCGGGCCGCGGACGCCTGACGGAGGTCACCATGGGCACCACAACAGGATCCGCTTTCAACGCCGACACACTGCGCAAGGGCATCGAGGGCAACACCGGGAACACGCTGCTGGCGCTCTATGCGGACGATGCGAAGATCCGCATCGTCGACCGCGACCACCAGCCCAGCAACCCCACCGTCCTGCAAGGCCGGAACCAGATCGCCGAGCTGCTGAACGACGTCTACAGCCGCGACATGACGCACAAGCTGGAGCAGTGTGTCGTCCAGGGCGACCACGCCGCCTTCAGCGAGTCCTGCGAGTACGCCGACGGCACCCGTGTCATCGCCGAGTCGATGATCACGCTGCGCGACGGCAAGATCGCCGATCAGCTCCTGATCCAGGCCTGGGATGCGGAGGGCTAGGCACGCCCCCGGCCGGACGGGCTGCGGAAGGAGGACCGCGAGGGTCCAGGTCACCTCCCGGCTGACCTGGACCTTCTCGGCACGGGCGGCGGTGGGCCAGACCCGCTGGACCGCTCTGCTCCGGTCGGTGCTGCGGGCGGTGGACCGTTGCGCACGGGACCGCGAGGCCAAGGGCCGGGCGCGCCGTCGGTTACGCTGTTGCCCGGGCCGTGACTGGCGCTGAGGTGGAGCACCACCGGGGAGCGGCCCGTGACCGTGGATGCCGTGCGCCTGGGCGAGCAGATGCCGAACAGCTCAGGAGTGCCGCATGACCCAGGCCCGTCTCATGGACGGAACCGCCCTCGCCCGCCGCATCGTGGAGGACACCGCGAAGCGGGCCGCCGATCTCACCGCCCGCACCGGTACCGCGCCCTGTCTGGCGACCGTGCTGGTCGGCGCGGACCCGGCGTCCGTGACCTACGTGCGGATGAAGCAGAACCGCTGCCGCACGGCCGGTATAGAGTCCCGGCACGTGGAGCTGCCCGCCACCACGACGACCGCCGAACTCGTCGGGGCCCTGCGGGAGTTGTCGGCCGATCCGCTCGTGCACGGCATCCTTCTCCAGCACCCGGTGGGCGAACACATCGACGAGCGGGCCGCCTTCGAGGCGATCGCGCCGGAGAAGGACGTCGACGGAGTCACCTTCGCCTCCTTCGCCACGATGAGCTTCGGTCTGCCGGGCTTCGTCTCCTGCACCCCGGGCGGCATCCTGCGGCTGCTGGACGAGTACGGCGTCGACCCGGCCGGCAAGCGGGCCGTGGTGGTGGGCCGCAGCGCGATCCTCGGCAAGCCGGTGGGCATGCTGCTGCTGGCCCGGGACGCGACCGTGACGTACTGCCACTCGCGGACGGCGGATCTGTCGGCGGCGGTC
Organism: Streptomyces sp. NPDC001606; assembly: GCF_053596835.1. Lineage (NCBI taxonomy): Bacteria > Bacillati > Actinomycetota > Actinomycetes > Kitasatosporales > Streptomycetaceae > Streptomyces > Streptomyces sp. NPDC001606. The sequence goes on from NZ_JBSFHC010000001.1 coordinate 400,635, forward strand.
CGGGAGGCGGACATCGTCGTCGCCGCGGTGGGACGGCCGCGGCTGATCCGCGGCCAGGACATCAAGCCCGGGGCGGTGGTGATCGACGCCGGATACAACCCCGGGAACGTCGGTGACGTCGACTTCGACTCGGCCGTGGAGCGGGCCTCGCTGATCACTCCGGTGCCGGGCGGCGTGGGTCCGACGACGATCGCCACGCTGCTGGAGCAGACCGTGACGGCCGCCGCCCGGCAGCTCGGAGTCTGAGGGAGCGGTCCCCGGGTCAGGTCAGGGACCACTTCTGGTTGTCCCCGCCGTTGCAGCTCCACAGCACGAGCGAGGTGCCGTCGGCAGTGCCCGCGCCATAGGCGTCCAGGCACAGTCCCGCGTGGACGTTGGTGAAGGTGCCGTCGGAGCCCCGGGTCCACTGCTGGTTGTCCTGGCCGTTGCAGTCCCAGATCACCACCTTGGTGCCGTTGGCGGTGCCGCGGTTGTAGGCGTCGAGGCACTTGTCGCCGTAGACGACGAGTTCCTTGCGGGCGGTGTACGTCCAGGCCTGGTTGGCGCCGCCGTTGCAGCCCCACAGTTCGGCCTGGGTGCCGTTGGTGAGGGTGTTGTCGTAGACGTCGGCGCAGCGGCCGGACTGCTTTCCGGTCAGCAGGGTGCCGTAGGTGCCGGGCAGCGGGCGGACGGTGAGGGTGCCGAGGGCGGGACCGCCGGTGAACACGAGGGAGTTGGCGCCGCCCTTGGTCAGGTGCACCTGCACGGAGACCGTGCCCGGCGTGGCGCCGGTGGGCGGGAAGGACACCGTCGTCGGGGTCTGGCCGTTCACCTGGAGGGTGCCGGTCACGGCCGTGGCGGCGGTGTTGGTGTAGGCGATGTCGACCACGTGCACGCCGGTGCTCGCGGCGCCCACGCCGGTGTACCGGCCTGCGGAAGCAGCGCTGTAGTCGGCGCTCGCCGCCTCCGTGCCGGTCACCTTGAGCAGCACCGAGCCGCCCGCCGGGACGCTGGTGGTGTAACTCGTGGCGTAGGAACCGGCGTTCTGCCGTGCCCACAGGTCGCGCACGGTCGCCGTGGCGCCGGTCAGGCCGAGGTCGGACCAGCGCACGGTGATGTCGTGCGCGGCGGAGGTGCGGTTGAGCAGGACGACGGCGCGGTTGCCGGTGCCGGCGAGGACCTTGCCGTAGACCTGGAGGCCGGTGGTGTCCTCGGCGACCTTGACGCCCTGGAGGCCGCGCGGGTCCTGGTCGACGGCGACGACCTCCGGGTTCTTCAGGATGTCCGCCGTCTCGCCGGACATGGTGGCGAGGTCGTTGCCGGCCAGCAGCGGGGCGCCGGAGATCGCCCACAGGGCCATGTGGGTGCGGTTCTGGGCGGCGGTGAGGCCGGGCATGCCGACCATCAGCATGTCCGGGTCGTTGTAGTACCCGGTGTGCTGGGCGGCCGGGTGCAGGGCCTGGTCGAAGTTGGACAGCATGTTCGTCTGCGACGGCGTGTTGCCGTAGTAGACGATGTCGGTGCTGGTGCGCCACATGGGGGCGAGGCCGGGGGCCCAGTTCCACGGGTTCTTCTTGCCCCAGTTGCAGACCGAGAGGGTGAGCGGGCGGCCGGTGGCGGCGGCCGCCTTGGCGACGGCGGAGCTGATCGCCTTGTACGTCGCCGCCGGGTCCAGCCCCTCGACGTCGCCGCCGCACCAGTCGACCTTGACGAAGTCGAAGCCCCACTTCGAGAACTGGAGCATGTCCTGGTCGTAGTGGCCCTCGCTGCCGGTGTTCGGGGCGGCGGGGCGGCCGGTCGGGTAGTAGTACCCGCAGCCGTTCTTGCCGGCGTCGGTGTAGATGCCGGCCTTCAGACCCTTGCTGTGGATGTAGTCGGCGATGGCGCTCATGCCGCCCGGCCACTCGGCGGTGTTGACCGTGATGGTTCCGTCGGCGGCCCGGGCGCCCTGCCACCAGCCCTCGTCGATGTTGACGTAGCGGTAGCCGGCGGCGGGGAGGCCGGACGCGACGAAGGCGTCGGTCTGCTGCTTGATGACGTTGTAGTCGATCTTGGAGGCGAAGCTGTTCCAGGAGGCCCAGCCCATGGGGGCGGTGGGCACCGGGATCTGACGGTCCGTCGCCGCCTGCGCCGGGCCCGGCTGGGCGAAGAGCAGGGCGGCCACCGCCGTCAGCGCGAGGACGAGTGCGCGCACGGCGACGGGTCGGGGTGGGCGGTACATCGGTGCCTCCGTGTGCGGGACGGACTCAACACTGACCGGGATTTCGAACGGATATCGACTCATCGAACGAACTCCGCGCCGACGGTAGGGCCGGCCGAGGGGGAAGTCAACGGCTGCGACAGGGGTGAAGTCGGCCTGTTTCGCGGGTTGTTCGGGCCGCTGCGGGAACACCGGCGCCATACTGGTGGCCGTGCGTGTTGCGATCATGACGGCGGGTTCCCGGGGTGACGTCGCCCCCTACACCGGGCTGGGGCACCGGCTCGCCCTGGCCGGCCACGAGGTCACGCTGGTCACCCACGGCCGTTTCGCGCCGCTCGTCGCGGGGTCCGGCGTGCGGTTCCACCCGCTGCCGGTGGATCCGCGAGCCGAGCTGGAGTCCCCCCAGGGGCGAGGATTGCACCGCAGCGCGAGCGGGGCCGGCAAGCTGGTCCGGATCGTGGAGATGGCGCGGCGGCTGGTCGGGCGGATGACGGACGATCTGCTGGCCGCGGCCCGGGAGAGCGACGCCCTGCTGCTGTCGGCGTCGCTCGCCCCGCTGGGGCACACCATCGCCGAGGGGCTGCGACTGCCCAGCATGGGCCTCTATCTCCAACCCCTCGCGGCCACCCGGGAGTTCGCTCCCCCGGTGCTCGGTCACGGCGACTGGGGGGCGGCGGTCAACCGGGTCGCCGGACACGGGGTGGGCCTCGCCGTGGAGCGCATCTTCGCGGCCGCCGTGCCCGAGGTGCGGGCCCGGCTGGGCCTGCCCCCGCTGCGCCCCGGTACCGCGCGCCGCACCCGGGAGCGGCGTCACTGGCCGGTGCAGCACGGTTTCAGCCCGTCGGTGGTCCCGCGGCCCCGCGACTGGCGGCCCGGACTCGAGGTCAGCGGCTACTGGTGGCCGTACGACACCCCGGACAGCCGACTACCGCAGCAGCTCGAGGAGTTCCTCGACGCCGGGCCGCCACCGGTGTTCGTCGGGCTGGGCAGTGCCACCGTGCCGGACGCCGGGCGGCTCAGCGCCCGGGTGGTCGCGGCGCTGCGGCGGGCCGGACTGCGCGGGGTGATCCAGCGCGGCTGGGCCGGGCTCGCCGCCGACGGCGACGACATGCTCTGCATCGGCGACGTACCGCACTGCCTGCTGTTCCCCCGGATGGCCGCCGTGGTCCATCACGCGGGGGCGGGCACGACGGCCGCGGGCCTGCGCGCCGGGGTGCCGGCCGTACCGGTGCCGGTGCAGTTCGACGCCGGTTTCTGGTCCGCGCGACTGGTCGCCCTCGGCGTCGCACCGCACGCCGTACCGCTGCGCGGCCTCACGGCGGACACCCTCGCCACAGCCCTGGCCCGGACCACCCGCGAACCGCGACACCGGGACCGCGCCCGAACGCTGGCCGCCCGCATCCGCGACGAGGACGGCGCCGCGGCGGTCCTGGCGGCGGTGAACCGCCTGACCGCCTGAGCCCGCCCACGACCGCCGATGCGCGCACCTCCGGCGCGGCCGACCAGGTCACCCGTCCGCGCTCGCCGGTGCCCGCACCGCCGGGGTCGCCGACCAGGTCGGCCAGGGTGGCCACCATGCTGCTGCCGGATGCTGACCCGCGCGGCGGCGGAAGGGCGGCGGGCCGGTCAGCCGGGGGTGAGGACCATGCGGAAGCGGGCGGCGCCGGAGAGCATCTTCTGGTAGGCCTCGGCCACCGCGTCCAGCGGCAGGGTCTCGGTCATCGGGCGGATCCCGTGCAGGGCGCTGAAGGCCATGGTGTCCTCGACGTCCTGCGCGGTGCCGGACGCGTGACCGCGCAGCGTCCGGCCCGCCATGATCAGCTGGACCGGGCTCACGCCCAGCGGTTCCGTGTCCGCGCCGATGACCACCAGCTGCCCGCGCGGGGCGAGCCCGTCCACGGTGGCGGAGATGGCCTCGGAGCTGCCGGCGGTGGCGAGCACGACCTCGGCGCCGCCCAGCGACTGAAGCGCCTCGGCGACCGGGGTCCCGGAGGTGCTGTCGACGTAGTGGTGGGCGCCGAGCTGCTTGGCGAAGTCGCCCTTCTCGGGGCCCCGGGCGATGGCGACGGTCTCGAAGCCCATCGCGGCCGCGTACTGCACCGCGAGATGGCCGAGGCCGCCGAGACCCAGTACGGCGACCAGGTCGCCGGGCCGGGCGGGGCTGAGCCGCAGCCCGTTGTACACGGTGACACCCGCGCAGGCCATGGGACCCGCGTCGACCGCGGACAGCGCGTCGGGGATCCGGGTCAGCGCGTCGAGGGGCGCGACCACCTGCTCGGCGAAGCCACCGTCGTAGGCCCAGCCGGGCACCTTCAGGTTCGTGCACATCACGAAGTCGCCGCGACGGCAGGACCGGCAGTGGCCGCACGCGCCGCCGAACCAGCCGACCGCCACCCGGTCGCCGGCCTGCCAGCCACGGCCCTCGGTGCCTTCGCCCAGCTCCTCGATCCGCCCGGCGATCTCGTGCCCGGGCACCACCGGAAAGGTGACGCCCGGTAGCCCGGCGTTCACGAAGAACGCGTCGCTGTGGCAGATCCCGCACGCCTCCACGCGGATCCGCGCCTCTCCCGGCCCCGGCCGGGGCATGTCCCGTTCCACCAGCTCGAACGGACCGCCCGCCGTCGCCACCTGCGCGACTCGATAGACGCTCATCTCGTGTCTCCCGGAGAAGCGGAAAAGTGGGCCCCCGGAACCAGCACACCAGCTCCGGGCCGCTCCCGCGCGCCGAACCGCACCGCAACCCCGGGAGCAGCGGTCGTGCACACGTCTTGTCGAGAGGCCCCCCTCTTCCTTACTTTTCAGTAAGTTCGCTGTGAAAGCACGTGCGTTCAGCTCCCCTCCCCGAGGAAAGAGAGAGCAGTCATGCCTGCCCCCAGAACCAGGCACCTGTGCTCCATGGCCGCCGCCCTCGTCCTGACCGTCGCCGCTCTGGCGACCGCCGCCTCCGCCGCCGCGTCGGACCCGTCCGGCGGCCTGCGCGAGGTCCTGTTCGTCGGCAACAACTGGGACGGCACCGCCGATGTCGTCGCCTCCTCCGGCGGCTTCGCGAAGATCGGCCGGATCAATGTCGTACCGGACAAGGACCAGCGGCTGGCGGAGATCAAGGCCGACCCCATCAAGTGGATCTACTACACCTCCATCCGCGACCAGGTCGGCGAGGGCCACGACCAGTACGTGGACGACATGTACTCCACGCCGGACGGCAGGTCGGTGGTCGTCTCCCGGCCCAGCTTCGCCGACGTGGTCTCCATCGACCTGGCCACCGACACCGTCAACTGGCGGTTCCCGGTGGCCGGTTACCGCGCCGACCACATGGCCGTCTCCCCCGACGGCACCCGGGTCGCGGTCTCCGCCTCCACCGCGAACAAGGTGCAGGTGCTGGACATCCGCACGGGGAAGGAACTCGGGGAGTTCGGCACCGGCGACAAGCCGCACGAGAACTTCTTCACCGACGGCGGCAGGTACATCTGGAACATGTCCATCGGCGAGGTCACCACCTCGCTGGACGCCCCCGGCTGGGACTGGACCAAGGGCGACCGCCATATCACGGTGGTGGACGCGACGACGTACAAGCAGGTCAGGACCATCGACATGCGGCAGCGCCTGGACGCGGCCGGGCTGAAGGACTTCTCCGACGCGGTACGGCCGGCCGCCTTCAGCCCCGACTGGTCGAAGCTGTACTTCCAGGTGTCGTTCTTCAACGGCTTCCTCGAGTACGACGTCGCCACCGACCGGATCACCCGGGTGAAGACGCTGCCGGAGAACCCGGCGACCAGCACGGACCGCACCACCTGGCTGCTGGACTCCCGCCACCACGGCATCTCCATGAACCCGGAGGGCACCAAGCTGTGTGTCGCCGGGACGATGGACAACTACGCCACCGTGGTGGACCGGGCCTCCTTCGACGTCGGCCCGCTGATCACCGCCTCCACACCGTACTGGGCGACGGTGAGCGGCGACGGCCGGGACTGCGTCATCTCCGAGGCCGGTGCCGACCGGATCACGGCCATCGACTTCGCCACCGGCCAGAAGGTCCTCTCCGTGCCGGTCGGCGACCATCCGCAGCGCGTCCGGCTCGGCCATGTGCCGGCCGACTGGACCGGTCCGCAGGGGAGTTGAGGACCCCTAGGGCCTTTCTTTCGACGCCGGCAAGATCCGAAAGAGAGGCCCTAGGGCCCGCTGAGCACCGTACGGCCTCCGGGACGCCCCACTCGCCCGGAGGCCGTACGGCCCGTCCACCGGCCACGGCGACCGCGCCCCGGGTCAGAAGCGCGCCGCCGCCCACGCGCCCAGTTCGGTGCGGGCCGCGGTCAGCAGCTCCGCCGAGGGCGCGGTCGCCCCGTCGGTCACCAGCGCGTAGTGCAGCGTGCCGGAGTCCCGGTCGGTGAGCAGCAGCCGGCGGCTGCCGGTGCCGCCCGGTTCCGGCGCCACGCCGACCGGGGTGCCGGCGGTGTACGCGGGCGGTGCGTACACCGTGCCCAGGTCGGAGACGACGGTGGTGGAGGCGGTCGGGAAGGACGCCGGGAGGTGCAGTTCGGTGGGCGCGGTGCCGCTGCCCGAGCGCCACACCAGCAGCCCGTACCGGCCGGAGCCCACGAGCCTCGCCACGTTCGGCAGGGTGGACGGCACCGGGTTCCAGGTGAGGGTGGTGGAGCCGTCGCGGGAACGGTCCTCGTAGGTGAAGGCCAGGGCGGTGCCGGCGGTGGCGCTCGGGTAGAGGCGGTCGAGGAACCGGGCGTCCTGGCGCAGGGTGGCGTTCCCGGAGTCGTCCAGTCGTACGGCGGAGAGGTCCTCGTCGTTCCAGGCGTCGCCGGAGGTGAGCACCTTGTCGGGGTTGCCGTTCATCGGCTCGTGGTGCCGGCCGCTGTAGAGGTCCCACTGCCACTGGGTGCCGGAGAGCACCGGCCCGGAGTGCGCCGGGTCCGACCACCAGCCCGCTCCGGAAAGGCGGGAGTCGAGCGCCTGGTACATGGCCTTGAGGACGGTGGGCGCCTTGTCGGAGACCGTGCCGGACAGCGGGTGCCCGAACTCGCTGACCAGGGCGGCGGTGCCGGCGGCCGTGGCGCGGTCGCGGATCGCGGCGAAGTCGGCGGCGTACTGGCCGTCGGCGGCCTTGCCCCACATCAGGACGCCGGAGATGGCCTTCTGGTCGTAGAAGTGGGTGTTGAGGACATAGCGCGGGCCGAGCGTGCCCGCGTCCAGCAGGCCGCCCTCCTGCTTCTGGGTGGAGATGTTGGCGTTCCAGAAGAGGTTCGGCTCGACGAACGCGGGCTTGTCCTGCCAGCCGGCGGCGTCCATCCGGGCGCGGAACCGCACGTAGAACGGCCAGAGCAGATCGCGTTCCCAGGTGCGCGAGGCCTGCCCGGAGTCGTAGGTGCCCGCGTAGGGCTCGTTGTACGGGTCGAACCCGACGACGCCCGCGAACTCGTCGTCGGTCAGATGCCCGCGCAGATACGCCATGGTGGTCTGGGCGGTGGCGAGGAAGGCGTCCTGGAGGCCGTGCGCGTTGTGCCAGAAGTCGTGCTGCGCCTGCTGCACGGCGGCGTTCTGGGTGATGTTCTGGCCCCAGAAGAGACAGATCCCGCAGGACTCCTTGGGGTAGTTCCCCGCGTCGACCGCCCACCCGGGGGCACCGTCGCCGGTGTACCAGCTGCCCGGGCCGAACAGGTGGCGGGCGTACAGGTCCTGGTGGAAGTCGGGGTAGACGCGGATGCCCGCGTCCAGGAAGGCGCGGATCTGCTCCGTGACGGCGGCCAGATAGGCGGTGTCGACCTGGCCGCGGGCGGGCTCGGCGTGCGCCCAGGAGAGCAGGAAGCGGACCGCGTTGCCGCCACCGAGGGCGCGCAGCGCGGTCGCGGACTTCCTGGCGTCGGCGACCGAGGCGAACGGCAGACCGCCGTTCTCCTCCAGTTTGGTCTCGCCGGAGACGTTGTAGCCGCGCAGGACGACCTCGCGGCCCTGGCCGTCGGTGAAGCGGCCGTTGCTCACGGTCAGTCGCGTGCCGTCGAACCAGAGGGAGTCGGCGGGGGCGGCGGTGGCGGACCCGCTGCCCGTCACCGTCAGGAATCCACAGAGGATGACCATAACAGCCAGTACACGCACCCGAATATTCGGCATGTCCACTACAGTCCGGTGCCCGCCCCGGGGCAGTCAATACGTTCTGACTCTCGAGTAAGTTGACCGGTCCCCCGCCCGCACCCGCCCGTCCGAGCGGCCGGAGGTGGTGCGCGGGACGATGGAGACCTGGCCCCCCGCGGGAAGGAGCCGAGCGTGCGTGAGATCCTGCCGACGCTGGAACGCTGGTACGCGGCCCGGCTCCCGTTCGGGCTCGCCACCGTCGTCGCGGTCAGCCGCAGCGCGCCGCGCGGACCCGGCGCCGCCATGGCGGTGGGCCCCGGCGACGAGGTCGTCGGCAGCGTGTCCGGGGGCTGTGTGGAAGGGGCGGTGTTCGAGCTGGCCCAGGAGGTCGTGGCGAGCGGCGCGGCGCGCCTGGCGACCTTCGGCTACAGCGACGAGGACGCCTTCGCGGTCGGGCTGACCTGCGGCGGCGAGATCACCGTGCTGGTACGGCCGGTGACCCCGGCCACGGACCGGGCGTTCGGCGCGGTCGCCGCGTCGGTGCGCACCGGCGAGCCGGTCACCCTGGCCACCGTGGTCGACGGTCCCGCCCCGCGCGGATCCACCCTCGCGGTGTGGCCGGACAGCGTGTACGGCACGCTCGGGACGCGCGGCCTCGATGTCGCCGTCACCGCCGACGCGCGCGGCGAGCTGGCCCTCGGCGCCTCGGTGCTGCGGCACTACGGGCCGCGCGGGGAGCGCCGCGAGGACGAGGTCACGCTCTTCCTCCAGTCCTTCGCGCCGCCGCCGCGCATGCTGGTGTTCGGTGCCATCGACTACGCGGCCGCGGTGGCGCGCATCGGCGACTTCCTCGGCTACCGGGTCACGGTGTGCGACGCCCGTGCGGTCTTCGCCACGCCGAAGCGCTTCCCGCCGGGCACGGAGGTCCTCGTGGACTGGCCGCACCGCTATCTGCGGGCCACGGTCACCGACGAGCACACGGTGATCTGTGTGCTCACCCACGATCCGAAGTTCGATGTGCCGCTGCTCCTGGAGGCGCTGCGCCGGCCGGCCGCCTATGTCGGGGCGATGGGCAGCCGCCGTACCCACGCGGAGCGCTGGGAGCGGCTGGTCGCCGCGGGACTCGGCGAGGACGAGCTGTCCCGGCTGCGCTCGCCGCTCGGACTGGACCTCGGCGCCCGTACGCCGGAGGAGGTGGCCGTGTCGGTCGCGGCGGAGATCGTCGCCCTGCGCTGGGGCGGCAGCGGGGCGCCGCTGACCGGGACCGCGGGGGCCATCCACCACCCCGCCCCGCCCTGAGCGCGAGGCGAGTGGCGCGACCGGCCCCCGGCTCAGTGCCGAACCGACCCGGGCAGCAGCCGAGCGGCCGGCACCGCGGCGACCGCGTACAGGCACGCCGACCCCAGCGCCACCGCGTGGAACCCCCACAGGAACCGCCCCTCGGCCGTCGGCGCGCCCGCCATCGCCCCGGCCACCGCGATCCCGATCGCGCCCCCGGTCTGCCGGGCGGTGTTGTTGACGGCCGACGCCAGCCCCGACCGTTCGCCGGGTACGGCGGCGATCGCGGCGGCGACCACCGCGGGCGTGAGCAGCCCGCAGCCGATCCCCCACAGCAGGAACGCGGCCAGCAGCAGCGGATAGCCGGTGCCGGCCGTGGCCCGGGTCAGCAGGGCGAGCCCGGCCGCGGCCACGAGCAGCCCGGCCACGGCCGGCAGGCGCGCGCCGATCCTGCTGGTGATCCGCCCGCCGAGCAGCGCGAACACGGCGAGCGGCAGGAACAGGGGGAGCACCGCGAGACCGGCCTGGAACGCCGACCGGTGCTGCACCGACTGAAGGAACAGGGTCAGCACGAACAACGTGCCCAGCGTGCACAGGTTCATGATCCCCGCGGTGATGTTGGCCGCGCCGAACGCCGGGCGGCGCACCAGGGCCGGGGGGATCATCGCCGTGTCGCCGCGGCGGCGCTCGGCCGCGACGAGGGCCGTCAGCGCGGCCAGGGCGACCGCCGCGGCCGCGAGCACCCGCGGTGCCGTGGCCCCCTGCCGGCCCCCCTCGATGAAGGCGTAGGTGGTGGACAGCAGGCCCAGGCCGCCGAGCACCAGGGCGGGCAGGTCGAGCGGCGGGGCCGCTTCGTCCCGGCTCTCCCGGACGACGGCGAGGGACCAGACCAGGGCGAGCAGCACGATCGGCACATTGACCAGGAAGATCGCCCGCCAGCTCAGGCCGTCGGTGAGGGCGCCCCCGAGCAGCGGGCCGGCAGGCAGGGCGAGGCTGCCGATGCCCGCCCAGACACCGATCGCGCGGGCCCGTGCGGCGGAGTCGGGGAAGGCGCGGCCGATGATCGCCAGGGAGCCGGGCAGCAGCAGGGCGGCGCCGAGGCCCTGCACCACCCGGGCGGCGACGAGGACGGGCACCCCCGCGGCGAGGCCGCAGCCCAGCGATCCGACGCCGAACACGGCGAAGCCGGCCAGCACCACCCGCCGGTGCCCGTACCGGTCCCCGGCCGTGCCGCTGGTCAGCATCAGCGAGGCCAGGGTCAGCGCGTAGCCGTCGACCACCCACTGGAGTCCGCCGACGCCGGTGCCGAGCCCGGAGCCGATGGCGGGGAGGGCGACGTTGACGATCGTCACGTCGAGCAGCACCAGGAAGTAACCGGCGCACATGACGACAAGGACCGTGTAGGGGGAGCCGGCGCGGGTCGGGGGACGCACCGCGCGCCTCAGCAGGGTTGCCGCTGTGTGAGCCATGCCCCACGGGTACCACCCGGGACGGGCCATGCCCCTGTGCGTTACCAGGGATCTCCGGCCACGCGCCCGTGCAGGTGCTGGTCGTGCCAGCCGTCGGCGTGCAGCAGGGCGCTGCGCTGGGTGCCCTCGTAGCCGAACCCGGCCTTCTCGGCCACCCGGCAGGAGGCGGGGTTGGCCGTGGAGTGGCACAGGGTGAGCCGGTGCAGGCCCAGGTCGGTGAGGGCCCAGTGGCTGAGCCGCCGGGCGGCCGCGACCGCGAGGCCGCCGCCGCGTGCCTCGGGCAGCACCCAGTAGAAGACCTCGGCGGTGCCGGCGGCCAGGTCGACGTCGTTCAGCCCGGCGAGTCCGACGGCCGCGCCGCCGGGCGGGGCGATGGCCCAGACCGCCCCGGTCTCGGCCTGCCGGCGCGCGTGGATCCGCTCGATGCGGGCCCGGGCCTCGGCGCGGCTGCTCACGGTGAAGAGGTTCCACCGGCTGATCTCCGGGTCCTGCCCGGCGGTGAGCAGGGCGTCCGCGTCGGCGTCGTCGAGGCGCCAGGGGCGCAGGCAGCGGCCGTCGGGCAACGGCAGCACGGGCTGGCTGCCGGCGGCGAGCCGGCCGGCGGGTACGACATCGGGTATGCCGGAGCTGATCGTCACCCGGTGATCATCGCACGGGGGCCGATCAGCGCGGGGGCAGCCGGTGCAGGGTGACGTCCGCGAGGGTGCCGTCGGCGACGGTGGCCGTCAGATACGTGCAGTGCGGCTGGCGGCGGCGGTCGGTCGGGGAGCCGGGGTTGAGCAGCCGCAGCCCGCCGGGGGCGGTGGAGTCCCAGGGGATGTGGCTGTGGCCGAAGACGAGGACGTCCAGGTCGGGGAAGCGGGCGGCGCAGCGGGCCTCCCGGCCCTGGGCGGCGCCGGTCTCGTGCACCACGCCGAAGCGCAGCCCGCCCAAGTCGGCTCGGGCCACCTCGGGCAGCCGGGCACGCAGTTCGGGGCCGTCGTTGTTGCCGTACACGCCGACCAGCCGACGGCTGCGGCTCTCCAGCAGGTCGAGCGTGGCGGTGTCGACCCAGTCACCGGCGTGGAACACGACGTCCGCCCGCTCAAGTTCGGCCAGCAGCTGCTCGGGGAGCCGCTTGGCGCGTTTCGGCAGGTGGGTGTCGGACATCAGCAGCAGACGCACAACGTCAGCCTAGGCGGACCGGGAGGTCAGGCGGCGGAATGTGGCGAGGGTGCCGAGGGCGGCGACGCCCGCGCCGAGGGCCGTGGCGGCGGGGTGCCGGCTCAGGGTCTGCTGCCAGGACCGGGCGTGGGCGCTGTCGTCGAAGGCGCCGTGGGCGCCCTGGTCGTCGGCGGGGTCGCGGTCGACCGGGGCGAAGAGGTTGTCCAGGCCGGAGGGCGGGATGCGGCCGGTCTGCTGGGAGTCGAAGCCGGTGCGGGCCAGATAGCGGTCGAGCAGGGCCGGGGCGAACCGGTTGGCCCAGATGGTGGCGACCGTGCTGGCGCCGACGTAGTACTGCTTGCGGCGCGGATGGTCGGCGGCGTACAGCACACCGCGCGCGGCGACCTCCGGCTGGTAGATCGGCGGCACCGGCATGGGGTGCCGGGACAGCCGGGAGCGCACCCAGTCGAACTGGGGGGTGTTGACGGCGGGCAGCTGGACCACGGTGATGTGCACCTTGCTGCCGCGGTGCAGGAGTTCGGTGCGCAGGGCGGAGGTGAAGCCGTTGATGGCGTGCTTGGCACCGCAGTAGGCCGACTGGAGCGGGATGGACCGCTCGCCGAGCGCGGAGCCGACCTGCACGATCGTGCCCCGGTCGCGGGGCAGCATACGGGCGAGGGCGGAGCGGGTGCCGTTGACGAAGCCGAGGTAGGTGACCTCGGTGACCCGCCGGAACTCCTCGGCGCTGATCTCCTCGAACGGCGCGAACACGGTGCAGAACGCGCAGTTGACCCAGACGTCGATGGGCCCGAACTCCTGCTCGGCGGCCCGGGCGACGGCCTCGGTCTGCTCGGGGTCGGCCACGTCGGCGGGGTGCACCAGGGGCCGGCCGCCGAGGGCCGCGACCTCGTCGGCCGCCGCCCGCAGCCCGCCCTCGCCGCGCGCGACCAGCACGACGTTCGCCCCGCGGCTGGCGTACAGCCGGGCGGTGGCCCGGCCGACCCCGGCGCTGGCGCCGGTGATGACGACGGTGGTGGGCATGATCGGCTGCTCCTTCCGGTTGCTGCTCACTGCTTCCTGCCTCCCGCTTCCGGCTCCCGTCGGCCGGTGTCAGCCGCGCCTGCCCAGCCGCCGGAGCGCGCGGACGGTGCCCGCTGTCAGAGCGGCGGCGGAGGCGGTCGTCGCGGCGGTGGTCGCCCAGCGGGCCGTACGGGACGGCTCGGGCGGGCGGTCGGCGAGGCGCTCGGGGTGGTCGCTGGGCAGGTTGCCGTCGAGTCCGAGGGCCAGCACCTCGGCGAGGTGCAGGGCGCGCCGGCCGGTACCGCCCTGCTCGATCTGGGTGCGGCAGCTGAAGCCGTCGGCGAGGACCAGGCTGTCCGGGGCGGCCGCCCGCACGGACGGCAGGACGCCCAGTTCCGCGACGGCCATGGACACCTCGTGGTGGCCGCGTTCGAAGCCGAAGTTGCCGGCCAGGCCGCAGCAGCCCTCGTCGAGGACGTCGGCGTCGAGGTGGGCGCGGCGCAGGAGTTCGCGGTCGGCGTCGAACTTCGTGACGGCGTGCTGGTGGCAGTGGGTCTGCACGGTGGCCTGCCGGGCGAGCTGCGGCGGCCGCCAGCCTTCGGGGGCGTGGTGGACGAGCTGTTCGGCGAAGGTGCGGACCTGTCCGGCCAGCCGCTGGACGTCCTGGTCGGCCGGGAGGAGTTCGGGGGCGTCGGCGCGGAACACCGCCGTACAGGACGGTTCCAGGCCGATGACCGGGGTGCCGGCCTCCAGGTAGGGGGCCAGGACGCCGAGGGTGCGGCGCAGCACCCGCTTGGCGGTGGGCAGTTGCCCGGTGGAGATCCAGGTCAGCCCGCAGCACACGGGCTCGGTGGGCACGGCGACCCGGAACCCGGCGTCCTCCAGCACGCGGACGGCGGACCGGGCGACGGCCGGGTGGAAGTAGGTGCTGAAGGTGTCGGGCCACAGCAGGACCGTGCGCGGGTCGGCCGGGTCGGGATCCTCGTCGCCGCGCTCCCGCCACCACTGCACGAAGGACCGCTCGGCGAAGACGGGTGCCGAGCGGGCGCCGTCCACACCGGCCAGCCGCTTGCCCACGGCGGCGAGGCCGGGCGCGTGCAGCGCGGAGTTGACCAGGGCCGGGGCGGCCCGGGACAGCCGGGCCCACACCGGGAGCCAGCCCATCGCGTAGTGCGCCATGGGCCGGACCCGGCCGGCGTAGTGCTGGGAGAGGAACTCGGCCTTCAGGGTCGCCATGTCGACCCCGGTCGGGCAGTCCGACTTGCAGCCCTTGCAGGCCAGGCACAGGTCGAGCGCGTCGCGTACGGCGGTGGAGCGCCAGCCGTCCTCGATCACGGAGTCGGCGTGGCCGCCGAGCATCTCGAACAGCAGCCGGGCCCGCCCGCGCGTGGAGTGCTCCTCCTCCCTGGTGGCCCGGTAGGAGGGGCACATCACGCCGCCGGAGTGGCCGCGGCAGTTGCCGATGCCGACGCAGCGCAGCACGGCCCGGCCGAAGGAGTGGTCGTCCTCGGGGAAGCCGAAGTGGGTCTCGGGGGTGGCGGGCCGCCAGGAGGGGCCGAGGCGCAGCTGTCCGTCGACGGGGTTGGGGTGCACGATCTTGCCGGGGTTCATCCGGTTCCCGGGGTCGAAGAGCGCCTTCAGCTCGCCGAACGCGGTGACGAGCCGTTCGCCGAACATACGGGTCAGCAGCTCGCCGCGGGACTGGCCGTCGCCGTGCTCGCCGGACAGCGAGCCGTCGTAGGAGACGACCAGGTCGGCGGCGCGTTCCAGGAAGCGGCGGAACCGGGCGACGCCGTCGGCGGTGCGCAGCCCGAAGGGGATGCGGGTGTGCACACAGCCCTGCCCGAAGTGGCCGTACAGGGACGGGTGGTCGTAGTCGAACTCGGCGAACAGGCCCTTGAGGTCGCGCAGGTAGTCGCCGAGCCGTTCGGGCGGTACGGCGGAGTCCTCCCAGCCCTCCCAGGTCTCCCGGTCGTCGGGCGGGCGGGCGGTGACGCCGAGTCCGGCCTCGCGGGCCCTGAGCATCCGCTGCTCGCGCTCGGGGTCGTCGGAGAAGGCGACGGTGCGGTCCTTCTCGTCCCGGCCGACGGCCCGCAGCAGGGCGTGCGCCTGCTCGTCCACGTCCTCCTGGCTGTCGCCGCTGTACTGCACCATCAGCCAGCTGTCGCCCTCGGGCAGCACGGCGAGGGAGGCGAGATAGGCACCCTCCTCGCGCATCAGCTGGGCCATCCGGCCGTCCAGCGCCTCCAGCTGGCTGGGCGAGCAGTGCTCCAGCAGCTGGGGTACGTCGTCGGCGGCGGCGCAGATGTCGTCGTAGCCGAGCACCAGCAGCGACTGGTACGGCGGCACGGGCACCAGGTCGAGTTCCGCGCGCAACACGGTGACCAGGGTGCCCTCGCTGCCGACGAGCGCCTTGGCCACGTCGAAGCCGTTCTCGGGCAGCAGCGAGTCGAGGTTGTAGCCGGAGACCCGGCGCGGAATCTTGGGGTAGCCGCGGCGGATGTCGGCGAGGTAGGCACCGGCGATGCGGTCGAGCCCGGCGTAGATCTCGCCGAGCCGGCCGCCGCCGGCGATGATCCGGGCCCGTTCGTCGGGCGGGGTGGGGCCGACCCAGGCGCGCTGCCCGTCGTAGGTGAGGATCTCCAGCCGCCGGACGTTGTCGACGGTCTTGCCGTACGCCTGGGCGGAGGCGCCGCAGGAGTTGTTGCCGATCATGCCGCCCAGCGCGCAGTGGCTGTGGGTGGACGGTTTGGGCCCGAACTGGAGCTTGTGCCGGGCGAGTCGCCGGTTGAGTTCGTCCAGGACGATCCCGGGCTCCACGACACAGGTGCGCCGGTCGGGGTCGACGGAGATCAGTCCGGTGCAGTACTTGCTCCAGTCGATCACCACGGCGGTGTTGGTCGTCTGTCCGGCCAGGCTGGTGCCGCCACCCCGGGACAGCACGGGGGCGTCGAAGCGGGCGCACACCGCCAGCGCCCGGGCGCCCGCCTCCACCGTGCGGGGGACGACGACGCCGAGCGGGGGCTGGCGGTAGTTGGAACCGTCCGTGGCATAGGCACCGCGGCTGCCCGCGTCGAACCGGATCTCGCCGTCCACCTCGGCCTGGAGGGCGGCCTCCAGGCCGGATGTGTCCGCAGCGGTCATCTGCGCTCCCTGTTCTCACCGTTCTCACCGATGTGCTGCCGGGCTGTGGGGTCCGGGGACCGGCGAGTACCCGGCAATTCCGCGGGCAAAGCCGAACCGACCGCCGCCAGCCGGTCACCGTGGGCGAGGACGGGCGGGTGCAGGAGGTTCAGTCCTCGCCGCGCACGATGTTGTCCTCGGCTGCCGGGCCCTGCCGTCCGGTGCCGGCGCCGGTCACGACGGCGGGCAGACAGGTGCGCACCGCCCCGTCCCGTCGGCGTCCGGTCTTCGTCCGGCCGGTCTCGGCGCGGGGGGCGGCTTTGTCACTGGTCTGCGCGGTCACGTCGGTCATCTTCCTTCTGCGTCCCCGCGCCCGGCGGAAGGCTCTCCTGTTTCCGCCGGGCCCTGTGGGGCGCGTGTGCGATGTGTTCGGCCGGGTCCCCGCGCCGGGGGGTTCCGAAACCTTGCCGGTCGGCGGTCAGGCGCGGTGCCGGTCAGGTGCGGCCGCCGCCCCCGCCGCCGAAGGACCCGCTGGACCCGGGCGACCAGCGCGCCCTGCGCTGGTCGTCGGCCCGGCGGCTGCGGATGTTGCCGAGCTGGTGGGGCGTCAGACGCTCACTCTCGTCCGCCGCCCGCGGCACCTCGTGCGGCTCCCGCATCTCGCTGACCTCGCGGACCGGCCCGGTCGGCGGCAGCACGGGCTGCTCCTCGGGCCGTGGCGGCGCCGGTTCGCGCTCGCGCACCTTGAAGCCGAGACGGAAGGCCCAGATGAGTCCGGCGGCACAGGCGACCCCGGCGGCCAGGATGAGGACGTATCCGAAGACCTGGGCACCGGCGGCTGCTTCGGACCTGACGTGGCTGGCGTACATGGCGATGTCCATGTGCCCCGGGTACCCACCCGGGCCGCGCGTACGACCGGGGGTGTGCAGGGCGTGGCGCTGCCGGGGCCGGGGCCGGCCGCGAGTAGCGTCACCAGGGATGACCGAAACGCCCGATGTGCCGGAAACCCATGAGATCGTCGTCCGCTACCTGGCCCCCGCCCCGCGGCCCGGCCGGACCCTGCTGCGCTGGCTCGCCACCACGGACCACAAGGTGATCGGCCGGCTGTACATGGTGACGTCGTTCTGCTTCTTCCTGTTCGCCGGGCTGCTGGCGCTCGGGATGCGTGCCGAACTGGCGCGGCCGGGGCTCCAGTTCCTGAGCCTGCACGGCTACGACCAGTTCTTCACGATCCACGGCACGATCATGATGCTGCTGTTCGCGACCCCGATGTTCGCCGGGTTCGCCAACGCCGTCATGCCGCTCCAGATCGGTGCGCCGGACCTGGCGCTGCCCCGGCTGAACGCGCTGTCGTACTGGATGTACCTGTTCGGGGCGCTGATGGTGGTGTCCGGTTTTCTGGTGCCGGGCGGGGCCGCCGCGTTCGGCTGGTTCGCCTACGCGCCGCTGAACAGCGCCTACTTCTCGCCCGGCGCGGGCGGCGACCTGTGGGCGATGGGCCTGGTGGTCACCGGTGTGTCGACGACCCTGACCGCGGTCAACTTCATCACCACGATCGTGGCCCTGCGCGCCCCTGGGCTGACCATGTTCCGGATGCCGATCTTCACCTGGAACGTGCTGTTCACCTCGATCCTGATCCTGCCCGCGTTCCCGGTGCTGACGGCCGCGCTGCTGGCGCTGGAGGCGGACCGGAAGTTCGGTGCGCATGTGTTCGACGCGGCGAACGGGGGCGCGCTGCTGTGGCAGCACCTGTTCTGGTTCTTCGGGCATCCGGAGGTCTACATCGTGGCGCTGCCGTTCTTCGGGATCATCTCGGAGATCGTCCCGGTGTTCTCCCGCAAGCCGCTGTTCGGCTATCTGCCGATGATCGGCGCGACCATCGCGATCACGATGCTGTCGGCGGTGGTGTGGGCGCACCACATGTTCGCCACGGGCGCGGTGCTGCTGCCGTTCTTCTCCGTGATGTCGTTCCTGATCGCGGTGCCCACCGGCATCAAGTTCTTCGCCTGGATCGGGACGATGGTGAACGGGTCGGTGTCGTTCGAGACACCGATGCTGTGGGCGATGGGCTTCCTGATGTCCTTCCTGCTCGGCGGGTTGAGCGGGGTGCTGATCGCCTCCCCGCCGCTGGACTTCCATCTCACCGACACCTACTTCATCGTGGCGCACCTGCACTATGTGCTGTTCGGCACCGTGGTGTTCGCGATGTTCGCGGGGTTTTACTTCTGGTGGCCGAAGTTCACCGGGAAAATGCTGGACGAGCGGCTCGGCAAGGTGCACTTCTGGCTGCTGTTCCCGGCGTTCCAGCTGACCTTCCTGGTGCAGCACTGGCTGGGCGAGGCGGGGATGCCGCGCCGGTACGCCGACTATCTCCCGTCGGACGGGTTCACGCTGCTCAACACCCTGTCGTCGGCGGGCGCGTTCCTGCTCGGCGTCTCCACCCTGCCGTTCCTGTACAACGTCTGGCGCACGGCGGCGAAGGGCGAGCGGGTCGGCGCCGACGACCCCTGGGGCTGGGGCCGGGGCCTGGAGTGGGCCACCTCCTGTCCGCCGCCCCGGCACAACTTCACGGCGCTGCCCCGGATCCGCTCCGAGTCGCCCGCGTTCGACCTGCACCATCCGGAGGTCGACAGTCCGGCCGGGGAGGAGCTGGCACGATGAAGGCCGAGTCGATGCTGTTCGGCGGGGTCGCGCTGTTCTTCGGCGGGTCGGCCGCGCTGTACGGGGTGTGGTCGGGCGACGAGACCGGCACCGTGGCCCTGGTCGTCGCGTGTGGGATGGCGGGGCTGGTGTCGTTCTTCTGCCTGATCCAGTTCCGGCGGCGGGGCGCCCGCGCGCAGGACCGGACGGAGGCGGAGGTCGCGGACGCCGCGGGGCCGGTGGCGTTCTTCCCGGACGAGAGTGTGTGGCCGGTCGTCACCGCGCTGGGATTCGCGGTGACGGCGACCGGCGTGGTCTACGGGCTGTGGCTGTTCCTCATCGGGCTGGGCGTTCTGGCTCGCGGGGTGTACGGGATGGTGTTCCAGTACGCGCGCCGGTGAGCGGCTTGCGCGGGGCGCCGGGCCGGAACGACTCGACGGGCTCGTGGTCGCTGTCGTAGCCGCCGGAGACGCTCTGCGTGACCTCCCCGGTGGGCACGCCCTCCTCGAGCCGCTCGCGCTCGGCCTCGGTGAGGGCCCGGCACAGCCAGCGGGTCACCGTGAAGGCCAGCAGGGGCGCCACGATCAGGGCGATGCGCAGCACCCAGGTGAGGGCGTTCACGGAGATGTGGAAGGTCTGGGCGATCACGTCGTTTCCGCCGGCCAGCAGCAGGACGACGTAGAACACCGTGCCGGCCACGCCGAGCCCGGTGCGCACGGGGCGTTCACGGGGCCGGTCGCACAGGTGCTGCTCGCGCTGCCGCTCCCCCGTCAGGCGCTGCTCCACGAACGGATAGGCGTACAGGACCGCGAAGAGCAGGCCGGGCAGCACGACGGCCGGGAGCAGCACGTTCCACATGAAGGTGTGCCCGGCGACCGTGGTCTCCCACGGCGGTACGAGGCGCAGCGCGCCCTCCAGGAAGCCGACGTACCAGTCGGGCTGGGAGCCGGTGGAGGCCTGGTCGGGGCGGTAGGGGCCGTAGACCCAGACGGGGTTGATCTGCGCCAGGCCGGCGAGCAGCACCAGGACGCCGGAGACGGTGAGGGCCAGGCCGGTGGAGGACGCCGCGAACTGCGGGACCAGGGGCTTGCCGACGGAGTTGCGGTTGGTGTGCCCGGGGCCGCGCCAGTGGGTGTGCTTGAGGTAAAACACCAGGATCAGGTGCACGGTGACCAGGCCGATCAGGATGCCGGGCAGCAGCAGGATGTGCACGGGGTAGAGCCGGGTGATGATGTCGTGGCCGGGGTACTGGCCGCCGAAGACGAAGAACGCGACGTACGTGCCGACCACCGGGAGCGAGGCCATGATCCCCTGGGCGATGCGCAGGCCGGTCCCGGAGAGCAGGTCGTCGGGGAGCGAGTAGCCGGCGAACCCCTCGGCGAGCGAGACGACGAACAGGGTGAGCCCGATGACCCAGTTCGCCTCGCGGGGCCTGCGGAAGGCGCCGGTGAAGAAGATCCGCAGCATGTGGGTGCCGATGGCGGCGACGAAGACCAGCGCGGCCCAGTGGTGGGTCTGCCGCATCAGCAGTCCGCCGCGGACGTCGAAGCTGATCCGGAGGGTGGAGTCGAAGGCCTCCGACATCCGGACCCCGCGCAGGGGCGGGTACGGGCCCGCGTAGACGACCTCGCGCATCTCCGGCTTGAAGAACAGCGTCAGCCAGACCCCGGTGACGATGAGCACCAGCAGGCTGTACAGGGCGATCTCGCCGAGCAGGAAGGACCAGTGCTCGGGAAACGCCTTGCGCAGCAGCGAGCCGCCCTCGGTGAGCGGCAGTCTGGCGTCGACGGCGTCGGCGAGCCGTTCGGCGCGGCGGGCAGCGCCCCTCACAGCTCCTCCGGGGCCGCCGCCGCCCGCTCCACCTCCTCCTCGATCTCGGCGCGCGGCCGGCCCGTCTGCTTGGCGTACTCACTCACCGCGGTCTGCACGTCCCGGGCCAGGTCCCGCCAGGCCCGCAGGGCGGTCTCGTAGGTGCCCGACTGGGCACCGGTCATCCCCCGCTCGGCGGGCGGGCCATAGGTGCTGCGCAGCTCCTCGACGGTGGCGTGTGCCGCCTCGGCCGCGCGCTGCTTCTGCACCAGTTCCTCGAAGGTGTGTGCCACACCACTCGACCCTAGGCACGCGGACCGGAATGCGCCTGTCCAACGACCCGGGAAGCACCCGTGTGGCGGCCGCAGGCCCGCGCCGACCGTCCAGAACGAGCCCGTCCGGGACGAGCCGGCAGCCCCCAAGCGGCCAGACGAAAGCACACGCCCATCCCGGACGAGCCGCCCGGCCGGAGGGCGTCTCAGGGGTCGGGGGTGAGTTCTGCCCAGACCTGTTTGCCGCCGCTGACCGGGACCGTTCCCCAGGCAGCCGAGACCGCTTCGACCAGGAGGATGCCTCGGCCACCGGTGGCTTCCCAGCCGATGTCGGTGGGCTTGACCGGGCTGCGGGGGGAGGTGTCGGCGACGGCGAGCCGCAGCCGGTGGTTGACCAGGCTGAGGTCGAGCCGGACCGGGCCGTCGGTGTGCACCAGCGCGTTGGTGACGAGTTCGGAGACGATCAGCAGGGCCGCGTCCATCGTGTCCGGCGAGACGTTCCAGGTGCGCAGGGTGCGCCGGGTGAAGCGGCGGGCGTGCCGGGCGGCCTCCGGCACCCGCCACACCGTCCAGCTCTCCCGCAGCGGGCAGACGGCCAGGCCGTCGTAGCGCATCAGCAGCAGGGCGACGTCGTCGCCGCGGTGCGCGCCCGCGAGCAGGGTGTCGGCGACCTGGCCGAGGTGGGCGGGGTCGGCGGCGGCGAGGTCGTGGGCGAGCCGGTCCATGCCGGTGTCGAGGTCGGTGTCGGGGGACTCCACCAGCCCGTCGGTGGTCAGCGCGAGCAGCGTGCCGGGGGTGAGCCGCAGCGGGGTCATCGGGAACTCGGCCCGGTCCAGCACGCCGAGCGGCGGTCCGCCCTCGGACCCCACGGTCTCGGTGCCGCCGTCCGGGTGGCGCAGCAGCGGCGGCAGGTGGCCGGCCCGCACGATCCAGGCGGTGCCCTGCTCCATGTCGACGTCGACGTAGGCGCAGGTGGCGAAGAGGTCGGTCTCCATCTCCAGCAGCAGCCGGTTGGCGTGGGCGACGACCACGTCGGGGGCGTGGCCCTCGGTGGCGTAGGCGCGCAGCGCGGTGCGCATCTGGCCCATCAGGGTGGCGGCGCCCGCGTTGTGGCCCTGGACGTCGCCGATGACGAGGGCCACGTGGTTGTCGGCGAGCGGGATCACGTCGTACCAGTCGCCGCCGACCTCCAGCCCCGCGGTGGTGGGCAGGTAGCGGGCCACGGCGACCGCGCCGGGCAGCCGGGGCAGCCGGCGCGGCAGCAGGGTGCGCTGGAGCATGCCGACGAGCTCGTGCTCGGCGTCGAAGGCGTGGGCGCGCAGCAGGGCCTGTCCGGTCAGACCGGCGCAGGCGGTGAGCAGGGCCCGTTCGTCGGCGCCGAACTCGTGCGGGTCGTCCCAGCCGATCAGGCAGGCGCCGGCCATCCGGCCGCCGGCGGGCAGCGGCAGCACGGCGAGGCCGCCGGGGCCCACCTCGGCGAGCGCGGGTTCGAGCGGGCTGCCGGCGGGCCAGATGCGGGCGCGGCCCTGGCGCAAGGCGGCGGCGAGGGTGGGCATGGCGCGCACGGGCGCGTCGGGCCACTCGGTGCGCCACTCGCTGCGCCACACCTCGGGCCAGGACTCGGGTTCGGGCGGGTCGAGGACGGTGACGACGAGCCGGTCGTTCTCGAGTTCGGCGAGCGCGATCCGGTCGGCCTGGAGCGGTCGGCGCAGGGCGGCGACGACGGCCTTGCCGACGTCCTTGACGGTGCCGGCGGTGGCGAGGGCGGCGGCCAGCCGCTGCACCCGGGCCACGTCGGTGACGTCCGACCGCAGGGTGGAGGCGTCGGCGACGGTGCCGACGAGCCGGGCGGGGCGGCCCTCCCCGGCGGGCAGCAGCCGGCCGCGCAGCCTGAGCCACCTGGGGGGCCCGGAGGCCTGGCGGACGCGGAACTCCAGTTCGCGGTCGCCGATGGTCATGTGGTCGGCCTCGACGACGGACATCAGGGCGGGCAGGTCCTCGGGCACGGTGAGGGCGAGCAGTGTCTCCACCCGGCCGTCGAAGGCGTCCCGGCCGATGCCGAACAGCCGCAGCAGAGCGTCGCCGACGTCGATCCGCCCGGTGTCCATGGACAGGCTGAAGGCGTCGGCGGTCAGCTCGCCGTTGTCGGTGACGGCCGCCGCGGCGGGTACGGCGACCGCCTGGGCGATCCGGCGCAGACAGGCCCGGTCGTCGGTGCCGAAGCCGCCGGGCTGCTCGCTCACCGCGAGCAGGCAGCCGCCGTCGCGGCCGCCGAGCGGCAGGGCGGCCACCGAGAAGTCCCGGGCGGGGGTGCGGCGCGCCTCGGGGCAGTCGGCCAGCTCCGCCGGGCCGAGCCACAGCGGCCGACCGGTGCGGTGCGCCTGGGCGGCCGGGGAGCCGCTGGTGACCGGATAGCCGTCCTTGAGCCCGTACAGGGTGCGGGGCAGCCCCGCCGACTCGGCCAGCCACAGCACCGCGGGATCGCCGCCCGGCGCGTACACCCCGGCGAACGCCGCCCCGGCGAACACCAGCGCCTGTTCCAGGACACGGCGCAGGCGGTCGGGTGCCCCGGGGTCCGCGGCGAGTGTCTCCAGGGCGATTTCGGCGCGCTCGGCTCTGGTTCCGTGTACCGCGGCGCCCTCACTGACCACGCCGCCATTACAGCGCTTATACGACCGCCGCGCAGCCCCTGTGCCGATCCCCCTGGGGCCCCGGCGGCGCTTTCGCGGCGGCGGCCCGTGGACCTCGATCGAAACCAAGGTGCGCGGGGGCGCACATGCGGTGTGCGTACGCCGCCCCGCGCTTCGCCTGCCCACGCATGGGCCGGGGCGGGCGGGGTATACGAATTGCCCCCCGAGGCCTTGTAAGCGCAGGTCGGGTGGCGTGGCGGGGCACGGACGGAGCGCTCGCCGTGCGCCGGGCGCGCCCGCGAGGGAGCCTGGAGCGCGGGGCGCCGCGCGCCGTACGAGGAGGTGGTCGGCGTGTCCGACGGGCCGGGGCCGAGACGGGCGCCCGCGGCCGGCCAACTGCCGACCGGCCGGCCGGTGCTGTCGCTCGCGCTGGTCTCCCTGCTGGAGGAGGTGCACGCGCACTCCGGCGCCGTCTATCTGCTCCGGCCGGACGAACCGGTGCTGGAGATGGCGGTGAAGGCGGGCATGCCCAGGGCCTTCACGGCACCCTGGGAGCGGGTGGGGCTGAGCGCGCCGATCCCGGTCGCGGAGGCGGTGCGCGAGCGGCGGCTGGTCTGGGTGAGCGGCGAGGAGGAGATGGCCCGCCGCTTTCCGCGGATCGCGGTGGTGCTGCCGTACCCGTTCGCGCTGGCCGCCGCGCCCGTGGCGACCGCGCGGAAGGTGTACGGCGCGCTGTTCGTGACCTGGCCCGGCGCGCATCCGCCGGAGCTGTCCGAGGGCGAGCGCAGGCATCTGACGGCGGCCTGCGAGCGGCTGGCGTTGCGGCTGGAGCGGGCCGCCGCGGAGAACCGGCCGATCACCCACGAGGCCGATGTGCTCGCGGCGCCCGTGCCGGGCATGGGGAACACGCTGGGCTCGGTGGAGGCGGCGCGGATGGTGGCCCGGCTGCCGTACGGGCTGGTGTCGCTGGATCTGCACGGCCGGATCGGCTTCGTCAACCAGGCCGCCGCCGAGCTGCTGGGCAAACCGCCGGACCACCTGCTCGGCACGCTGCCGTGGGTGTCGGTGCCCTGGCTGAACGACCCGATGTACGAGGACCGCTACCGGGCGGCGCTGATCAGTCAGCAGGTCACCTCGTTCGTGGCGCTGCGTCCGCCGGGCGAGTGGCTGTCGTTCCGGCTGTATCCGAACACGACCGGGCTGAGTGTGCGGATCAGCCGGGCCCGGGCGGTGGCCGAGATGGCGCGCGCCGCCCCGCCGACGGGGTCGGGGCCGTCCCGTCTGGTGACGATCTCGCAGGTGCTGAGTCTGGCGGGCGCGCTGACCGAGGCGGTGGGGGTGCACGACGTGATCCAGCTGGTCTGGGACGAGGTGGCCCCGGCGGTCGGCAGTCAGGCGCTGGTGATGCTCGGCACCGAGGGCGGCCGGCTGCATGTGCTGGGACACCGGGGGTACGGCGACCCGCACATCGTGGAGCGGTTCAACGGGCTGCCGCTGTCCGAGCGGACCCCGGGCACCCAGGCGCTGAACAGCGGCGTGCCCGGGTTCTTCGACTCGCGGGAGCAGCTGGAGCGGCTGTACCCGAACCGCGGCGAGACCCCGGACGGCTTCGCGGCCTGGGCCTATCTGCCGCTGATCGCGTCCGGGCGGCCGGTGGGCACCTGTGTGCTGGCCTACGCCGAACCGCATGTCTTCCCCGCCGACGAGCGTGCGGTGCTGACGTCGCTCGGCGGGCTGATCGCCCAGGCCCTGGAGCGGGCCCAGCTGTACGACGCCAAGCACCGGCTCGCCCATGGGCTGCAACAGGCGCTGCTGCCGCACACGCTGGTGCCGCCGCCGGGCATCGAGGCCGCCGCCCGCTATCTGCCGGCCATGCACGGCATGGACATCGGCGGGGACTTCTACGACCTGGTGCCGACCGGGCCGTTCTCGGCGGCGGCGATCGGGGACGTACAGGGCCACAATGTGCGGGCGGCGGCTCTGATGGGGCAGATCCGTACCGGGGTCCGCGCGTACACCACGGTCGGGCAGGCGCCGCACGAGGTGATGAGCAGCACCAACCGGCTGCTGATCGACCTCGGCGCGGAGCTGTTCGCCAGCTGTCTGTATCTGCGGCTGGACCCGGCGCGGGGCCGGGCCGTGATGGCGCGGGCGGGGCATCCGCCGCCGCTGCTGCGACGGCCCGACGGGCGGGTGCGGGTGCTGGACCTGGCCGGCGGTCCGCTGCTGGGCATCGACGCGGAAGCCGTCTATCCGACGACCGAGGTGTCCCTCGCGCCCGGTTCGGTCCTGGTCCTCTACACGGACGGGCTGGTGGAGTCTCCGGGTGCCGACATCGAGGACGCCCTGGTCGAGCTGGGCGGGCTGCTCGCGGAGGCCGGTGATCAGCCGTTGGAGAGCCTCGCGGACGAGGTGATCCGGCACAGCGCGGCGGCCCGGGAACGGGTGGACGACGTGGCGGTGCTGTTGCTGCGGGCCCACGCCGACGGCTGAGTCGCGCGGCGGTCGGCGGAGCCCGAGCCGGTGGCCCGGCCCTCCCGCCGGAGGGCCGGGCCGGGCCCTGCCGGCCGGAACCGCGCGGGGCCGGCAGGGCGTTCGGGGGACCGGGCTCAGCGGGTGCCGGTGAGGGACGAGGTCCCGTTGCCGTCCGCGGAGCCGGCGCCGGACCCGTCGCTCGCCGAGCCGCCGCCGGACTGGTCGCCGGCCGGGGCCGACGGGTCGGCGCTGCCGCCGCTCTGGGCGCCGCCGGCCGCGGAGCCGGACTGGTCGCCCGCACCCGACTGGTCGCCCGCGCCGTTGCCGTTGCCGTTGTTGCCCGCGTTGCCGTTGTTGCCGGCGTTGCCCGCGTTGCCGCCGTCCCCGAGGGTCGCGCCGGTGGCCTGGAGGGCGGCGGTGACCGGCTGGAAGAAGGTCTCGCCGCCGTTGGTGCAGTCGCCGCTGCCGCCGGAGGTGAGGCCGACCGCGCCGCCGTCCTGGGTGAACAGGGAGCCGCCGCTGTCCCCGGGCTCGGCGCAGACGTTGGTCTGGATCAGGCCGTTGACGGTGTCGACGCCGTTCGGGTCGGTCTCGCTCTGGAAGTTGACGGTGGCGTCGAGGCCGGTGACCTGGCCGTCGTGCAGCCCGGTCGTGGAGCCCATGCGGAACACGGTCTCGCCGACGGTGGCGTCGGCCGCCTGGGTGATCTGCACGGTCTGGCCGTTGCCGGTGTTGACCTCGCTCGACGTCTGGGTGTTCGGGTCGTCGTACTTGACGAGCGAGAAGTCGTTGCCGGGGAAGACCGCCTGGTCGACGGTGGCGATGGGCTGGCCGGTCTGGGAGTCGGACCACTGCTTGGCGGCGACGCCGCAGTGACCGGCCGTCAGGAAGGCGGGGCTGCCGTCGGAGGCGGTGACGTTGAAGCCGAGGGAGCAGCGGACGCCGCCCGCTTGCGTCTGGGCGAAGATGGCGTCGCCGCCGGAGACGAAGGTCTTGAAGGTGCCGCCGGACCGCTTCAGGGTCGCCATGCCGGAGCCGAGGCCCTGCACGGTGGACTGGAGCTGGTTCCACCGGGCGCCGGTGACCGTGGAGTCGGCGGTGACCAGGACCTTGTTGGTGCGCGGGTCGATGGCCCACGAGGTGCCGGGGATGGTCGCCTTGGTCTTCAGGGTCCGCGCGGCCGCCTTGAGCTGCCGGGTGCTGTGGTCCACCGTGCGGACGGCGGCGCCGGCCTGCTCGGCTCGGGCGGCGGCCTTGGCGTCGCCGCGCACGACGTTGACGACCAGCTGCTGCTTGGCGCTGTCGTAATAGGTGCCGGCGACCGCGTCGCCGAGGGTCTTCTGCAACCGGGCGGCGAGGCCCGAGGCCTGAGTCGCCTTCAGGGTCCGGGCGGTGCCGGTGGCGCCGGCGGACCCGCCCCGGTCCTGGGAGGCGTTGGCGTTGGGGAGCAGGAGGGCCGCCGCTCCGAGCGCCGCGACACCGCCCACCGCTATCGCGGCCTTGCGCTTGGGCATTCGCTTGTGACTCAAACTTCTCGACCTCCTGGGGACGGGGGTCTGCCGTTCATGGGCTCTCGCTCCATGGGCAGTTCGTGCCTGACAGTTCGTTCGTTGGCGGCGCCTGGATGGCCGTACGTACGCAGCCGACGGGCGGTGCGTTCAGTTCCGCTTCCCGGCGGCCGGACCGGCGGGGTGAATCGGCCACGTTCCGCGATCCGGGACTGACACGCACGGCTACCGATCGGTAACGGTCAGCTGTGGACACGGAGCGGAATCCCTGCTTCAGGGAATCTGCACATCGAATGCTCAACCAGGTCACCGGCCCCGCCGTATCTGCACATCCCCTTACCGCGGGTCACACCATTGGCGCGGAGTGCCGGATTCGCCGCGCGGCGGGCAAGGCCGCCGGTGCGACGATGCCGTGCGGCATGTGAAGGAGTCGCCGACAAGGTGTGGGCGGACCTGCACGGATCCGTGCGTCTCCGCGACAAACTGCCTGGTGGGCGCCCTGGTTGATTGGAAGCGGGCGCCGCCTGCGTGCTTTGATCCATCGCACCGCAGGGCTCGCCCCGGCGCCCGCTCCACGGGTGCCCGGCGCCCCCGGTTCCGCGGCCGTCCGTCTGTCCCCAGAGGGGGCCGCTCTCCCCCTTGTGAAATACCCATATGAAGGGAAGTTCCATCATGAACTCCACCCCCCAGGTCGAGACCGTCGAGATCTCGGACGCCGAGCTGGACAACGTCTCCGGCGGCCTGTCCTCCAACACCCTCAACAGCACCCTGGGCACCGTGAACGAGATCGCCCCGGGCGTGAACGGCCTGGTCAACACGGTCGTCGGCACCGTCGAGGGTGTGACCGGTCTGAACACCGCCCCGATCAACGGCCTGGTTGCCGGTCTCTGATCGCACCGCGTCGCCGATGAGTCCCGGAGCCGGTTCCCGGTTCCGGGACTCATCGATGCCCTGAAACACCAGCAACTCCCCCACAGGTGAGGGAAGTTCCCCGTGCAGTTCCGCCAACAGGCCCTCGCCAAGCTCCAGTCGCCCGAGGAGCTGGACCTTCCGGTGCGGCTCGCCCGCCCGCAGGGCTGGCTCGCGCTCGGTGTCACCGTCGCCGTCATGGCGGCCGCCTCGGTGTGGGCGGTGACCGGTTCCGTCGCCTCCACGGTGAGCGCGCAGGCCGTCCTCACCCACGCGCAGGGCAGTTACCTGTTGCAGAGTCCGGTGGCCGGCCAGGTCACGGCCGTCGAGGCCCGCCAGGGCGAACGGCTCCCGGCGAACGCGCCGGTCCTCAGGGTCCGTACCGCGCAGGGCGATTCCCTCGTCCGTACGGTCGCCGCGGGCCGGGTCACCGCGCTCGCCGCCACCATCGGGCAGATCATCCAGACCGGTACGAACGTCGCGGCGGTGGAGAAGGTCGCGCACACCTCCGATCCGCTGTACGCGACCGTGTACGTCCCCGCCGAGAACGCCGCCGCCATCCCCGCGCACGCCCCCGTCGACCTCACCGTCTCCTCGGTGCCCGCCCAGACGTACGGCGTGCTGCGCGGCCATGTGAAGTCGGTGGACCGCACCGCGCAGTCCGCCCAGTCGATCTCCTCCTTCCTCGGGGACAGCCAGCTCGGCGCGCAGTTCACCCGCACGGGCCGCCCGGTGGCCGTCCTGGTCGAGCTGGACCGGTCGGCCGGCACCAGGAGCGGCTACCGCTGGTCGACCAGCGACGGCCCGCCGTACCGGCTCGACTCCATGACCCTCGCCTCCGCCTCGATCCGGCTGGCCGACCAGCACCCCGTCGATTGGCTGCTCCCGTGAGCCCCACCGCACAGGACACCCGCGGCCGCAGACGCGCCGCCCCCGCCAAGCGGCCGGTCCCCAAGGCGCGTGCGGGCACGGTCCGTACGCCCAGCGTGCTCCAGATGGAGGCCGTCGAGTGCGGCGCCGCCTCCCTCGCGATGGTCCTCGGCCACTACGGCCGGCATGTGCCGCTGGAGGAGCTGCGCATCGCCTGCGGTGTCTCCCGCGACGGCTCGCGCGCCTCCAACCTGCTCAAGGCCGCCCGCAGTTACGGCCTGACGGCCAAGGGCATGCAGATGGACCTGGCCGCCCTCGCCGAGGTCAGGGCGCCGGCCATCCTCTTCTGGGAGTTCAACCACTACGTCGTCTACGACGGCATGGGCCGCCGACTGGGCCGCCGCGGGGTGTACATCAACGACCCCGCCAAGGGCCGCCGGTTCGTGCCCATGGAGGAGTTCGACGGCAGCTTCACCGGTGTGGTGCTGGTGCTGGAGCCCGGCGACGGCTTCACCCGGGGCGGGCGCAAGCCCGGTGTGCTCGGCGCGCTGCCCGCCCGGCTGCGCGGCACCGCGGGCACCCTGCCCGCCGCCGTGCTGGCCAGCCTGCTGCTGGTGGCGGTCGGTGCCGCCGTACCCGCGCTGAGCCGCACCTACATCGACATGTTCCTCATCGGCGGGCAGACCTCGCTGCTCGGTGTGCTGTTCACGTCGATGGCCGCCTGTGTGCTGCTCACCCTGGTGCTGACCTGGCTCCAGCAGGCCAACCTGCTGCACGGCCGGATCATCTCCTCCACCCTCTCCAGCGCCCGCTTCCTGCGCCATCTGCTGCGGCTGCCGGTGACGTTCTTCGCCCAGCGCTCCCCCGCCGACCTGGTGCAGCGCCTCCAGTCCAACGACCAGGTCGCGGAGACCCTGGCCCGCGACCTCGCCGCGGCCGGCGTGGACGCGATCGTCGTCGTGCTGTACGCGGTCCTGCTCTACACCTACGACCCGCAGCTGACGTTCGTCGGCATCGGCGTGGCCCTGCTCAACGTGGTGGCCATGCGGCTGGTCGTACGGCTGCGCGCGACCCGTACGGCGAAGCTGCGGGCGGACACGGCGCGGCTGACGAACACCTCGTACACCGGACTTCAGCTGATCGAGACGATGAAGGCGACCGGCGGCGAGGACGGCTACTTCCGCAAGTGGGCCGGGCAGCACGCCGCCACGCTGGAGGAGCAGCAGCGGCTCGGCGTGCCGAGCGCCTGGCTGGGGGTGGTGGCACCCACCTTGGCCACGTTCAACAGCGCGCTGATCCTGTGGATCGGCGGTCTGCGCGCGGTCGAGGGGCATATCTCGGTCGGTCTGCTGGTCGCCTTCCAGGCGCTGGTCACCCGGTTCACCGCACCCCTCACCCGGCTCAACGGGGTCGCGGGCCGCATCCAGGACTTCGCCGCGGACGTGGCCCGGCTGAAGGACGTGGAGAACTTCCAGGCCGACCCGCTCTACGCCCGCCCCGGCGGCGCCGACTCCACCCGCCGGCTGCACGGGCACGTCGAGCTGGAGAACGTCACCTTCGGCTACAGCCCCCTGGACAAGCCGCTGCTCAGCGGCTTCGACCTGACCGTCGGCCCCGGGCAGCAGGTGGCCCTGGTGGGCGGCTCGGGCAGCGGCAAGTCGACGGTCTCCCGCCTCATCTCCGGCCTGTACGCGCCGTGGGACGGGGTGATCCGCATCGACGGCCGCCGGCTGGAGGACATCCCGCGCGGCGCGCTCGCCGCGTCCGTCTCCTTCGTGGACCAGGACGTGTTCCTCTTCGAGGGCTCGGTCCGCGACAACGTGGCCCTGTGGGACCCGTCCGTGCCCGACGACGCCGTGGTGGAGGCGCTGAAGGACGCGGCCCTGTACGACGTGGTGATGCGCCGTCCCGGCGGCATCCGCAGCAGGGTCGAGCAGGACGGCCGCAACTTCTCCGGCGGTCAGCGCCAGCGCCTGGAGATCGCCCGGGCGCTGGTGCGCCGGCCGAGCATCCTGGTGCTGGACGAGGTGACCAGCGCGCTGGACGCGGAGACCGAGCAGGTGGTGATGGACAACCTGCGCCGCCGCGGCTGCGCCTGCGTGGTGATCGCGCACCGGCTGAGCACGGTCCGCGACAGCGACGAGATCGTGGTGCTCCAGCACGGCACGGTGGTCGAGCGCGGGCGGCACGAGGAGCTGGTGGCGCTCGGCGGCACCTACGCGGCACTGGTCAGGGAGCGGTGAGATGACGACCGTCGGCGAAGGCGACCTGGTGCTCGGTGCGCTGGGGTCCATGGGCGCACGGCTCGACTGCGCCGGCTACAACCGGCTGGACCTGGAGGGTCCGCAGGTGCTGTGGCTGGTCGCGGCCGGCGCCCTGGACCTGTACGCGGTGGACGCCGCCCAGCAGGGTCACTGGCACCACCTCGGCCGGCTGGAGGCGGGCACGCTGCTGCTCGGCCCGGTCGCCGGCCCGGAGCACACCCTGGTGGCCCGGCCGGTCCGGGACTGCGTGGTGCACCGGATCGGCCTGCGGGAGCTGTACCAGCCTGCCGACACGCACACCTGGTCGTACGACGAGTACGGCAACCCCCAGTACGTGCCGCCCACCACCAGCCCGCTGGAGTACGCCCTCGCGCTCGGCGTCGGCCGCGGTCTGTCGGTGCTCTTCCAGGCCCCGATGGCCGAGGAGCGCGGGCAGATGCCCGCGGACGACGAGGTGTTCTGGATGCAGGTGCCGCCAGGCAGCGTCCAGTACGGCTCCCTGTACGGCGCGGAGGCCGCCGCCGACCTGCTGATGGACCCGGCGCTGTGGCAGTCCCTGGTCGACCAGCAGTACCGGCTGCTGACCGCGCTGGACCGGTGGATCGAGCAGCTGGAGCGCACCCACGAGCACCGCACGGCCGCCGGCATCAAGGCCGGTGAGGCGGTCCGCGCCCAGGCCGACCAGACCCTGCTGGCCTCCATCGGCAAGCGCTCGGCGGCCCCCCGGACCACGACCGCCGACGCGGACGCCACCTATGCGGCGTGCCGGCTGGTCGCCGAGGCGGCCGGGATCACGCTCGCCGAGCCCGCGCAGAGCGGCGGCGAGAGCGAGCGGCTCGACCCGGTGGAGCGGGT
Organism: Streptomyces sp. NPDC001606; assembly: GCF_053596835.1. Classification (NCBI taxonomy): domain Bacteria; kingdom Bacillati; phylum Actinomycetota; class Actinomycetes; order Kitasatosporales; family Streptomycetaceae; genus Streptomyces; species Streptomyces sp. NPDC001606. The sequence goes on from NZ_JBSFHC010000001.1 coordinate 433,157, forward strand.
GGCGCTCGCCTCCCGGGTGCGGACCCGGGCAGTACGGCTGGACGGGCGCTGGTGGCGGGAGAACGTGGGCCCGCTGGTCGGCCACCGGGCACTGTCCGGGGCGCCGGTCGCCCTGCTGTGGCGGCGCGGCGGCTATGTGGCCGTCCATCCGGGCACCGGCCGGGAGACGCCGGTCGAGAAGGCGAACGCGGAGGAGTTCGAGCCGCGCGCGGTGATGTTCTACCGGCCGCTGCCGGACCGCCGGCTCGGTCCGTTCGGCCTGCTCCGGTTCGCTCTGCGCGGCACCCGCGGCGATCTGCTGAACCTGCTGCTCGCCGGGCTGGTGACGGTGGCCATCGGCGCGCTGGTGCCGATCGCGACGGGCAAGGTGCTCGGCGAGTACGTACCGCGGGCGCAGACCGGCCTGATCGTCCAGGTGTGCCTCGCGGTGATGGTGAGCGGCGTGGTGGCGGCCGCCTTCACGCTGCTGGAGAACCTGTCCATCCTCCGGCTGGAGGGCCGTATCGAGGCGGCTTTGCAACCGGCCGTCTGGGACCGGCTGCTCAGGCTGCCCACCCGCTTCTTCACCCAGCGCTCCACCGGTGAGCTGGCCAGCGCCGCCATGGGCGTCAGCGCGATGCGCCGGCTGCTGGCGGGCGTCGGCCCGGTGGTCGCCCAGTCGGTGACGGTCGGCGCGATGAACCTCGGCCTGCTGCTCTGGTACGACGTGCCGATGGCGCTCGCCGCGCTCGGCATGCTCACCGTGATCGCGGCCGTGTTCCTGGGGCTCGGGCTGTGGCAGGTGCGCTGGCAGCGGCGGCTCGTGGTGCTCGGCAACAAGCTGAACAACCAGGCGTTCCAGACTCTGCGGGGCCTGCCCAAGCTGCGGGTCGCGGCGGCCGAGAACTACGCGTACGCGGCCTGGGCCCGGGAGTTCGCGCGCAGCCGGGAGCTCCAGCAGAAGGCCGGCCGGATCAAGAACCTCACCACGGTGCTCGGCGCGGTCTACCTCCCCGTCGTCACCCTGGTGATGTTCATGCTGCTGGCGGGCCCGGCCAAGGGCGCCATGTCCGCGGCGGACTTCCTCACCTTCAACACCTCGGTGACGATGGTGCTGACCTCGGTCACCCAGCTGACCGGTGCCTTCGTCTCCGCGGTGGCGGCGCTGCCGCTGTTCGAGGAGATCCGCCCGGTGCTGGACGCGTCCCCGGAGGTGCGCACGGCGAGCACCCGCCCGGGCCCGCTGTCCGGCGCCCTGGAGGCCCGGCGGCTGTCCTTCCGGTACGCCGACGACGGCCCGCTCGTGCTGGACGACGTGTCCTTCGCCGTCCGGCCGGGCGAGTTCGTGGCGATCGTGGGGCCGAGCGGCTGCGGCAAGTCGACGCTGCTGCGCCTGCTGATCGGCTTCGACAAGCCGGTCTCCGGCAGCGTCCTGTACGACGGCCAGGACCTGGCGGCGCTCGACCAGTCGGCGGTGCGCCGCCAGTGCGGGGTGGTCCTCCAGCACGCGCAGCCCTTCACCGGCTCGATCCTGGACGTCATCTGCGGCACCGAGCCGTACACGCCGGAGGAGGCGATGGCGGCGGCCGAGCTGGCGGGGCTCGCGGAGGACATCAAGCGGATGCCGATGGGCCTGCACACCATCGTGGCCGGGAGCGGCGCGATCTCCGGCGGCCAGCGGCAGCGCCTGATGATCGCTCAGGCGCTGATCCGGCGGCCGCGGATCCTGTTCTTCGACGAGGCGACCAGCGCCCTGGACAACGACACCCAGCGCATCGTCATCGACAGCACCCGCAAGCTGAACGCCACCCGGGTCGTCATCGCCCACCGGCTGTCGACGGTGCTGGACGCCGACCGGGTGATCGTGATGGAGGACGGCAAGGTGGTCCAGCAGGGCACCCCGGCCGAACTCCTCGCCGACACCACAGGCCGACTGCACGAGCTGGTCCGCCGCCAGCTGGCCTGAACCGCGGCTCAGATCCCGGCCTGGTCCAGGGCGCTCTGGAGGGACTGCTTGTATCCGGCGCTGGTGTAGGTGGCGCCGGAGACGCTGTCGATGTCCGCGCTCTGCGCCGTGAGCGTCTCCTGGTTCAGCCGCGGGACGGCGGTGGCGGAGATCTGCTGGCTGCGTGCCGCGTCGTCCGGGGACCGGAGGGCGGTCGCACCGGTGATCCGGCCGCCGGTGAGGGTGATCCGCACCTGCACCGGTCCGTACCGGGTCTGGGCCGTGGCGCCGGTGACGGAGCGGCTGGCGGGGGCGGCCGGGGTGGTCCTCGGGGCGGCGGGGGCGCTGCTCGTCCGGGCCGGGGCGGGCGACGGCGGCCTGCTGCGCGCGGCGGCGGACGCGGTGTGCTTCCTGCCGGGCGTCTTCGACGGCTTGGCCGACGCCGACGCCGGTACCGACGGGGAGGGCGTGACCGGCGGCCCGGAGGGGGAGGCCGAGGCCACCGCGATACCGCCGGAGGCGGGCAGGCCGGCCTGCGCCAGGGACGGGTCGGTCGTCGGTTTGAGCGCCAGCAGCAGCACGACGCCGGAGACGGTACCGACGGTGGCTAGCAGGGCGTGCCGGAATGGGTGCCTCTTTCTCACGCCGGCTCCAGCGCGTCCGGGAGATCGGATGTCACAGTGCCGCCTCAGAACTCGAAGGACTCGTGGTGGATACGGCGGTGCGGCACACCGGCCTCGCGGAGGGCGGCGTACGCCTCCTCGGCCAGCCCGGGCGGTCCGCACAGGTACACGTCGTGCCGGTCGACATCGGGCACGACATGGCGCAGCAGCCGCGCGGTGATCGGGGTGCGGCGGCCGTCCGGCCCGTTCACCACGTACCGCAGCCGCGCCCCGCGCTCGTCCGCGATCGCCTCCAGCTCGGCGCTGAGGGCCAGCTCATCGGGGGTGCGGGCCCGGTAGAGCAACGTCAGGTCCCCGGGTGCGCCGGGCAGGGTCTCGAACAGGGCGCGCAGCGGGGTGATGCCCGCGCCGCCCGCGAGGAGCAGCACCTTGCCGCGACTGCGGCGGGCGGCGGTCATCGCCCCGTACGGGCCTTCCGCCCAGACCCGGGTGCCCGGCCGCAGGCCGGCCAGCGCCGCGCTGTGCCCGCCGGCCGCCTTGACGGTGATCCGCAGCAGGTCCGGGCGGGGCGGGGCGGACAGCGAGTACGGGTTGGCGCTCCCGCGCAGCCCCCGGGCGAGGAACCGCCAGCGGAAGAACTGGCCCGCCTCGGCCCCGAGCCGGTGCAGCCGACGGCCCCGGATGAGCACCGAGACCACGCCCGGCGCCTCCGGCACGACCGACTCGACGCGCATGCGGTGCCGCAGGTTGAGCCGCACGGGGGTGAGGACGCGGTACCACAGCAGCAGGACGCCGACCGTGCCGTAGAGGGCGTACCAGGCCGCGCGGGCGGTGGCGTGGCCGGCGAACTCGTCGCCGGTGGCGAGCTGGTGCCAGAAGGCGAGGTAGACCGCGGCGTAGGTGAGCAGGTGCAGGTGGTACCAGAGCTCGTAGCGCATACGACGGCGCAGCGCACCGGCGGAGACCAGGCCGACCAGGAGCAGCAGGAGGGTGCCGACGGCCGCCTGGATCATGTCCGGGTAGCCGGTGACCACGTCGGCCGTCTGCGCCAGGACGCCGGTGTGTGCCTGGAGGGCGTAGCCGTAGAGGGTCAGTGCGACATGGGCGACGGTCAGGGTCAGCGCGTATCGGCCGGTTCTCGCGTGCCAGCGCGCCACCCGGTCGGAGCCGACCCGGCGCTCGAGGGCCGGGACGCGCGCCATCTGGCCGATCACCAGGGCGATCGTGTACCCGGCGAGCAGTCCGGTGATCCGGCCCGCGTTGACCAGCCGGTCGGCGGCGGTCGGGGCGACGGCCGGGGTGGTGCGCCACCACAGCCAGAGCACGGCGGCCGCGCCCGCCCAGGCGAGGAGCAGCAGAGGCGCGGCCGGGGAGCGCCGTGGCCGGATGCGGCGCATGGCCTGCCGCCGTCCCGCCCGGCTGTGCTGGATCGTCGTCAAGGGTGATCTTTCGGTCGCCTGCGCGTGAGTCCGGGGACCATAACCCGGCCGAATGGCCGAAAACCACCCTTGTTGCCTTCCTCACTGCCCCTGGCCCTGCCCCTGGTCCTGCTCGTCGTCCCCCTCCCCGTGCTGCTCCTCGTGGACGGGCATCCAGTGGTGCTCGGTGAACCAGCGGCCGAACAGGGCACCGCCGTAGAGGACGAAGCCGACGCCGATCAGCCAGGACTCGACCACGAGGACGGTGCCGACCGCGCCGTAGCTCAGGGCGTTGGTGACGATGAGCGGGGTGAAGACGAGATAGGAGAAGGCGCGCAGCCCGGCCAGGCCGATGATCGTGGCCACGGCGCCGGGCAGCAGCGAGCGCCAGCGGATCTGGCCGCCCAGCAGGAAGCGCTGCCCCCACCAGAAGAACAGCAGGCCGCTCGCCGTGGACAGCACGATCCGCTGCGCTCCGTGCAGCGCGTTCTTGGTCGCCACCTCCTGGTAGAGGTACGCCATCAGCACCGCCAGCCAGGTCGCCTGCCGCCAGACCCGGTGCCAGGGGCCGGGCACAACGCCCCAGATCCGCTCGTAGCCGTTCTGCACACTGCCCCCGAAGGACACCCCGAAGACGGCGAGCAGGACGCCGCCCCAGACGCTGGTGGTGCCGATGACGTTGCGCGGCGGGCTGATGACGTCGGTGAGGGCCTGTGCGGAGCGGCCCGACAGGCCCATGCCGTCGGTCAGCCAGGAGGCGAAACCGCCCTGGACCAGCGGATCGGCCGCGGCGACCACGATCAGCAGCGGGGCCAGCGTGACCAGGGCGAGGGTGGCGAAGCCCATGGCCCGGTGCATCAGCTCCAGTTCGCGGCCGTGGCGCAGCAGGGCCTCGGCCCTCAGCCACTCCCAAGCGCGGTGCAGGCCGCGCCGCCAGCGCCTCACGGCTCCTCCCGTGCTCCCGCCGCACACCCCTGGGACTCACTGTGGCACGGACCGGGCGGCCCGCCACCGAGGAGAGGGCCACATGGCCGAGTACGACACGGACCGGGCCTCGGCCGTTTCGCCCGGCCTCCGCCGGAGAATCGGATCCCGTGCGTACGTCCGCGGACAGCCCGCGCCGAATCCTGATCGTCAGCGCGAGCATGGGGGCCGGTCATGACACCGTGGCGGCGGAGCTGGCCCGCCGCGCCACGGCGTACGGCCACGAGGCGTTCGTGGTCGATGTGCTGCGGCTGCTGCCGTACGGCCTGGGAACCGCCCTGCGCCGCGGCTACCAGGCGTCGGTGCGGCATGCCCCGTGGGCGTACGCCGGCGTCTACCAGGCGTTCCTGCGCGACGGCGGGCCCAGTCCGCGCCCCGGCGGGGTCCCGTTGGCCCGGCTCGCGGGGGCGCGGCTGACGGAGCTGGTGGACCGGCGGGGCGTCGACGTGGTGGTGCCCGTCTTCCATCTGGCCGCCCAGCTGACCGGCCATCTGCGGGCGCGGGGCGGGCTGCGGGTGCCGAGCGCCGTCTTCCTGCTCGACTTCGCCGTGCACCGGCAGTGGCTGCATCCGGGCAACGACCGCTATCTGTGCCTCACGGACATGGCGGCGGCCCGGGTGCGCCGGTCCCTCGGGACACCGGCGGTGACGACGGGACCGGTCGTCGCGCCGGGCTTCCTGGCGCCGGCCCCCGGAGCGGCCCGGTGGCGCGAGCGCTTCGCCCGCCGGGCGCCGGGCCGGCCGCCGGTGCTGCTGTCGGCGGGCGCCTGGGGAGCGGCCTCCCGTCCGGCCGCGACCGCGCGGCTGCTCGCCGGGGCCGGGTATCTGCCGGTGGTGCTGTGCGGCCGCAACGAACGGCTCCTCGCCCGGCTGCGCCGGGTGCCCGGCCTGCTCGCCCTCGGCTGGGTCGACGACATGCCCGGTCTGCTGGCGGCCTCGGCCGCCCTGCTGGACAACGCCGCCGGCCAGACCGCCGTCCAGGCCCTGGCCACCGGCCTGCCGGTGATCGCCTACCGCCCGCTGCCCGGCCACGGCCTGGAGGGGGTCCGCCAGATGTCCGCCCTCGGCCTGTGCCGCTTCGCCCCGGACGCCCGCACCCTCCTGGACACCCTGCCCGCCCTCACGGCCCCACCCCGCCACCCGGTCGCCCCGCCGGCCCTCTTCCGCAGCGACCCGATGGCGACGGTGGCGGCCCTGGCGGACGGGGACGGGGGATAGCAGCCCGCCGGTGGCCGGCGGTCTCCCGGTCACGCGGTCGTGTGCTCGGCCAGCGGGCCCACCGTCAGGCCCGCCCGCCGGCAGTCGGTGACGAGGGCGGGCAGGGCGTGCAGGGCCGCCCGCCAGCAGCCGGGGGCGGAGTGCCGGTCGGAGTCGTGCAGCAGGAGCGTGCCGCCGCCGCGCAGCTGGGCCGCCGCCAGGGCGTGGACCGAGTCCGGTGTGGCGTCGGCCCGCCAGTCCTCGCCCCACGCGGACCACAGCACCGTCCGCAGTCCCGCCCGGCGGGCGGCCAGCAGTCGGCCGGTGGTGAGGATGCCGTACGGCGGGCGGTACCACTCGGGGCGCCGGCCGGTGATGTCCCGTACCGCCCGGGTGGCGCGGGCGACGGCCGCGGTCTCACGGGCGACGGCGGGGCGCCAGGGGCGGTCGTGGCTCCAGCCGTGCACCGCGATCTCGTGGCCGCGCCGTGCGGTGTCCCGGAGCAGCTCGGGGTGGCGCACCGCCTGCTCGCCCAGGACGAAGAAGGTGGCGCGCGTCCCGAGCCGGTCCAGTGCGTCGAGGAAGTACGGCGTGCTGGCGGGGTCGGGGCCGTCGTCGAAGGTCAGGGCCACATGGTGCCGGTCCCCGGCGCCGGCCAGCGCGGGGCACAGCAGCCGTCGTACGGCCGGGAGCCAGGTGGCCGCCGGGCCGATGTGAGCGCCCGCGACACCGAGCGGCAGCAGCACGGCGGCGGTACGCCGGGCCCGTCCGGAGGGACGCGACATAAGGGGGCTCCTTGAGGACCGGTCAGGATCCGGGGTGCAGGGGCAGGCGTGTCCCCGCGCGGGTCGGGGGCGGCCGGTCGGGCGGGGTGTCCCAGTCCTCGCCGACGGTGACGGCGTGCGCCAGTCCGATGCTGCCGGCGCCGATCAGCGCGACGCCGGCCACTTCCGGGACGATCCGCACCCCCAGCTGGATCGACTCGGCGAACAGCGCCCAGCCGAGCGCCACGCTGGTCAGCGCGTCGCCGAGGGTGAGGGCGGGCTGGGACGCCGCCAGCGAACCGGCCCGGAAGGCGCCCTGCAACAGCAAGAAGGCGATGAGACCGGCGCCGGCGGTCGCATACGTCGACCAGGAGGTGAACAGGGCGCCGGGCCCCTGCGCGAGCCGGCCGACGGCCTGTTTGAGCAGTGCGGCGGTGGTGGCGAAGGACACGGCTGCGGCGAGGCCGAGCAGCGCGGCCCGGGCCGGCCCCCGCGCCGGGCGAGCGAGCAGCACCAGCAGGACGACGGCGCAGGCTGCGGCGCCGCCGCCCAGCAGCCAGGAGCCCGGCCGGGCGGCGGAGCGGCCCTGGGACGGCGCGGCCGACACGAGGAAGAGGGCCAGTCCGGCGGCGAGGGCGGCGAAGGCGAGCCAGGTGCGCCGGTCGGGGCGGCGCCGGAAGACGGCACTGCCCACGAGCAGGGTGAACAGCAGCTCGGCGGCGAGCAGGGGCTGGACCAGGGACAGCCCGCCCACCGCCAGGGCCCAGCCCTGGAGCACCGAGGACAGCATGAGCAGCCCGAGACCGCCCAGCCAGTCCGGGCGTCGCAGCATCCGGCCGAGCCCGTGCGCGGCCCGCCGCGCCGCACCGGCGTGCTGCTCCGGCCCGTCGCCCTCCGTCCGGGCGGCGGCTCTGCGCTGGAGCACCGAGGCGGACGCGTTGGACAGGGCCGCGAGCAGCGCCAGCCCGACCGCGAGGGCGATCACGGCGGCTCACCCGAAGCGGGCGGCGAGCCGCCGGTAGGGCCCCGGCGCGGCGCCCCGGAGCCGGGCGGGTAGCCACAGCCAGCGGGGCACGTACACCTCGTCCCGGCCGTGGCGGACGGCGGTCCAGACCGCGTCCGCCACGCGTTCGGGCGGCACGGGCCTGGGCCACGCCCTGCGGTACGGGGCGCCCCGGCGCTGGAAGAAGGGCGTGTCGACGACTCCAGGGACGACGAGGGTGACGCCGACCCCGGTGCCGCGCAGTTCGTAGCGCAGGGCGTCGGCGAAGCCGGCCAGGGCGGCCTTGGTGGCGGAGTAGACGGCCTCTCCGCGTACGGCGACGCTGCCCGCGACGGAACCGAGCAGCACGACCCGGCCCGTGCCGGCGGCGACCATGTGCGGCAGCAGGCCGCGCACCAGGTGCACGGTGGCGAGCAGGTCGATGCCGACGAGTTCCTCGATGCGCGGGCGCGGCATGCCGGTGAAGTCCCCGGCCCAGCCGATGCCGGCGGCCGCCACCAGCAGGTCGACACGGCCGAGCAGGTCCAGGGCGGTCTCGGTCAGCCGGCGGCCGGCGTCGGCCCCGAGCAGGTCCAGCGGGGCCGCCACCCCCGAGACCTGGTCGGCCAGCTGCTCCAGGCGGGGGATGTCGCGCCCGTTCAGCACCAGCCGCCAGCCGCCCTCCGCCGCCAGCCGGCGGGCCACGGCCGCGCCGATCCCGGACGAGGCGCCGGTCACCAGGGCCGTGCCCCCGCCGCCGGCCCGCTTCCCGGCCGGTTCGGGCGCGGGGCCCGCCCACGGGACGGACGCCACGCCGGGCCGGGCACCGTGCGGCGGTCCTGCGGGTGATGCGGCGTGGGACATGGTGACGACCTCACAGCGACGGTGAGCCGGATCGGCTCGGGGGCCGAACCCTCGCGGTGTATCCAGGGCGCCACATCCTGAAACACCGCGCACGCGGAAGTCCCGGCCAGGCCGGGAACCCGGAACCCGGGCACGCTTGGGGCGGCTCCTGCGGGTGACTCGCAGAACACCAGGCGGCGCAAGCCGACGACTACGGAAGGAGACGCCATGTCCGGCGGGGAGGACCGCGAGGAGCGGCCCGAGACGGCTCTGGAGCAGGTGCTGCGTGAGGTGGAGGAGGCGGAGAAGCGCGACGATGAGGGGCGCGGCGGCGGCGAGGCCGCGGACGCGATCACCCCGAACGTCCGGGCGCAGGAGGAGTCCGAGGGCGAGTGAACGGCCGGGCGTGCCGCCGTACCGGTGCGGCGCGCCGTCCGCCTGCCCGGGCGCGCCGCCGCGCCGGGCCGGGATCCCGGAGCCGCGCGGTTTCCCGCGCGCCCCGGGGCAGGCATCGCCCCGCCGCGGGTACCCGTGCCGCGTGAACGACTACGACCACCCTCGCGGAGCCCCGCTGCCGACGCCCCGGGGACCGCTGTCCGCAGCGGTCACCGCGTATCTGCGCGGTACCGGCCCGCTCCCCCATCCGTCCGACGCCGGGGCCGCGGACCCCTACGGCGACGATCTCCAGCTCGCCCTGTACCTCTGCTACGAGCTGCACTACCGCGGCTTCGCCGGTGTCGGGCCCGCGTTCGAGTGGGACCCGGCGCTGCTGGCCGTCCGCGGTGCCCTGGAGCGCCGCTTCCTGTCCGCTCTGCGCGCCGACACCCCGGTCCACGCGAGCCCCGAGGACGCGCTCGGAGCGCTGCTGGTCGAACCGGCCGAGGGCACCGGCGTCACCCATTTCCTCTGCGGCGAGGGCGAGTTGTGGCAGATTCGCGAGTACGCGGCGCAGCGCTCCCTGTACCACCTGAAGGAGGCCGACCCGCACGCCTGGGTGCTGCCCCGGCTGTGGGGCCGGGCGAAGGCGGCGATGGCGGCGGTGGAGTACGACGAGTTCGGCGGCGGCCGGGCCGAGCGGGTCCACGCCCGGCTGTTCGCCGAGCTGATGACGGACCTGGGGCTGGACCCCTCCTACGGCCGCTATGTGGACGCGGCCGGTGCCGAACTGCTGGCCGTGGTCAATCTGATGTCCCTGTGCGGACTGCACCGCGCGCTGCGCGGCGCGCTCGTGGGGCACTTCGCCCAGGTGGAGATCACCTCCTCGCCGGGCTCCCGCCGGCTCGCCGAGGCGATGCGCCGTACCGGTGCCGGCCCGGCCGCGGAGTTCTTCTACGACGAGCACGTGGTGGCGGACGCGGTGCACGAGCAGGTCGTACGGCACGAGGTGATCGGCGGACTGCTGGAGGAGGAACCGGAGTTGGCACCGGACGTGGTCTTCGGTATCGACGCGACCGAGTACCTGGAGGACCGACTGGCCCGGCGGCTGCTGCCGGCGTGGCGGGCGGGACGGTCCTCGCTCCGGGTGCCGCTCGGGACGGCGGAGGTGTCCCATGGTTCCTGAGGACACGGGTACCCGGGCGGGGTGACAGCTGTGGTACTGCCGGGTGTGTACGCCCCGCAAGACGATACGGAGCTGCTGGCCGAGGCCCTGCACGCGGAGCACCCGGCGCCCGGCGCCCGGGTGCTCGACGTGGGGACCGGCAGCGGTGTGCTGGCCATCGAAGCCGCCCGGCGCGGTGCCGAGGTGACCGCCGTGGATGTGTCACGGCGGGCGGTGTGGACGGCGCGGCTGAACGCCCGGCTGAGCCGGCTGCCGGTGCGGATCCGGCGCGGCAATCTGTTCGGGCCGGTTCAGGGCCGTACCTACGACCTCATCCTGACGAATCCGCCGTACGTGCCGGCGCCCGGACCGGGGCGACGGCCACGCGGCCGGGCGCAGGCCTGGGACGCGGGCCCGGACGGGCGGCAGCTGCTGGACCGGATCTGCCGGGACGCGCCGGTGCTGCTGCGCCCGGGTGGCGTCCTGCTGATCGTGCACTCGGCCCTCAGCGGCCCCGAGCGCACTCTGGAACTGCTGCGGGCGCAGCAGCTGAAGGCGGCGGTGATCCGGCGGCGCTGGATCCCGCTCGGTCCGGTGCTGCGGTCCCGGGAGGACTGGCTGCGCCGGCGCGGTCTGCTCGCCCCGTCCGACGAGTTGGAAGAGCTGGTGGTCATCCGTGCCGAACGAGTCTGCTGACGCACCCCGTCGGATCACTGTGCGGCGGCGCGGGCCGCTGCTGGTCGAGGGGCCGGTGGAGGTGGAACTGGAGGACGGCACCACGGTCCGCTCGGACCGCTTCCGTGTCGCTCTGTGCACCTGCCGCCGCAGTCGCCGCTACCCATGGTGTGACACGAGCCACCGGCGCTCGACCTGAGCACCGGTTGAAACCTGTTGTTTTTCAGCCGCTCCCCGGGAGGCCCCCCACGGGCCTGCCCGGGGAGCGGCTCTGTGCCCGGAATCCGGCGGGAGGCCCCACTCCTCCCGTCGGTTCCGGTGCGAGATCGCAGGTTCCCCGTTCCAGGGGGCCGCACTCCCCAGTTGCGGTCCTGATCCGGCGTATACGGCGAAGCCGTGCGATCCCGGTCTCTAGGCGTGCGCTACCGCTCCGCTCAGAAGGCGAAGAGGCTGCCGCCGGCGACGTCCCGCATGCACGTGTTGCCGAAGGTGTGCTCGTAGGAGACGCGCTTGCCCTGCCAGATGCCCTGCACCGTGACGACGACGGGGTCGTACAACTTGGTGCACCAGATGTCGCCGCGGGCCTTCAGGGCGCTCGGGTCGCCCCCGGCGTCGCGCAGCTCGGCGCAGGCGGCGGCCGGGTCCGGGTGGGTACCGGTGGCCCCGGGGGCGCAGGAGAGCGTGACGGCGCGCTCGGGTGTGGCCGTGACCGCGTCGCTGCCGTGGCCGGTGGTGAGTACCAGGGCCGAGGGCGCGTAGAGCGACGACGGGGCGGCGCCCGGTGCAGCGACGGCGGCCCCGGTCAGGGGTCCGCAGACGGCGGCGGCCGTGAGGCCGAGGGCCGCTGCCCAGCGCGCGGTGGTTCGCATTGTGTGCATCCTTCCGCTCGAACGACAGTTGCCGGCTCCCACCCGGTCGGGCTCCGGAGCGGCGAGCGCCACTCTGCCGAGTCCGGCGTCGAAACTCACATCGACCGCATAGGTTTCAGTAACCTTTCGTGTTGTATCAGTGGCGTGAAGTCACGGAAATCGAACGCCGTGACCCTGGAACTGAGCGGCTCCCGCTCCTCCGGCATGGTCGAATGGCTGAAAAGCAGCGCTTAGTTAATCGTCCTGAAACATTCCGGCGGCGGGGCCGCCAACCCCCGTGATGACTCCTCGTGTTCACTAAGTGATCACCCGCAGCGGAGGCGTCTGCTACTCGCCGGTATCGTCTGCGCCGCACGCGTAGGCGGGGACGAGCGGCGGGAGGCACGGATGGCCAAGCACTGGGCGGACTTCCAGTACGAGATCTATCTGAACGGGATGACGGGCGCCGTGCCCCGGCTCCCCACCAACCTGACGCGGCTGGAGGAGCTGGCGGAACACCGGCTGGGGCCGGGCCCGGTGGGGTATGTGGCGGGCAGCGCGGGTGACGGCAGCACGGCCCGCGCCAACCGCGCGGCCCTGGCCCGGCGCCGGATCGTGCCGCGCATGCTGCGCGATGTGGGCGAGCGGGACCTGTCGATCGAGGTGCTGGGGCGGTCCCTGCCGGCGCCGCTCGCGCTGGCCCCCGTCGGAGTGCTGTCGATCATGCACCCGGACGCCGAGTGCGCGGCCGCGCGGGCGGCCGCCGCGCAGGGTGTGCCGTACGTCCTGTCGTCGGCGTCGAGCACACCGATGGAGCAGGTCGCGGAGGCGATGGGGGACGCCGAGCGGTGGTTCCAGCTGTACTGGGGCAAGGACCGCGAGGTGACCCGGAGCTTCCTCGCCCGGGCGGCGGCGGCCGGGTTCTCGGTGCTGGTGGTCACGCTGGACACCCCGCTGCTGTCCTGGCGGCCGCGCGATCTGGACCAGGCGTATCTGCCGTTCCTGCACGGGGTCGGCACCGCCAACTACTTCACCGACCCGGCCTTCCGTGCGGGGCTCGCCAAGCCGGTGCAGGAGGACCCCGACGCGGCGGTACGGCACTTCCTCGGCCTGTTCGGGGACCCCGGACACACCTGGCCGGACCTGGCGTTCCTGCGGGAGCACTGGGACGGCCCGATCGTCCTCAAGGGGGTGCTGCACCCGGACGACGCCCGGCTCGCGGCGGACGCCGGGATGGACGGCGTGGTCGTCTCCAACCACGGCGGCCGGCAGGTGGCCGGCTCCGTCGCGGCCGCCGACGCGCTGCCCGGGGTCGCGGACGCGGTCGGCGACCGGCTGACGGTGCTGTTCGACAGCGGGGTGCGCACCGGCGACGACGTCTTCAAGGCGCTCGCCCTCGGCGCGCGGGCGGTGCTGCTGGGCCGGCCGTACGTCTACGGGCTGGGGCTGGAGGGGCAGGCGGGTGTGGAGCATGTGATCCGGTGTCTGCTGGCGGAGCTGGACCTGACCCTCGCCCTGTCCGGCCACACCCGCCCGGGGACGGTCTCGGCGGCGGACCTCGTCACGGACCCCGCCTGACCCTCACCCCTGCCAGCGCTGCCCGGCCGACCGGTCCCGGACCTTCACCACGAGGTCGGCGCCCACCTGCCCGCCGGCGGTGGCGAGCGCGAGGGTCCGGTCCCAGCGGGGCACCAACTCGCCCTGGGCGGTGAGGTCGTAGCGTACGTCGTCGGCGCGCCGGGAGTCCGGCCCGGCGCAGGCGCCGAGGATGACCACACCGGCGTCGGCGTGCGAGTCCAGACACAGGTCCGGGCCGGCCGCGCTGCGCAGCAGCCCGTCGGTCTCGTACGTCCACTGCTGGGTGGCCGCCGCCGAGCAGCCGGCCAGCACCGCGCCCGCCCCGGCCTTCGGCGTGCCTTTGACGTCCAGGCACAGCCCTGCGGCGGCGTTGCGCAGCCGGGTGGGCCGGCCGGCGACGGGCAGGGCCGTGGAGGTGACCGGGGACCGCATGCCGGTGCCCGGGACGGCGCTGGTGGAGGCGACGGGATCGGTGCCGTCGCCGCCGTCCGGCCACACACCGACCGCCAGAACGGTCGCGAGCAGCCCGGCCGAGACGACGCCGACTCCGGTGAGCAGCGTCCGCACGGACAAGGCCGCCCCGGCCGGCGGAAGGGCCGCCCGGTCCCGCGCGGCCCACGGCCCGCCCCGTGGCCTTACGACCCCACCGAGACCCAGGCCGACCGCCCGCCGCGAGCCACCGGCCCGGCTCGCCGAACCCCGACGCCGCCGGCCACCCGCCCGACCTGGCACCCCGGCCCCGAAAGCGGCCATCGGATCCCCCGGACCACGACCACCCGGAACCCCCGACCCGGAAACCGGCAACAAGCCCCCCACACCACCCAGGACCCCGGCCCCGGAAGCCTCCGACGGCCAGCCGGGAACACCGGGCCCCGGCGCGGAATTCGGCAGCGTGCCCGGAAGCGGATCGCAGGGATCGCGGGCGTCCACCCCGCCCAGGGCACTGGATCCCGGGAGTGGGTCACCGGGATCGCGGATGTCCGCGCGCCGCCGGGTGAAGGGCGACGCGCCCGGCAGCCGGCCGCCGAGAGCGCGGGTGCGGCGCCGGACCGGGGGCAGGGTGGCGCGGGCCAGCAGGCCCGGCTTTCCGCGCCGCCCGCCGGTGGAGCGGCGGCCGGGGGCCGGACTGCGGCCGGGGCGGGAGTCCAGGTAGCGGCGGGCGCCCCAGCCGAGGACGGCCTCGGCGAGCAGCAGCCCCAAGGCGGCGTCGGCGTGGCCGAGTTGCTCGGCGGCGTGCCGGCAGTGGGCGCAGCCGGCCAGGTGTTCCTGGACGTCGGGCAGCAGGGCGCCGCCGCGCCGGATCGGGATGTCGAGCAGCCGGTTGTAGTACCGGCACTCCTGGCCGGGCGCGAGTTCCCGGTGGGCGCGCACCAGCCCGTCGCGGAATGCGTCGCGGGCCTGTGCCTGCGCGGCCGCCGCACTCTCGGGACCGATACCGAGCAACAGGGCCGGCACTGCGATCTCCTCGGCCTCGACCTCGGTGTGCCACAGCAGCGTCTGTTCCAGCCGTGGAAGGCCGTGGAAGGCGCGCCCGGAAAGCGCCCGGTTCTCAGGGGTCAGCGTCTTCGCGGCGCGCATGCCACGGCCTCCGGCGGGCTTTCCGAGTCCGGGCAGTACGGCGGTGATCCGGTCCGCGCCGGACCAGTTCACGACCGTGTCCCGGACGGCGACGAGCAGCCGGGGGCGCAGCGCCTCGGCGGGTTCGCCGAGGGCGAGCCGGTCGAGCACCTGATGGAAGGCGGTGGCGGTGACCATGTGGGCGAGGGTGCCGTAACCGGCCAGGCAGACGACCGCGTAGTCCTGGGCCGGCTGCCAGTGCCGGGCCATCAGGAGGGCGGTGCACCGGGCGGCCTCCGCGTCGGAGCCGGCGCGCAGCGGGCCGGCGAGGAACTCGTCGGATTCCCCGGGGACTTCGCCGGGTGGCGGATAGGGCGGGCGAGGGGGGTGGGGGGTGTGCACTGAACGGATTCCTTTGTGGCGTGCGGGTGCGCTGGCGCGTTTCTCCGTGTCGCGCGGGGAGGGAGGGAAATACACCGGCACCCGGCCGGTCCGACTACTCCGGCTACCTCAACTGCCTTGCGAATTAAGGCACTTGACCCGCGCACGGTCCGTGCAACCTTTGCACAACCTACTCACGGGCAACAAGGCACTCGAACAACATCGACAGCTTTGAAGGAAAGTCAGAAGAAGGTGGACGCAATCGGTCCCCTCCCGCCCTTTTCCCATTCCGCACGCCCCGTGTGAAACCCGCGCACCCACCGGCCGTTCGCGCACGGTCCCCGCACGCATCCCACGGTGGTCCACTGGATGCCGCGGCCCCGTCCGCCGCCCGGCCGGCGGCCCAGGCGGCTTCCCCCGCCGGCCGGGCGGACCGGTTCCGTGGGCTCAGATCTGCCAGGAGCGGAGCCGGTCGGCCGCGCCGTACACATCGGCCTTGCCGGACATCAGGTCCCGGGCGAGGTCGACGAGCGCGCCGTAGGGAGGGTCGATGCCGACGCCGCTCACGAACATGTACGACACGGCGGTCGCGCAGGCGAAGCGCGCGTTGGCCGCGGGCAGCGGCTTGAGCACGGCGAGGGTGTGCAGCAGGGCGGCGGCGCGCCAGGCGGGGTCGGAGTCGACGCCGAGCCGGGGCGGGTCCACCCGGTGACGGGCGACGGCGGCGACCAGGGCGGAGAAGTCGTCCACCGCCGGCTGGTCGGGCAGGACCTCCTCATGGCGCTGGAGCAGCCACGGTACGTCGATGTGGATGACTGAGGGCGGCATCACTCAGGCGGCCTCGCCCTTGGCGGGGGGCTCGTCGTCGGGGAAGGCCGCCGCGAACTCCTCGGCGTGGGCGATGAAGAAGCTGCGGAACGCCTCCGCGCCCTCTTGCAGGGCGCGGTGCCGGGCGATGTCGGCGGCGGCTGCCTCCCGCACGAGGGCCTTCATCGACGTACCCCGCTCCTTGGCGATCTGCCGCAGGTCCTCAAGTTCCCGCTCACTGAACTCCACATTGAGAGCTGGCATGCCCCTCACGGTACCGCGCGGGTACTCGACCGTAAATATGCCCAGGTCAGAGCATTCCCTACGCGGTACCTCAGGAGCGGGCTCTCAGACGTCCAGGCGGCTGATGCGCACCGCTCCGCGGGCCTCGCCGGGGTGGGCGCTGGTCAGTGTCAGCCGCACGCGCGAGCCGCGCACCGCGTCGAAGGTGATCACCGTCGGCTCGTCCGAGGCCGTGGCCCAGTCCGTCCTCGCGCCGGTCACCGGCGCATAGGCCTGGCCGTCCCACACCGCGACCGCGACCTCGGCGGGCAGGGTGTGGCCGGTGTCGACGGTGAAGGAGACGGCCACCCGGTCGACCGTGCGGGCGCGCCCGAAGTCGACCGCCACCCAGTCCCGCGCGCGGGCCCCGGTGAAGGCGGGCAGCAGGGCGGTGGCCGACTTGACGAAGGCGTTGGACCAGCCGGTGGCCGGGTCGCCGTCCAGCATGGCGGCGGGCAGGGTGTCCGGCCGGCCCGAGTAACTGGCGTCCGCGCAGGGGTAGTCCGGCGGCTTCGGGGGGTCGGGCAGGAAGACCGGCGCGGCGGTGCGGGCGGTCGCGCGGGCCGGGGTGGCGTGCACCCGGACGGTGCCGGTGTGCAGGCCGTCCACCCGCGCGGTGACCTTCAGCAGGCCCGGCGCGGTGCCGGCGCGGACGATGGCGAGGGCCTTGCCGTGGAAGGCGGTGCGGGTGCTGGCCTGGTAGCGCTCGGCGCTCTCCTCGCGGCCGTTGTCGACGCCGGCCAGTGCTCCGCCGCTCACGTCGAAGGTGATCAGGTGCTCGGCGTCGGGCACGACCACGCCGTGCGCGTCGACGATGTCGGCGGTGACGAAGACCAGCGAACGGCCGTCGGCGGGGAGGGAGGGGCGGTCGGCGGTCAGCCGTACGGCGTGCGGGGCGCCGGCCGTGCGCAGCACATCGGTGGCGACGACGGCGCCGTCCCTGCGCGCCACCGCCTTCAGCTCCCCCGGCTGGTAGGGCACCTTCCAGGTGAGATGCAGCTTGCCCGCGCTGCCGTTGGGGCTGGTGTAGCTGCCCGGGTAGGGGCCGTCGGTGAAGGTCTTGTCGTCGCCGGTGGCCTCGGTGGTCTCCAGGTACGCCCGCCCGTCGGTGGTCTGCTTGACGTCGAACTCCCGGACGCCCAGGGACCGCCCGTTGAGGAACAGCTCGACGGACGGCACATTGGCGTACGCCCAGACCTCGACGGTGTCGCCGTCCTCGTGGTTCCAGGTCATCGGCAGCAGATGGACCATGGGCTCGCTCGTCCACTGGCTCCGGAACAGGTGGTACATGTCCTTGGGGAAGCCGGCCGTGTCCACCGCGCCGAAGAAGGACGCCTTGACGGGGAAGACGTCGTACGGGGTCGGCTCGCCGATGTAGTCGATGCCGGACCACAGGAACTGGCCCGCGAACCACCTGCGGTCCCGGTCCTTCTTGTGGCCGTACTCGCCGCTCATCGTCCAGGAGGCGAGGTTGTTGTCGTAGGACGAGGTGGCGCGCCGGCCCGGGGTGTGGTTCTCGCCGGTGTTGAGGTGTTCCGGCTCCTGGTAGGCGCCCCGGGTCGAGGTCTCCGAGGAGGACTCGGACTCGAAGAGGAACAGGTGGGGGTATGCGGCGTGCAGGGCGTCGACCGACTTGGCCGTGTTGTAGTTCAGGCCGAGGCCGTCGAGCTTGGCGAGCATGCGGTCGGCGGCGGAACCGGGGGCGGGCACGCCGTGGTACTTGTTCGAGCCGATGACCACCGGCCGGGTGTCGTCGGCGGCCTTGATGGCGCCGATGATCCGGTCGGCCATGGCGAGTCCGGCGGTGGAGGTGGAGTCGGGGATCTCGTTGCCGATGGACCACAGGACGACGGCGGGCGAGTTGCGGGCGGCGAGGACCATCTCGGTGGCGTCCTTCTCGCACCACTCGTCGAAGAACCGGCCGTAGTCGTACCGGGTCTTGCCGGTGCGCCAGCAGTCGAAGGCCTCCACCATCATCACGATGCCCAGTTCCTCGCAGACCTGGATCATCTGCGGCGAGGGCGGGTTGTGCGAGGTGCGGAGGGCGTTGACCCCCATCGATTTCATGATCGTCATCTGTCGGCGCACCGCGTCGTGGCTGATCGCCGCGCCGAGGGCCCCCTGGTCGTGGTGGAGGTCGACGCCCTTGATCTTGGTGTGGTTTCCGTTGAGGGAGAAGCCTTCGTCGGGGTCGAAGCGGTAGCTGCGGATGCCGAAGGGGGTGCGGAAGGTGTCGGTGATGCGGCCCGCGACGCGCAGTTCGGTGTGCAGGGTGTAGCGGTGCCCGGGGGTGGCGAAGTCCCAGAGCCGGGGCTGTTCGACGGTCAGTTCGTGGGACTCGACGGCCTGGCCGGAGACGGTGACCGTGGTGGCGGCGTGGGCGACCGGGTGACCGTCGGGGTCGGTGATCCGGGAGACGACCTCGACGTCGGCGCCGGTGCCGGACTCGTTGCGCACCTCGGTGCGCACCCGTACCAGCGCCCGCTCGGCGGAGATCTCCGGGGTGGTGACCCAGGTGCCCCACCGGGCGACGTGCACCGGTTCGGTGATCACCAGCCGGGCCTCGCGGTAGATGCCGCTGCCGGAGTACCAGCGGCTGCTCGGCAGCTGGTTCTGGACCTTGACCGCGAGCACGTCGGGGGTGGCGCCGTCGGTGTGCACCAGGTCGGTGATGTCGAAGGCGAAGCCGGTGTAGCCGTAGGGGTGGCGCCCCAGCTCGGTGCCGTTGCAGTAGACGTACGAGTCCATGTAGACGCCGTCGAACTCCACCGAGATCCGCTTGCCGGCGCAGCCGGGCGGCAGGGTGAAGGCCAGCCGGTACCAGCCGAGGCCGCCCGGGAGGAAGCCGGTGCCACTGGTGGTGCCGTGGTCGGTGGTGGGGGTCTGCTCGATGCTCCAGTCATGGGGGACGGCGACCTCCCGCCAGCCGGAGTCGTCGTATCCGGGGTCGGCGGCGTGCGCGTAGGCGCCGGTCGGGTCGGTGACGCCGTCCGGGCTGACCAGTGCGAAGCGCCAGCCGTCGCGCAGGGGCACGGTGTGGCGCGCGGCCGCGGCGGCCGCATGCGTCTCGGGGGCGGCCGCGGCCGCCGGACTGCTCAGGAGTGCTCCGGCCGCCGGTGCCGCCGTGGCGGCGACCAGAACCGATCTGCGCGTGACCGTCATGGCGGCTCTCCCTCATAGGGCCCAGAAGTACTCACAACTGATCGAGAACAAACAGATTCTGACGGTCGCCCACACACGATCGTCAAGAGTCCGGAGCCCTGTGTTCGGTCCCCGCGCCCGGATCGGCCGGATTTCCCGCGTGACCGTGTTCGACCCACGGGCCGGCCGACCGGGGGTTGCGGTTCACGGACGTGCGCGAAGCACTACGCTGGAACTCAAGTGGTGCCACCTGTTCACTGTGAGTGTGCGCTTGGGAGCGGCGACGATGAGCCGGGTCTATCCGTTCGACGACGCGGCGACGGCCCGGGCTGTCATCGATGACGACGGAACGCTGGTGGAGTGGAACGAAGGCGCGCGACGCCTGCTCGGCCACCCCCCGGAAGCCGTCCTGGGCCGGCCCGCCGTCGGGCTGCTGGCCGGGGACGGCCGCCCGGCCCCGCCCAGCGGGCCCCGCTGGCACGGCGAGGTCGGTCTGCGCCACCGCGACGGCCGTATCGTCTCCGTCTGGCTGCTCGCCCACCGCCGGCCGCCGAGCGACGGCCGCCCGGGCGACTGGCTGGTGGTCACCCCGCTGACCGGCCGGCGCCCGCCCGCCGCCGACGACCCGCTCGCCGAGGCCGGCCTGGTCCAGTCGCCGTGCGCCATCGCGGTCTACGACGAGCGCTTGCGACTGTGCCGGATGAACGACGCGATGGCCGAGGTCATCGGCCTGCCCGAAGAGCGGGTGCGCGGGCTGCGGCTCGCGGAGATCGGCGGCAGACCGCAGAGCGACGAGCTGGAGGCGGGCCTGCTCCAGGTGCTGACCACGGGCCTGCCGCTCGATCTCCAGAGCTTCATGCGCACCGGCGGCGAGGACCGGGCGCACGCCTGGCTCGCCCGGATGGCACCGGTGCGCGACACCGGGGGGCGGGTGCGCGGGGTGTGCCTGGCCGCCCACGACGTCACCGACAACTACCGGGCGCGGCAGCGGCTCCAGCTGGTGAACGAGGCGAGCGTACGCATCGGCACCACCCTGGACGTGGGGCGCACGGCCCAGGAACTGGCCGAGGTCTGCGTGCCGGCGCTCGCCGACTTCGTCACCATCGACCTGCTGGACCCCGAGGAGTACGGCGGTGAGCCGCCGGCCCGTGTGACGGCGCCGGTGACGCTGCGCCGCGCCGCCCACCGATCGGTCCTGGAGGGGGCGCCGGAGGCGGTGCTGAAGCCCGGGCAGACCGAGGAGTACCCGGCCGGCTCCCCGCAGGCCGACTCGCTGACCGCGGGCCACACGATCATCGCCTCGGTGGCCGCGGGCGAGATGGCCTCGTGGCTGACCTGGAACAGCGCGCGCGGTGAGCGGGTGCGCACCTTCGGCATCCACTCCTCGATGTCGGTGCCCGTCCAGGCCCGCGGGCTCACCC
The DNA here is from genome assembly GCF_053596835.1 of Streptomyces sp. NPDC001606. Taxonomy (NCBI): domain Bacteria; kingdom Bacillati; phylum Actinomycetota; class Actinomycetes; order Kitasatosporales; family Streptomycetaceae; genus Streptomyces; species Streptomyces sp. NPDC001606. Next base: position 454,121 of record NZ_JBSFHC010000001.1, read on the forward strand.
TCGGCGTGGCGGTCTTCACCCGCCACCGTCGGCCGGACGGCTTCACCGCGGACGACATGCTGCTGGCCGAGGAGATCACCACCCGCGCCGCCGTCTGCATCGACAACGCCCGCCGCTACTCGCGCGAGCGGGAGACCGCACTCGCGCTCCAGCGCAGTCTGCTGCCCCGCTCGCTGCCGCACACGGCCGCCTTGCAGGCCGCCTCCCGGTATCTGCCGGCCGCCCGGGCCGGGGTCGGCGGCGACTGGTTCGACGTGATCCCGCTGTCCGGCATGCGGGTCGCCATGGTCGTCGGAGACGTCGTCGGGCACGGCGTCCAGGCCTCCGCCACGATGGGCCGGCTGCGCACCGCCGTACGCACCCTCGCCGACATCGACCTGGCCCCGGACGAGCTGCTCACCCACCTGGACGACCTGGTGCTGCGGCTGTCGGACGAGGCCGGCGGCGACGGCAGCCCCGGCGAGGTGGGCGCCACCTGCCTGTACGCGGTGTACGACCCGGTGTCCCGGCGCTGCACGCTGGCCCGCGCCGGGCATCCGCCGCCCCTGCTGCTGCGGCCCGGCGGCCGCCCCGAGCCGCTGGACCTGCCCGCCGGTCCCCCGCTGGGCCTGGGCGGTCTGCCGTTCGAGTCGGCCGAGCTGGAACTGCCCGAGGGCACGGTGCTCGCCCTGTACACGGACGGTCTGGTGCTGTCCCGGGAGCGGGACGGCGACACCAGCCGGGAGCTGCTGACCGCGGCCCTCGCCGGCTACGCGGACTCGCTGGACGAGATCTGCGACCGGATCCTGCACGCCCTGCTGCCGTCCGGCAGTGCCGCCGACGACGTGGCGCTGCTGCTCGCCCGCACCCAGGGGCTGCCGGCCTCCCGGGTGGCGACCTGGGACATCCCCGCGGATCCGGCGCTGGTCGCGCCGATCCGCAAACAGGTCGCGGAACAGCTGGACAGCTGGCAGCTGACCGAGGCCTCGTTCACCACGGAGCTGGTGGTCAGCGAGCTGGTGACCAACGCGATCCGGTACGGCTCCCATCCGATCCGGCTGCGGCTGATCCATGACGTGGCCACCCTGATCTGCGAGGTGTCCGACACCAGCCACACCGCGCCGCATCTGCGGCGGGCCAAGACCTTCGACGAGGGCGGCCGGGGTCTGCTGCTGGTCGCCCAGCTGACCCAGCGGTGGGGCAGCCGGCACACCGCGGAGGGCAAGACGATCTGGGCGGAGCTGGCGCTGTTCGAGGAGGAGTGACTCAGCCGGCCGCGAGCCAGGCCCGTACCTGCTTGCGGGCCTCGTGCAGCCGGGACTTCAGGGTGCCGAGCGGGATGCCGACGCGCTCGGCGACCTCGGCGTACTCCAGCTGGCAGATGTCCCGGTAGACCAGCGGCGCCACCAGGTGCGGATGCTCCCGCTCCAGCCGGTCCAGCGCTTCCAGCAGGTCCACCCGGGACCCGGCGATGACGCTGGTGGTGCGCGGGTCGACGGCGTACGACGGCTCGATGGCGGCGGGCTGCTCGGCGGCCCGCCGCTTCAGCTCGCGGTACTTCTGCCGGCAGCAGTTGGCGACCACCGTGTACAGCCAGGTGCCGAACCGGCTGCGCCCCTCGAAGGCGGCGATGTGCCGGGCCACCTGGACCAGCACGTCCTGCGCGGCCTCCTCGGCGTCCTCCCGGCAGGGCAGGAAGCGCCCGCAGCGGCGCACGACCTCGGGCCGGATCTCGCCCAGCAGCCGGTCCAGGGCCGTGCTGTCGCCCGCGGCGGCACGCCGGGCGAGGTCCTCGATCGGCGCCTGGTCCTGCACGGAAGGGTCCACCTCTCAGTCGATCTCAGGGCAGGCATGATAGTCGTATGCACCCCCTGGAGCGGATCGGCCGCCACCGCCTCGAACGGCCGCTGGGCAGCGGCGCCTTCGCCACGGTCTGGCTCGCCCACGACGAGGAGCTGCAAGCCCCGGTCGCGGTGAAGGTCCTCGCCGAGAACTGGGCGCACCGGCTCGACATCCGGGACCGCTTCCTGTCCGAGGCCCGGCTGCTGCGCCGGGCCGGCTCCAGCCGGGTGGTGCAGGTCTACGACATCGGTGAACTGCCCGACGGACGGCCGTACTTCGTGATGGAGTACGCCGCCGGCGGCACCCTCGCCGATCTGCTCACGGCCGGCCCGCTGCCGGTGCCCGACGCGCTGGTGCTGACCGCGGAGGCCGCGCGGGCGGCGGCCGCGCTGCACGAGGCCGGGATCGTGCACCGGGACATCAAGCCGACCAACGTGCTGCTGCACACCGCCCCGGACGGCTCCCGGCGGGTGCTGCTGGCCGACCTGGGGCTGGCCAAGAGTCTCGCGCAGGCCTCCGTGCTCACCCTGGCCGCGGGCTCGGCCGGTTACCGGCCGCCGGAGCAGGCGGAGCCCGGCGAGGGCATCGACGAGCGGGCCGACGTCTACAGCCTGGGCGCGGTCGGCTATGAGCTGGTGACCGGGACGGTGCCGGGTCCGCCGGGCAGGGTCGTACCGCCCCGGCGGCTGCGGCCGGACCTCGGCGAGGGCGTGGAGCGGGCGCTGCTGCGGGCGCTGGAGCCGGACCGGGCGCGGCGCTGGCCGGGCGCGCAGGCGTTCGCAAACGAGCTGGACCGGCTGGCGGCGGGCGACGGCCGGCCCGTCGGCGGGCGACGGCTGGACCGGGTGCGCGGCCGGCTCAACACGGTGACGCTGGCCCTCGCCGCGGTGCTCACCGCGGTCGCGGCCGCGGTCACCGTGACGGTGCTGAACGGCCGCGGTGGCACGGCGGAGGCGGCGCGGGTCACGGACTCCACGGGGCGGATCGTCGTCCAGGTCCCGGCCGGCTGGAGCCGCCAGCTGCGCGACGCCGGCTGGGACCCGCGGGTCCTCGGGCTGACGCCGGGGCACGAGCCGGCGCTGGTGATCGCCGACGACCTGACCCGCTGGACGGATCTGCGGGCCGCCGTGGACGGCGCGTTCGTCGGCGTCAGCGAGCACGGTGATGTCACCGCCCGGGTGAAGGCGCTCGCCCACGGCGGCTGCCGCTACACCGGCAGCCACGACTTCACCAGCGCCCAGTGGCACGGACTGGTGCGGGCCTGGAGCGGCTGCCCGGACGGCGGCTCGGTCACCGAGTCCGCACTGACCCCGGCGGACGGCTCCGCGCAGCCGCAGGTGTACGTGCAGATACGCCAGCGGGGCGACGCGAACGCCACCGACGGCGTACTTCGCTCGCTGCGGGTGGGCTGAGACGTCGACCGAAGGTCAAAGCGGGGAAAAGAACCTGGTGTGTCCCGAACTTTTCCGGCGGCGCGTGCATCGGAGTGTGGTGACGGCGCACCCGGCGCCGCAGGCACGCGGTGCATCGCGTGCCCCGACCCTCCAGGAGTGTTGAGCGACATGGTCTACACACCCCGGACCGCGCGGCACGGGGCCCTGCTCGTCGGCACGGCCCTCGCGCTGGGCCTGCTGACCGCCTGCGGCAACGGCCACCAGGTCCAGCCCAGCAAGGCGGTCACCGCCTCCGGTACGGCCGCGCCCGCGACCGGCACCCCGCAGGAACAGGAACCCGCTTCCGCGGCCGCCTCCGCATCCGCCGGACACCCGGCGACGAAGCCCGCCCCGGCCACCACCGCCCCCCGGGCGAGCACGGCCCCGGTCGGCGGGACGACCACGGCCGCGACGAGCAGCCGCTGCCACACCTCCGAACTGCGCGCCTCCGTCGGCCGCAACGACCCGGGGGCCGGCCAGGAGAACTTCCCCGTGGTGCTCACCAACGGCTCCACGCGGACCTGCACCGTGCGCGGCTACCCGGGTGCCGCGTTCGTGACCTCCGGCGGCACGCAGCTGGGCCCGGACCCCAAGCGCGAGTCGGGCTCGCCGGTCACGGTCACGCTCAAGCCGGGGCAGAGTGCCTGGGCGGGCCTGACCTTCTCCAACCCCGGGGTGAGCGGCGCGAAGACGGCCACCCCGGCCGCGCTGCTGATCACCCCGCCGGACGAGCGGGACCACCTGCGGGTGACCTGGACGGGCGGCGCGGTGCCGGTGTCCGGGAACGCCTCGTCGGTCTTCCTGTCCGTCCTCAGCCCCGGCACCGGCCCCTGACCGACCCCGCTCCACCGGCCCCGCTGTCACCCCGTGGCAGCGGGGTTCGTCATGAGCGCGCCACAACTGTCACAGAACGGCAACAGGGCCGATCGGCCGCGATCTTTCCGCCGGACCCCGTCATCGAACCCGTCGACCGCACGGCGAAGAGGCCCCACGGGGGCCTTGACGAGGAAATTCGGGGAGAACATGAGCGGGATCTCACGCAGGCGGATGCTGACGGCAGGCGCGGCGGCGGGCGCCCTGGGCGCCCTGGCCGCCTGCTCGTCCGGCACCGGTCTGTCGGTCGACGGACCGGACTCGGGCAGCGGCAAGGGCACGGCACAGGCCCGCCCGGCGAAGCCGATCGGCGACGGCTCCACCGCCGACACCGGACCCCAGCCGCACCAGCCGAAGCCCGAGCGGCTGAAGCCGGGCCAGAAGCCGCCGCAGTTCGTGGTGTTCTCCTGGGACGGCGCGGGCGAGCTGAGCAACAAGCTCTTCTCCAGGTTCCGGAAGGTGGCCGCCGACCACGGCGCCACCATGACCTTCTTCCTCAGCGGCATCTACACGCTGCCCGAGGCCAAGAAGGACCTGTACCGCCCGCCGCAGCACCCGGTCGGCGCCTCCGCGATCGGCTATCTCGCCGACCGGCACATCCACGCCACGCTCCAGCAGGTGCGGGCCGCCTGGCTGGAGGGCCACGAGATCGGCACCCACTTCAACGGGCACTTCTGCGGCGCGAACGGCGTGCGCAACTGGTCCCCGGCGGAGTGGCGCAGCGAGATCGACCAGGCGGTGGACTTCGTGACGAAGTGGAAGACCAACACCGGCTTCACCGACCTCGAACCGCTCCCCTTCGACTACCGCAAGGAGCTGATCGGCGGCCGCACCCCGTGCCTGGAGGGCCAGGCCAGTCTGCTGCCCACGGCCGCGGCGCTCGGCTGGAAGTACGACGCCAGTTCTCCCGGCGGACTCCAGATCTGGCCCCAGAAGGTGCAGGGCGGCCGGATCTGGGACTTCCCGCTGCAATCCATACCCTTCCCCGGGCACTCCTTCCAGGTGCTGTCGATGGACTACAACATGATGTTCAACCAGTCCGGCGGCAATCCGAACGGCGACCGCGGCCAGTACGACGCCTGGCGCACCCAGGCCCGCGACGCCTATGTCGCCGGCTTCCAGCGCGCCTACGACACCAACCGCGCCCCCTTCTTCATCGGCAACCACTTCGAGCGCTGGAACGGCGGCATCTACATGGACGCCGTCGAGGAGGCGATCGGGAAGATGGCCGCCCACGACGACGTGCGGTTCGTGTCCTTCAAGCAGTTGGTGGCGTGGCTGGAGGCGCAGGACCCGGCGGTGCTGCGCAAGCTGCGCACCCTGGCGCCGGGGCAGGTCCCGGTGGGTGGCTGGGCGGAGTTCCTGGGCGCGGCGGGCAGCCGCAGTTCGTAGTTCTTTCACCTTCATCTGTTTTCATGGGCGGGCACCGACTGATCGTTTGTGGAAGGACCCGCCCTGAACACCCCCCTCGCCGAGGCCCTGTCCGCGGTCCTGCTCGTGGCCGTACTCGTCTGGGCCGTGGTACGGCCCTTCGGGTGGCCGGAGGCGGTCATGGCCGTCCCCGCCGCCGGGATCGCGGTCGCCACCGGCGCGATCTCGCTGGACCACGCCCGGGCCGAGGCAGAACGGCTCGGGCCGGTGGTCGGCTTTCTCGCGGCGGTGCTGGTGCTCGCCCATTTCTGCGATGTCGAAGGGCTGTTCCAGGCCTGCGGCGCGTGGATGGCGCGGTGGGCGGCCGGGCGTCCGGTGCGGCTGCTGACGGCGGTCTTCGTGCTGGCCTCGGTCATCACCGCCGTACTCAGCCTGGACGCGACGGTCGTGCTGCTCACCCCGGTGGTCTTCGCGACGGCCGCGCGGACCGGCGTACGGCCCAAGCCGCATGTCTACGCCTGCACCCATCTGTCGAACACGGCGTCGCTGCTGCTGCCGGTGTCGAATCTGACCAACCTGCTCGCGTTCGCGGCCAGCGGGCTGAGCTTCACCCGGTTCGCGGCGCTGATGGCGCTGCCCTGGCTGGTGGCGATCGGCGCCGAGTACGTGGTGTTCCGGGGGTTCTTCGGCCGTGACCTCGCGGCGGCGGCCCCGGCGGGCCGGGACACCGGCGAGGCGCCGTCCCTGCCGCTGTTCGCGCTGGTGACCGTCGGCTGCACGCTGGCCGGTTTCGTGGTGGCGTCGGCGTTCGGGGTGGAACCGGCCTGGGTCGCGGCGGCGGGCGCGCTGGTGCTGGCCGGGCGCTCGCTGGTCCGGCGGAAGGCGACCCCGATGACCGTCGTACGGGCGGCGGCGCCGTCCTTCCTGGCGTTCGTCCTGGCGCTGGGCATCGTGGTGCGCGCGGTCGTGGACAACGGGCTCGCGGACGTGCTCGGGAATGTGCTGCCGGGCGGTACCGGGCTGCCGGCGCTGCTGGGCATCGCCGCGCTGGCCGCCGTCCTCGCGAACGTGATCAACAACCTGCCCGCGGTGCTGGTGCTGCTGCCGCTGGCCGCGCCGGCCGGGCCGGGGGCGGTGCTGGCGGTGCTGCTCGGGGTCAACATCGGCCCGAACCTGACCTACGCGGGCTCGCTGGCCACGCTGCTGTGGCGGCGGATCGTGCAGCAGCACGAGCACGATGTGGATCTCGGGGAGTTCACCCGGCTGGGGCTGCTCGCCGTGCCGTCCTCGCTGGCCGTGGCGGTGGTGGCACTGTGGGGTTCGTTGCAGGTTTTCTGAGAGACGGTCCGGAATCTGGGAGGCCGATCCGATGCGTGTGATCGCCTGGCTGGTCGAGGGCACCTGGCCCGCCTGCGTCGACGCCGTGCGCCGGCACACGCCGGACGACGCCGAGGTGGTGCTGCTGCATGTCAGCGGGCCCGATGTGCCCGGGGTGGCGCACGGCGCGTTCGCCGGGCTGCTCGGCCGGGGACGCCCGGAACGCGATCCGGGCAACCGGCTGGAGGCGCTGAGCGACACCTCGGCGGGCGAACTGCTCCGAGCGGCGGCCGAGCGGCTGGGCCGGCCCTGTGTCCGCGAGGAACACTCGGGCCGGGTGGAGCGGGAGGTGGTGGCCGCCGCCGAGGGCGCCGATCTGCTGGTGCTGGCCCGGGACGGCGACCGCTCCCGGCTCGGCCCGCACAGCCTCGGCCCGGCAGCCCGCTTCACCGTCGACCACGCGCCCTGCCCGGTCCTCCTGGTCTGGCCGGAACCCGCCCCCGACCTGTCCACGATGCCCCCGCCACCCCCACACCCCTGAGATCACCACGAGCGCCGACCCCGCTGCCGGGGCCTCGGACGCCCGTACCCGGGGCTACACCTGACGTGCGCCGTCACCCAAGCGGCCTGCCCAGGACCAGCTCACTACGCCAGTCCCGCCGCCCAGCTGACCGGAAGCCGCCTCAGACCGCGTCAGCGGCGGTGCCGCCTGCCGCCCCAGTGGCCGATGACGACCGACCGCGACGGTGACGGGGACGGGGGTGCCGTGCTCGGCGTCGGGGAGGGAACGGGGGTGGCGGACGGTGTGCCGGTCTGCGGGGCGGTGCTCGGCGCGGGGGCGGGCGTGGTGTCGCTGGCCCAGTCGACGTTCCGCATCTCCAGCCGGGGCTTGGCGGTGTCGACGGACCAGCGCTGGGCGGCGCCCGGGGCGCGGGTCTTCACGACGAGGGCGCCGGAGCCGTCGGTGGCGGCCGGGGTGAGGGCGAGTTCCTCGTTCCAGCGGGGCAGCAGGGCGCCCTGGGCGGTGAAGTCGTAGCGGATGTTCCGGGCGGCCCGGCCGGTGGCCGTACAGGGGGCCAGGCGGACCGACCAGCTGAGGTGGGAGTCCAGACACAGGTCGGGGTCGGCGGCGTTGCGCAGGAGCCCGTCCGCCTCGTACGTCCACTGCTGGCTCGGTGCCGCGGAGCAGGTGGCGAGTTCGGTCTCGGCGCCGTCGACGGCCTTCGGGCCGGACACGGCGATGCAGAGGCCGGAGGCGAGACTGCGCAGGCGGCCGTGGAAGGTGCCCCGCCCGGCGCCGTTCGTACCCGCCCAGGAGGCTCCCGGTGGGCGAGAGCCCCCGCCGGGTGGGGGCGTGGCCGTGCCGGCGGGGCCCGGTGCGGTGCCGTCCCCGGAGCCGAGCGCCGACCACAGCACCAGCGGCAGCACCACCAGGCCGCTGACGGTGACGGCGGCCAGGGCGAGAGTGCGGCGTCGGGCCCGCCGGGCGGCGCGGAGCGCGGAGCGTCCGGAGGCGGCCACCGCGCCGGGGGCCGCGACAGCGGCGGAACCGGCCGGCTCCCCGAGGTCGAGCGGGTCCGCCGGGTGGTCTGTGCGGGCGAAGGGCAGGAACGCCTCGCCGGGCGGGGGCGGGACGGCGGCCGGCGCCGGGGAAGGGGCGGTCGGCTGCTGGGCCCGGTGTGCACGGGACTCGTGGTAGGCGCGGGCGCCCCAGCCGAGCACCGCCTCGGCCAGCGCGAGTCCCAAGCCCTGCTGGAAGACGGCGAGTTGGTCGGCGGTACGGGTGCAGTGGTCGCAGCCGGCCAGATGCTCGCGCAGGTCCGGGTCGAGGTCGGCCCCGCCGCGCCGGAAGGTGACGTCGAGCAGGCGCTGGTAGCGCAGGCACTCGGCCTGCGGGGCGAGTTCGCGGTGTGCCTGGAGGCACTCGTCCCGCAACCGCTCGCGCGCTCGCCGGAGTTCGACATCGATGTCCGCCTCGTCCAGGCCCAGCAGGACGGCGGGCACGGCCGGCGGATCGCCCTCGGCCTCGATGTGCCACAGCACGGTCCGCGCGGTCTGGGGCACCCGCTGGAACGCGCGGGCCAGCAGGCGCCGGCCGGGCGGCGGCAGCAGCCGGACGGCGGGCCGCTCCCCGGCACCGGCGCCGGAGCGCAGTCCGGGGTGAAGGAGGTCCTGGCGGCCGTCCGCGTCCCATTCGGCGGCGATGCGCCGGACGGCGACGAGCACCCGGGGCCGCCAGGCCGCGGCCGGGCCGACCTGGCGCAGCGCCTCGCCGAAGAGCCGGGTGAAGGCGGCGGTGGTGAGCATGCCGGCGGCCCGCGGGCCCTCGGTGCACAGCCGGGCATAGGCGAAGGCCGCTTCCCAGTGCCGGTCGAGGAGTTCACCGACCGGATGGAGCGCGGGTGTCATACCCGACCACTTCTTCAGCTCCGCGCTGAGTTCGCCGTCCGACAGGTCTGCCTCGGGCACAGCCGCATTCCTCCAGACGTGATTCCGGAACAAGTCCATACCAATCGGTATGGGGAGGTGGTGGGGCAGCTCGAACGTCCACCTGAGGCGGCTCTTTTGAAGCGTGGGGGGTGTACGCGGAGCGGCCTGGCGCATACAGCGGGAATGTATGGTGCCTGCGCGCCGACAGCCGACACTTTCGCACAACCGCGCACCGGGGAACAAGAGATCTTCCGTTCCTCGGCATTCCCCTCAGCCTCTTTCTTATAACGGCCTCTCATTGACATATTGTCAACGAATCACATTCCTCCGATCAGGAGCCCGTGCGGTACGGATTTCGCACCGCACGGACCCCCCTGAACCGGCGGGCCGCTCAGTGGCCGCTGACGGCGCGCGGGGTGTAGGGCAGCTCCAGCTCCTCGATCTCCTTGTCCGAAAGCCGTAGTTCGACGGCGGCCACCGCGTCCTCGATGTGCTGCGGCTTGGCCGCGCCGACGATCGGCGCGGCCACCGTCTCCTGGTGCAGCAGCCAGGCGAGAGCCACCTGGGCGCGGGGCACGCCCCGGTCCTGGGCGATCCGGGTGACGGCCTCGACGATGTCGCGGTCGCTCTCCAGGTACAGGCGGCTGCCGAAGGCGTCGTTCGCGCTGCGCTCGGTGACGGTGCCCCAGTCACGGGTGAGCCGGCCGCGGGCGAGCGGGCTCCACGGCAGCACGCCGACGCCCTGGTCCGCGCAGAGCGGCAGCATCTCGCGCTCCTCCTCGCGGTAGAGGAGGTTGTAGTGGTTCTGCATGGACACGAACTTCGTCCAGCCGTGCAGCTCGGCGGTGTACTGGGCCTTGGAGAACTCCCACGCGTACATCGAACTCGCCCCGATGTAGCGGACCTTGCCCGCCTTGACCAGGTCGTGCAGCGCCTCCATGGTCTCCTCGACCGGGGTCGCGTGGTCGTAGCGGTGGATCTGGTAGAGATCGACGTAGTCCGTGCCGAGGCGGCGCAGGCTGTGGTCGATCTCGGTCATGATGGCCTTGCGGGACAGCCCGCCGCCGTTGGGGCCCGGCCGCGTGCGGCCGTGCACCTTGGTGGCCAGCACGATCTCGTCGCGCTGGGCGAAGTCCCGCAGGGCCTTTCCGACGATCTCCTCGCTGGTGCCGGCCGAGTAGACGTTGGCGGTGTCGAAGAAGTTGATGCCGGCCTCCAGCGCCTGCCGGATGAGCGGGCGGGACGCTGCCTCGTCGAGGGTCCACTCGTGGACACCGCGGTCCGGCAGTCCGTAGGTCATGCAGCCCAGACAGATCCGGGAGACGTCCAGGCCCGTCGAACCGAGCTTCACGTACTGCATCGCTGCTGCTCCTGCCTTCGCCGACGATGGTCGGGGCCGAGCCTACGACGGGGCGGGGGCGGATTTGACGGCGTGTGCGAGCGGACGCTTTCATCCTGGAACGCGTCGCGCCGCCCGGCGTGCGCAGAAGGGAGCGGTTGTGCCCCCCAGGGGTGTTTCCCGCGCCGGTGCTGCGCGCAGGGCAGCCGGTGCCGCGGTGCTGGCTCTCGCCGTCGCCGTGCCGGCGCTGGCCGGCTGCGGGTCCGGCGGCGAAGGAGGCGGTTCTCCGCGGCCCGCCGCGGTCCGGCTGCCGCCCCGGCACGCCGGGTTCGACTACCAGATCGGCGGCGCCTATCCCCCGCCGGCCGGCGTCCGGATCGTCAGCCGGGACCGGTCCGACTCCCCGGCGCCCGGCCTGTACAACATCTGCTACGTCAACGCCTTCCAGGCCCAGCCCGAGGAGCGTGCCTCCTGGCCGGCCGATCTGCTGCTGCGCGACGCGCACGGCGAGGTCGTCATCGACGAGGACTGGAACGAGCCGCTGCTCGATCTGCGCACCCCGGCCAAGCGGCAGCGGGTGGCGGCACGGGTGAACCGGTGGATCGACGGGTGCGCGCACCGGGGCTTCGACGCCGTGGAGCCGGACAACTACGACAGCTACACCCGCTCCCACCGGCTGCTCACCGCCGCGGACGCGGTGGCGTACATGACCCTGCTGTCCCGGCACGCGCACGCCGTGCACCTGGCTGTCGGGCAGAAGAACACCGCCGAGCTGGCCGGGCAACGGCGGCGGGCCGGGCTGGACTTCGCGGTGACGGAGGAGTGCGGGCAGTACGACGAGTGCGGGGTCTACGCCAAGGCCTTCGACGACCGGGTGGTGGACATCGAGTACACCGACAGCGGACTGCGGTCGGCCGTCGCCGGCTGGGGCGGCCGGCTGAGCATCGTCCGCCGCGACCGGGGAGTGTCCGTGCCGGGCAGTGCGGAATATGTCCGGAAGGCTCCGCGGGGCGGGACGGAATAGGCCACCGTCCGAGGGCGCGGTCGTGGCTGATCGCCTCCCTGCTGCATTCGGGGCGCGACGGTTGCTGCTCCCAGGTGACCGCACGGCGTGGGATGTGGCCGATCGTCGTACCGTCGGACCATCCTCTGTGCAGGTGACCGGCGGCCGGCCGGTCCCGGTCGACCGGGAGGACACGGTGTCGATCCGTTCCCTCAGCTACAGAGCCCTGGCCGGGGCGGCGCTGCTGCCGCTGGCCCTCGTCACCCCCGCCTTCGGACGGTCCGCTTCGGCGCCGGCACCGGCGCCCGAGGCACCCGGCACGCTGTGCGCGATCGCCGGTACCCTGCGCGGCGAGCACGGCCAGCAGGCCCTGGTCAGCCTGTGCGCCGGCAGTGGCACCCCGCAGCTGGCGGTGTCCGCCCCGGCGAGCTGCCGGCGCGCCGGGGTCCGGGTCCGGTACGCCTGCCTCACCGAGGGCACCTGGACGGCTTCGCGCGCCGGGAAGACCCTGGCCGGCGGGACGCTGTCCGGCGCGGGCGAGTACCCGGGGCCGGGCACGTACGACATCACCGCCACCGTGCATGTGCGCTCGGCGCCCACCGGCGTCGACCTGACCGGCACGGTCGAGGCCACCCTGTCGCTGACCGCGCCGAAGCCGAAGGCCACGCACGCCGTCACCGTCGACCGGACGGTGCTGCGCCGGAACGCCACCACCACCCTGACCTACACGGTCCGCCGGGACAGCGACGAGGGCGACGGCAGCGCCCGGTTCGGGCTCATCGGCGAGGAGGGCACCGGCGTGCGGATCGCCACGGCGGACGCGCGCTGTGTGAACCCGCTGGTCGGCCGGTATCCGGCGACGACGCGGCTGGCACACTCCCTGGACTGTGCGCTGACCGCGTTGCAGCCCGGCCATCCGGAGAAGGTGAAGGTCCGGATCACCGTGGGGGCGACCTGCTCCACGGTGGTGTCGAAGCTCGGCTACTGGATGCCTCGGGGCCAGGAGCTGTACACCGGCGCCATGCTGGCGGGCCCGAAACTGACCTGTCGTTAGGGCTGCTGCTCCAGCAGGTCCAGGGCCCGTTCCCAGCCGAAGTCGGGGCGGCTGCCGTCCGCCAGTGGTTCGCCCCGGTACGGCTCGCCGAAGCGCACGCCCATCCCCCGCAGCCGTATCAGGCTGTCCTGGTAGGCCGGGTGGGCGGCCAGCGCGTCGGCCACACACGGCAGTACGGCGATCGGGACGCCGAGGCCCGCGGCCTCGCACAGGGTGCCGAGGACGAGGGTGTCGGCGATGCCGGCGGCCCACTTGTTGACGGTGTTGAAGGTGGCGGGGGCCACCACGACGGCGTCCGGCGGCGGGAACGGGCGCGGATCGGCCGGGGACCGCCACGCCGACCGGACCGGACGGCCCGTCAGGGCCGTTACGGCCTCGGTGTCGAAGAAACCGCCCAGCGCGACCGGGGTGGCGATGACCCCGACCTCCCAGCCCCGCTCCTGCGCGGCCGTGATCAGCTTGCTCACGCCCGCGGCGATACCGGCCGCGCAGACGACGACGTACAGGAAGGGTTTCCCGGTGTGTTCGGTCATCCGGGAACCCTACCGACCGGGCCCCCGGGGTCAGTCCGCGGACTCCGTCAGCGTGATGGCGCCCACCGGGCAGGCCCGGACGGCCTCCCTGAGCAGCGGGTCGCCCGCGCCGTCCTCGCGGCCGGGGATCAGCGTGCTGTAGCCGTCGTCGTCCTGGGTGAAGACGCGGGGTGCGGTCAGCGCGCACTGGCCGGCGCCGATACAGGCGTCCTTGTTGATGTCGATATGCATGAGCAGAGCCTCTTACCAGGTCACGGGGAGTTCCAGCATCCCTTGGATCGTGTCGCCGGGTTTGAAGGGGATCTCTTCGGCGGGGGCGGCCAGGCGGAGGCCGGGCAGCCGGGTCAGCAGGGTGCCGAAGGCGATCTCCAGTTCCGCGCGGGCCAGGTTCTGGCCCAGGCACTGGTGGATGCCGAAGCCGAACCCGACGTGGTGCCGGGCGGGGCGGTGGAAGTCCAGGGTGTCGGGGTCGTCGTACTGGGCCGGGTCGCGGTTGATCACCGAGGTGGAGAAGAGCACGCCCTCGCCGGCCCGGATCGTGGTGCCGGCGATCTCGATGTCCTCCGCCGCCACGCGCAACAGCCCCTCCGTGATGGACAGCATGCGCATCAGTTCCTCGACGGCGGCGGGCAGCAGCGCCGGGTCGGCGCGCAGCTCGGCGAGCCGCTCGGGGTGTTGGAGCAGGGTGAAGGTACCGAGGGAGATCATGTTGGCGGTCGTCTCGTGGCCGGCCACCAGCAGGATGATGGCGAGGGCGACGACCTCGGCCCGGTCCAGGGTGCCGTCGCGGTACTGCTGGTGGACGAGTTCGTCGAGGATGCCGTCGCCGGGCGCGGCCTCCTTCGCCTTGGCGTCGACGAGGCCGCCGAGGTACTCCTCCAGCCGGTCGCGGGCGGCCCGGGCCTCGGCCGCGGTGGGGCCGCGCAGCAGCGTGCGGGACTGCGCCTCGAAGAACTCGTGGTCGGCGTACGGCACACCGAGCAGCCCGCAGATCACCATCGACGGGACGGGCAGCGCGAAGGCGGAGACCAGCTCGGCGGGCGGGCCCTGCGCGATCATGGTGTCCAGCAGGCCGTCCACGATCCGCTGGATCCAGGGGCGCAGGGCGTTGGCCCGTTTGACGGTGAACGACGGGATCATCATGCGGCGCTGCCGGTGGTGCTGGGGATCGTCCACGCCGAGCAGGGCCACCGCGCGCCCGCGGTTGGCGGCGAAGCGCTCCGTGGGCGCAGGGAAGCCGGGGTCGGTGCGGTCGCTGGACAGGCGGGGGTCGGCGAGCAGGGCGCGGGCGGCGGCGTGCCCGGTCACCAGCCACACCTCGCGGCCGTCGTAGAGGGTGCCGCGGGACAGGGCTCGGCCGTCGCGCAGCGGGGCGTAGCCGGTGGGCGGGTGATAGGGACATGTGCGGTCCTGGGGAAACGCGACGGGATCGGTCTCGATCGCCGGTCCGGTGATGTCCGTGAGTTCCGTCATGGAAAGACCTCGCAGAGCGAAAGTAGTGCGTCGTACCGATCTTCATTAGATGCCCCAGGCATCTATTCGGCACACGGGAAGTTCGGCCACTTCGGTGACGTCGGCGATCTGGCCGAAGAGTTGGGGGTGCGGAGGCAGGAACCGGCCAGGTCCCGCCGCCCGCCGCGGGGGCGGCGCATGTCCCGGTGCGCGGCGACCGGTTCGAGTCGGCAAGCGGGTACTTTCAGAAAAATCTGTTCCGGGCAGGTGTGAAGGCCTCCGCGGGCGGGCACCCGTGGATCAGGCCCCGCCGCGTTCCCCCGTCGCGGCGGGGCTCTCCCGTGTCCTGTCCGCCGGCCGGTCGGTCACGTCCAGGAAGATCTGGTCGGCGTCCGGGAAGGTCCGGGCCAGGGACCGCTTGATACGGTCGGCGACCTCCTCCACCCGCTCGCTGTCCAGGCCGGGCACCAGGTCGATGCGGGCCGCCACCAGCGTGGAGTCGAGCCCCAGTTTCATGGTGAACAGCGCCTCGACGCTGTCGATCTCCGGCTGCGCCCGCAGCAGCGACTCGATGCGGCCGCTCAGTTCCGGGTCGGCGGCCTCCCCGATGAGCTGGTCGCGCGCGTCCCGGCCGAGCCGGTAGGCGACGTAGACCAGCAGCACGCCGATGGCCAGCGAGGCGGACGCCTCCCAGGCGACCTGACCGGTCACCATATGCAGGGCCATCCCGACGAGGGCGAGGACGACGCCGAGCACCGCCGTGCCGTCCTCGGCGACCACCGTGCGCAGCGCCGGGTCGCGCAGGGCGCCGAGCCCGCCGTCCTGCCGGCGCGCCTGGTGCAGCGCCCGCAGCAGCGAGACGCCCTCGGCCACGAACGCCACGCCGAGCACGGTCAGGCCCGCCACATACCCGCTGAATCCCTCCTGGGTGTCCTGGCTCAGGGCCTCGAAGCCCTGGAAGAAGGAGAAGCAGCCGCCCATGACGAAGATCCCCACGGCGGCGAGCAGCGACCAGAAGAAGCGCTCCTTGCCGTAGCCGAAGGGGTGCCGCGCGTCGGCGGGGCGGCGGCTGCGGCGCAGGGCGGCCAGCAGGAAGACCTCGTTCAGGCTGTCCGCGACGGAGTGGGCGGCCTCCGACAGCAGCGCGGGCGAGCCGGAGAGGACTCCGCCGACGGCCTTGGCCACGGCGATCAGCAGATTGGCGGCGAGCGCCACGAGCACGGTGACCTTGGTGTGCCGGTCCCCCGGCACACCGGCCGGCCGGTGGTCCGTGGACGCGGTGCCGGTGCCCGGCGCGCCCGCGCCCCCGGTCGAGTGTGCGGCCCTGTCCCGGGCCGAGGGTGTCCCGCTCATCTTTCGCCGACTGCCCCCGAAGGAGCGGATCACACCGTGCGGGCGCGGGAAAACGGGGAACGCGGTGTTCCGTGGGCACAGCCCCGGCGAGGAGGAGCAGACATGGGCGGCAAGGGCAACAGCGCCTACGGCCACACGGCCTTCACCCGGTCACCGAGCCACTTCACCGACCGGATCACCGCCGACGGCCGGGACGGCTGGCCGGTGGCGGCCGGGCGGTACCGGCTGGTGGTCTCGCGGGCCTGTCCGTGGGCGAGCCGCGCGGTGATCTCCCGCAGGCTGCTGGGGCTGGAGGAGGCGCTGCCGATGGCGATCGCCGACCCGCTCCAGGACGACCGCAGCTGGCGGTTCACCCTGGACCCCGGCGGGCGGGACCCGGTACTCGGCATCCGGTATCTGAGCGAGGCCTACGACCGGCGCGAGACCGGCTACCCGGGCGGGGTGAGCGTGCCCGCGGTGGTGGACGTGCCGAGCGGGCAGCTGGTCACCAACGACTACCAGCAGCTCACCCTGGACCTGGCCACCGAGTGGACCGCCCTGCATCGCCCGGGCGCGCCCGACCTGTATCCGGCCGCGCTGCGCGAGGAGATCGACGCCGTCATGGCGGCGGTCTACCAGGACGTGAACAACGGGGTGTACCGGGCGGGGTTCGCCACGCACCAGCAGGAGTACGAGGAGGCGTGCACGGCACTGTTCCGGCGGCTGGAACTGATCGCCGAACGGCTGCGGGAGCGACGGTATCTGGTCGGTGACACCCTGACGGAAGCGGACATCCGGCTGTTCACCACGCTGGTGCGGTTCGACGCCGTCTACCACGGCCACTTCAAGTGCAACCGCTGGAAGCTGACCGAGAACGCGGTCCTGTGGGCGTACGCGCGGGACCTTTTCCAGACACCGGGCTTCGGTGACACGGTCGACTTCGACCACATCAAGCGGCACTACTACCAGGTGCACAGCGGGATCAACCCCACCGGCATCGTGCCGCTCGGTCCCGATCTGTCCGGCTGGCTGGCTCCGCACGGCCGGGAGGAGCTGGGCGGCCGGCCGTTCGGCGACGGCACCCCGCCCGGACCGGTGCCTCCGGGCGAACGGGTGGCCCCGCGCGGGCGGCCCGCATGAGCACCCCGCTCCGAGGAAGTAGTCACACATGGCCAAGAACAAGAAGAAGAAGCTGCCGGTTGTCTACCAGCCGATCGGATTCGTGCTCAGCTGGGCGAGCGGGGCGCTGGCCGGTGCCGCCTTCCGGAAGGCATGGAAGGCGATCCGGCACGAGGAGGACGCGCCGGACGCGCTGGACCCGGACCGCGGCTGGGCCGAGATCCTGCTGGCGGCCGCGGTCCAGGGCGCGATCTTCGCGGTGGTGCGCAGCGCCGTGGACCGCACGGGCGCGAAGGCCATCGCCCGCTCCACCGGCCAGTGGCCGGTGGCCGACAAGGGCGGCCGGGACTAGGGCCTTTCTTTCGGATCAGGTCGGCTGCGACGCCGGCGCCTTCTCGGACGCCGGCAAGATCCGAAAGAGAGGCCCTAGGGTCCGCGGCGCCGGCAAGATCCGAAAGAGAAGCCCTAGGCGAGCCAGCGGCCGTCGCGCATCAGCTCGCGGCCGCGTAGCTCGTTCTCCTCGCGCCAGGCCCGGACGCGCTGCGGGAGAACTCTGAAGTACAGATAGGGGACGGACAGTTGGCGCGGGTCGAAGCCGGTCTTGCCGGCGAAGACCTCGGCGTCCTCCTCGGGCAGCTCCTTTGGGGTCACCGCCCGGACGGTGCCCTCGATCAGGACCACGTCCCGCGTCGGACCGAGCCCGAGCCGGGCCCTGCCGGTGGCCACGAGGTTGCGGCCGGTGGGGCTGTCGGCGGCGGTGGCGATCAGCAGGGTGGCGCCGTCCCAGACGAACGACAGCGGTACGAGATGGGGGACGCCACCGTCGGGTCCGGCGGTGGCGACCCAGACGTCGACGTCCTGCTCCAGCCGGTGCAGGGCGTCCTTCTTGCGCTGTGCGGTGCTGCGGGCGGGCGGCGGGGTCATGGCGTACGGGCCTCCTCGTGGTGCGGATGCGCACCAGTGTGACGGCCCGTCAGGGCTGTGCACGGATACCGCCGGGGCGTGTCCGGAGCGGCGCAGCCGACGACACGCCCGAAACTCGAAGACATATGTCAAACGAACATGCTCAAATTCCTTCCACTGAGGGTAACTTGACGGTCGGGAATCGACATCCAGGGGCGGGTGGGAGGTGGTGCCGTCGTGGGCGAGCAACCCGCACCGCTCACCCGGTATCTGCGGGTGCGCGAGGAGCGCGGGCACACGGTGCTGGAGTTCCGCGGCGAGATCGACATCCTGGCGGCGACCGAGATCCTGCCCGCGCTGGACCGGGTCACCGGTCGGTCCGGCGCCCGGGTCCTGATCGATCTGCGCGGTGTCGAGTTCTTCGACTGCTCCGGGCTGCGTCTGCTGTACCGGGCGCGGAGCCGGGTGCTGGAGCAGGGCGGGCGGCTGCACCTGGTGTGCGCGCACCCGCTGACCCTGCGCGTGCTGCGGGTGACCGGCCTCGCCCGGCTGCTGCCGCCGCACCCGACGCCGGAGGCTGCCCTCGCCCAGTCCGGGGCCGCCTCCGGATCGTCCTGAGCCGCCGGTCGCGGGCGGCTCAGGACCTCGTGGTCAGGCCTACGACTCGTCGAACAGGGCGCTGACGGACTCCCCGTTGTGGATCCGCCGTACCGCCTCGGCGAGCGCCGGGGCGATGGACAGGATCCGCAGCTTGTCGGTGTGTTCGTCCGCGGGCACCGGCACGGTGTTGGTGCAGACGATCTCCAGCACGTCCGGCTGCTCGCTCAGCCGCTTGAGCGCGCCGGCCGCGAACAGCCCGTGCGTACAGGCCACCCGGATCGACCGTGGGCCCAACTCCCGCAGTTTTCCGAGCAGTTCTATGACGGTGCTGCCCTTGGCGATCTCGTCGTCCAGGACGATGACGTCCCGGCCGGCGATGTCGCCGATGACCGAGCTGATGGTGACCCGGTCGTCCGCGAACCGCTGTTTGGCTCCGGCCGCCACCTGGGCGCCGATCAGCCGGGCGAAGGCGGCCGCCTCCTTGGCGTTGCCGAGGTCCGGGGAGACGACCGTGGTGCGCGTGAGGTCGTACTGCCGGAAGTGTGCGGCGAGTTCCCGGAGCGCGTGCAGATGGTCCACCGGCACCGAGAAGAAGCCGTGCACCTGCGGGGAGTGCAGGGTCATCGCGAGGACCCTGCTCGCCCCGGCCGCCACCAGCAGGTCGGCGACCAGCCGGCCGCCGATGGAGATGCGCGGCGCGTCCTTCTTGTCGGAGCGGGCGTAGGAGTAGTGCGGCATGACGACGGTGATCCGGCCCGCGGAGGCTCCCCGGGCCGCGTCGCACATCAGCAGCAGCTCCACCAGGTGCTCCTGGACCGGCCGGACCAGTGGCTGGACCAGGAAGACGTCCCGCTCCCGGCAGTTGGCCTGAAGCTGCACCTCCAGGCAGTCGTTGGCGAACCGGCTGATCCGGGCCGGGCTGAGCGGCACCCCGAGGTGCGCGCAGACCTCCTCGGCCAGTCCGGGATGGGCGCTGCCGCTGAAGACGGCGATGTCTCGCACGATCCGCTCCTCGCATGATCGACACGGGGCTGGACCGTCATGCTACTGGGGCCGATCAGCCGCTCAGCACCCCCGGCAGGGCCAGCGCCCCCAGTGCCACGGCGCCCACCAGCAGCCACGCCACGTAGTCGCCGACATGCCCCGACTGGAGGCGCCGTACGGGTGCCGCCCAGCCGGGGGCGGCCACCCAGCCGGGGCGGGTCACGGCGAGCGTGGCGAGGCCCGCGGCCAGCGCGGCGGAGACCAGGCCCAGCAGCACCCCGTACGCCGTCCAGTGCGCCTCGGCATGGGCGCCGCCCGACCCCGCCTCGTTGACCGAGCGGGCCACCAGGGCGCCGAAGCCGGGGACCGTGCCGACGGCGAAGCAGCCGGCGAGCAGTACGGCGGGCACCGTGGTCATGGTGTCCGGGATCCGCCTCAGCAGGCCGGCGGTCTCCGGCTCCTCCTCGCACCCGCTGGTCTCGTCGTCGGAGTCCTCGGGGCGTGGTCCGAGGCCCAGGAACACCCGCGCGGCGACCCGCAGCACGGCGCCAGCGGTGATCGCGGAGGCGGCCACGTACAGCACGGTGAGCGGGTCGCCGACCGCCTCCTCGCTGACCGCCTTGCCGAGCCCGGTGCCGAACGGCGGCAGGCCGGCGAGCGCGAGGCCGCCGACGGCGAACATCACCCCGGTCGCGCGCAGCGAGCGCCCCTGGCCGTGCAGGGTGTGCTCGTCCACGGAGCCGAACCGGTCGAGCAGCACGCCCGTGCAGGCGAACAGCGCGGCCTTCGCCCCGGCGTGCCCGAGGAGGTACAGGGCGGCCCCGTCGTCGCCCTCGGGGGCGAGCACACCGAGGGCGACGAGGAACAGCCCGGTGTGGGCGATGGTGGAGTAGGCGAGCAGCCGTTTGATGTGCCGCTGGTACCAGCACATGACGGCGCCGGTGACGGCCGTGAGGGCGCCGAGCGTGACCAGGGCCCGGCTCAGGTCGGCGGGCGGGATGCCACCGGGTCCGGCGAAGACGGTGCCGTACACCCGCCAGACGCCGTAGGCGCCCAGCTCGACCATGACTCCGGAGAGCAGCATGCACACCGGGGTGGGGGCGACGGCGTGCGCGTCCGGGAGCCAGAAGTGGAAGGGCACGGCGGCCGCCTTCACCAGCAGCCCGGTCAGGACCAGCACGAAGGAGGCGAGGACCAGCGCGTCCGGGCCGCCGAGCGCCGCGGCCGCGTCGAGGCCCCGCCCGATCTTCGTCATGCCCAGTTCGCCGGTACGGGCGTACAGCAGGCCGATGCCCATCAGCATGGCGTACGCGCCGAGGGAGTTGACGACACCGAAGGTCAGGGCGCCCTGGACGGCCTTGGCCTCGTCGATGCGGAAGCCGGTGAGCGCGTAGGCCACGACGCTCATCAGCTCGAAGAAGACGAAGGCGTTGAACAGGTCGCCCGCGAGGGCGAACCCGCACATGGCGCCCTGGAAGATCAGCATCAGCGCGGGGTAGGAGCCGCTGTGGCCGGGCGGGGGTTCGTCGAAGTAGCGCCACGAGTAGGCGAGGGCCGCCAGGGTGAGCAGCGACACCAGCGCGGCCATGCCGAGCGCGGGGCCGTCCCCGAGCACCACGATGCCGACACTCTCGCCGCCGACGGGCAGCCAGCCGCCGACCCATTCGACCATCGGAGGGCTCGAGTCGAGCAGCAGGACGAGCGCCAGGGCGGCCGTGCCGCCGGACACCACCAGGGCGGTGATCTCCGCGGCGGGCCGGGGCAGCCTGCGGCCGGTGGCGACCAGCAGGGCGGCCCCCATCACCGGGAGGGCGACGAGCAGCGGGAGCAGGTGGTGCATCAGCCGCGCAGCTCCCGCAGTTCGTCGGGGTCGACCGTGCCGTGCCGCTTGGCGATCTGGAGCACCAGCGCGAGCAGCAGGGCGGTGACGGTGGCGCCGACGACGACGTCGGTGAGGCTGAGGGCCTGCACCACCGGGTCGACCACCGGCCGGGAGCCGGGCCGGATGTCGGAGAAGACGGGCGCGGTGCCGCCGTCGCGGTAGCCGACCGCCAGCAGCAGCACATAGGTGGCGGCCTGGCACACCGAGAGACAGCCGACGGCGTGGATCAGATTGCGGCTGGTGGCCAGGCCGTAACAACCGGTCAGGAAGATGTAGACGGCGGTCAGATAGGGCAGGACGTGCATCACGTCTCTCTCAACTCCCCTGCTCCTGCTCGATCTCCACGGCCTGGTCGAGGAAGTTGGCGAGCAGGACCACGACGGCGCTCGCCACCTCCATGCCGATGGCCGCGTTCAGCAGCGGGACGGTGCCGCCGGAGGCCAGTGTGTTGAAGGTGCCGTACGGCAGCAGTGTGTTGGCCAGGAACGCGGTGCCGGCCAGGACCCCGGCGAGCCCCAGCACGAGGTAGGCGGAGACGGCGAGCGCGTCGGTGGTCTCGAAGACACCGATCGGGCGGACGCGTTCCAGCGCCCGGTAGTCGGCGCCGAGGTAGAGCAGATGCAGGGCGGTCGCGGCGACGACCCCGCCCTGGAAGCCGCCGCCCGGGCTGAGCTGGCCGTGGGCGATCACGTACAGGCCGGTGACCAGGGCGATGGGCAGGACGAGGAGGGCGTAGCGGCGCACCGGGCGGGCCACTTCGGCGGGCTCGGGCGCCGCGCGGTGCTCGTCGCGGGCCTGGCGCAGCAGCACCACACAGCCGAGCACGGCGGCGAACAGGATGCTCATCTCGCCGAGGGTGTCGTAGGCGCGCTGGTCGAAGTTGACGGAGGCGATGGTGTTGGCGGTGTGCCGGGCGAGGGAGGCGTGCACCGCCCGGGTGCCGTACGGGTGCCGGCGGCCGCCGAAGCCCGGCAGGTCCAGGCAGGCGGCGGTGAGCAGGGCGGCCAGGCCCGCGCCGCCCGTGGCGAGCAGCCACAGCCGCAGCCGGTTCACCGCTCACCGTCCTCGTTCCGGCCCCGCCGCCGCACCTTGCGGACGGACAGCATGATCAGCAGCGGGGTCAGCGCGGAGCCGACGGCCAGCTGGGACAGGCCGACGTCCGGGGCCTGCTCCACGGTGAACAGCACGGCGAGGAAGACCCCGAGCAGGGACAGCACGAGCGCCTGGCGGGCGGGGTCGCGCTGGACCACGGCGGCGGTCGCGGCGACGGCCACCAGCAGCAGCGCGACGACGATCACGGCGTCGGCCATACGGCACCTCCGCCACCGGCCGGGTACGGCACGTCAGCCACCGCGCACCCCCTGGAACCCGCCCGACAGCGCGCGCGAGGCGATCACATTGCCCGCGATCAGCAGGGCGCCGATCACCAGGAGTTTCACCATCGCGCGGCCGGGCCCGGTCGGCACGCACACCGCGGCCACCGCGACCGCGCTCAGCCCGGCCGCCGTCCAGGTCAGCCCCCAGGCGCTCGGCCGCTGCCCGGCCAGGTCGTCGGAGAGCAGCCGGGCGAAGACGAGGGTGCCGACCGGGCCGAGCAGGGCCAGCAGCAGCGCGAGGTCGACGTAGGACGGGCGGGAGTACCCCTGGGAGAGGAGCAGCAGGGCCGGGCAGACGACCGAGGTGGTGAGGTTCTGGGCGACCATCCGGCGGGCCACAGGGCCGGTGGCGACGCCCCACAGGACCGCCGCTCCTCCCCCGCCCAGGACGAGGGCAGCCGCGAGGATCCAGCCGTTCACCGCCAGGTCACCGCCCGCCGGCCGGCCCGGGCCAGGGGTGCGCCCGCCGCCGCGGCGCTCGCTCCGACGATCAGCTCCAGGGAGTCGACCGTGGTGATCAGCATCAGCCACAGCAGCGCCAGCGCCGCCCACCAGGCCAGCACTTCGCCGACGGCGAGGAGGGCCGTACGCCGGGTCATCCGCCACCTCCTCGTGCCGCTGCCCTGCTGTGCGGCGATGGCGCCCGATATGCCACCGCCTGGGGCATCCAAGCACCGCGGGCCCCGGCCAGGGGCGGCGGCGCGCTGGTCGGCACCAGGAGTGCCCCGGGAGCGTGAACGCAAACCGGGCGGCGGCCCCACCGGGGAATCAGCCGTCAAAGGCGCTGCGCCGCAGCGGTGTTGGCAGGAGGTCGCCCCGGCCGGGGCCGGGGCGGTGGCTCAGTGCACGGTCCAGGTGTACTTGTCGCCTCCGACCCAGCGGACCACGTCCGGGTCGTCCAGGTCGTGGACGATGATCCCGTAGGAGGCCGCGGCCTCCAGCACATCGGTGACGGTCCTCGCCTCACCGATCACCTGACCGTCGATCTCCATGATCCGGAAGGGCGGTTCGCCGGGCTTTCCGGGACAGACCCCGTGCACCAGGATCCGCGGATGGGAGATGTGGGGGACTGCTTGTTCGGTCATGCAATTCAGCGTAGGACGGAACCCGCGCCGACGGGTCGTCCACCGGCGCCGTCCAGCAGGCCGAGCACCGCGGCCTCGACCGGCCCCTGGGTGGCCGGCCGGCCGAAGGCGCCGTGTTCGCCCAGCCGGGTGAGTGCGGGGGCGATGGTCACACCCTCCTCGAACAGCTCGAAGACGCGCGGATCGATGGAGGAGGCCCGGCACACCGCGGGCGTGTTGCCGAGGTAGTGGCTGACCTCGCGGACCGCCCGGGCGATCTGCCGGCGGCGGGCGGTCTCGGTCGCGCGGGCGCTGTCGTCGGCCACGGCCACCGCCACGGCGGCGAGGACGGTGGCGTGCCAGGTGCGGAATTCCTTGGCGGTGACATCGGTGCCGGAGAGCCGGCGCAGCGCCTCGTTGAGGTCGTCGCTGTGCAGGTCGTGCCAGGAACCGCCGTCGCGGAAGGCGAGGAAGCGGTCGCCGCCGCGCGGGCGCCGCAGCAGGGCGCGGGCGACGGTGCGCACATCGTCGTCGACGAGGGCTCGCACCGTCTGGATCCCGCCCTTGGCGGGGAAGCTGAACGTGATCTCGTCGCGGCGGCAGCTGACGTGCTCGCGGAGCATCGTCGTCAGGCCGTAGGTCTCGCTGGTGCGGGTGTGCCGGTCGCTGCCGATGCGGAAGAAGCCGAGGTCGAGCAGGCGGACCGCGCACGCGGTGACCCGGGTCCGGCTCAGCCCGCGCCCGGCCAGGCCGGCGGCCACCTCGGCGCGCAGCTCGGGCAGGGTCAGCGCGATCTGCCGTACGTGCTCGTGCTTGGCCTTCTCCTGCTCCGCCCGGAACTGCTCGTGGTACAGGTACTGACGGCGTCCCGCGGCGTCCGTGCCGACGGCCTGGAGGTGGCCGTTGGGCCACGGGCAGATCCACACCTCGCGCCAGGCGGGCGGGATGGTCAGGGCGCGGATGCGGGCCAGCTGCGCGGGGTCGGTGAGGGGGCGGCCGGCGGTGTCGAGGTAGCGGAAGCCCCGGCCGCAGCGCAGCCGGCGGTAGCCGGGGCCGTCGCAGGAGCTGGTGCGCAGCCGCACGGTCTCAGGGCCGCCGCCAGTCGTCGCCGGTCAGGTGGGAGCCGGCCTGCGGGCCCATGCGGAGCATGCCGCCGTCGACGCTCCAGGAGGCGCCGGTGACGTAGGAGGCGTCCGGGCCGGCCAGGAAGGCGATCACCGCGGCCACCTCGCGTGCGTCCCCGGGCCTGCCGAGCGGCACGCCGGGGCGGCGCTCGGTGTGGACGTCGGTGTCCTCCTGCCCGGTCATCGGGGTGGCGATCTCGCCGGGCGCGACCGCGTTCACGGTGATGCCGTGCTCGGCCAGTTCCAGCGCCATCACCTGGGTGAGCAGGCCGAGGCCGCCCTTGGCGGCGCAGTAGGGGGCGGCGCCGACCCGGGGCTGGTGCTCGTGCACGGAGGTGACGTTGACGATCCGGCCGCCGTCGCCCTGCCGGATCATCTGCCGGGCGGCCTTCTGGCCGAGCAGGAACGGGCCGGCGAGGTCGACGTCGAGGACCCGGCGCAGGTCCTCGAGGGTCAGATCGAGATAGGGGGTCATGGTGCCGGTGCCGGCGTTGTTCACCAGGACGTCGATCCGGCCCAGTTGGGCGCAGAGTTCGTCGACCGCGTCGGCGGCTTCGGGCAGCCGGGTGAGGTCCATCCGGGCGACGGCGGCACGGCGGCCGTGGCTGCGGACCTCCTCGGCGGTCCGCTCGGCGCCGTCCTTGTCCGTGTGCCAGGTGATGCCGATGTCCAGGCCCGCTTCGGCCAGACGTACGGCGGTGGCCCGGCCGATGCCGGAGTCCGAGCCGGTGATGATCGCTGCGCGGGGCTTGGGCGTGGAGGACATGGCTCATGCAGTACCCGGGGGGTGCGTGGGGAAACGGGCTCCGGCTGCGTGATCACCCAGGGTCGTGCGTGGTTGCTCGCGCGGTTCCCCGCGCCCCTGTGGGGCGCTTGGGTGACCCTGGGGGGTATGGATCCCGTTGCCGCGCTGGACCGGATCGCGTTCCTGCTGGAGCGGAAGCTCGCGCCCACCTATCGGGTACGGGCCTTCAGGACCGCTGCCCGTACGCTGGCCGCGCTGCCCGAGGGTGAGGTCGCCGAGCGGGCCGGGGAGGGGACGCTGGAGTCGTTGAAGGGGGTCGGTCCCAAGACCGCTCAGGTGGTGCGGGAAGCCCTGGCCGGGGAGGTGCCCGGCTATCTGCGCAAGCTCGAGGAGGAAGCCGGCGCCACGGTCGCGACGGGCCCCGGGTCCGGGCTGCGGGCGCTGTTGCGCGGGGACTGCCACACCCACTCGGACTGGTCCGACGGGGGCAGTCCGATCGAGGAGATGGGCCGGACGGCGGCCGCTCTCGGGCACGAGTGGACCGTGCTGACCGACCACTCGCCGCGGCTGACGGTGGCCCGCGGGCTGTCCGCGGAGCGGCTGCGGGAGCAGCTGGAGGTGGTGGCGGAGCTGAACCGGCAGTGGGCGCCGTTCCGGCTGCTCACCGGGATCGAGTGCGACATCCTGGAGGACGGCTCGCTGGACCAGGAACCGGAGCTGCTGGAGCGGCTGGACGTGGTCGTGGTGTCCGTCCACTCCAAGCTGCGGATGGACGCCCGGTCGATGACCCGCCGGATGGTGGCCGCGGTCCGCGATCCGCACGCCGATGTGCTCGGGCACTGCACCGGGCGGCTGGTCACGGGGCGCGGCCGGCCCGAGTCGGAGTTCGACGCGGAGGCGGTGTTCGCGGCCTGCGCCGAGTCCGGTACGGCCGTGGAGATCAACAGCCGTCCCGAGCGGCTGGACCCGCCCCGGCGGCTGCTGCGCGAGGCGGTCTCGGCGGGGGTGCTGTTCGCGATCGACACCGATGCGCACGCGCCCGGCCAGCTGGACTGGCAGATCCTCGGCTGCGCCCGCGCGGAGGAGTGCGGGGTGCCCGCCGAGCGGGTGGTGACGACCTGGCCGGCCCAGGAGCTGCTGGCCTGGACGCGCGAGGGGCGGCTCCCGGAGGGCGTGGCGGCGCCCTGACGTGGTACCCGGCCGCGGAAAGGAGTGCCTATGAACCGTGCCGCCGTGTTCGATGTCGACGGAACCCTGGTCGACACCAATCATCTGCATGTCGTGACCTGGTGGGAGGCGTTCCGCCAGGCGGGACACGACGTGCCCATGCACGCCGTGCACCGGGCCGTCGGGCTGGGCTCCTCCGACCTGATCGCCCATCTGCTGGGCGACGACCGCGACAAGGACGCGGACGCCGAGCTGAGCGCGGCGCACACGGCGCTGTACGGCCAGTACTTCGACCGGCTCCCGGCGCTGCCGAAGGCCGGGCAGCTGCTGCGGCGGCTGCACGGGGACGGCTGGACGGTCGTCCTCGCCACCTCGGCGAGCGGTGCCGAGCTGGGTGCACTGCGCCGGGCGATCGGGGCGGACGACGCCATCGCGGCCACCGCGAGCGCCGATGACGTGACGGAGGGCAAGCCGGCGCCCGAGCCCGTGGAGCACGCCCTGGAGCTGGCCGGGGTACCGGCCGGGCGGGCGGTGTTCGTCGGGGACACCGTGTGGGACATGCGGGCGGGCAGCCGGGCCGGGGTGCGCTGTGTGGGGCTGCTGTGCGGCGGCATCCCCCGGGCGGACCTGGAGGAGGCCGGGGCGGAGGCGGTGTACGGCGATCCCGCCGAGCTGCTGGAGCGGTTGGACGGGAGCCCGCTGGCCTGAGGGCCGGGGGCGTGGTGGAGGTCACAGGAGAGGGTGGAACACCCAGAGGTGGTTGCCCGTTGAACGAACCGTGGGTGCGGACGGGACAGTGTCCCCGGGCCTCACCTTTTGCCCACAGGGACGATCGTTCGGCTGAAGCCCTGTGGAGCGTTTCGCCGCGAGGCGACCGCCGTCCGCGCCCACGCCTGGACCGCCCCGGCCGTGATTCCCCCGTCACGGCCGGGGCTCTTTTGCTTCCGTCGCCGGTTTTCTTCCGTCACCGGCCCGCCACTGCGGCGACGGCCGGCTCGGCGGTCCGTGCGGTGCCGCTGTCGAGGAACGCCCGCAGGTCGGCCGTGAGCCGTGCGGCGTGCGTGGCGAACAGGCCGTGGCCGCCGTTCTCGTACGCCTTCAGGGTGGCGTTCGGCAGCAGCCGGGCCATGCGCTCCCCGGTGTGGGCGAGCGGGGCGTAGATGTCGTGGGTGCCGTGCACGACCAGCGCCGGAAGGTCCAGCGCGGGCAGCTCGGCGGCGATGCCCAGGGTGGCGACGACGGCCCGGATGCCGGTCGAGGCTCGCGGCGAGGCGGCCAGACAGCGGTCGACCATGTGGCGGACGTAGGCGGGCGAGACGTCGTTGCCGGGCCTGTCGACCATGAAGAAGCCGTCCGCCATGGCGGTGAACCAGGCGGCCCGGTCACGCCGGAAGATCTCCTCGTCGGCCGCCACGGCTTCCGGCGCCACGCCGTCGGGCAGGTCCGGCGCCCGGACGACGCCCGGGCTGACCCCGGCGACCAGGGCGATCCGGCCGATCCGGGCGGTGCCGTGCCGGGTCAGACAGCGGATCACCTCGCCGGTGCCGACGGAGTGACCGACGAGCGTGGCCTCGCGCAGGTCGAGGTGGTCGAGCAGGCCGTACAGGTCGTCGGCGAGGGTGTCGAGGTCGTAGCCCGACCAGACGTCGTCGGAGCGGCCGTGGCCGCGGCGGTCCAGGCCGACGCAGCGGTAGCCGGCCTCCGCGAGCGGCAGCATCTGGTACTCCCACATCTCGTGGCCCATGTAGGCGCTGGCGACGAAGACGGCCACCGGGCCGGCCGCCGGGCCGTGGTCGACGTAGTGCAGCCGGGTGCCGTCGACGGGGCTCTGGTAGTACGGCACGGGTGCCTCCTGGAGGGTCGGGACCGGGTGCGACGTCCGGCGTCGCGCTGACGTCACCGATCCTGCCGGGGTCCGCCGCCCGGGTCGATTACCTGCCAGGTCATGGCCGCGTGTGCGCGCGCCCGGCCCCGGGTACCCGGCCGTCCGCCGAAGCGTCCCCGCCGGAAGGAGCCGAAGGTGAGCAGCGCAGCGGGCAGCAGGGTCGTGGTGACGGGTGCCACCGGCAACGTGGGTACCAGCGTGGTACGGCTGCTCTCCGAGGATCCGGGGGTCAGGTCGGTGCGCGGGCTGGCCCGCAGAACACCCGAGTGGTCGCCGCCGAAGACCGAGTGGTCCGCCGTGGACGTGGCCGCCCAGCAGGCGAACCTGGCGGAGCGCTTCGAGGGCGCCGACGCCGTGGTGCACCTCGCGTGGGCCTTCCAGCCGACGCACGATCCGGCGACCACCTGGCGGACCAATGTGCTCGGCGGCATCCGGGTGTTCGAGGCGGTCGCCGCGGCCCGGGTACCGGTGCTGGTGCACGCGTCCTCGGTGGGCGCGTACTCGCCGGGTCCGAAGGACGACCCGGTGGACGAGTCCTGGCCGACGCACGGCTGGCCGGACGCCGCGTACTGCCGGGAGAAGGCCTATCTGGAGCGCACCCTGGACGTGTTCGAGCGCGACCATCCCGAGGTGCGGGTGGTGCGAATGAGGCCGGCCTTCCTGTTCAAGTGGGAGTCGGCGAGCGAGCAGCGGCGGATCTTCGGCGGGCGCTTCCTGCCGGGGCCGCTGGCCCGCCCGGAGCTGCTGCCGGTCCTGCCGGACGTCCCGGGCCTGCGGGTGCAGGCGCTGCACACCGACGACGCGGCCGAGGCCTACCGGCTCGCGCTGCACTCGGACGGCGCCCGGGGCGCCTTCAACCTGGCCGCCGACCCGCCGCTCGACGCCGCGGTCCTCGGCGAGCTGCTCGGCTCCCGCCCGGTCCGGCTGCCGCGTACGGCGGCCCGGTCGGCGATCGCCGCCGCGTGGGGGCTGCGCCTGCTGCCCGCCTCCCCGCATCTGTTCGACGCGGTGCTGCGGCTGCCACTGATGGACTGCACCCGGGCCCGCACCGAGCTGGGCTGGCAGCCGCGGTACTCCGCGACCGATGTGCTGCGGGAGTTCCTGGACGGCCTCCAGCAGGGCGGCGGGATGGAGACCGAGCCGATGCGGGGCCGGAAGGTCGGCTGAAAGACGAGGGGAGAAGGCCATGAACGCACAGCAGGAGCCGGAGCCCGGTCGCCAGGAGCCGCCGGTCCCGCGGGACATGCCGGACCAGCAGGCGGGCGGCGGGGACGACCCGTGGGACGTCGGGTCCGGGCGCCCGGCCGACGACGAGCCGGACGAGGACGAGGTGCCGGACACCGACGAGGCCGGCAGCGGCCCCCGCGGATCGGCCCGCCCGGGGACGGTCCAGCCCGGACACCCGGGACCGGACGAGCCGCCGGCCTGACGGCCATCTGCGGGACGGGACCAGCCGATCGCGTCGCCCGGCCGGGGCCCCTTCGGGGGCCCCGGCCGCATGCCGAGGGGCCTTCTCGACGGTGTCGCAGATGCCGCCTCGGTGCGCCCCTCCCCCGCGGTTCAGCCCGCCGCGTACACGTCCTCGACGTAACGCCCCTGTGCCACCAGGGTGTCGAGCCACTGTGCGGCCGCCGTCTCGTCACTGCCGGGGGTGCGCTCCCGGTACAGGGCGCGGAAAGCCTCGCGGACGCCGGGAGCCATCCGGGCGCCGTCGCCGCAGACGTACACCCGGGCGCCCTCGTTCAGCAGCTCCCAGACCTCGTCCGCCTCGGCGGCGATGCGGTGCTGGACGAAGCGGGCGCCGTGCTCCGGGGCCTCGCTGAAGGCCGGGCGCAGCCGGAGCGCGCCGGCCGTCTCGGCGCCGCGCAGCTCCTCGGCGTGCAGGAAGTCGGCGTCCGGGGCGTCGCACCCGAAGTAGAGCAGTGCGGGCGGGAGTTCGCTGCCCGTGGCGGCCGCCGCGACCCGGTCGGCGACGGCGCCGCGGAAGGGGGCGAGTCCGGTGCCGGCGGCGACCATCACGACCGGTGCCGAGCCGTCGATGCGGAAGGCCTCCCGGCAGGGCTGCACCCGGGCGTACACGGTGTCGCCGGGGCGCAGGGCGGCGAGGTGGCCGGAGCCGGTGCCCCGGTAGCGGCCCCGGCCCGAGCGGGCGGGGGCGTCGAGCACGGAGACCATGAGGTCCGCGTGGCGCGGGTCGACGGCGGGTGAGGACGAGATGGAGTAGTGGCGCGGCTTGAGCGGGGTCAGCAGGTCCAGCAGGGCCGGCCAGTCGAGGGCGCCGCGCAGCGCGGGGTGGTCCTCGGCCAGCTCCACCAGGGTGCGCGGGTCGTCGTCGGTCAGGGCGGCGAGGGCGGCGCGCTCGGGCGGGCAGGGGTTGGCCGCGGCGAGCAGCTCCCGCTGCCGTGCGGTGGGACGCTGCTGCAACTCGACGTGGTGGGTGAGGAGTTGCCGTACCGTCAGCGGGCGGTCGACCGCCAGCCCGTCGCCGCGCGGGCGGCTGGGACGGATGTCCAGGACGGCGTCGGGGTCGAGACCGAACGCGGCCAGGGCGCGGGCGACCAGCTCGGGAGCGTTGGCCGGGAGCACGGTCAGATGGTCGGCGGTGCGGTAGGTGACGCCGTCGGGCAGGGCGATGCGCAGGAACCGCTTGGTGCGCGGGTGGCCGGGCGCGGTGAGGTGGTGGGCCTCGGTGACCGTCATGGGGACGAGTCCGTGCCGCTCGGCGAGCGCGTCCAGGGGGCCGCCGGTGAGGGTGCGGACCTGGTAGGCCGCCGCGGGCTCGTCCGCCGGGGCGGTGGCGTCGGGGTCGCCGTACTCCTTGAGCAGTGCGGTGCGCAGCCGGGCCGTGAACTCCCGTACGGCGCCGGTGAGGTCGCCGGAGGCGTCGGCGGCGGCGCGCTCGGTCAGCCGGGTGGCGCCGAGTTCGGCGAGGCGGGCGTCGACGCGGGTGGGGACCTGCTGGTAGGTGGCGGCCCAGTTGCGGTCGCCGACGCCGAGGACGGCGTAGCTGACGCCGGTCAGGTCCGGGGTGCCGTCGAGCCAGGCGGCGAAGGCGGTGGCGTCGTCGGTGGGGCGGCCGTTGTAGGAGGCGGCGGTGATGACGACGGGCCGGTCGGTGGGCAGCCCGTCCGCGTAGGCGTCCAGCGCGGCGACCTCGGTGGTGCAGCCGACGGCGGCGGCCTCGTCGGCGAGCTGGGCGGCGAAGTCGCGGCAGGTGCCGTAGTTGCTGCCGTGCAGGAAGAGGGCGCTGGTGCCGGGGCGGACCCGGGCCGGGAGGGTGTCCGGGGCGGTGGTGCCCTCGGCCGGTGCCGCGGTGGTGCCGGGCAGCGGGGCGTGGGCGCGGTCGGCGGAGCTGCGCGGGGTGAGCGTGAGGGTGAAGCCCTCGGGCTTGAGGGTGAGGGTCTCCTTGACGGTGAGCCGGTAGTCGGCGTGGTCGTGCAGCCGGTAGCGGTGCACCAGCATGGCGAGCAGCATGGTGGCCTCGTGCAGCGCGAACTGCCGTCCGATGCAGGCGCGTTCGCCGGTGCCGAAGGGCTTGAAGGCGTGCACCGGGCGGGCCGCCTCGGCCTGCGGGGTGAACCGCTCGGGGTCGAACAGCTCGGGGTTGTCGCCCCAGACCGGCTGCCGGTGCAGCATCGGGGCGAGCACGGTGACGGCCTGTCCGGCGCGCATCGGGATCCGGCCGCCGAGCAGGGTGTCCTCGCGGGCGTGCCGGCTGAAGGCGGCGGCCGTCGGCCACAGCCGGAGCGCCTCGTTGAGGACCTGGCGGGTGTAGGTGAGCCGGCCGATGTCCTCGTACGTCGGCTCGGGGTCGGCGGTGTCGCCCCACAGCGCGTCGGCCTCGCGCTGCACCAGCCGGAGCGCGGCGGGGTGCTTGGCGAGGTAGTACAGGGCGAAGGACATCGCGCCGGAGGTCGTCTCGTGGCCGGCGATCAGGAAGGTGATGACCTGGTTGCGGATGTTGGCCCGGTCCAGGGGGGTGCCGTCGGCGGGGTGCGGGGCGCTGAGCATCAGCCCGAGCAGGTCCTCGGCGCCGCTCTGGTCGGTGCCGGTGCGGGCGGCGATGACATCGTCCACGACGCCTGCGAGGTAGTCGGCGTCGGCGCGGAAGGCCGCGTCGGCGGCGGAGTGGTCCTCGCCCGGGTTGCGGGCGAGCCGGGTCATGCTCCACTCCAGGCAGCGGACCATCGCCTCCACGAAGGGGTGCGGCTCGGGGCGTTCGAAGGAGCCGAAGTCGTAGTCGAACCCGGCCAGTCCGATGGTGTCGAGGGTCATCCGGGTCATGTCGTCCGGCACCTCGACGGGCCGTCCCTCGCGAGCCGCCCGGTCCCAGGACTCGATGAGCCGGCGGGCCACCGTGAGCATCACCGGGTGGTAGGTGCGCATCGAGCCGAGCGCGAAGGCGGGCATCAGGATGTCGTGCGCCTTGGCCCAGTTGGGCTCGTCGTTGTACGCGGTGAACAGGCCGTCGGCGGTGAAGGCGCGGACGTTCTCCAGCGCGGGGCCGACGTGCTTGGCGAACCGCTCCTCGTCGGCCAGGTCGGCGACCAGGTCGGTGTCGGCGACGAACATCACGTCCCGGCCGTGCAACCGGCGCACCAGGACCGGCCCGTGCTCACGCATCAGCTGCATGACCTGCTGGATCGGGGTGTGTCCCGGGCCGGTGGCGGAGATGTCGACGACGGGGATGCCGGGCAGGGTTCCGGCCGGTTCTGGATGCAGTGCTGTGGCGGACATGACGCGACAACTGCCTTTCGCGGTAACGGTGTACTCGGGGTAACGGAGTACTGCGTTCCAGGGTGGTCGACCGGATGCCCCGGCCCGGACCCGGGCACTACACGATCATGCAGTCGAAAGTCCGCGGGACGGCTTGCGCCGACGCCGCCGGGTTTGCCTCGCGCCCGCGTCCTGATCTTTGATGGGGGTGACGGCCCCGGTGCGGCGGGAGGTGCGGGGTGGAAGCGGGCCGGATCGACGCGGTGGTGTGGCGCAACCGGGCCATGGTGCTGTTCGACCGGGTGACGGTGCCGGTCGCGGTGTGCGACGTGTACGGCGTGGTGGTGCTGGCCAATCCCGCGATGGCCGCGGAGGCCGGTACGTCCCCGGGGCGGCTGCGCGGCCGGGACGTGCTGGAGCTGTTCCGCCCGCAGGAGGCCACCCAGGTGGAGCGGATCGCCGAGGCGCTGCGGATGCGGCGCCGCTCGCGCTACCAGGTGTCGGTGCGCTGGCCGGCGCCCGGCGGCGGTGAGCGGTACGGCGAGCTGACCGCGGATCCGGTGAGCGACAGCGTGCAGGAGACCCCGGCGCTGCTGGTGATGCTGCGGGTGCGCGGGGAGTCCGCGGCCCGGCCGCTGCCCCGTCCGGAACCGGTGCCGGTCACCGCCGTGGAGGGCCGGGTGCTGGCGCTGCTGGCCGGGGGCGCCACGACGGCGCGCGCCGCCCGCGACCTGGGGCTCACGGTGGACGGCGTCAACTACCACCTGCGCCGGCTGTCGGCCCGCTGGGGAGCGGCGAACCGCACCGAGCTGGTCGCCCGCGCCTACGCCCTGGGCGTCCTCATCCCGGGGGTCTGGCCCCCGGAGCCGCGGACACCGCACTAGCCGCCGGCCAAGGCTCCCCGGAAATCCATTGGCCCACCCGCGCTGTGGCTACATAGGCTAGCCATTAACCTAGGCCCCCTAGGTTCTGTTACGGCACCGCAACCACACCGCGTCCCGGAAGGACCCACCCCCATGAGACCGCTCACCGAGCAGGACATCCGCACCTCCTTCGTCAACTGCTCGAAGGGCGAGGCCAAGCGGCTCGCGGTGCCGCGGGACCTCGGGGAGCGGCCCTGGCAGGATCTGGACTTCCTCGGCTGGCGGGATCCCGGGGCGCCCGACCGGAGCTATCTGGTCACGGAACGGGACGGCCGGCCGACCGGGATCGCCCTGCGCTTCCCGGCCTCGCAGCGCAGCTTTCTGCACCGCAGCATGTGCTCCCTCTGCCTGACCACGCATCCGGGCGGCGGGGTGTCGCTGATGACCGCGCGGAAGGCGGGTGCGGCGGGCCGGGAGGGGAACTCGGTCGGCCTGTACATGTGCACCGACCTGGCCTGCTCGCTGTATGTGCGGGGCAGGAAGGTGCCGGAGTCCGGCGCCCGGTTCGAGGAGAGCCTGACCCTGGAGGAGCAGATCGCCCGGACGACGGCCAACCTCTCCGCCTTCCTCGACAAACTGTACGAGTGACACCCCGCGCCCTGTGCGCCCTGTTCCCGGACGGCCGCGCTTCGCGCACCGGCACGTTCGACCCGCCCGATGATGGGGAACAGGCCAAAGGATGCACGAGGTACGCAAGTGGACCACGGGACTGCGGCGCCTGGTGGAACGGCGCCGGGAACCGGTGGTCGTCCAGACGCTGCGGTCGGCCACGGCCGCGACGATCGCCTATGTCATCGCCCTGCGGCTGAGCCCCGAGCCGGCCCCGCTCACCGCACCCCTGACCGCCCTGCTGGTGGTCCAGGTGACGTTCTACGCCACGCTCACCAACGGCATCCGCCGGGTGAACTCGGTGGTCGCGGGCGTCCTGGTGGCCATCGCCTTCAGCGTGCTGGTGGGGCTGACCTGGTGGAGCCTCGCGCTGCTGATCGTGGCCTCACTGGCCGTCGGGCATCTGGTGCGGGTGGACGAGTACGTGGCCGAGGTGGCGATCAGCGCCATGCTCGTGCTCGGGGTGACCACCGTCGGGTTCACCGCCTGGGCACGGATCGTGGAGACGCTGATCGGCGCGGTCGTCGGCACCGCCTGCAATCTGCTGCTTCCACCCCCGGTGTGGGTGGACGAGGCGGGCCGGTCGATCGAGGACATGGCGCGCCGGGTACGGCAGCTGATGCTCCGGATGGGCGAGGAGGCGGCCGGGCAGACCCCCTGGGAGCGGGCGGCCGAGCGGCTGCACGAGGCACGCCGGCTGGACCATGACATCGTGCAGGTGGACGCGGCGCTGCGGCAGGCGGAGGACAGCCTGCGGCTCAATCCCCGGGTCAAGGAGGGGCTGCTGCACCGGGTGGTGCTGCGCACCGGGCTGGACACGCTGGAGATCTGCACGGTGGTGCTGCGGGTGCTGGCCCGCTCGTTCACCGACCTGGCCAAGGCCCGCGGCTCCGAGGAGCTGTTCCCGCAGCCGGTCGGGGCCACCGTGGCACAGCTGCTGTCCGAGATCGGCGACGCGGTGGTCAGCTTCGCCGTGCTGGTCACCAGCCATGTCAGCGAGAACGCGGAGTCGGCGGAGGCGCGCCTGACGGCCGAGCTGCACACCGCCACCGGCACCCGGGACCGGCTGGCCGAGCTGCTGCGGCAGGAGGTCGGCCGGGACTGGGCGCACTGGCAGCTGCTGGGCGCCGTACTGACGGAGACGACCCGGATGCTCGACGAGCTGGACACCGAGCACCGCACCCGCCGGCTGCTGGAGGAGCTGGACCGGGTGTCCCGGGGGCAGCGGGTGAAGCTGCCGAGGATGACCCGGATGCGCGAGCGGCTCGGGGTCCAGCAGGAGCTGTGGCGGAACCGCACCGGGTTCCAGTGAGCGGGGAGGGTCCGCCGTACGTCTCACATGTCGCCGTCCGCGTGCTGCCGCTGGAGCGCATGCGGGCAGGCGGCGGCGCCGGCCTGCGCCAGCAGGACGTGCAGCCGCTCGGTGAGCTGGGCGACGTCGTCGGCGGGGGCGTGGAAGGGCAGTCGTACGTCGCCGTGGGCGCGGGTGCGTTCGATGCGCAGGGTCAGCCCGTGCCGGTCGACGGCGAGCGGCGCCACCCGTACCGCGGCGTGCAGCGACTCCGGCCGCACCAGCCGGGTGAGCCGCTCCACGGCGTCCGGGTGGGCGTCGGCGAGGTGGGTGAGCAGCCGGGCCTCGGCCTCGGCCAGCGGGTCGGGCCGGGCGGCGGCGAACTCGTCGAGGCCGACGACCACGGCGCCGGCGGCCTGCCGCAGCACCACGCGTGTGGGCCGGAACAGCAGGGCACCCGCCTCCGCGGCGAACCAGCCGGCGAGATGGAGCCGGGCCCGGATCCGGTGGCGCACCGGCACGGGGGCCGCGTCGGCGAACTCCAGCACGGCGGCCGGCTCCTGGCGCGGGGCGCAGATCGCCGCCGTGAGCAGCGCGCTGTCGTCGGGCACCGACAGCCGCACCGCGCCGTCGTCGGTGACGGTGTGCGCGCCGACGTACTCCTCGCGCACGCCGTCCGCGGTCACCGCACACGACCATGCGGCGGCGAGCACCGACCGGGCCCGTTCCGCCGCGCCGGGTGCGGCCGTCCAGTCCTGTGTGTCACCCATCCCCAGACCTCCTTAGGTAAGCCTTGCCTAACTTATCGAAGATCGGCGCGCACGCCAACCACACCCCCGACCGGGGCGGAGAGCGTGCGGAATCAGGTGAGGACGCCCAGCAGCGCCCGGGCGCACAGGTCCCGCACCTGCTCCCGGCTCAGCTCGCCGTCGCGCAGCCACTCCAGGCAGACGGCCGTGGTGAAGGCGAGCCAGCCGCGCACGGCCAGGCGGACCTCGGGGGCGCTCTCGAAGACGGGGCCGAACTCGGGGTCGGCCGCGAGTGCGGCCAGGATCTGCTGCTCCTGGGCCGCGAGGGCCCGCTGGTAGACCCGGCGCACCGCCTGGTCGCCGGCGGCATCCGCCCGGTGGAAGGCACGGAAGCCATGGGCGTGGGCCTGGACATAGCCGAGGTAGGTGTCGAGACCGGCGGCCAGCTGCTCGCGCACGGGCACGCCGGGCACGGCGGCGGTCATGCGCAGCATGCGTTCGCTCTCGCGCTCCACCACCGCCGCGAAGAAGTCCCGCTTGTTCGGGAAGTAGTGGTACAGCAGCCCGCGCGACACCCCGGCGATCTCGGCGACCTGCTCGATCCACACCTCGTCGTACGGACTCTCCGAGAAGAGCTTCGCGCCGACCGACAGCAGCTGCGCACGGCGCTCCTCGGTGCTGAGCCGGCGCCGGGCACGCTCCCCCTGGTTCGCGGACATGGCAGCACCTTACTTGACGCCGGTTCAACAAGCGGACCACACTGGAACCGCTATTGAACCCACGTACAACACGCGGCGTGCCACCGGTTCAACGGCCCGCTGGATCAAGGGAGATCGGCGTCATGGCGGAGACGACGAACAGGACGCAGACCGCGCACACCGACCGGCCGGCGGCACTGCCGAAAGGGTTTCGCAGTGCCGAGCAGGGCTGGCCCGAGCTGCACCGCATACCGCACCCGCCGCACCGGCTGCCGCTGCTCGGCGATGTGCTCGGCGCCGACCGGCGCAGGCCGGTACAGGACTCCATGCGGTACGCGCGTGAGCTGGGCCCGATCTTCCGGCGCCGCGCCTTCGGCAAGGAGGTCGTGCTGGTGTGGGGGTCCCGGCTGGTCGCGGACCTCGCCGACGAGTCCCGGTTCGCCAAGCACGTCGGGCTCGGCGTGGCCAATCTGCGGCCGCTCGCCGGGGACGGCCTGTTCACCGCCTACAACCACGAGCCCAACTGGCAGCTGGCCCACGACGTCCTGGCGCCCGGCTTCAGCCGGGAGGCCATGGCGGGCTACCACGGGATGATGCTGGACGTCGCCGCCCGGCTGACCGACCACTGGGACCGCGAGACGGCGGCCGGGCGCACCGTGGACGTGCCCGGGGACATGACCAAGCTGACCCTGGAGACGATCGCCCGCACCGGCTTCGGGCACGACTTCGGCTCCTTCGAACGGGACCGGCCGCACCCCTTCGTGACCGCGATGGTCGGCACGCTCGGCCACGCGCAGCGGCTGAACAGCGTGCCCGCCCCGCTCGCCCCGCTGCTGCTGCGCGGCGCCGCCCGGCGCAACGCGGTGGACACGGCCCTGCTCAACCGCACGGTCGACGACCTGGTCGCCGAGCGGCGCCGGTCGGGCGGCGGCGAGGGGGACCTGCTGGACCGCATGCTGGCCACCGCCCACCCGGAGACCGGCGAGCGGCTGTCCGCGGAGAACGTCCGCAAGCAGGTCATCACGTTCCTGGTGGCGGGGCACGAGACCACCTCGGGCGCCCTCTCCTTCGCCCTGTACTACCTCGCCCGGCACCCGGAGATCGCCGCCCGGGCGCGCGCCGAGGTGGACCGCGTCTGGGGCGGCACCGCGGCGCCCGGCTACGACCAGGTCGCCAAGCTGCGCTATGTCCGGCGGGTGCTGGACGAGTCGCTGCGGCTGTGGCCGACCGCGCCCGGCTTCGCCCGCGAGGCCCGGCAGGACACGGTGCTCGCCGGGGAGCATCCGCTGCGCCGCGGCGCCTGGACGCTGGTGCTCGCCCCGATGCTGCACCGCGACCCCGAGGTGTGGGGCGAGGACGCCGAACAGTTCGACCCGGACCGCTTCGCGCCCGAGGCCGTACGGGGGCGCCCGCCGCACACCTTCAAGCCCTTCGGGACCGGCGCCCGGGCCTGCATCGGCCGCCAGTTCGCGCTGCACGAGGCGACCCTGGTCCTCGGCCTGCTGCTGCGCCGCTACGAACTGCGCGCCGACCCCGGCTACCGGCTGACGGTCACCGAGCGCCTGACCCTGATGCCGGAGGGACTGCGGCTGGGTCTGGAGCGGCGTCCGTTGCCGTCCGGCACGGCCGAGCGTCCGGTGCCGTCCGGCGCGGCGCCGCGGGAGGCGGCCGACGCCGGGTCCGGATCGTCAGCCGCCGGCTGTCCAGTGCACCGGGCGGCGCAGTGACCCCGGCAACCGGGTGCCGGCGCTGCCCCGCGCGGCGTCCAGCTGCGGCTGGGTGAGGAAGAAGGCGCCGGTGAGGTCCGCGTCGGTCAGGTCGGCGTCGCGCAGATCGGCGCCGATCATGTCCGCGTCGCGCAGATCGGCGCCGGTGAGGTCGGCGGCGATCAGATAGGCGCCGCGCAGGCTCGCCCCGCGCAGATCGGCGCCGCGCAGCCGGGCCCCGACGAGGTCCGCGCCCCGCCGGTCCTTGCCCTTGCCCTTGCCCTTGCCCTTCTTGCCGCCGGTCCCGCCGGCCCCGGCCCGGGCCAGCTCGCTGGTGCGCAGCAGCAGCACATTGACCTTCTGCCGGTGCGCGGCCACGTCCAGCGCGGCCAGTTCCTCGGGCCGCTGCCGGGTGAGCCGCTCGGTCTCCTCCAGAGCACTGCGCAGCTCGGGGTGGACGGACCGGGCGGCGGGCAGCCCCAGTGCCTCCGTCAGATACCAGAGCAGCTCGTGCAGCTGTCGAACGACGGGGAACACCTCGAACATCCGGCGGGTGTGTTCCTTGGTCCCGGTACGCCAGTCCTGCCCGCCGAAGGTGACCTGCGAGATCTTCTGCCCGGCGCCGAAGCAGTCGTAGACCGTGCAGCCGGTGAAGCCCTTCGCACGCAGGTCGGTGTGGATGCCGCAGCGGTGGTCGCCCCCGAGGTTCGGACAGGGCCGGCCCGCGGGCTTGTCGAGCGCGAAGTCGGCGGAGCGGGCGAAGGGCAGGGCGACACAGCACAGCCCGAAGCACTGCGCGCAGTCCCCGCGCAGCTCGGACGGTCCGGCTATCTGTTCTGGCATGAGCACACCCTACTGACCTGCGGCGCCGCCCCTTGGCCCGGCATGGCGCCGGAGCCGGTCCCCGAGCAGGCGGGCGCCCAGCACGGCCCCCGCCGGCCGCAGCACGGCGCGGACGCCGTCCAGCACGAGGCGCAGGCCCCGCCAGCGGCCGGCGGCCGCCCACGCCGCGTTGAGGGCCACCGTCAGGCTCTGCACCACGGTGTGGGTGAGCAGCGGGGTGCCGGCCTCCCCGGCGAAGGTCTCCTCGGAGATCCGGCACAGGCCGAGCAGCCTCGCCGCGTCGTCGGGCGTCACGGTCCGTCCGGCGCAGGCCCGCTCGAACGCCCCGGCCTCGTCGGCCGCGCCCGCCTCCCGGTCGAGTCTCGCCTGTTCGGCGACGCACGGCAGTTCCTCGGCCGCGATGAAGCGTTGCAGGGCGGACGCGACCCACAGGGAGGTGAGCGGCAAGCTGCTGTGGTGGTGGGCCCGGGCGGGGTCGTCGAGAAAGGCCAGCTCGCGGTCGACTCCGGGGCGTATGTGCTCCGGTGGTGGTCCGCCGGCGATGCGGGACAGCTCCTCGCGGACCGCGTCGCGGGCGTTCCGGCCGGCGCCCGCGGTCTCGGCCAGCCGGGACAGGCGGTCCGGGGACAGCAGGATGTGCACCAGCCATCCGGCGCCGTCCAGCCGTCCCCACATCCAGTCGTTGGCCCGCCAGGACCGCTTGTAGAAGGCGCCGAAGTGGTGCAGCTGGAGGCCGGTGAGCTTGTCGTCGGCCAGGCAGCGCGCGTCGAGCAGGGTGCGGGTGTCCGCGCTCACCTGGACGAGTTCCACCGTCTGCGGGGCGGGCAGCTCCGCGGCGGAGAAGATCCGCTGGGCCATCTCCAGCAGGAACAGACGGCGGGCGACACGCTCCGCCGACGGGGGCGCCGTCCCTTGAGGGGCCACCAGGAACGCCAGGCGGGGACCGGCGGGCCCCCGGGGGTCCAGGGTCTCCTGCGCGTCGAGCAGGACCCCGGCCAGCCCCCGCCAGGATCGCGCCCACTGTTCGGGGAGATCACCGAGATCTCTCTCCGCCTCGTCCAGCGCGCCGTCGGCCGAGCGGGGGTCCGGCCGGCCCCGCTCGTCGCGGGGCAGCTCCAGCAGGTCGGCGACGGTGGTGACGGGACGTGCGGGGGCGTGCTCGGCGGCGGCCCCGGGAACGCGCGCGATCAGGCCGTCGAGCGTGCGCCGTAGGTCGGGACCGGCCGCGGCGGAACCGTCGCGCAGGAGGGTGAGCACGGAGGACCGGGCTCCGTCGAGGGGTGCCTGGCCGAAGCGGGCCAGTACACCGAAGAGGTCCGGCGCGTCCGGCTCCGGCAGGGTTTCGGGGACCCTCGCCGCCAGCGCGGCCGCGATGCCATGGGTCAGGTCGTCCAGATCGCTGCCGTACCCCGGGGGCCGTCGGCCCGGCGGCGGCCGTCCCGGTGTGCGCCGGGCCAGGTTCCGCCCGGCGGCCGAGCGGGCGTGGTCGTCGATCCAGCCCTCGCGGTACTGGGCGTACATCGCGCTCGTGGTCGTCTCGTCGTCGGGCGGCAGCAGCCGTACGAGCCACTCCTCGCGGCGGCGCCGGGCCGTCACCCGGTCGTTGTGGTCGGTGAGCGCCTTCAGATCGCCGGAGATGGTCTGTGACAGGGCCGCGTCGAGGTCCCTGACCAGGGCCGGGCCCATCGAGGGTGGGTCATCCGGTCGTGCCGCGGGCTGCCGGAGGGGCGGGGTCCGCACGGTGGGCACCACATAGGTGAGCACCCGGCGCACCTCACCGCGTGCGGGACGGTCGAAGACGGCGTTCAGGGCGGGGCCGAGGGGCCGGTTCGCCAGGAGTCCGCCGTCCGCGCAGAACTGCGTGTGCGGGCCGGCGCCGAGATAGCGGCTCATGTCGGGGTGGCCGGCCGGTCCCGCCGTGCCGACCGGGACGAACGCGGGCTCGAAGGCCACCGGGAAGGAGGCGCTGGCGCGGGCGGCGAGGGCCAGCGCCTGCGGGATGTCCGGGCCGGCGAGGTCGGCGGGCCCGAAGGCGAACAGGCCGCGGTGATCGGTGTCCTGCACCGCGGTGCCGTAGTCGTCCCGGAAGGTGCTGCGCACCCCGTCGAGCAGTGTGGTCGTGATGAACACATGGGTGTCGCGGGGCTCGGCATGCGGCGGTGGCAGCTGCTCCAGCGCCGTGCGCAGCCCGGCCAGCAGGACCTCGTCGCCCCTGAGCAGGGACGGCGGGTGCCGCTCGGCCGGGGAGCGCAGCAGCCCGGACAGCGCCCCCTCGTCCAGCCACAGGTCACGCAGCCCGCCCATGTCGCAGCCGCGTGCGTTGGCGAGTCCCAAGCAGGCCGCGTTGATGCCGCCCGCGCTGGTTCCCGAGAGCACGTCGAGTCGGACGTCCAGGTGCAACAGGTCGAGCAGTTCCCGGTACTTCGCGCGGACGTGCCCGTCCTCGGCGGAATCGGCCCGGGCCTGGGTCAGGAGGTTGATCTCACGCGCCACGCCGCCCATCCAGACGGCGAGGCTCACACCGCCGGTGAAGATCGCCGCGAGTCTGAGTTCCGCCGGCGCGAGCTGCGTCGATGTGTCGTCCATGGCCGATGTGTCCCTGCGGATATGTCCCTGCCTCGGAGTCCTGCGGCAGAACGAATCCCGACCATCGGGTATGAACCTCAATAATAACGCTTCTCGCGCTGCGCCCCTTCTGTCACTGAAGCTTCGGCCCGTGAAGCTTCTGTCCCTGAAGCGGTCCTCAGCGGTTGAACACCTCGAAGGCCACCGCCGGCACACCGCCGAAGCGCTCGCCGGCCCTCTTGGCGTTGGCGGTCACGAATTCGCGGACGTACGTCTCGGGGTCCTGGTCGGTCAACGCCTCGATGTAGGTGCGGTGTTCGAGGAGGGAGTGCACGGCGCGCTCCAGGCCGGTGGTGGCGTCCACCGCGTGGGTGGGTGCGGCCGAGCCGGCCACGGCGACCCAGCGGACGCCGGTCCAGGGCTCGAGGCCCTCTTCGACGAGTTCGGGGAAGATCCAGCGGTTGCCGGCGTCCGCGGCGGCGTCCAGGGTGGCCCGGCCGACGGCGACATGGTCGGGGGTGTTCCAGGCGATCGTGCCCCAGGTGTCCCGGTGGTTGAGGGTGATGACCAGTTCGGGGCGGTGGCGGCGGATCGCGGCGGCGATGTCCCGGCGCAGCGCCGGCCCGTACTCGATCACGCCGTCCCGGTGGTCGAGGAACTCCACCGACTCG
The DNA here is from genome assembly GCF_053596835.1 of Streptomyces sp. NPDC001606. NCBI lineage: Bacteria > Bacillati > Actinomycetota > Actinomycetes > Kitasatosporales > Streptomycetaceae > Streptomyces > Streptomyces sp. NPDC001606. The sequence continues at coordinate 497,699 of NZ_JBSFHC010000001.1, forward strand.
ACGCCGACGGCGGCCGCGCTCGCCCGCTGCTCGCGTTCGCGCAGCGGTCCGCAGACGGCCGGGTCGAGGGAGTCGATGCCCGCCTCGCCACGGGTCGCGAGCAGATAGGAGACCTCGCGGCCGGCGTCGGTCCAGGCGGCGACGGCGGCCGCGCACCCGTACTCCAGGTCGTCGGGGTGCGCGACCACGGCGAGGGCGCGCTGCCAGTCGTCGGGCATGGGCTGGAGCTGGGCGTTCTGCGACTCGGTCATGGCCGCATCCTATGCCGCAACTCCGCTGCGGGTCCGTGGGGTTATCGGGGAACCGGGGTCACACCTCGTCGTGGGCCAGGACCAGCAGGCGGTCCAGCACCCGGGGCGCGCCGGTGCGCAGCCCGTCGTGCTCGTACTCGTTGGTGACCCAGGGGCGCAGACCGCGGATGGCGCGGGCGGTGCGCAGGGAGTGCTCGGTGTCGACGTACATGTCGTCGTGGTACACGGCGGCGGCGACCGGCACCTCGTTCGCAGCGAGGCGGGCCGGGTCGTACAGGGGACGCCAGTCGGAGTGTGCGGCGAGGTGTTCGGCGGTCTCGCGCAGCGGGCGCAGCGCCGGGTCGGCCTCGAACATCCAGGGGTGGACGGTCTCACCGGTGAACAGGACCGGGGCGTTCCCGGCCAGAGCCTTCGCGGCGTCGAACTGCGGGAACTCGGCGCGGACCCGCTCGGCGGACCATGCGGTGGGGCGGGCGTCCTGGCCGTAGATCGTCTCGTGGACGAGGGCGTAGAGGGGGTGGCAGGCGTACGACAGCAGGGTCTGGGCCTGCTCCTGGAAGGCGTCGGAGAGGGCGAGGCCGCCGGGCGTGCGGACGAAGGCGTCCTCCAGGAGGTAGTGCAGGCGGTGGCTGCCGTCGCTCATGCCGAGCATCAGGCCGAGGGACTGGAAGGCCTCGACCGTGAACCGGTAGCCGTTCGGGAGGGTGACCTCGTGGGCGAGCAGGTGCTCGGCGATCCGGCGGGCCCGCTCGACGTCCTGCGGGTAGCGGGCGTAGTGCGCGGCGACCTTGCGTTCCACGCGCGGGTAGGCGGCGCGGTAGACGTCGTCGGCGTGGGCGTCGAGGGAGGGCAGGCCGCCGGTGATGACGGCGGTGTCCAGGCCGTGCGGGGCGAGGGAGAGGTACGACACGGTGCAGAAGCCGCCGAAGCTCTGCCCGAGCACGGTCCACGGGGCGCCGCCGGTGACCTCGGAGCGGATGGCCTCGCAGTCGTGGACGATGGAGTCGGCGCGGAAGTGGGTGAGATAGCGGGCCTGTTCGGCGGGTCCGCCGCGCAGCGGGAGCGTCTGCCGGGTGGCGGGCGTGGAGCGGCCGGTGCCGCGCTGGTCGAGCAGCAGGACCCGGTAGTCCTTCAGGGCGCGGTCGAGCCAGGCCTGACGTCCGACGAAACGGTTCGCTCCGAAGCCGGGGCCGCCCTGGAGGTACACCAGCCAGGGCAGCTGCTGGCCGGCCTTGTCGCGCGCGACGGCCTCACGGGCGTACAGCTCGATGGTCTCGCCGCCCGGGTCGGCGTGGTCGAGGGGCACGGTGAAGTGACGGTCGGTGAGAACGACACCGGGCTGGTGGTAGCTGAGGCTCAACGGGGCTCCCGGGACGGATGAAGCGGACGCGTCCCAGTGGAGCACATGTCCGGGGGCGGGCCGGGAGCAGGCCGCTTACGCGGCTGGCGAGACCTTGTACGAGCAGGCCCGTGATCCGGCTGCGGCCGGCGGGGCGACGGGCGGCGGCGGGGCTTCACAGCACCCGCGCGCCGCCGCAATTCCGGGCACGGGCGGACAGCGGGGATCAGTCGGGCAGCGCGAAGTCGATCACATGGAGCGCCGAGGGTGTCGTACCGGAGGACTTCTCCTGGTACATGAACGACAGCACGTGGTCGTACCGCACCCGCCACTCGTCGATGACGACCTCGCCGAAGGCGTTCAGGTCGCTGCCGTCGTACAGCAGGGTCCAGTCGGTGTACCCGGAGGACCTGGACGCGGCGGCGATCCGGCCGAAGGGGAGGACCGCGTAGGCGTTGTCGTACTTGTCCAGGACCAGCTTGGTGCGCTGGCTGGAGTTCAGCGGGACCGGGATCTCCGTCTTGGTCCAGCCGCCGGAGGCGTTTTTGCGGAGGTGGAAGGCGCGTCCGTTGGCGGTGCGATCGGCCACGTAGTCGGTGGTGAACCGGCCGAAGCGGCCGGGGACGTAGCTGATGAGCGCGTGCGGGAGGCCGGTGGAGTCGGTCCACTGGCTCTCCTGGTTCATCAGCGAGTGGTCCGGGCCGAGGGGGTCCACGACGAGACCGCCGTCCGTCACCGCCACCGTGTCGGAGGTGCCGGTGGTGGCGACCGGCGCTCCGGCGTCGTTGCGCCAGGTGCGGCCCCGGTCGGTGGAGTACACATAGCCGGTGTCGTGGTTGGTGATGCCGCCGCTGCCGCACATCACGGCGGCGTTCTGCTCGCGCCAGGTGAAGAAGGCGTGCAGCCGGCCGTCGACGTCGTAGTCGATGCCGTGAAGGTACATGTTGCGGGCGGTCGAGGAGCCGTGCGCGCTGGTGTACGTGCCGGTGGAGCTGGTCCACTCCCCCAGTGCCGTCCACGTCGAACCGTCGTACTCGGCGAGGGCGTTGCGGCCGTTGCCGGAGATGCCGGCCCGGTAGCTGAGCTGGAGCCCGCCCTCGGGGGTGGAGAGGAACTGCGGGTAGGTGAACTGCGGGGTGAGGGCGAGGCCGTCCAGGGAGGTCTGGACCGCGCCGAAGGCCGACGAGGTCCAGCTGGTGGCGGAAGGGTTGTCCATCAGCCCGGCCGTCGACTTCACATAGAAGTAGCCGTCGCTGTGGGAGTCCATGGCGAGGTGCAGGCGGCCGTCGGAGCTGGAGACGCCCAGGGAGATGACGTTGTGGGAGTCGCTGGCCTTCAGGACGTGGGAGAGGGTCACGGTCGACCAACTGCTCGCGCTCAGCGCGCGGCGGCCGACCACGGCGTTGCCCGTCGAGGTGTACCAGGCGGCGTACTGGTAGCCCTTGTAGGTCAGCAGGCCGTTCTTCTGGAAGGAGTTGTTGTTGACCAGGCCGTCGTAGGAGACGAAGAAGACGGCCTGGGAGTCGAGTCGGGTGGTGCTCTTCCTGCTGACGGACGGGCCGGGGGCGGTGATGCGTCTTTTCATGAGCGGCTCCTTCGATAGCCGGAGTTCACGGCGCGACCCCAGCCATCACGGCGGGTCGGAGTGCTGGACACCCCTAGGGGTGGGCCCCAGCTTCCTGGACTCGCCGGCCCTCGCACACCGCCGGGCCGTCGAGGAGCCCTGGGCAATGTCCTGGTGCGGGCCCGGGCGCACGGGCCGGCCGGGGACCTGTCCGCCATGCGCCGCTGCTCACCCGTACCCAGCCGCTGACCCGGTACGCGCCCCGCGGTGACACCGCCGTCTGGCGGGCGGCCGAGGCACGGCTCGCCGCCCGGTGAGCGGCCGTCTGCCGCCGGGCCGGGCCCGGCGACTACCCTGCACTCGTCCGAGGACCGACTTCGAGGAGCCGCGATGCGTGTCGCTCTGTTCCTGACCTGTGTCAACGACACGCTCTATCCGGACACCGGCCGTGCCGTGGTGAAACTGCTGGACAGGCTGGGCGTCGAAGTCGACTTCCCGCTCGGCCAGACCTGCTGCGGGCAAGCGCACTACAACACCGGCTACCGGCATGAGGCGGAGCCGCTGGCCCGGCGGTTCGCCGAGGTGTTCCGGGGCTACGACGCGATCGTGACACCCTCCGGGTCGTGCGGGGCGATGGTGCGGGAGCTGTATCCGCGGCTCGGCGAGCGGGCGCGGGAGGAGGGCCGCGGGGACTCGCTGGCGCGGACCCTGGCGCCGGTGGTGCCGAAGACGTACGAGCTGACGGAGTTCCTGGTGGACGTGGTGGGGGTGACGGATGTCGGCGCGTACTACCCGCACACCGTGACCTATCACCCGACCTGCCACGGGCTGCGCAGCCTGGGCCTGGGCGACCGGCCGCGCCGGCTGCTCCAGGCGGTCAAGGGGCTTCAGCTGGTGGAACTGCCCGGCGCCGAGGAGTGCTGCGGGTTCGGCGGCACCTTCGCGGTGAAGAACGCGGAGGTGTCGGCGGCGATGGGCACGGACAAGGTGCGCAACGCCGAGTCGACGGGCGCGGAGGTGCTGTGCGCGGCCGACAACTCGTGTCTGATGCACCTGGGCGGCACCATGAGCCGGCTGCGCTCGGGACTGCGGCCGGTGCACATCGCGGAGATCCTGGCGAGCACTGAGGAGGACCCTGCCGTATGAGCGGCACGTTCGTCGGCATGCCGGCCTTCCCCGAGGCCGCGCACAGCGCCGTCCACAATTCCACCCTGCGCGGCAACCTGCGCCATGCCACGCACACCATCCGCGCCAAACGGGCCCGTGCGGTTGCCGAGTTGCCGGACTGGGACCGGCTGCGCGAGGCGGGCCGCCGGATCAAGGACCACACGCTGCGCCATCTCGACCGGTATCTGGTCCAGCTGGAGGAGGCGGTCACGGCGGCCGGCGGCGTCGTGCACTGGGCCGCCGACGCCGCCGAGGCCAACCGGATCGTCGCCGAACTGGTCAAGGAGACCGGGGAGTCGGAGGTCGTCAAGGTCAAGTCGATGGCGACGCAGGAGATCGGGCTGAACGAGGCGCTGCTCGCCGAGGGCATCCGGGCCTACGAGACCGATCTCGCCGAGCTGATCGTGCAGTTGGGCAGGGACCGACCCTCGCACATCCTGGTTCCGGCCATCCACCGCAACCGGGGTGAGATCCGTGACATCTTCACCAGCGAGATGGCCGCGTGGGGCCGCCCCGCCCCGGACGGGCTGAGCGACTCCCCCGCCGAGCTGGCCGAGGCGGCCCGGCTGCACCTGCGGGAGAAGTTCCTGCGCGCCAAGGTCGGCATCTCGGGCGCCAACTTCATGGTCGCCGAGACCGGCACGCTGGTCGTCGTCGAGTCCGAGGGCAACGGGCGGATGTGTCTGACCCTGCCGGAGACACTGATCTCGGTCGTCGGCATCGAGAAGGTGGTGCCCACCTGGCGGGATCTGGAGGTCTTCCTCCAGACGCTGCCCCGCTCCTCCACCGCCGAGCGGATGAACCCGTACACGAGCATGTGGACGGGGACCACCGACGGGGACGGGCCGCGCACCTTCCATCTCGTCCTGCTCGACAACGGCCGCACCGACACCCTCGCCGACCGGGTGGGCCGCCAGGCGCTGCGCTGCATCCGCTGCTCGGCCTGCCTCAACGTGTGCCCGGTGTACGAGCGGGCGGGCGGGCACGCCTATGGCTCGGTGTATCCCGGCCCGATCGGCGCCATCCTCAGTCCGCAGCTCAGGGGCACCGCGAGCGAGATCGACGCCTCGCTGCCGTATGCGTCCAGTCTGTGCGGCGCCTGCTACGAGGTGTGTCCGGTCGCCATCGACATCCCCGAGGTGCTGGTCCATCTGCGGGAGCGGGTGGTGGAGGGCGGCCCGGCGGTGCAGCAGGGCAACAAGGTGCTGCTCCGGCCGGCCAAGGGCCATGCGGCGGAGCGGGCGGCCATGCGGGCTGCGCGCTGGGCCCTGGCCCGCCCCGGCGCGCTGCGCACCGGTCAGCGGCTCGCCTCGCGCACCCGTCGGCTGCATCCGCGCACCCTGCCGGGGCCGGGCAGCGCGTGGACCGCCACCCGGGACCTGCCGGCCGTACCGGCGGAGCCCTTCCGGGACTGGTGGCAGCGCACCCGTGGGGGAAAGGACGGCGCCAAGTGAGCAGCAGGGAACGGATCCTGGGCCGGGTGCGGCGCGCCCTCGCCGATGTGACGCCGGACGAGCGGCCGTACGAGGAGGCCGTGCCGCGGGACTATCTGCGCGCACACGGGGAGCGTACGGCCGAGCAGACGGTGGAGCTGCTGGCGGAGAACCTGGTGGACTACCGGGCGCTCGTGCACCGCTGCACCGAGGAGGAAGTCCCGGCGCTGATTTCCCGGTTGCTGGCCGCCCGGAAGGCGCGCTCGGTGCTGGTGCCGCCGGGGTTGGCGGCGGACTGGACGGCGCGGGCGGACGTCACCCTGGTCCCGGACCGGGCCGAGAGCACGCCGCTCGACCTGGACCGGGCCGACAGTGTGGTCACGGCCTGCGCGGTGGCGATCGCCGAGACCGGCACGATCGTGCTGGACGGCGGCCCGGGGCAGGGCCGCCGCCGGATCAGCCTGGTCCCCGATCACCACATCTGCGTGGTGCGGGTGCCCGGCCAGGTGGTCTCCTCCGTTCCGCAGGCCCTCGAACGCCTCGATCCGGCGCGCCCGTTGACCTGGATCTCCGGCCCGTCCGCCACCAGCGACATCGAGCTGGACCGGGTGGAGGGCGTACACGGCCCCCGGACTCTGGAGGTGATCCTGCTCGGCTGACCAGCGCGCCCCGGGGGAGCCGGGCGTGCGCGTGCCGGTCCGGGTGGCGAATCCCCCGTGACAGCGGTGCTGAACAAGCGCTTAGATAGGGGCGGAAGCCGTGTTCCCCGCCCCCTCGGAGGCCCCGTTGTTCACATCCGTCGACGATGTCTCGGCCCGCCTCGCCGCAACGGGCTACCTCCCCTCGCCCGCCGTCGCCACCACCGTCTTCCTCGCCGCCCGGCTCGGCAAGCCGCTGCTGGTGGAGGGCCCCGCCGGAGTGGGCAAGACCGAGCTGGCCAAGGCCGTCGCCCAGGCGGCCGAGGCCCGGCTGGTGCGGCTCCAGTGCTACGAGGGCGTGGACGAGTCCCGCGCCCTGTACGAGTGGAACCACGCCAAGCAGCTGCTGCGCATCAGCGCGGGCCGCGACGAGAGCTGGGACGAGACCCGCACCGACATCTTCAGCGAGGAGTTCCTGCTCCCCCGCCCGCTGCTCACCGCCATCCGCGGCGACGAGCCGACGGTGCTGCTCATCGACGAGACCGACAAGGCCGACGTGGAGATGGAGGGCCTGCTCCTGGAGGTGCTCAGCGACTTCCAGATCACGGTCCCGGAGCTGGGCACGGTCACCGCGACCCGCCGGCCGTTCGTCGTCCTCACCTCCAACGCCGGCCGGGAGCTGTCCGAGGCGCTGCGCCGGCGCTGTCTCTTCCTGCACATCGGCTTCCCCGAGCCGGAGCTGGAGCGGCGGATCGTCCGGCTGAAGGTGCCCGGCCTCGGCGACGCGCTGACCGAGTCGGTGGTACGGGTGGCCGGGGCGCTGCGCGCGATGGACCTGCGCAAGGTGCCGTCGGTCGCCGAGACCGTCGACTGGGCGCACACCCTGCTGGCACTCGGCGCCGGCACCCTGGACGAGACCGTCGTACGGGACACCCTCGGCGTGCTCCTCAAGCACCAGGACGACATCCAGAAGGCGGCCGCCACACTCGCCCTGGACGCGCTGTGACCGCGGTCGCCGACCGGATCACCGATCTGGTCGGGGCCCTGCGCGCCCACGGGATGCGGATCGGCACCGGCGAGACCGTGGACGCGGCCCTCGCGGCCGAGGCGCTGGGGCTCGCGGACCGGGAGCGCCTGCGCGAGGGACTGGCGGCGACCCTGCTGCACGGCCCGGGACAGCGGCCCGTCTTCGACCAGGTCTTCGACCTGTACTTCCCGCGCCGGGTCGGCGGCCCGGACAGCGGGCCCGCGGACCGCGAGAAGCTGCGCGACCGGCTGGCCGAGGCCCTCGCTGACGGCGACCGGGCCCTGCTGGCCCGGTTGGCGGCGGAGGCGGTCGACGGCTTCGGCGGATACGGCAACTCACCGGGTTCGGACGGCTGGTCGGCGTACCAGACGCTGGAACGGCTGCGCCCGCAGACCCTGCTCGCCCGGGTGCGGGCGGACGCGCGGGCCCGGGACGGGGGCAGCGCCGGGTTCGCGGACCGGCTGCTGGACGACGAGCTCCGGCGCCGGATCGAGGAGTTCCGGCGGATGGTCGGGGCCGAGGCGCGGCGGCGGGTGGCCGAGCGGCGCGGCCGGGACGAGATCGCCCGGCGGGCGGTCCGGCCGACGGCCGACCGGGTGGACTTCCTCTTCGCGAGCCGTGAGCAACTGGCCGAGCTGCGCCGGACGGTGCAGCCGCTGGCCCGCAAGCTGGCCACCCGGCTCGCCGCGCGCCGCCGCCGGGCCGCCCGCGGCACCGTCGATCTGCGCCGCACCCTGCGCTCCTCGCTGTCCACGGGCGGGGTGCCGATGCGTCCGGTGCTGCGCCGACGCCGCCCGGTGCGCCCCGAACTCGTCCTGCTCTGCGATGTCTCGGGCTCGGTGTCCGGATTCTCGGACTTCACGATGCTGCTGGTGCAGGCGCTGCACGACCAGTTCAGCAAGGTCCGGGTGTTCGCCTTCGTCAACCGGCTGGACGAGGTCACCGGCCTGCTCGACCACGGCCGCGCCGACCCCGACGGGCTGAGCGCCCGGATCCTGGCCGAGGCCACCCTCACCGGCTGGCACGGCAGCAGCGACTACGGCATGGCGCTGGGCGAGTTCACCGAGCGGTACGGCGCGACGGTCTCCCCGCGCACCACGGTGTTCGTGCTCGGCGACGCCCGGACGAACATGAGCGACCCCAATCTGCCGACCGTCCGCGACCTCGCCCGGCGCGCCCGCCGCGTCTACTGGCTGAACCCCGAGCCGCAGAGCCGGTGGGGCACCGGCGACTCGGCCGCCCCCGCCTACGCCGAGCTGGTCGAGATGCACGAGTGCCGTACGGCCCGGCAGCTCGGCGCGCTGATCGCCCGGCTGCTCCCGGTGTGACCCGGGGTGGCGGCCCCGGCGCGGCCGCGGCTGCGAGGATGTCCGCCATGAGTCATGTCCCGGTGCCGCTCGGCACGTTCCCCACCCCGCTCGAACCCGCGCCCCGGCTGGCCGCCGCGCTCGGCCTCGGCCCCGACGACCTGTGGATCAAACGGGACGACCTGACCGGCCTGGGCGGCGGCGGGAACAAGATCCGCAAGCTGGAGTGGACGGCCGGCGCCGCGCTCGCCGAGGGCGCGGACACCCTGGTGACGACGGGCGCGCCGCAGAGCAACCACGCCCGGCTGACCGCCGCCGCGGGCGCCCGTCTGGGCCTGGACGTCGTCCTCGTGCTGCGGGGCTCGCCGGGCGCCTCCCGGTCCGGGAACCTCGCACTGGACGGGCTGTTCGGGGCGCGGCTGGCCTGGGCCGGCACGGTGGACCAGGCGGGGCTGGACGCGGCGGCGGCCGAGGTGTGCGCCCGGCTGCGGGCGGACGGCGCCCGGCCGGCGCTGATCCCGTTCGGCGGATCCGACACACTGGGCGCCCGCGGCTATGTGCGCTGCGGGGAGGAGCTGCGCGAGCAGCTGCCGGAGCTGCGCACCGCGGTGGTCGCGCTGGGCTCGGGCGGCACCATGGCCGGCCTGGTCGCCGCGCTGGGCGCCGGGTCGGTGCTCGGTGTGGACGTGGGCGCGCTGCCCGACCCGGCCTCGGCGGTGGCCCGGTTCGCGACGCCGCTGACCGCGAGCGAGGTCACGGCGGAGGAGCTGCGGGTACGCCGCGACCAGGTGGGCGAGGGGTACGCGACCCTGACCGGGCCGGCCGCCGAGGCGCTCCGGCTGGCCGCGCGCACCGAGGGCCTGGTGCTCGACCCGGTCTACACCGGCCGGGCCCTTGCCGGGCTGCGCGCGGCCGTCCGGGACGGCGGGATCCGGCCGGGCGAGCGCACGGTCTTCGTCCACACCGGCGGCCTGCCCGGCCTGTTCGGACACGCGGACGCCGTGGCGTTCGCGGAGCAGGGTGCGGCGGCCTTCGACGGGTGACCGCCTCTTCGGAGCCTTCCGGCTCCCGGCCTCACCGGCCCTTGGCGTACTCGTTCGCCATGGTCCCGGCGAAGTCGTACACCACGACCTGTTCGTCACCCACCACCCAGGCGTCATGGCCGGGCGGCAGCACGAACACATCGCCGGGGCCGACCTCGCCCTCGTTGCCCTCGTCCGTGCGGATGCGCATCCTTCCCTGCACCACGTAGCCGTTGTGATGGACCTGGCAGCTCTCGGTGCCCGCGATCGGGCCGACGGACTCCGACCAGCGCCAGCCGGGCTCGAAGGTGCCCACCGCGAAGTCGAGCCCGGTCAGGTGGACGGCTTCGAGGTGGCCCCGGGGGAAGTCGCGCCGTTCGTCCGGCTTGTCGACCGTCTTCACTTCCAGCATGACGGCCTCCTCCCTTTGGTTGTCCCGCCTCCATCGTCGGCCCGCCCACGGGAGGCCGCCATAGGAACCGAACGGTAGAAAACGGACAACGATGTCAGGCCGCGCGGCTGTGCTCCACGGGCACCGGCGCCACCCGTTCGGCACGGCGTACGGCGCACAGCGCGGCGAGATAGGCGACGTCGAGAAGGAAGCAGCCGACGTAGAGGTAGTACATGAGTGCGCTGTCGTAGCGGGGGTCCCCCGCGGGGTCGGTGAGCAGCGCCAGCGAGGCGCAGGCCGTGCCCAGCAGCTTGGCCAGCGCGATGCCGGCCGACTGACCGCGGGTGCCGCGGCGCGCGGCGAGCATCGCGAGGAACATGCCGGACATCGCCAGGTTGCTGCCGAACGCCGTGATGGTGCCGGCCCCTTGGTCGAACTCCTGCGAGGCGTAGTCCATGCCCACGTAGGCCAGCGCCAGCAGCACGGCGAGCGCCGGCGGGAACAGCCGGGCGGGCAGATAGGGGAATTCGGACCGTCCGAAGCGTACGACCGTGTAGCCGACGGCGAGGTCGAAGCAGAACCACACGATGTTCACGACGTGCAGCATCCCGGCCTGGGGCCGCACGAACGCGAACATGAACTCCCAGCTGATGTTGGTGGCGAAGGCCACCACCGGCATCCCGAAGGTGCGCTCCCGCACCCCGGTGCGGACCAGCAGCACATAGGCCGCCGTCCAGAAGGCTCCCGTGCCGAGCAATAACGCCGTGTGCAACGACTGCATCGCGTCCCCGTCCCTGTAGGCACCGCTCGGCCCAGCCTAGGGTCCGGACCGGGCGCGGGTCACCAGGACCGGGCCGCCCGCAGCAGGTGTGCGCGGACCCGGGCCACGTCCGGGCGGTCGGTGGCGCCGGGCCGCTGGACGAGGTAGGCGGTGTTGATCGGCGGGTCCTCCGGTTCCCGCAGGGCCACCAGCGCACCGGACGCCAGCAGGTCCTGGCAGAGATAGCGGGGCAGCACGCCGAAGCCGGCGCCCGCGGTCACCGCCGCGAGCACCCCGCGCAGGTCGGGGACGGTCACGGCGGCGGTCAGGGACAGGCGCCGGCCGAACACATGACGCCAGTAGCGGCGGGCGATCGGCAGATCCTCGGCGTAGCTGACCAGCGGGACGTCGTGCAGCGCCGACGGCCCCTCGGTGGCCGGCCGGTCCGCCAGCCGCTCGGCCCACAGGGGCGCGGCGACCAGCACGAACTCCTCGTCCACCAGCGGAACCGCGTGCAGAGTCCGGCCGCGCGGCCGGGTGGTGGCGATCACCAGGTCGTGGCGGCCGGCGCGCAGCTCCTCCAGCAGCGGATCCGTCAGTCCGGTCGCCACCCGCAGCCGTACGCCCTCGCCGACGAGCGGCGCGAGCGCGGGCAGCACGGTGGTGCACAGGAACTCGGCGGGGCCGGCCAGATGGACCGGTTCGGCCCGGACCCCGGCGGGCGGGGTGGGCCCGGCGACGGCGGCCAGTTCGTCCAGCGGAGCCGCGATCCGGGCCGCGAGTGCGTCGGCCACCGGGGTCGGCGCCGCTCCGCGCGGCCGGCGTTCGAACAGCTCCCGGCCGGTCTGCCGTTCCAGTGCGCGGATCTGCGTCGTCACCGTCGGCTGGGACAGCCCCAGCAGCCGCGCGGCGCCGGTGAAGGAGCCGGAGCGGTACACGGCGAGGAAGGTGCGCAGCAGGTTCAGATCGAGGGAGGCGGTGTCCACGCGTCCGAGTATCACCGCTGCGCAGACGCCCCGGGCGGGCGGACGGACGCATGGCCGGGCACTGCAATGGGTGGACCGGGTGATGCCGGATCGATACGGCATGGGCCGCCCGGGGGACCGTACCGAGGCGGACATGGCCCGCGGAGCGTCCCCCGGGCACTCTCGACCCGCAAGCGATCTCCCCGTCCCCCTCCCTGCCTCGAAGGAGCCAGATGACCACCCAGGCCCTGCCCACGACCATCGACGAGGTCATCGACCGCATGCAGCAGATCGACGACCGGCTCGATCCGCGCGACGGCGTGGCGTGCTTCAACCGCATGTACCTGAAGGTCACCCGCCTGGTGAAGGAGAACGTCGGCGCGGGCACGTTCAAGGACAACGCCTTCCTGGAACGCATGGACGTCATCTTCGCCGGGCTCTATCTGCGCAACGTCGACGCCGCGGCCGCCGGACGGCCGGTCAACCCCTCCTGGGCGCCGCTGTTCGAGATGCGGGCCAACCCCGTGATCTGGCCGGTCCAGTTCGCCTTCGCCGGCATGAACGCCCACATCAACCACGACCTGGCCGTGGCGGTGGTGCAGACCTGCGCCGAGCGCGGCACCACCCCGCAGACCGCGCCCGTCCACGAGGACTACGAGAAGGTCAACGACCTCCTCTCCGGCGTCGAGGCCGAGGTCCGCGCCGAGTTCGAGACCATGCTCGTCCATGTGGCGACCCAGCCCGCCGAGGCGCTCAAGCACGCGGTGGGCAGCTTCGGCATCTTCACGGCCCGGGAGACGGCCTGGACCAACGCCCAGACTCTGTGGCACGACAGGAACGTCTCCCTGATCTACGACAGCCACCTCGAGGCCGTCGCGCGCATGGTCGGCACCACGAGCCGCGCCATCCTGGTCCCGGTCGTGCCTCCGCCGGCCCTCTGACCCCGCACCACACTCCCGGACACCGGCTGAGCCGCCTCCCGTCGCCGCCCCCTGGAGGCACCGCCCCCCACGGCCCCCCCTACTGTGATCATCCGCCGCAAGAGGCCGGGCAGGAACAGGGGGACGGATGGAGACGACCGAGCCGGCACCGGGCCGGGTGCAGCAGACCGTCGCAGCGGTCAACGCGCTGACCGCGCGGTGGGCCGCGGAGACGGTGGCCGGGACGGGCCCGGAAGGGGCGCCGGAGAACAGCGGCGGCACGGTGTGCTCGGCCGCCGGAGTGTGGCCCCTGCTCGCGCTCCTCGCCGACGCCGCGGCCGGGGCCGCCCGCGCCGAGTTGGCCGCGGCGGTGGGGCTGCCCGCCGAGCACGCGGCGGACCGGGCACGGTCGTTCATCGCCGCGCTGGACGGCCTGCGTGGCGTCGACGCGGCGTTGGGCCTGTGGACCGGCCGGCGTGCGAGGGTGCGCAAGGAGTGGATCGCGACGCTTCCGCCGCACACCCACCGGAAGCTGACCGGCTGGCCCGCCGTCGACCGCAGGGCGCTCGACGCCTGGGCCGCCGAGCACACCGGCGGGCGGATCGCCCGTATGCCGGTCAGCCCGGACCGGGACACACTGCTGCTCCTGGCGAGCGCGCTCGCCCTGGAGACCCGATGGATCCGCCCCTTCCGCATCGAGGAGGCAGGCCCCGGCGAGGGCCCCTGGCGGTCCCGGCGGCTCGCCGGGCTGTCGCGCACCACCTCGCTGCTCGACCGCGTCGGCGTCGCGGACACACCCGCGGGCCATGTCACCGTCCTGCGGGTGGTCGGCGATCGCGGCATCGACGTACATCTGCTCCTCGGCGAGGAGGGCACGGCCGCGGGCCGGGTGCTCGCGGCGGGCGTGGACATCCTCGCCGGACGGCAGCCGCTCGAGCCCGGTGACCGGCTGGCGCCGGGCGCGGCCGGACCCGGTGTCACCGTGCGCAGGGAACGCGGTCTTCTCCCGCGCCCGCCGAGGCTGTCCGTCAGCACCGCCGCGTTCGACATCACCGGAGCGCGGAGCGCAGCCCGAACAGCTCCGGGCGGGCCGTCAGGTCGTGGCGCGGTATGTGAACATCCATGTGTACGCGCGCTTCCGTCGCCCCTTCGGCTTTCTCGCCGTCCACCGCGCCTCCCGGCTGGTCCTGGCGTCCGGCTGGGTCACCGACCCGCAGCAGGCATAGGGAACCCGATACCAGGCATTCGGCGTTTCATTGGTTGCCTATGGGTCACCTCGCCTACGTTCTTCTCCTGGACACCCAAGCTCCGGGAGAAGAACCATGTCGAAGATCCTTTTCGTGCTGACGGGCGCCGACCACTGGACGCTCGCCGACGGCACCTCGCACCCCACCGGCTTCTGGGCCGACGAGGCCGCGGCCCCGTACCGGGCGCTGAAGGCCGCGGGACACGAGATCGTCGTGGCCACACCGGGCGGCGTGCTGCCGCCGGTGGACCGGGCCAGCCTGGCCCCGGAGGCCAACGGCGGCCAGGAGCGGGCCGACGAGATCGCCCGCACGCTGGAGGAGATGACCGAGCTGCGCGAACCGGTGAAGCTCGCGGAGGTCGACCTGGACGACTTCGCCGCCGTGTTCTACCCCGGTGGCCACGGCCCCATGGAGGACCTCGCCGTGGACACCGACTCGGGTCGGCTGCTGGTCGCGGCGCTCGACTCGGGCAAGCCGCTGGCCGTGGTCTGCCATGGGCCGGCCGCGCTGCTCGCCGCCGTACGCGCCGACGGCACCAACGCCTTCGCCGGCTACCGGGCGACGGCCTTCACCAACGCCGAGGAGACCCAGGCCGGCTTCGCCGAGCGGGCCACCTGGCTGCTCCAGGACCGGCTGACCGAGGCCGGTGTGGACATCCGGGCCGGCCAGCCGTGGGCCCCGCACGTGGTGGCCGACCGCAACCTGATCACCGGACAGAACCCGGCCTCGGCGGGCCCGGTCGCGGAGGAACTGCTGAAGCGGCTCGGCTGAGCGGACGGGGATTTCCGGCTAAGTTGGGCGGCATGAGCAACCTTGACCGCGCGCCCGAGCCCAGTGTCTGCGGTGGCCGCGGATTCGTCGTCGCCGAACCGGTCCGCGAGCTGCTGAGCCCCCGCCGTGTGAAGCTCGGGGAGGCGACGGAGGTGCGCCGGCTGCTGCCCAACCTCGGCCGCCGCATGATCGGCGCATGGGCCTTCGTGGACCACTACGGCCCCGACGACATCGCCGACGAGCCCGGAATGCAGGTGCCGCCGCACCCGCACATCGGGCTCCAGACGGTCAGCTGGCTGCACGAGGGCGAGGTGCTGCACCGCGACTCGACGGGCAGCCTGCAAACGATCCGGCCGCGGCAGCTGGGCCTGATGACCTCGGGCCGCGCGATCAGCCACTCCGAGGAGAGCCCGCGCCCGCACGCCCGCTTTCTGCACGGAGCCCAGCTGTGGGTGGCACTGCCCGACGAACACCGGCACACCGACCCGAAGTTCGAGTACCACCCCGAGCTGCCCACGGTCACCGCGCCCGGCCTGACCGCGACGGTGATCCTGGGCGACCTCGACGGCTCGGTCTCCCCCGGTACGGCCTACACCCCGATCGTCGGCGGCGACCTCGCCCTCACCCGCGGCGCCGACGTCCGGCTCCCCCTGGAACCGGACTTCGAGTACGGCGTACTGGCCATGTCCGGCGAGGTCCACGTGGACGGCGTGCCGGTACTGCCCGGCTCCCTCCTCTACCTCGGCTGCGGACGCACCGAACTCCCGCTGCGCGCCGAGTCGAACGCCGGGATCATGCTGCTGGGCGGTGAACCGTTCGCCGAGGAGCTGATCATGTGGTGGAACTTCGTCGCCCGCTCCCAGGAGGAGATCGTCCGGGCGCGGGAGGACTGGATGAACGGCGCCCGCTTCGGCGAGGTGAAGGGTTACGACGGGGCTCCGCTGCGCGCACCGCAGCTGCCGGAAGTACCACTGAAGCCGCGCGGAAGGGTGCGTTGACCTGGGAAACTCTGATTTGCTGGTGATACGAGGGCAGCTTTGGCCGGACGAATACCGACCCAATGCTGAGTTTACTGACGAGTCATCAGCACCTGGTGAAGCGGTGTGATCGCTCCTTGGAGCGCGGCTGGGGAGAGATCATCTGCATCGCATGGTCGGCTGATGCTGCCCCCGGAGCCGATAGCCCTCGGAGCCAGTCGCCCGTCGGCGGCTACGTCCCGTGGGGCCGCCGGCCTCCGGCGCATGCCCGAGTCAGCGTTCGGCGGCGTCCCCCCACAAGTCCTTCAGCATCTCGCTGGGACACGCGGGCTGGGTGAGGGTGCCGTCGTCAGCGTGAGCTACTCCTCCCGTCTCCGACCGGCGCGCGCGCCCCGGCGCCAAGTCCCACGGTGGCCAACGACCATGCCGTTGCGCTATCGTGTCATCGGAGCGCGTCAGCATTCGTGTCGCCGTGGGAGCGCTCCCATGGTTCGGAATGCCGACCGTACCCTATTCGGGCGGCGCTTCAAGGGCTTCCGCGTCCACGAATTCACGGATCGCGAACCCTGCCTGGAAGCGCGTCTCGGAATCAAAGCGCTGCATGATCTCGGATATGTGCTTGCGGCAGGTGCGCACTGATATCGCGAGGCGCCGCGCGATCATGTCGTCACGCATACCGTCAGCCAGCATCCTGATAATCGACCGCTGCACACCCTCGACCAGAGCGCTGTTTTCCGCGTTCGACCGAAAAGGCGTTCCGTGGGTCCACATCATGTCGAACACACGGCAGAGGAAACGCACCGTCAAAGGCTGGGTGACAACGGTCGCGCCCTCCGCCGCCTCCTCGTCCGCCAGGAAGGCGACGGAGCGGTCGAAGGCGATGAAACGGGGCGGCAGGTCCGCCAGGGTGCGCACCTGCGCGCCGTGGCTCACCGCCTTCTCCACATACGCCTGGGTGGGCCGGTCCCGCCGGGCCGCGTGCTGGTAGAGCACCTTCATGCGTACGCCCCGGCCCAGCATCGCCAGGTCGCGGTCGATCGCCTCCTCCAGCAGGTGCGCCGGCCGCCCGCCGCCGGGCTGGCAGGTCAGCACCTCCTCCACGCAGGCTGAAGCGGCCTCCTCGATCAGCTCGTTGACCGTGCCGATGTCCGGGATGCGCAGCGGTCCGTCGCCGTTCCCGCCCTCCAGGGTGAGCGTCTGGAACACCGCCCGCAGACCGGCCACACCCCGACGCGCCGACCCGAGGCAGTCCAGGGCGTCCCGCAGCGAGTGCTCCACGTCGCCGGTGAGCAGCCCGAAGGCCAGCTCGACGGGCACCGCCTCCATCCGCTCGTCCGGCGGCTCGGCGGGATCGTCCGCACCGCCGACGGCACGCAGCAGATGAAGAGAACGTAAATTTTTCAGCGCTTCCTCCGCCTCCTTCACCGGAATTCCGAGTTCCTGAGCCGCGTCCCGCCCGTCAAGGCCGCCTCTCCGCCGGGCCCGCTCGTATACCTGCGCCTGGATGCGCTCCAGTTTCCCGTCCTGAGAATCAAGTGTCGACACTTTTCGCCTTCCGTGAGGGCATTTGCTGCATGCATCAAGATGCAGCCAGGATCACTGTACATTCCCTTGCATCGGAAACGATGATCTGTAGGACATCAGCCGATCAAAGGGTCTCCACAATGTGCGTTCCCTGTCGTCCGCAGAGCGAATTCTCTGCCTCACACGACACCGCCTGGGGTGGCCGACCGGGAGGTGGCTCCCGGCCCGGTGCCGGACCGGCCACCGGCCGGTAGTCCGCGCCGCCCGCGCCCGGAGCGCCCGTGCCGCGCTCCGTTCCGGCGCCGTCAGCGCCACCGGCGACTGACCAGTACACCGACCAGTGAACAGCGCGACACGGACGCGACCCGCGGACCCTCCGCCCCGGGCCCCTCGCAACGATGCGGGCGCCGCCGCCCCGGGCAGGACCCAGCCGGTCGGCGCGGGCAGACCCCCGCTGCGACGTCCTCCCTTTCCTGCGCGGCAGGCGCCAGGAGCCCCCTCCCCACGGCAACGAGGCCGTGCCTGCGCGAGGCTCCCCCGGACTGCCGCTCCCCGCCATACGACACACTCCCGCGAAGAGGTGTTGCATGTCCCGCTTGTATGGTTCCCCCATCCCGGTTCGAAGCCGACGGCGAACGCCTCGGACCGTCAGGCACCTGTCCACCGCCCGCACCGGCCGGGCCGGCGCGCGATGAGCCGCGTCGTCGTGACCGGGGCGGCCGGGATGCTCGGCACCGCCCTGGTCGACCGCTTCGTCCGGGACGGCCGTCAGGTCGTCGGCCTGGACCTGGTCCCGCCCGCCGCCGCCCACCCGGACGTGGAGTGGATCGAGGGCGACATCCGCGACCCCGCCGCCGTCGGCAAGGCGGTACGGGGAGCCGGTCTGGTCGTGCACAGCGCGACCGCGTTGCCCACGTACACCGAGCACGAGATCCGCTCCATCAACGTGGACGGCGCCCGCACCCTGCTCACCGGGTGCCGGGACGCGGACGTGCCCCGCGTCATCCACCTGTCCTCCGCCGCCGTGTACGGCGTGCCCAGGACCGTGCCGACGCCGGAGGTGCACCCGCCGAGACCCTGTGACCCGTACAGCCGCTCCAAGGCCGCGGCGGAGGAGGTCGTGGCCGAGTTCCGCGCGGCCGGCATGGTGATACCGGTGTTGCGCGCCAAGACCTTCGTCGGCCCGGGCAGGCTCGGCCTGTTCGCCATGCTCTTCGAATGGGCGCACGAGGGCCACAACTTCCCCATGCTGGGCGGTGGTGACGTGCGCTCCCAGATGCTCGACGTCGACGACCTGGTCGACGCGGTCGCCGCCGCGGCGACCCATCCGGACGACAACGCTGTCAACACGGCGTTCAACATCGCCGCCACCGAGTTCCGCACGCTGCGCCAGGACTTCCAGTCCGTGCTCGACGCGGCGGGCCACGGCAAGCGCGTGGTCGCCCTCCCCACCGCACCCGCCGTGGCCGTGCTCAAGGTGCTCAGCCGGACGGGGCTGTCCCCCGTTTACGGCAGGCTGCTGGAGAAGCTCCAGGTGGACAGTTACGTCTCGACCGAGCGCGCGGCCGAGGTGCTCGGCTTCCGTCCCCGGTACTCCAACCGCCAGGCGCTGCTGCGTACCTTCGACTGGTGGCGGCGCGAGCACGCCCGCAGCCACGGCGCCCCGACCGGGCGGACCAGCCGTGCGCCCTGGAAGCAGGGCGCCCTCTCCCTCGGCAAGGCGCTGTTCTGATGGCACCCATCCGCCGCGGGTTCCCTCCGCCGCCGCGCCCGGTGACGCCTCCTCCCTCCCGGACCACCGTTCACGACGCGCCTCCCACTGCTAGGAGAGCCATGTCCGCTGCGGATTCCGCCCCCCGCCCCTCCCCCACCGAGGGTGCCGCGCCCTCGCAGCTCGCCATCGGCCCGCCCCCGGGCGCCGTGTCCGCGCCGCCCGCGCCGCATCTACTGCCCCCCGATCCGCTGCCGTACCGGCGGGGACGGGTACGCGCTTTCGTCGCGCTCGCCCGGCCCAAGCACTGGGTGAAGAACATCTTCGTCATCGCCCTGCCGGTGCTGCTCACCGGACCGGTGACCCCGTCGGCGCTGCGTGCCGTGGGCGTCGCCGTCGCCCTGTTCATCACCGCCTCGGTGAGCGTGTACGTACTCAATGACCTGGTGGACCGCGAACGCGACCGGCTGCACCCCGTCAAGCGCCACCGGCCACTCGCTGCCGGCGAGTTGAGCGCCGGGTCCGCCTGGGTAACGCTCGGTGTGCTGGCCGCCGTGCAGGCCGCCGGGGTGTTGCTCGGCGGCGTGGACCGGTTCTGGCCAGTGCCTGTCTACGTCGCCCTCAACGTCGCCTACAGCTTCCGCCTCAAGCACCTGCCGATCGTCGACGTGTTCGCGCTCGCCGGCGGGTTCGTGCTGCGCGGCGTCGAGGGTTACCTCGCACCGGGCCTGACGCCGTCCGCCTGGCTGCTGATGTGCGTCTTCACGCTCTGCCTGGTGCTCGCCCTGGGCAAGCGCCGACGCGAACTGAGCGAGAGCGGCAGCGCGCACCGCCCGGCGCTGACCGGCTACACGACCCAACTGCTCGACTACATGGTGGTGGTCAGCGCCAGCCTGTCGGTGATGATCTACGTCGTCCATCTGTTCGTCCCGCCGTCCCACCCGGCCGCGATCGCCCTGATCCTGGTGACGGTGCCCTGCGCGGTGTTCGCGCTGTTCCGCTACCTCCAGGTCGTCCTCGTCCACGGCGGTGGCGGCGACCCGGTCCGGCTGCTGCTCGGCGACCGGGTGCTGATGGCCGTGGGACTGCTGTGGGCCGTACTGATCGTGCTCCTGCCCGGCCCGGCCTGACGTCTGCAGGCCGTCCGCCCCGCACCGACCACCGCTTCCGAGGAAGGCACCGCCATGTCCGGCACCCCGCTGGTGTCAGTGATCATCCCGAACTACAACTACAGCCGCACCCTGGGCCTGTCCATCCGCTCCGCGCTCGAGCAGGACTATCCGAACAAGGAGATCATCGTCGTCGACGACTGCAGCACCGACGACTCCCTGGCCACCGCCCGGGCGATGCCCGGCATCACCGTGCTGAGCACGCCGGCCAACGGCGGCTCCGCCGTCGCCCGCAACCTCGGCGTCGAGCACGCCTCCGGCGAGATCCTGATGTTCCTCGACTCCGACGTCGCACTCGCCCAGGGCGCGATCACCGAGGCCGTGGAGCAGCTGCTGGCCGACCCGGAGCTGGGCGCCGTCTGCGGCATGTACGAACCCGAACCGCTCATCCGCGACAGCCTGGTGGAGGAGGCCCGCTGCCTCCAGGCCTACTACTGGCGCTACGACTCCGAGGGTTCGGTCAGCTTCCTCATCTCCGCCATCTGCGCGATGCGCGCCGAGATCTTTCACGAGATCGGCGGCTTCAACCCGCAGCTGCGGCAGACCGAGGAGGTCGACTTCGGCGAGCGGCTGTCCCAACGCTACGAGATACGGCTGACCAACCGCATGCGCGGCGCGCACGACGACGACCACGAACTGTTCGCCCTGATCCGCAAGATGTTCGTGCGGGGCCGGTTGCGCGTGCCGCTGTACGCCCAGCGCAAGCGGCACGCCGAGGGGTTCGAGACCATGGCACGGTCCTGGGCCGCACTGTTCGGCCTGGCCGCCATCCTGCTGCTGTGCGCACCGCTCCTGCTGGGGCCGCTCGGCTGGCTGCTGCCTGCCGCGGCGTTCACCGGGGTCGTCCTCTGCGACCTGGGCATGTACGCCTTCGTCGCGCGGCGCAAGGGCCTGCTGTTCCTGCCCGCGTTCTTCGGCGTGCTGCTGGTCTTCAACGTCACCGTGGCCACCGCCGTCCTCTTCGGCGCGGTGCACTGGCTGATCTCCCCGGGGTTCCGCCGACTCTACGAGCGTGAGCCACGCGCCGACGCCGCCGGCCCTGCACCGGGCGTGCCGGCGCCGCGGCGCGAGGCGAAGGACGAGACCGGTGGGGTGCTCCTGCCGTGACCGAGTACCTCACCACCGGCAGCGGCCCGACCGCCACCGACCGCCTCTCAGCCGGCCCGCAGCGGCCGTCCGACACCGACTGCCCCGGGCCGTTCCGGCGTGCCGCCCGGCGGCTCGGCCGAGTGCGGTGGCTGTGGGCGGCGACCTGGCTCTGGCTGGCCGTGGCCCTGATCCACCTGGTGCTCTCGGGTCGCTGGTGGCCGATGCTCCTACCGGATCTGGCGCCGCCGCCGGTGTACGCGGCCGTACCGCTGCTGCTGGTGGCGGCCGCCCTCGCCGGCCGGCTGCGGCGGGCCGCGCCCCCGCACCGGGTCACCTGGACGATCGTGGCCGGCGCCGTCGCCGCGCTCGTCCTCAGCTGGAACTCCTGCGGGGTGCAGTGGGGCGTGCTCTTCCACGACTCCGCGTCCGGCGCCCCCGATCTGCGGGTCGTCTCCTGGAACACCCGGCTCTGGGGCAGCGGCACCGGCCGGGCGGTGTTCTACCGCACCATCCGGGAGCGGAAGGCGGACGTCTACCTCCTCCAGGAGTACATCACCTCGCACGACAACGGGGCGACGTCCGATCCCATCGACGAACTCGCCCAACTGCGGAAGTACTTCCCCGGCTACCACATCATCGTCCGCGGCGAGCTGGTCACCCTCTCCCGGCTACCCGTGGTGTCCGCGCACAGCATCGGGCCCGGCGCCGGCGTGGAGCACGGGCACTGGCCGTGGCAAACCAGGTTCGCCGAAGAGAAGGTGCTGCGCACCGACGTCCGGGTCGGCGGACACACGGTGTCCCTGTACAACGTGCACGTCCCGGTCCAGATCAACATCGGCGTCAGCCCGCTGGGCAGCCGACTGTACCGGATGATGCACGCCAACGAACGTGCGCGGAAAGCGCAGTTCGAGGGCCTGGCGGACGACCTGCGCGCCAACTCCCTGCCCACGGTGGTGGCCGGTGACTTCAACACCAGTCCGGCCATGGGGGACCTGCACACCCTGCGCGGCAGGATGCGGGACGCCGCCGACGCCGGGGGCAGCCTCTATCCGGCCTCTTGGGGCCACCTGTGGCGGCTCGACTGGGCCTTCCTCAGCGGCTCCATCGCAGCCGACCACTACCGCATCGACCCGATGGACGGGATCTCCGACCACCGGGCGCAGATCATGTCGTTCACCGTCTGACGGCCCGGCCGGACGGCTGCCCCTGTCCGGCCGCCGTCCCGCGACTCGTGGACCGCTGAACCGAAAGGCCCGGCCTCGTGCAACCCACCGTCTCGGTCGTCATCCCCAACTACAACTACGCCAAGACACTGCGGCTCTGTCTGAAGTCCGTCTTCGATCAGGAATACCCTCTGCACGAGGTGATCGTGGCCGACGACAACAGCACCGACGCCTCGCGGGAAATCGCCGCCGAGTTCCCCTGCACCGTGCTGCACCTCAACCCCAACGGCGGGGTGTCCGCCGCCCGCAACGCCGCCGTGGCGGCCAGCAGCGGCGACATCCTGTTCTTCCTCGACTCCGACGAGACCATCGCGCCGAACGCCGTCAAGGAGGCCGTGCGCCTCCTCACCGAGGACCCCGGACTCGGCTGTGTGCACGGCGTTTTCGCCCCCGAACCGCTCATCGACGACGGCCCCGTCGAGTGGTATCGCACCCTGCACGCCCACCACTGGCGCACCAAGGCACTGGGCGAGACATCCACCGTCATCTTCGTCGCCACCGCGATGCCACGACGGGTCTTCGACGAGGTCGGCGGCTTCGACACCACCCTGCGCGACGCGGAGGACGTGGAGTACAGCGACCGGCTCTCCGCCAAGTACCGCATCCTGCTGACCGACCGGATCGTCGCCCGGCACGACGAGGAGTCGAGGATGGGCCGCATGCTGCGCGAGTCCTTCCGACGCTCGCAGTTCCTGGTGCCGTTCGGCGCCGCGCACCGCCGCAAGAAGGGCGCGCTCCGGGTCAACACCACCGGCGGTGTCGCAACGGCGATGCTCACCCTGGTCACGCTGCCGCTGGTCGCCGCGGGCTCCTGGTGGACGCTGGCGCCGCTCGCCGCACTGACCGGCTTCGTCTTCTCCGATCCCGGACTGCTCGGCGTGGTGCGCCGCCACCGCGGGTCAGGTTTCCTGCCGTTCTTCCTGCTGTGCCATCTGCTCGTCAACATGACCATCGGCCTGGGGGCGCTCTGGGGCGTGGTGCGGATGGTCTTCACCGACTTCGGAACCCCGACGGCACGCCGCCGGCCGGAACCGGCCATCGTGGGCGGTGAGACCGGATGACCTCACTGTCCCGCCGCCGGGCCCTGCCGGCCGTCGTCACGACCGCGTTCGTGGTCGCCGCGGGCTACGGCATGTACCGGGCGCTGGGCGACTCCACCGACGGGGTCGCCGACTTCCTGGCCCGCGGCGACGCTCCCGCCGTGCTCGCCGGCGCCGCCGTGCTCGACCTGGCCGGGCTGACCCTCGGCATGACGGCCTGGCGCAGTCTGCTCAGCGGTCTGGGTCATCCGCTCGGCGCCGGGCCCACGATGCGGATCTACGGCGCCGCGATGCTGGGCAAGTACCTCCCCGGCCCGTTCTGGAGCGGTCTGGCCAGCGTCCACACCGGGCGGGCCAGCGGTGTGCCCGCGGCCCGCATGATCGCCGCGTACGCGCTGAACTCGGCGCTGGTGCTGCTGACCGCGGGCGTGGTGGGCATCGCCGCGGCACCGGCCGTCATGGACCACTCCGCCGTCGTGCTCGTCCTCGGGCTCGCGCTGTTCGGCGTGCTGCTGCACCGGCCCCGGCTGGTGCTGATGCTGGCCGGGGCGATCGCCCGGGTGCTGCGCAGGCCACCGCCACAGGCCCCGTTCGCGGAGCGGCTGCTGCGCCGGTCGATCCTCGTGCAGGTGGTGTCCTGGGCGGTCGGCGGGCTGCATCTGGCGCTGATCGTGGCCGTCTTGAGCGGCCCGCTGGACGCCCACACCGTACTGCTGTGCGTGGGCGGCTTCGCCCTGGCCTCCGCAGCCGGGATGCTCGTGCTGGTGGTCCCGGACGGCGCCGGGGTCCGCGAGGTCGTGCTGACCCTGGCACTCGCTCCCGTCCTGACCACCCAGCAGACCGTGACGGCCGTCGTCGTCAGCCGGCTGGCGTGCACCCTCGCCGAGGTCTCCGGTTCGCTCGCCGGACTCGCCGCCGCGGCACTGCTGGCGCGCAGCGGACCGCGTCCGGCCCCGGACGGCCCTGGGCGCACCGCGGACCTGGCGCCCTCGGCCCCCTCCGAAGTCTGAGCCGGGCACGTCTCCCCCTCCTCGCCGCCCCCTCCCCCATGAGAGAGGTACGCATGTTCGCGCATCCCCCCGTCACCAAGGCCGTCGTCCCCGCCGCCGGCCTCGGAACCCGGTTCCTGCCGATGACCAAGTCCACTCCGAAGGAGATGCTGCCGGTCGTCGACAAGCCGGCCATCCAGTACGTCGTCGAGGAGGCCGCCGCCGCGGGCCTCTCCGACGTGCTGATGATCACCGGCCGCAACAAGCACTCCCTGGAAGACCACTTCGACCACAACTTCGAACTCGAATCCGTCCTCGCGCAGCGCGGTGACCGTGACAAACTCGCCAAGGTCCGCGCCAGCAGCGAACTCGGCACCCTGCACTACGTCCGGCAGAAAGTGCCCCGCGGCCTGGGCCACGCCGTGCTCTGCGCCCGCTCCCACATCGGTGACGAGCCCTTCGCGGTCCTCCTCGGAGACGACCTCATCGACCCCCGCGATGCCCTGCTGCGCCGGATGCTCGACGTACGGCAGGCCATGGGCGGCAGCGTCATCGCCCTCATGGAGGTCGATCCCGCCCAGACGCACCTGTACGGCTGCGCCCGGATCACCGGGGCCGACGGCGGCGACGTCGTGCGCGTCACCGGCCTGGTGGAGAAGCCGCCGCCCGGCGCCCAGCCCAGCAACTACGCGGTCATCGGCCGCTATGTGCTCCAGCCGGAGGTCTTCGGTGTACTGGAGAGGCTGGGCCCCGGGCACGGTGGCGAGATCCAGCTGACGGACGCCCTGGAGACGCTGGCGGCCGGCGGCTCCGTGCACGGCGTGGTCTTCTCCGGCCGCCGCTACGACACCGGCGACCGCCATGACTACCTGCGCTCGGTGGTGCAACTGGCGTGCCATCATTCAGAGTTGGGGACGGAGTTCAGTGAGTGGCTGACCGCTTACGTCACGTCCCGGATGGTCGAGCCGGGGGCCGAGGCGCTACAGGGGGCCCTCGGGCGGCCTCGGGCGCCGCACCCGGAGCTGCCGGCCGGCCCCCTCTCCGCAACCGGCCGTGGCCAGTAACAGTCCCCGCGCGGCGTACTTCCCCGTACTGTGTTGTGCCCGTCCCACCGGCCATACCTCTCTGCCCACTGATCCGTCCGGCAGCCCATCCAAGGTTCTTCTGCGCTGCCCCGGTACCAGGGCCCTTCCACATGTCTGGAGCCAAGATGACGCAAGCGCACCGCCTCATCGGTGACACCGCCAT
This sequence comes from Streptomyces sp. NPDC001606, assembly GCF_053596835.1. Lineage (NCBI taxonomy): Bacteria > Bacillati > Actinomycetota > Actinomycetes > Kitasatosporales > Streptomycetaceae > Streptomyces > Streptomyces sp. NPDC001606. Next base: position 523,471 of record NZ_JBSFHC010000001.1, read on the forward strand.
TCCCCCCCTGGGCATGGGGTGCTGGGCCATCGGCGGTCCTTTCCGGGCCGGTGACACCCCGGCCGGCTGGGGCAAGGTCGACGACGCGGAGTCCACCCGGGCGGTGCGCCGGGCCGTGGACCTGGGGATCCGCTTCTTCGACACCTCCGACGTCTACGGCACCGGGCACAGCGAGCGCATCCTGGGCGCGGCCCTGTCCGGTCACCGCGACGATGTGCTGATCGCCACCAAGTGGGGCAACGTCTTCGACGAGGGCAGCCGCCGGATCACGGGCGAAGACCCGAGCCCGGCTCATGTCCGGCGCGCTGTCGAGGCGTCGTTGACCCGGCTCGGCACCGACCGCATCGACCTCTACCAGTGGCATCTGGGCGGCGCCTCCGCCGAGCAAGCGCAGGAGATGCAGGGCGCTCTGGAGGCGCTGGTCGCGGCGGGCAAGATCCGCCACTACGGGTGGAGCACCGACGATCCGACCCTGCCCACCGCGCTGGCCGGTCCCCATTTCGCCGCCGTCCAGCACGAGTTGAACGTGCTGAACGACGCGCCGGACATGCTGCGCCTGGTCGCCGAGCACAACTGGGCCAGCATCAACCGCAGTCCGCTGGCCATGGGGCTGCTCAGCGAGAAGTACACCAGTGGCACCCGACTCGGCCAGGACGACGTACGGGGCGACGAGGCACCGCCGTGGATGCGGTACTTCACCGACGGCGCCCCGGCCGGCGAATGGCTCAAGCGGCGTGACGCCGTGCGCGAGATCCTGACCTCGGGCGGACGCTCCTTGGTTCAGGGCGCCCTGGCATGGATCTGGGCGCGCAGTCCGCACACGGTGCCCATCCCCGGCTTCCGCACCGTCGCACAGGTCGAGGAGAACGCCGCTGCCCTCGGCCGGCCCCCGCTGACCGCCGGCGAACTGAGCGAGATCGACGCCCTGCTGGGCCGCTGAGCCGGGGCACCGGGCCAGGTCGGGGTCGGGTGCGCTGAACCGGGTCGCGGCCCGGGCCGAAGGGGGCGCCGTGGCCTGTTCTCCGGCCCGGGGGTGTCTTGGGTTCAGGTGCTGAGCAGGCGGTTGAAGAAGGAGCGGTAGCGCCGCAGCGCTCCCCGGAGCTCCTCCGTGTCCACCTGCTCGCCCTGGCTCCACTGTCCTTCCAGGTCCTTCTTGTGCTGGGCGAAGGTGGAGGCCAGGGTCTGCATGACGTCCGCGACGAGGGTGTCGGCGTCGTGCACGGCCTCGCGGGGGTCGTCCACGAACCTGTTCTGGATCGTCTGCCAGCGGTCGCGGAAGGCTCGCTCGTCGCCGTCCGTCAGAAGTTGCGGAGTCTCGTCGTCCGACGCGCCCGTGGCCTGCGGGGCCTCGTCGTCCGACGCGCCCGCCTGCGGCGCCTCGGACTCCGCGCCCTCGGCATCGGCTCCGCCGGTGACGGACGTGCCGCCCTCGCTCGGCGTGCCGGTGCTCTCACCCGGATAGACAGGGGCGCGCCCGGAGGTCTCCTCCGGCTCGGCGCCCAGGCCGGTGTCGGTCGTCTGGGCGAGGTCCTCGGTGGACAGACCGCCGGTGATGCGGTCCGCATCCTCGTTTCTCTGCATGGCGTTCCTCTGCGGGTTGTGATCGCGGTCAGGCCCGGGCGGATCCCGCCCGGCCGCCGCCGTCGGAGAGCAACTCGTCGAACAGGGCGCGGTAGTGCACCATGGCACCCCGCAACTGCTCGGTCGTCGCCTGCCTGCGGGTGGAGAGGTCCTCCACCTCGTGCGCGGCCCGGTAGTGCTCCAGCGTGGCGCCGTGCTCCACCGACAGGTCCTTCATCTGCTGCTCGAACCCCTCGGTGGGGTATCCGCGCTCGTGCATGAGGGAGGTCACCAGCCGGTCGGCGTCGTGCACCGCATCCTCCGGCCGGTCGACGAACTCCTCCTGGACGCTGGTCCACTCCCGCGTGTAGCGGTCCCGTGAGACGGGGGGCAGCGGTTTGATCTCCAGCGAGTCGTGTCGCCTCTCGCGCTCCCGGAGCTCACGCTCGGCGGCGAGCCGACTGTCGGATCCCTCGACCGTCCGTTCGTACTCCGGGCCGAAGCGCTCACGGAGGTGACGGCGTCGCATCAGCAGTGAGACCGCCACAGCGGCCAGAGCGATCACCACCACGATGGGAATGATGATCGCCAGAAGCGTTCCCGTCGACATGGGCACACGCTCCTCAGGGAGTAGTGATATGCACCCTCCATGTCCCCATTTCCACCGACTTCACCCGAGGTTTGGTTGCAAATACTTCACCACAGGAACATGTACGTCCCAGATCGCCTCGGAACATTCGCATCAGCCGGCGTCCGGACGACGTCCAGCGCCGCAGCAGGCTGCTTGCGCCTCACTTCTTCGGGTACAGCGATTGAATGAGAATTGTCCTCACAGTATGCGGATCTCACTGAAAGCGATGTGTTCGTGACCCGTCTCGACGACCCCGGCGGCGACCGTGTGGAGGGAGCGGGCGCTGGCCCGGACGCTGTCGCGCTGGAGATCGCCGATGCCGTGGAGAGTCTCACGAACCTGTGGTCGCTGACCGCGCAGGAGGCGGCCCTTCGTCTGTCCTTGCACCAGCTGCGGGCGCTGCGGACCCTTCAGACGGCACCGGGGCTGAACCTCACGACCCTGGCCGAACGGCTTGATATAGGTCTTCCCACGGCCAGTCGGCTCTGTGACCGGCTGGAGGCGGCGGGGATGCTGGAACGCGCGCTGCATCCGGAGAAGCGCCGCGAGGTGCGGCTGAGCCTCACCGCGCAGGGACGCCGGGTCCTGGAGGACGTGGCGGAACGGCGGGCCCAGGCGCTGACGGTCGCACTGACGGCCATGGAGCCGGCGGAGCGGTCGGCGCTGAGCCGCGGTATGAGGGCCTTTCTCGCCGCTCAGAGGCGAGCGCGGCCCCAGCCGGAAGAGCCGCCGGACGACCAGTGACGGAAAGGGGTCAGGTGGCTTCGGGGGTGAGCCGCGCCGCGTCGGTGTTCCTGCCCGTCCAGTCGAGGCAGACGACCGACGCGTCGGAGGTGAGGTCCTTGCTGCCGAAGTGCTCTATCAGCCCGGCGACCACCGCGCGCGCCGTCTCGTGCGGCGTGGTCTGACGTGTCGCGCTCAGGATCTGGCGCAGGGCGCGTTCCCCGAAGACGTCTCCGGTGGCCGAGCGGGTGCTGTGGACGCCGGTGCTGATGACGACCAGGCGGTCCCCTGGCTGCACCTGAAAGGTCTGCTCCTCGTACGGGGTCTCCTCGAACATCCCCAGCGGGAGCTGTGCTTCCAGCTCTATCAGATCGATGCCCGTGGCGCCCAGGCGGTACAGCTGCGGTGAGCCGGCGTCGACCGCGCGCACGGTCCCGGAGTCCAGGTCGAAGCGCAGCAGAAGCGTCGAGGCATACGCCTTGCCGCCGTACTGGGCGAATACGGCTTGGTCCGCGAGGGCGGCTTGGTCGGCGAGGCCGATGCCGGCGCGGCGGGCGTTGCGCAGGGCGCTGACGGCGAGGCCGGTGAGCAGCGAGGCCTCGATGCCCTGGCCCATGCCGTCGGTGACGGTGAGGGTGAGGTGATCGGCGCTGGTGCTCCAGTCGAAGTTGTCACCGCCGACGGCATAGGCCGGCTCCAGATGGGCGCCGATGGTGTACTCCCGGCGGGCGCAGCCGCGCCCCGGCAGAAGCTGCCACTGCATCTCGGCGGCGAGGGTGAGCCGGCGGGTTCGGCGGGCCTGAAGGTACAGGTCGGTGTCCCGGCCCGCCGTGACGACCTCGTGGCCGAGGGCCGTGGCGAACTCACCGAGTCTGAGCACCGTGGCCGGGTCCGCGGCGGTGGCGGGTACCCGGACGGTCAGGACGCCGAGCCGGTCACCGCGAACGGTGATGGGCAGGTGAACCCGCTCCGTCGTCGTGTCGGCAATGACCTCGACCACCGGCTTCTGACTGGTGAACGCGGTGCCGGCCGGACCCTCGTACGCGGAGGCCGGTTCGCCCGTGTGCGGCAGGTGCGTGACCGGTTGCAGGACCGCCAGGCCGTAGTCGGCCAGGAGCAGGGTGACGTCCCGGGCACCGAAGCGCTCGGCCAGCAACGAGGCGGCGGTGGCGACGAGCGCGTGGGGCGGGACGGCCCGCAGCAGGCTCTCCGCGGACGGGAACGGTTCAGAGGCATTCACGGCGTCCACCCTCTCCCCTTGTGGCCTCCACGCTATCGCGGCGAGGGCCCGTTCCCGAGCGCTCGGGCAGGACCTCCGGCGTGGTGGTGCGGCACAGCAGGAGACAGACGTCGTCGTCGCGTTCGGAGTCGTGGAGCAGCGGCTTGAGCAGCGACTCGGCGCAGGTTTCGAGATCTTCCAGTTCGGGCTCGTCCAAGGCGGCCAGGGTCTGGCTGAGCAACTCGATCCCAGGGTCGATTCCGTGGGCACGCCGCTCCACCAGGCCGTCGGTGTACAGGACGAGCGTCGAGCCGGGTGGCAGTTCGGCGGTGTGGTCCTCGTACTCGAAGGGCAGGGGGACCCCCAGCATGACGCCCGGTTTGGTGTCCAGGACGCGCACGCCGCCGTCGGGCACGCGGACCACGGCCGGCGGATGTCCGGCGGCGGACCACACGACGTGCGGATCACCCGGGCGGAAACGGGCGATCATGGCGGTCGCGTACAGGTTCGGCTGCTGGTGGTGGAGCATGCGGTGCAGGCGGCTGAGGATCTGAGCGGGGCTGTCGTTCTCGACGGCGTAGGCGCGCAGCGCGGTGCGCAGCTCGCCCATCATGACGGCGGCGCGCAGCCCATGTCCGGTGACGTCTCCTATGACCGTCAGCAGGCTGCCGTCGGGCTGGGGAAAGGCGTCGTACCAGTCTCCGCCGATGTTGAGTCCGCGGGTGGCGGGCAGGTAGCGAGCAGCCAGGCGCAGGCTGTCGGTGGCGGGCAGCTCGGTGAGCTGGGCGCGTTGGAGTGCCTCGGCGGTGTCCCGGTGCTGTTCGTAGCGCAGCGCGTGGTCCAGGGCGATGGCGGTACGGCGGGCCAGTTCCAGCAGCATGACGCTGGTGTCCGGGTCGAAGCGGTCGCCGTGGGGGGTGAGGGTCAGCACACCCAGCGTCCGGCGCACGGTGAGGGGGATGCTCAGCACCGACCCGGTGGGGTTCACCGCCGAGGGCGGAAGGTCGTCGATACCCGAGAGTCCTCCCGGATAGGGTGCCGCGTGCTGCGGGCGATCGGTACGGGCAGCGGCCACCGCGGCGGCCGAGTGAGTACGGTTCCTGTCCGCCTGTTCGTCGTCGAAGATCCACAGGTCGACGTGGCTCGCGTACTCGGGAACCAGCAGCTCGGGAAGACGCCGCAGGATGTCCTTGTGGTCCAGGGACGCGGTCACCGCCGCGCTCGCGTCGCCCAGGAAGGTCAGCAGGCGCCGTGCCTTCTCCGCCTCGGCCCGCGCGGCGCGTTCGGCGTCGAGGAGCTTGCGCTGGGTGAGCGCGGCGGCGTCCAGTTCGGCGTGCAGGGCCAGCACGCCCTGGTTGGTCTGATGCAGTTCCTCCCGGTGCAGGACGAGCAGCTTCTCGGTCTCGTCGAGCCGGTTCAGGACCGCGGCGGTCTCCTCGTCCGCCGCGAGGACGACCTCGGCGGGGTCGGCGTCGTCCAGGGCCGCCGGGACGGGCAACTCGTGTGAGGGGGGACCTGGGCAGGCGAGCGTGAGCCGCCATGGCGGCATCTGCTCGCGCGTCGGCGGGGTGGGTCGTACGACGGCCTGGACCTGCCCGGCGCGGCCGGGGCCGGCCTCCCGGACGGTGAGGGTGAGTTCCGCACCGCCCTGACCGAGACACTGGCGCAGCCGCGCCGTGAGCTCGGTGAGGAAGCGGGCCCGCTCGACCTCGGGCGCGCCCAGGGCGGTGGTGAGGAGCGCCGCGAAGGTCCGGGCACGGGCGGCTTCCGTGGCGGAGGTGATCTTCCGAACGTCTGGCGTGATCATGGGTGCCGGTCCGCAGGGTCGAAGGCCAGGACGGCCACACTGGTGTCGTCGCGTACGGGACTGGCGGGGCTGTTGGCATCCCGCAGGATGGTCGCAGCGACCACCGCCGGGTCGTGGGTGAGGAGACCGGGGTCGTCGGGCGGCACCCACCTGCTGGGCAGTCCGTCGCTGTGCAGGACGAGCAGACTGCCCGGCTGCCAGGACCGGCGCTGCACGGGCACGGTCGCCGGGAAGTGGGCGCCTACGATGCCGGGGTGGGAGACAAGGTGCTCCCATGAGCCGCTGGTGTACAGCCGGGCGCCGATGTTGCCGACTCCGGCGAAGGCGAGTTCCGCACTGTCCGTGTTCAGCTGGGCGACGGCGACGGCCGCGCCGCGGGTGCGCCGCAGGGCAGGGTGCAGTTGGCGCAGGACCTCGGCGGGGGGCAGGTGTGCGGCGCGGTGCAGCTCGTCGACCGCCGCGCTGGAGGCTTCCGCCGCCTTGGCGCCGTGGCCGAGGCCGTCGGCGAGCATCAGGGTCAGCCGGGGACCCGATCGGCTCCAGCACCAGGCGTCTCCCGAGTGCTCGGCCTGGGCGAGCGGGACGTTGATTCCTCCCGTCCGGAGGACCGGCCGGTTCTTCTCCCGTCCGGTGCTCTGGTCGATGCGGGCCACGGCGACGGTGCCCCGGTGGGTGCTGTACAGGTCGAAGGTGCTGGATATGCGCATGCATGTGCCCAGACCGGCACCGAGCGACGCCTTGCTGGTGGTGTAGCCGTCGCGCATGGCCGCGTCGACATCGGGGATGCCGGGGCCGTGGTCGAGGGCGGTGAGCTGCACCGCCGGGGTACGGGCGTCCCCTCGGGGGCAGTCGACCAGGTCGATCACGATCCGCCCGCCGCCGGCGTGTTTGAGCAGGTTGGTCGCCAGCTCGGTGGCGACCAGGGCGGCGACCGCGATGCGGTGCGGGTCGAGGCGGGCATGCGTGCTGGCCGCCTCGGCCGCCACCCGGACGTCCCGTACGCGGGTGGAATCGTGCACCGGGATGTCCCAGACGCGCGTCATCGCAACCCCGAGCGAGCCGCGGGCACGCCCGCTGTCCAGGCGATGACGGTGACGGTGGTGCCCCGGCCGGGACCGGTGTCGATCTCGAACTCGTCCATGAGGCGTTTGGCGCCGCTGAGGCCGAGCCCCAGGCCGCCGCCCGTGGTGTATCCGTCCGTCATGGCCAGCTCGACATCACGGATCCCGGGACCGTTGTCGACGAAGGACAGCCGCAGCCCGCGCGTCGTGCCCCGGGTGAGCGGAATGATCTGCACCTGCCCGCCACCGCCGTGGATCAGGGTGTTACGGGCCAGTTCGCTGGCCGCGGTGACCAGTTTCGTCTGCATCACCAGGCCGAAGCCGAGTTCGGCCGCGGACTGGCGTACCTGCTGACGTACCCAGGCGAGGTCCGCGTCCGAGCCGATCGGCAGGGTCGTCACCGTGTCAGGGTCGGACGTCGGCATCACGTCCCCCTCTCGCGTCCGCCCAGTGTGCTCGGCGGCTGCCTGAGCGCTTCCAGGGCTCGTTCGACATCGAGGGCGGTGGCCAGGCCGGGCAGGGTGAGGCCCAGCTCGACCAGGGTGATCGCCACGGCCGGTCGCATACCGGCCAGGACGGTCCGGACCGCCAGCAGACGGGCACTGGCCGCGATCTCGGCGAGGACACGTCCCAGGAAGGAATCGACGATCTCCACGCCGGAGATGTCGATGACCACACCGGTCGCGCCGCTGTCGGCGATGCGTTGGGTGATGTCGTGCTGGAGCTGCTCGGCCAGGCTGTCGTGCAGCTCGCCCTGGAGGGTGACCAGCAGGGTCTCCCCCAGGGCCAGGACCGGCACCGCGGCGGCGTACTCCGGGCGACGACCGGTCACGTCAGGCTCGCACGCGGGGACACTTCGATGCCCTGCTGGCCCAGGGCGTAGGCGAGGGCGTCGGCGAGCGAGGCACGGGTGAGAACGGAACCCAGATCGATGCCGAGCTGCACGATGGTCTGCGCAATGGCCGGACGGATGCCGGAGACGATGCATTCGGCGCCCATCAGCCGGGCGGCGGCGACCGTCTTCATCAGGTGCTGGGCGACGAGCGAGTCGACCGTGGGCACACCGGTGATGTCGAGGATGGCGTAGCGGGCGCGCTGACTGACGATGCCCTCCAGGAGGGCCTCCATGACCACCTGGCTGCGGGCGCTGTCCAGGGTGCCGATCAGCGGCACGGCGACGACGCCCTCCCAGAGATTGATCACCGGGGTGGCGACTTCGAGCAGTTGCTGCCGCTGCCGCGCGATCAGCTCCTCCCCCGCGCTGAGCGCCGTCTGCATCACCACCAGACGAAGGGTGCCCATCAGGGCGGTCAGCGCCAGCAGGCTCTCCGCCGCCTCCGGAGCGGACGGGTCGGCGAACTCGGCCCGCAGCAGATCGACGACCGGCGCCCGCAGCGCGGCGACCTCGTCCGCGATCTGCGCGGGGCTCGATCCCGTGCGCGTCCGGGAGCCGGACATACGCCCGAGCTGCTCGCGCACGGTCTCGAATCCCGGTGCCTCGATGTCCTCCAGCCTCCCGGCCGACGCCACTTCGGAGAGCGCGTCCACGACGGCCTTGCACGCGTCCACGGCTTCGTCGCGCGAGACGGTGAAGACCGTCCGGAAGAGCGCGGCATCGGCCCAGCGCTGAGCGATCTGCTCCCGGCGGCGCTCCAGGAAGGTCCCCAGCCGGCGCGCCGTCGACGCGACCGCCTCTTGCTCCGACACCTGCATCGTCTCCTCTGTAACACAGCGGCCGCCGGGCGGCCGTCCACAAGAGGCGATTATTGCCTCATGACAAACGTTAGCGCCGAGGGCGTGGTGCAAACTACACACGATCGACACATATCGAGAAGGAGCTTGCGCGCCCCCGGTACGGTCAGCGTCCACGCCAGTCGAGGCATACCACGAGGGCGTCGTCGTCGGGCGCGGGCCGGCCGCGGTGGCCGGTCAGCTCCCGCAGGATGGCGCGCGGCACCTCGGCGGCCGGCAGCAGTCGGGTGGCCTGGATCGCCCGGGCGAGCGCGACGTCGCCGTACGCCTCGCCCCGGGAGTCGGCCACCGCGTGCACCCCGTCGCTGACGAAGACCAGCCGGTCCCCGGGCTCGACCCGGAACTCCTGCGCGACGTAGTCGGTCTCCTCGAACATGCCCAGCGGAAGCTGGGCGTCGAAGGTGACGCGCTCGACCGCGCCGTCACGCAGCCGCAGCATCTGCGGGGAGCCGGCGTCGACCACCTTGGCGTGCCCTGTCGCGAGGTCGAAGTCGAACATCAGCATCGACAGGTAGCAGCGGCCCTGGTAGTGGGCATAGACCGCCTGGTCGGCCAGTGCGGCCTGGTCGTCGATGGCGATCCCGGCGCGCCGGGCGTTGCGCAGGGCGTTGATGGCCAGGTTGGTCAGCAGGGAGGCCTCTATGCCCTCCCCCATGCCATTGGTGACGTAGAGCATCAGGTGGTCGGCCGTGGCGGACCAGTCGAAGTTGTCACCGAAGATCGCGTACGCCGGCTCCAGCTGCGCACCCAGCTCGTACTCGGAGCGCGAGCAGGAACGGCCGGGCAGCAGCTGCCACTGCATCTCTGCGGCCAGGGTGAGCCGGTCCTTGCGCCGCGCCTGTAGATAGACGTCGGTGTCCCGCTCGGCCACGACCACCTCGTGGCCGAGCACCTCGGCGATGTCCGCGAGTTCGCCCAGGAGGCCGTGCACCCCGCCGTCGTCCGGCAGCGTCACGGACAGCACACCCAGCCGGTCCCCGCGCACGCTGACCGGGAGGTGCACGCGCACACGGCCGCCGAGGGCGGACTCGACGACCGGTTCCTGAGCCCCGAAAGCCCGTCCCACCACGCTGGTGTGCACGGACACCGCCTCCGTGGTGTGCGGCAGCGCCGACACCGGCTGGAGCACGGTCAGGCTGTAGTCGGCCATGAAGAGCTCCACGGACGCAGCCGCGTAATGCTCGATCAGCACCCGACGGACAGCGTCGAACAACTCATGGGGCGCCGCCGTGCGCAGGGCGCGCTCGGCGGTCACAAATCTGTTCACGATGGTAAACACACCAATCATTCGGCGGACACTTACCGACCCCGTTCACACGACGAGGCCGCACAATTCAGCCGCGCCAAGCCGTCCAAGCCGTCCAGGACGTCCGAAACATCTCTGGCCGCTGCGAGCGCCTAGTAGGCTGGCGGCCGTCCCAGTGCCTGCGAGAGTGTGACAGTGGCTGCTTTCCGCCCCCGCCCGGAACCCGTCGAGGTCGCCCGTGTGACCGCGACGGCCGGAGAGTTGCTGGAAGTCCTGTGGGGCCGGGCCTCGACCGCCCCGGCGTCCGCGTCCCAGATGCGGGTGCTGCTCACCCTGGAGCACCAGGACGGTATCAACCTGCGCACGCTCTGTGACACCCTCTCCTCCACGCCGCCGTCCACGAGCCGGCTGTGCGACCGACTGGTCGCGGCCGGCTTCGTCGAGCGCGTGGTCAGCCCGGCCGACCGGCGCGAAGTGCGACTGCACCTCAGCAGCCGGGGCCGCGCCTTCCTCGAAGACCTGCGCGCACGCCGGGAACAGGAGTTGCAGGCCGTGCTGGCACTCATGCCCGCGAGCAAGCGCATGGCACTGCTGGAGGGGCTGGAGGCGTTCTGCGGCGCGGCGGCGTTGCAGATACAGGACAAGGCCCAGCGCGCGGACGACCAGACTGCCTGACCACCAGGCCGCGCCACCGGAGTGTCCGCCCACCGGAACATTCCACACCCTTCCCCGTGCAGCACGACACGGCTACTTTCTTGCCCTAGGGTCATTATTGTCAAATGACAAGTGACGCCCGGGGCCCTTCTGGGATCCGGATACCCCGAGACCGCCTCAAGTCGACTGTGGGCCATGCCTCGAAATGGCGGAGTGCCTGGTCGACGGCGCGTGTCACCGGGGAACCAGGGCACAGATCGCCTTTCCGTTGGGGACCAGCACCACGGTGACCTTTCCGGCCAGACGGCGGATCATGGGCCAGCCGAAGCCGCCCCGCCGTCCGCTGAAGTCCGGAGCACGCGGACGAGGCGGCTCGGGATCCGAGTCGAGGACGGTCACCTCGACGGCGTCCGGCCGTGCGTCGAGGCTGAGCACGCAGGTCGCGCCGCGCGCGTGCCGCACCGCGTTCGTCACGAGTTCCGTCACGACGAGATCCACGTCCTGGGCGGCCCGGTCGTCGACCGGAGGAGCGAGCCGGCGCACGAACCGCCGGGCAGCCTGCCGCGCTTTCGCCGCAGCGTCGGAACGGTTGCGGAGTACCAGGCGCCGTGGAGCGCGCGTGACGTCTCCGTCATCGGGGTCGATCACTGTTCCTCCTTCGGTCAGCGCCACGGTTGTTCTCGTCCCTCATCGGCTTCCCGGGACAGGGCGAGAGATGTTCGCCCGATGAGCGGACAGTGAGGGGAGCCAGGTTTCCGCCGCCCGGAAGAGTGATCGGTGCGGGGCTGGATCCGGTCGGCATGCGGTCGGTACGGGTGTGCGGCGCTCGGCGGGGTAAAGGGGGGCCATGAGTGATCGAACCCGGCACCGCATCAGGAGCCTCCTGCGCGCCGCCGACCAGTCGCTGTTCCAGAAGGTGGCGGCGCGTGAGTGGCCCGCGGCCGAAGCGGTGCTACCGAGGATGAGCCGGAGCGCCAACCACGGTCTGCTGTGGGGCGGAGCCGCCCTCGGGATGTGGGTCTTCGGCGGGGCGCCGGGCCGCCGGGCCGCTGTCCGCGGAATGACATCACTGGCGCTGGCGTCCGCCACGGTGAACACCATCGGCAAACGCTCCGTCGGCCGGCCCAGGCCGATACTGGACGTCGTACCGGTCGTGCGGCATCTGCCTCGTCAGCCCTTCACCAGTTCCTTTCCCTCCGGACACGCCGCCTCGGCCGCAGCGTTCGTGGCGGGGGTTGCCCTTGAATCGCCCCGGTGGGGCGCCGCACTGGCTCCGCTGGCCGCATCAGTGGCCTTCTCCCGTGTCTACACCGGAGTCCACTATCCAGGCGATGTCCTGGCCGGTGCTGCCCTCGGGGTGGGCGCGGCCTATGCGGTGCGCGGCCTGGTGCCGTCCCGCTCGCAGATGCCGCCGCCGGCCAGGCCGCGGGTGGACGTGCCCGCGCTCCCCGACGGGGAGGGGCTGGTCGTCGTCGTCAACCCGTCTTCCGGGAGTCAGCCGCAACTGGCTGCCCCGGTGAGGCAGTTGAAAGCACTGCTGCCGCGCGCCGAAGTCGTGTTCTACGACGAGGAGGCCGGGCCCTTGCCCAAGGTGCTGGCGAAGGCGGCCAGGGAGGCTGCGAACCGGGGCGGTGCGCTGGGAGTGTGCGGCGGCGACGGCACCGTGAACGCGGCCGCGACGGCCGCGCTCGGGGCGGACGTGCCTCTGATGGTGCTCCCCGGCGGCACGTTCAACCACTTCGCCGCCGATCTGGGGATCGACACGGTGGCCGACGCCTGCACCGCGGTGATGCAGGGCCGTGCCGTCCGTACCGACGTCGGCCGGATCAGGCCTCTGCGCGCGGCGGACGGAGATGCCGAGCCGGTCTACTTCCTCAACACCTTCAGTATCGGCGCCTACCCGGAACTGGTACGGCTGCGCGAGCGATGGGCCCCGAGGATCGGTGGGCCGTCGGCTGCCCTCCTCGGCGTCGCCCGGATTCTGCGCCAGGTGGACCCCCTCCAGGTCGAGGTGAACGGACACCGCCGATCCCTGTGGCTGCTCTTCGCAGGAAACGGCGTGTACCGCAGCGTCGGCATCGCGCCGGTCCGGCGCCACGACCTGGCCGACGGCATGCTCGACGTACGGGTCGCCCATGCCGGCCGCTTCGCCCGCACCCGCCTTCTGGCGGCAGCATGCGTCGGCCGCCTGACGAGGACACCCTTCTACGCGGCGGCGACACCGAAGCGTCTGGTGATCTCCGGCCTGCCCGAGGAGGCCTGCATGGCCTACGACGGCGAGGTGACCGACGCCCCTCCCGCTCTCCTCATCGACAAGCTCGACGAGGCCCTGACCGTGTACCGCCCGGCAGGGGAGGATCCCCCGGCCACCCTCTAGTCGCGCCCATGGAGACGGGCCGGTGACGACCATGCCGCCGAGAGGGCTGACTCACGCCCTCTCACCGGGACGTTCCGAGACTTCGGCCGTCACTGGCCGGTGGCTTCCGGGGACGATTCGGTGCCACCAGTGGTGTCGCCGTGGGTGGACGGCTCGGCCGAGGCGGCGGCCGAGCAGCAGGTAGGCCAGCAGGGCGCCCGAGGTGTTGAGGAGTACATCGTCGATGTCGAAGGCGCGCCCGGTGATCAAGGTGCCCTGTATCAGTTCCACCAGGAGCATCACCAGCGCGGTGACGGCCGCGACGCGAAGGAGACCGCGGGCACGAGGAACCAGAACGGGCAGGAGCAGGCCGAACGGCATACCGAGCACAATGTTGCCGCCGAGTTGCTTGACGGCGTCCTGAACCCCCGGCCGGTCCAGGTACGCGCGGATCGAGCCACCCGGGCGCAGGTTGTTGTGCGTCAAGGACGCCGATGCCGCTTTCGGCTCCAGGGTCAACCTGGCCAGCACCACCGCGAAGAGAATCATCCCCACCAGGGCGACAAGCATGAGCAGGGCCCGCGCCCACGGACTGAGCAGCCTGCGTGAAGGTGGATTACTGACGGATTTCGCTTTGGCATCCGACTCGCGCGTCATTGTCCGCCGCATGACTTGTCCCAACCACTGGTCCGGCACATTCTCCGGGGAGCAAGGTGTCGTCAGCCATGTCGGCCAACGTCCGGGACGCCTCTCAGCCCGGCACGCGAATCCGTATACCCGCGTTCATGAGCCGCACTCAATGCATGCTGACGAACGCTCAGTTCCCCGTCGGCTCTCCGTGGCTGCGTATGGCTTCCTTCACCTTGGCCACCGCGAACCCCCAGCCCTGCTCGACGGTCGGCTTGGCCGGGACGGCGATCTCGTCGGGGTTGGTGAGGACGTCGAGCAGCACCGGGCCGGGGTCACGGAAGGCGCGTCGCACGGCGCTCGCGACGTCGGCCGGGTCCGTCACGCGGATGCCGGTGATGCCCATGGCCTCGGCCACGGCGGCGAAGTCGGGGTTGTCGAGCACCGTGCCGAACTCGGGCAGGCCGGCCTGCTCCTGTTCGAGTTTGACCATGCCCAGCCGGCGGTTGTCGAAGACGATCAGCTTGACGGGAAGGCGGTACGTCTTCAGCGTCATGAGGTCGCCGAGGAGCATGCTCAGACCGCCGTCGCCGCAGAAGGCCACGACCTGGCGCTCACGGTCCAGGCACTGGGCACCCAGCGCCTGGGGCATGGCGTTGGCCATCGAGCCGAGGTTGTACGAGCCGATGAGGCGTCGCTCGCCGCGCATCTCGACGAAGCGCGAGAGCCACACCGTGGCCATACCCGTGTCGGAGGTGAAGACCGCGTCATCGGCCGCGATCCGGTCGACGGCCGCGGCCAGCACCTCGGGGCGGATGTCGTGGGAGCGGTTGTCCAGCGCGGAGCGGACGCGGCCGACGAGGCCCCTGTCGTGCGAGGGGTCGGCGAGCCGGGCCTGACCGGTGCGCCATTGGTCGAAGCGTTCTCGCGCCTTTTCCAGATGCGAGCGGTCGCGTGCGCCTGCGGAGCCGGCCGACCCGGCGGGCTCGGCGGCGAGGTGGTCCAGGAGGTCACGTACGGTGGCGCCGGTGTCCCCCACCAGCCCGACGTCGACCGGCACCCGGCGTCCGATGTGGGCGGCCTCGGTGTCCACCTGGATCACGGTCCGGCCCTCGGGATACCAGTCCCGGTAGGGGAAGTCCGTTCCCAGCAGCAGGAGGGTGTCCGCATCCTGGAGGGCAGCCGCGGCGGCGGGATTGCCGATCAGCCCGGTCTGGCCGACCTGGAAGGGGTTGGTGTCGCCCTCGAATCCGGCCTTGGCCTTCAGCGTGAGCACCATCGGTGCGGCCAGGCGGTCGGCGAGGGTGAGGACGTTCTCGCGGGCGGCGCGGGCGCCCTCCCCGACGAGCAGGGTGACGCGTTCGGAGCGGTCGAGGAGTTCCGCGGCGCGGCGGACCGCGGTGTCGTCCGGCCGGCTCACCGCACGGGTCAGTGAGAACCTGGCGGGCCGGTCGGCGGTCAGTTCCCGCTCGCCCAGGTCGCCAGGCACGGTGAGAACAGCGACGCCCTTGCGCCCCAGCGCGTTGCGCACCGCCGTCTCCAGCAACTGCGGCAGTTGGTCGGGCGAGGTGACGGTCGCGCGGAAGACGGCCACGTCGCTGAAGACGGCGTCGTTGTCGACCTCCTGGAAGTAGTCGGTGCCGAGTTCGGCGAGCGGAACCTGGCCGGCGATGGCGAGGACCGGGGCATGGCTCTTGGCCGCGTCGTACAGTCCGTTGAGAAGGTGGACGGAACCGGGTCCGACGGTGCCCATGCACACGCCGAGCGTTCCGGTGAGCTGCGACTGGGCGCTCGCGGCGAAGGCCGCGGCCTCCTCGTGCCGGCAGCCCACCCATTCCAGGCCCTCGGTGGTGCGGATGGCGTCGGTCAGGGGATTGAGTGCGTCTCCCACGACGCCGAACACCTGGCGCACGCCGAGCTCGCTCAGCGCGTCCACGATGACGCGGGCAACAGTACGGGGCACGTGAGTCCTCCAGGTCGAACGGTCGGGTCATACGGTGAAGCGGTCGGGGTCGGCGGCCTTCCAGTCGGCCGCCCAGGAGGCCGGCGGCTCGGCGAGCAGCTGGCCCGGCGCGAGCCACTCGTACAGCTCCTCGTAGGAGCGCTCGGTGAAGGGGTCGACGCGCCGGCGCAGCATGTGCGGGCGCAGGTCCGCGGGGTCGGTGACGCCCATGGACGCCATGATCTGCAACGCGCCGGCCACGGTCGCTTCCTGGAAGCGCTGGACGCGCGCCGTCTTGTCTGCGACGTCGAGGGCGCGGGCGCGGCGGGGGTCCTGGGTCGTGACGCCGGTGGGGCAGGTGTTCGTATGGCACCTCTGCGCCTGGATGCACCCGACGGCGAACATCATCGCCCGCGCGGCGTTTCCGTAGTCGGCGCCCTGCACCATGCGCTTGACCAGGTCGGCGCCAGTGGCGATCTTGCCGCTCGCACCGACCTTGATCCGGTCGCGCAGGCCCGTACCCACCAGGGCGTTGTGCACGGTGAGCAGGCCCTCGGTGAGCGGGGTGCCCACATGGTCCGCGAACTCCAGCGGCGCGGCACCCGTCCCGCCCTCGGCGCCGTCCACGACGATGAAGTCGGGCGAGGTGCCTTCCTCCAGCATGGCCTTGCACACGGCCAGGAACTGGCGCCGCGAGCCCACGCACAGCTTGAATCCGGCGGGCTTGCCACCGGACAACTCGCGCATGCGGGCGATGAACCGCACGAGTTCGCGCGGGGTGGAGAACACCCGGTGATACGGCGGGGAGACGACCGTCCGCCCTTCGGGCACGTCCCGGACCCGGGCGATCTCGGCGTTCACCTTGGCTCCCGGCAGGACACCTCCGATGCCGGGCTTGGCTCCCTGCGACAGCTTCAGGGACACACACTTGACGTGATCGTGTGCGGCCTTGTCGGCGAACTCGGCCGCGTCGAAATCGCCTTTCTCGGTACGGCAGCCGAAGTACCCGGTGCCGATCTCCCATACGAGGTCGCCTCCCGGACGGAGGTGATACTCGGACAGCCCGCCCTCCCCCGTGTCCTGGGCGAATCCTCCGGCGGCGGCACCCCCGTTGAGCGCGAGAACCGCGTTGGCGGACAGTGAGCCGAAACTCATCGCCGAGACGTTCAGCAGCGCCATGTCGTACGGCCTGTCGCAGTCCGGGCCGCCGATCCGCACACGGGGCGGGTTCTCCGGCACCGGACACGGCGCCATCGACGGGACGAAGAACTCATGACCGGGCTGGTACACGTCCCGTTCGGTGCCGTACGGCTCCTCCGCGTCGGTGCCCTTGGCGCGCTCGTAGACGATGCTGCGCACGTCCCGGTCGAAGGGGCGTCCGTCGTAGTTCCGCTCGATGAAGTACTGCTGGAGCTCTGGACGGATGCGCTCCATAAGGAAGCGGACATGACCGAGGACGGGATAGTTGCGCAGCACCGAGTGCCGCCGCTGTACGAGGTCCCAGGCACCCAGAGCACCCGAGAACGTGAGCGGAAGGGCCGCGAACAACCACCAGGGCGAGATGGCGACCGCTGCGGCCACAGCCCCGAGGCCGGTCACCAGAGTCAGGAGCACGATTCCCACACGAGTCACACATCCCCGCATTGCCGGGTTGTCCCTCACCATGCGCGGCAACCGCGCACGGCACCCGTCCAGGTCGATACGGCCCATGTCTGACCTGGGCGAACCGGGGCACGCGTGGAGATGCAACCACGCACTCCGTCGAAAACCGAGGTGAGTCATGACGCAGGATCCGACCCCGAAGTACACGGTCCCCGGCATCGAGCGCGAGGCCGCCGGCCGGCTGATCGGTCTGCTCCGGCTGCGCCTGCACGCCCTCAACGATCTGCACCTGACCCTCAAGCACGTCCACTGGAACGTCGTCGGGCCGCACTTCATCGCCGTGCACGAAATGGTCGACCCGCAGGTTGACCGCGTCCGGGACATGGCCGACGACGTGGCGGAACGCATCGCCGCGCTCGGTGGCGTCGCACAGGGAACGCCGGGAGCCCTCGTCGCCGAGCGGACCTGGGACGACTACTCCATCGGAAGGGCCGACGCGATCGCCCATCTGGGTGCGCTCGACCTCGTCTACACGGGAGTGATCGAAGGGGTCCGCGCCGCGATCAAGGAAGCGGGTGACATCGATCCCGCCACGGAGGACCTGCTCATCGAGCAGCTGCGTGACCTGGAGCAGTTCCAGTGGTTCGTGCGGGCCCACCTGGAGAGCGCGGGCGGCAACCTCGCCACCGGACAGGCCCGGACGGAGGAGGAGGCCGCGGCCAAGGGAGCCGAACTGGGCTGACCGGCCCCAGCTCCCCACCCCACCGCGGGCAGGTCCCCAGGCGTGCACATCCGTACTGCGGGCAAGTGGATAGCCCAGGGACCGCCGGACAGAACGACGGCCATGGTGAAGACGGTACGAGGAGGTCGGCAAATGGTGTGGTGGAGCTGGGTTGTTCTCCTCGTCGCGGTGGTGGGCTTGCTCACCGCCGCGACGCTGGTGGTGCAGGCCAGGCGCCGAAGCGGCACGGTGATCGCGGTACGCACGGCCCACCGGCCCGGCCGGGAGGGTCCGCGGTGAACACCCTCATGCTCGCCTCGGAACTGACCGGACGGGTGGTCGTGACGCTGGGCGGCGAGGCGGTCGCCCAGATCAGGGACACCGTCTTCGACGCTCGGGCGGGCCGGATCACCGGCTTCACCCTGAGCGGGCGCGGCCTGCTGGCCGGCCCGCTCAAGAAGATCCTGCCCTTCCCGGGAGTGCACGCCGTCGGGCCGTCCGCCGTGATGATTCCGAGTGAGGCGGTCCTGGAGAAGGGCGGCATGGCCGTGGGCTCCGGCGAGGCCGGACAGGGCCGGGTCATCGGCGCGCCCGTCCTCACCGACCAGGGCACCGAGGTCGGTACCGTCCTGGATGTCGTGATCGAGGCCGGCGCCGGCGGGCGCGTGGTCGGCTTCGAGATCGGCTCCAACGAGAACCTGGACCAACGGAAGCGGAAGGCCTTCATCCCCCGCGGAGACACGCTTGCCGTCTCCGGGCGAGCGCTGGTCGTCCCCGCACACGCCCCGCACTTCGTCGCCGACGACCTGCCCAGCTTCAGCGCCCAGGTCGAAGCCTTCCATGCGCACACGGCACGGTCGTACGCGAGTGCCCCCGGCACTGGAGAAGGAGAAGGAGGCCCTTCATGATGCTGTTCACCCAGGCCCAGGGCCTTCCGGTGATCACCGCCGACGAGGCCGAACTGCTGGGGAGAGTGGAGGGCCTGACCATCGACGCGCACACCCGGAGCGTCGCCTGCCTGCGTCTGTCCGGAGCTCCGAAACACGCCACGACCATCGCCTGGAACACGATCGAGGCGGTGGGACGGGACGCCGTCATCGTGCGCTCCCGCACCGCCGCCGATCCCGGGCAGAGCAGTCTCCCCGTCCATCACGAGGCTCTCGGACGCCGGATACTGACCGAGGACGGTGTCGCGCACGGCACGGTCAAGGACATCGCCTTCGACCATGCGACCGGACGCCTGCACACCCTCTACACAGCCCTCGGTGACATCTCCGGAGACCGTCTCCTCGGCCTCGGGTCCTACGCGTTCGTCGTACGTGCCGAGCCCGCCTGAGGAATTCACTGCCTCCACGTCATCCTTCGAAGCGGTAGCCCATGCCGGGCTCGGTGATCAGATAGCGGGGGTGGGAGGGGTCCGCCTCCAGCTTCCTGCGCAGTTGCGCCATGTAGACCCGCAGATAGTTGGACTTGTTGCTCTGTGCGACCCCCCACACCTCCTGGAGCAGCTGCCGCTGTGTGATCAGCCGGCCGGGATGGGTCACCAGGATCTCCAGCAGATGCCACTCGGTCGGGGTCAGCCGTACGTCCCGCCCGTCCCGTACGGCCTTCTTGGCCAGCAGGTCCAGGGTGAAGTGCTCCGTCTCGACCAGTGGCGCCGAGCGGACCAACGGTGTGTCCTCGGTACGGCGGACCGCGGCCCGCAGCCGGGCCAGCAGTTCGTCCATGCTGAACGGCTTGGTGACGTAGTCGTCCGCGCCCGCGTCGAGGGCCGCGACCTTCTCGTCGGACGCCTGCCGGGCGGAGAGGACCAGGATCGGGACACGGGTCCAGCCGCGCAAGGCCTTGATGACGTCGACCCCGTCCATGTCGGGCAGACCGAGGTCCAGCAGCACCACATCGGGCTGGCGGGCGACGGCGAGCCGGAGCGCCGTGGCGCCGTCGGGAGCGGCGTCCACGCCGTAGTGACGTGCCTGTAGGTTGATCACGAGGGCCCGTACGAGCTGCGGGTCGTCCTCCACCACGAGCACCCGGGTCATGGGTGTGTGCCTCTCCTGTCATGCCTGCGGGAGTCGGCACCCCGGGGTGCCGACTCCCGTCGCGGATCGCGTAAGGCGGTCACTTCTTCGCCACAAGGTCCTTGAGCGCGATGTTCAGCTCCAGGACGTTCACCCGGGGCTCGCCCATGAAGCCCAGGGTCCGGCCCTCGGTGTGGTCCTCGACCAGCTTCTCCACCTGCGCGAGCGGCAGGTTGTTCCTCGCGGCGACACGGTGGACCTGGAGTTCGGCGTAGGCCGGGGAGATGTCCGGGTCAAGGCCGGAGCCGGAGGAGGTCACCGCGTCCGCGGGTACCTCCGACGGCTTGACCGTGTAGCCGGGGACGGAGTTGTCCTTGACCACCTTGGCCTTGGCGTCGTCGACCTGCTTGAGGAGCACCTTGCTGTCCGCGGACAGGTTGGTGGCACCGGAGAGGATCAGCTTGTACTGCGTGTTGACACTGTTCGTGCCGAGGCCGTTCGCCGGGCGGGGCTGGAAGTACCCGAGGCCGTAGCCCTGTTGCCCGATCAGGGACGAGCCGACGACCTTGCCGTCCGCCCTGATCTCGGAGCCGTTCGCCTTGCCGTGGAACGCCGCCTGGGCGATGCCGGTGACGACCAGCGGGTAGACGACGCCGGTCACGAGGGTCAGCACCAGCAGCGCACGCAGACCCGCGGCCAGCAACCGTGCTGTGTTCACAAAGGAGTTGTTCATGTCCTTCACCCGATCCCGGGGATCAGAGAGATGAGCAGGTCGATGAGCTTGATGCCGATGAAGGGGGCGACCAGGCCGCCGATGCCGTAGATCCCCAGATTGCGGCGGAGCATCCTGTCCGCGCTCATCGGCCGGTAGCGCACGCCCTTCAGGGACAGCGGCACCAGGGCGATGATGATCAGCGCGTTGAAGATGACGGCGGACAGGATCGCGGAGTTCGGGCTGGACAGCTGCATGATGTTCAGCTTGTCCAGGCCCGGGTAGACCGCCGCGAACAGCGCCGGGATGATCGCGAAGTACTTCGCGACGTCGTTGGCGATGGAGAACGTCGTCAACGCGCCCCGGGTGATGAGGAGTTGCTTGCCGATCTCGACGATCTCGATCAGCTTGGTGGGGTCGGAGTCGAGGTCGACCATGTTGCCGGCCTCCTTGGCGGCCGACGTGCCGGTGTTCATGGCCACGCCGACGTCCGCCTGCGCGAGTGCCGGGGCGTCGTTGGTGCCGTCACCGGTCATCGCGACCAGTTTGCCGCCGGCCTGCTCCCGCCTGATCAGGGCCATCTTGTCCTCGGGGGTGGCCTCCGCGAGGAAGTCGTCGACGCCCGCCTCCTCGGCGATCGCCTTCGCGGTCAGCGGGTTGTCGCCCGTGATCATGACCGTCCTGATGCCCATGCGGCGCAGCTCCTCGAACCGCTCCCGCATGCCCTCCTTGACGACGTCCTTCAGGTGGATGACACCCAGCACCCGGGCACCCTTGCCGTCCTGGACGGCGACCAGCAGCGGGGTGCCGCCGGCCTCGGAGATCCGGTCGGTCAGCGCCTGGGCGTCCTCGGCGACCGTGCCGCCCTGCTCCTCGACCCAGGCAATGACCGAGGCCGTGGCGCCCTTGCGGATCCTGCGGCCCTCGACGTCCACACCGGACATACGGGTCTGGGCGGTGAACTCGATCCATTCGGCGCCGGCCAGTTCGCCCTGGTGGCGCTCGCGCAGCCCGTACTTCTCCTTGGCCAGGACGACGACGGAACGGCCCTCGGGGGTCTCGTCCGAGAGGGAGGACAGCTGGGCGGCGTCGGCCACCTCCGCCTCCGTCGTCCCGCGCACCGGCACGAACTGGGCCGCCTGCCGGTTGCCGAGGGTGATCGTGCCGGTCTTGTCCAGCAGCAGGGTCGAGACATCACCGGCGGCCTCGACCGCGCGCCCGGACATGGCCAGCACATTGCGCTGCACCAGCCGGTCCATGCCCGCGATGCCGATCGCGGAGAGCAGGGCGCCGATCGTGGTCGGGATCAGACAGACCAGCAGGGCCACCAGCACGACCATGCTCAGCTCGGCGTGCGCGAAGCCGGCGAACGGCGGCAGGGTGGCCACCGCCAGCAGGAACACGATGGTCAGCGAGGCCAGCAGGATGTTGAGCGCGATCTCGTTCGGCGTCTTCTGCCGGGCCGCGCCCTCGACCAGGTTGATCATCCGGTCGATGAACGTCTCACCGGGCTTTGTCGTGATCTTGATGACGATCCGGTCGGACAGGACCCTCGTACCGCCCGTGACCGCGGACCGGTCGCCGCCGGACTCGCGGATCACCGGGGCGGACTCGCCGGTGATGGCCGACTCGTCCACCGAGGCGACGCCCTCGACGACGTCACCGTCGCCGGGGATGATGTCGCCGGCCTCGCAGACCACCAGGTCACCGATGGTCAGCGCGGTACCGGGAACCCGCTCCTCGGAGCCGTCCCGCAGCAGCCGGCGGGCCACGGTGTCCGTCTTGGCCTTGCGCAGCGTGTCCGCCTGCGCCTTGCCGCGGCCCTCGGCGACCGCCTCCGCCAGGTTGGCGAAGACCACCGTCAGCCACAGCCAGGCGCTGATCGTCCAGCCGAACCAGTCGGCCGGGTGCTGGAAGGAGAAGACGGTGGTCAGGACCGACCCGATCCACACCACGAACATCACGGGGGACTTGGCCATCACCCGCGGGTCGAGCTTGCGCAACGCGTCGGGCAGCGACGTGATCAGCGCCTTGGGATCGAACAGGCCGGAACCGACACGGCCCTCGGCCGGCTTGTGCCCGGTGGGGACGTCGCTGTGCGGCGCCCTGGTGGGAGTGGCTGTGGACATGGAGTCCTCTGGGTTCTCTGTCTTCTCTGTACGAGTGGTCATCACGCCAGCCCTTCCGCGAGCGGGCCCAGCGCGAGGGCCGGGAAGTACGTGAGACCGGTGATGATCAGGATCGCGCCCACCAACAGACCGGTGAACAGGGGCTTCTCGGTGCGCAGGGTGCCCGCGGTGACCGGGACGGGCTGCTGCCCGGCGAGCGAGCCGGCCAGCGCCAGCACGAACACCATCGGCAGGAAGCGGCCCAGCAGCATCGCGAGCCCGGTCGTGGTGTTGAACCAGTCGGTGTTGGCGTTCAGCCCGGCGAAGGCCGAACCGTTGTTGTTCGACGCCGAGGTGAAGGCGTACAGCACCTCGGAGAAGCCGTGCGCACCGGAGTTGAGCATCGAGTGCGGCGGCGTCGGCAGCGCCATCGAGGCCGCCGTGAAGACCAGCACCAGCGCCGGGGTGACCAGGATGTAGGCGGCGGCCAGCTTCATCTCACGGGCGCCGATCTTCTTGCCCAGGTACTCCGGTGTACGACCCACCATCAGACCGGCGATGAACACCGCGATGATCGCCATGATCAGCATGCCGTACAGGCCGGAGCCGGTGCCGCCGGGCGCGATCTCGCCCAGCATCATGCCGAGCATCGCGATCCCGCCGCCCAGGCCGGTGAAGGACGAGTGGAAGGAGTCCACCGCACCGGTCGAGGTGAGCGTGGTCGAGGTCGCGAAGATCGACGACGAGCCGACACCGAAGCGTGTCTCCTTGCCCTCCATCGCACCGCCGGCCGCCTGGAGCGCGGCGCCGTGGTGGGCGAACTCGGTCCACATCATCAAGGCGGTGAAGCCCAGCCAGATGGTGACCATGGTGGCGAGGATCGCGTACCCCTGCTTCACGTCGCCGACCAGCACGCCGAAGGTGCGGGTCAGCGAGAACGGGATCACCAGGATCAGGAAGATCTCGAACAGGTTGGTGAAGGGGGTCGGGTTCTCGAAGGGGTGGGCCGAGTTGGCGTTGAAGTAGCCACCGCCGTTCGTGCCCAGCTCCTTGATGGCCTCCTGCGAGGCGACCGCGCCGCCGTTCCACTGCTGGGAGCCGCCCATGAACCGGCCGACCTCGTGGATGCCGGAGAAGTTCTGGATGGCACCGCACGCCACCAGCACGACGGCCGCGATCGCGGCACCCGGCAGCAGGATGCGCAACGTGCCACGGACCAGGTCGGTCCAGAAGTTGCCCAGTTCACCGGTGCGCGAGCGCGCAAAACCGCGCACGAGCGCCACGGCGACGGCGATGCCGACGGCCGCCGAGACGAAGTTCTGCACGGCCAGACCGGCGGTCTGCACGACGTGCCCCATCGTCTGCTCGCCGTAGTACGACTGCCAGTTGGTGTTGGTCACGAACGAGACAGCCGTGTTGAACGACTGAGCTGGGTCGACCGAGGAGAAGCCCATCGAGCCGGGCAGCACGCCCTGGAGCCGCTGGAGCAGGTACAGGAAGAGAACGCTGACGGCGGAGAAGGCCAGGACCCCGCGCAGGTAGGCGGGCCAGGCCATCTCGGCGTCGGGGTCGGCACCGATGGCCCGGTAGATCCCCTTCTCCACCCGCAGGTGCTTCTTCGAGGAGTAGACCTTGGCCATGTAGGTGCCAAGGGGGATGTAGGCGAGCGCCAGCGCGCCGATGAGGGCGAGCAGCTGGAGGAAGCCTGCGACTTCTGGACTCATGTCTGGCTTCAGAACCTCTCCGGGAAGACCAGGGCGAGGACGAGGTAGCCCAGCAGGGCGACGGCCACGACCAGGCCGACGATGTTTTCGGCGGTCACAGCTTCGTCACCCCCCGGGCGACGAGAGCCACCAGCGCGAAGCCCGCGAGCACGGTGACGACGAAGGCCAGATCGGCCATCGTGAACTCCTGAAGAGGTTCGAGGGGGAACAAGGACGGTTAGAGAAAACCGCCTCCCTGACCGGATCCGGTCGCTCGTTGACGACCCTCTTACGGCCTCGCCCCTGGCCTTGACGGGACTCTTACGGCCGCCGATCGGAACCAGCCGGTGGCGGAGCGTTTCTCCTCAGAGCAGCCGGAAGCGCAGCCGGCAGATCACCGCGTCCGTCTCCCGCCGCACCGCGTGCGCGACGACCGCGCCACGCTGGTTCTGGAGCAGCCGCTGCCACAGTCGCCGCGGCTCGGTCTCCGGGATCAGCACGGTGACCCGGGTGCCGGGCTCGGCAGCGGCCACCTCACGGACGTACGCGGCGATGGGACGGCCCACGCTGTGCCGCTCGGAGGACAGCCGTACCAGGGGAACACCCGGGCCCCACGCCGCCCAGGCGCGCTCCAGCGCGTGCAGCCGGGCGCGGTCCTCGGGGTCGGGGTGGCCGACCGTGACGGCACGGACCTCGTCGCCGAGGGAGGTGGCAGCGGTCAGCGCCTCGGAGGTGAGTCGGGACAGCGAGGACACCGGCACGATCACCAGCGAACGCTCGCGGTGCGGGGGCTCGGGGACGCGGCCCAGGCCGAGTCGCTCGCCGATGCGGTCGTAGGCCCGGTGGACGGCCACGAAGACGGCGATCAGCAGCGGCAGCGCCACCACGACCAGCCAGGAGCCGTCGGTGAACTTGCTCGCCGCGACGACGACCGCCGAGACCGCGGTGAGCAGCGCGCCCAACCCGTTGAGCAGGGCCTTACCTCGCCGGCCGGGGCCCTTTTCGAGCCGCCAGTGCCGGACCATGCCCGTCTGGGCGATGGTGAAGCCGACGAAGACGCCGATGGCGAACATCGGCACCAGGGTGTTGGTGTCCCCGCCGGAGAAGACCAGCAGCACGGCGGAGACGACGGCGAGGGCCAGCACACCGTGCCGGTGCACCTGGCGGTCGGCTTTCAGGGCGAAGACGTGCGGCACGTAGTTGTCCCGGGCCAGCAGCTTCAGCAGCACCGGCAGCCCGCCGAAGGAGGTGTTGGCGGACAGGGCCAGCAGGGTCATCGTCGCGAACTGGATGACGTAGAAGGCCCAGTTGTGGCCGAGCGCGGCGTCCGCCAGCTGGGCGAGGACGGTCACGCCCTCGACCGGCTGGAGGTGGAAGCGGCCGATCAGCACCGCCAGACCGATCAGCATCAGACCGAGTGCGGCACCGAGCGCGATCTCCGCCCGCTGGGCCCGCCGGACGCGCGGGCGGCGGAAGGTGGGGACGGCGTTGGCGATCGCCTCGACTCCGGTGAGGGCGGAACACCCGGAGGCAAACGCTTTCAGCAGGAGCAGGACGCCGACACCGGTCGCGTGGTCGGCGACGGCCGGGGCGTGCCCGGCCGCCGCCGCCGTACTGACCGGCTCGGAGCGGAACAGACCGACGCCGATCAGCACGAAGACCGCACCCACGAAGACGACCGTCGGCACGATGAACGCCTTCGCCGACTCCGCGACACCCCGCAGGTTCACCACCGTGATCAGCCCGAGCACGGCCAGGCACAGCCACAGCCGGTCGCCGTACAGCCCCGGGAACGCGGACGTCAGCGCGGCCACCCCCGCCGTGACCGCCACGGCGACGTTGAGGACGTAGTCCAGGATCAGCGAGGCCGCCGCCACCAGGCCGGTCCGCGGCCCCAGATGCGTCTTCGCGACCGCGTAGGACCCACCGCCGTCCGGGAAGGCCGCGATCACCTGCCGGTACGACGCCACCAGCACCGCCAGCAGGGCGGCGACGGCCAGCGTCACCGGCAGCGTGAAGCCGAGGCCGTGCCCGCCCGCGGCGGCGAGCACCAGCACGATGGCCTCCGGCCCGTAGGCCACGGACGCCAGCGCGTCCAGTGACAGCGCGGCAAGCCCGGTGACGGCGGTGAGCCGGTGGCGCTCCCCGGTATCCGGGGGCTCCTCGCCGGCGGGAACGGCATCCGGCTCGGTGGTCAGGACGGTCATGGGTGCGGTACTCCTTCGGTGAAAACCGCGCAGCTACGTCGAGATGTGCGCGGTGCCCTCAGGTTCTGACCGTTTCCGACAGGCTTCGACGCTTCATTGCGGCTTCTTCGCGCCAATCAGCGCGATCTTGACGGGACTTTGACGGGCATGTGCCATCAGGGCCGCATAAAGACGCGTTGTCTCCGTCCGGCGCGCCTCTACCGTCACCGGTATGGGACGCCGTGAGAAGACACGCAGGTCACCGGTGCGCGTCGGCGCAGAATCGTCCGGGGCCGCAGTGCACGACCGCCGCTGGACGCGCGATGTGAGGGATGCCGTCCGGTGCGCCGGGATGCTGCTCACCCTGCTGCTGCTCATCGACTGGGGGGCAGGCCGGTTCACGCCCTGGCGGGGCCTGTTGTGGCTCGCGCTCGCTCTGCTGCTGTTCGCCGTGCTGTTTCCCGCCCGTGTCTCGGCCGGTGAGGACTGGCTGGCCGCACGGTGGCTGCTGCACGAGCGCCGGGTGCGGACCGACCTGCTGGTGTCCGTCCGCTGTCTGGAGGGAGTCGCCCAACGGCTCGTGCTGCGGGACGCGTTCGGCGTGCGCGTCGCGATCGATCCCGACGTTCTGGTGAACAACCCCGCCCTGTGGCAGCGCGTGGAGGCGGGAGCCCGGCAGGCGGCGGCCGACGGTCTGCTGCTGTGCGGGCAGACCGCGCTCGGCCACCTCTCGGCCCGCGTGGACCGTGAGACCGCGCTGGCCGTGTTCAGAGCGTCAGGGCTGGAGTGACGATCCGGGCCGGTAAGCGGCTGCGGTGGCCTTAACGCGGTCTTGATGCGTCAAGCGCACATACAGGTGGGCCCCCACGTCACTCCTTGCTTAGGCTGGTGCCGCCGTCCGCGTGATGGCCGGAACCCCACGCTGAGCCGCACATCAGGAGAGCACGTCCATGGCCACCACCGAACACCCTCCCAGTACGACCCGCCTGCGGACCTGGATGCTGGAGGGGCTGTCCGACATGGGCAAGGCGGGGGGCCACACCGGCCCGCACGCCGAGCCCGAGCCCCCGCACAAGGGCCAGCGCTGGTACCGGGTGATGTGCCTGACCGGTGTCGACTACTTCTCCACCCTCGGCTACCAGCCCGGTATCGCCGCCCTGGCGGCCGGGCTGCTCTCCCCCATAGCCACCCTCGTCCTCGTCGTCGTCACCCTGGCGGGCGCTCTCCCCGTGTACCGCAGGGTGGCCGAGGAGAGTCCCCACGGCGAGGGCTCCATCGCCATGCTGGAGCGGCTGCTGTCCTTCTGGCAGGGCAAGCTCTTCGTCCTGGCGCTGCTGGGCTTCGCCGCCACCGACTTCCTGATCACCATCACTCTTTCGGCGGCGGACGCCTCCACCCACCTCATCGAGAACCCGCACCTGACCCATGTGCTGCACGGCCAGCAGATGGTGATCACGCTGCTGCTGGTGGCTCTGCTGGGGGCGGTGTTCCTCAAGGGCTTCCTGGAGGCGATCGGCGTCGCCGTCGCCCTGGTGGTGGTCTACCTCGGTCTGAACGCCGTCGTCGTGGTCGTCGGCTTCTGGCACGTCCTGACCGCCGGGCACCTGGTCACCGACTGGACCAGCGCCCTCACCGCCCAGCACGGCAACGTCTTCGCCATGATCGGCGTCTCCCTGCTGGTCTTCCCCAAGCTCGCCCTGGGCCTGTCCGGCTTCGAGACCGGCGTCGCCGTCATGCCTCACGTCCAGGGCGACCCGGACGACACCGAGGACAAGCCGACCGGACGCATCCGTGACACCAAGAAGCTGCTCACGGCCGCCGCGCTGATCATGAGCGTCTTCCTGATCGCCACCAGCTTCATCACCACGGTGCTGATCCCGGCGAACGAGTTCAAGACGGGTGGGCAGGCCAACGGCCGCGCCCTCGCCTACCTCGCCCACGAGTACCTGGGCAACGCCTTCGGCACGGTCTACGACCTCTCCACGATCGCCATCCTGTGGTTCGCGGGCGCCTCGGCGATGGCCGGCCTGCTCAACCTCATGCCGCGCTACCTGCCCCGCTACGGCATGGCCCCGCACTGGGCCCGCGCCGTGCGCCCGATGGTGATCGTCTTCACCCTGGTCGCCTTCCTGGTGACCTGGATCTTCGACGCCGACGTCGACGCGCAGGGCGGCGCCTACGCCACCGGCGTGCTGGTCCTGATGTCCTCCGCCGCGATCGCGGTGACCATCGCCGCCCGCAGGGCCGGCCAGCGCGGCTGGACCATCGGCTTCGCCGTCGTCTCGGCCGTCCTGCTCTACGTCACCGTGGCGAACGTCGTCGAGCGCCCGGACGGTGTGAAGATCGGTGCCTGCTTCATCGTCGGCATCATCCTCATCTCCCTGGCGTCCCGGCTGGCCCGCGCCTTCGAGCTGCGCGTCACGCACGTCGAGTTGGACGACATGGCGGAACGATTCATCCGCGACATGTCCAGTCGCAAGATCCGGTTCATCGCCAACGAGCCCGGTGCGCGGGACAAGGCCGAGTACCGCGACAAGGTCGAGCAGATCCGCGCCGACAACGACATGCCCGAGCAGGAGGACTTCGTCTTCGTCGAGGTCACGGTCACCGACCCGTCCGAGTTCGAGGCCGGCCTGACGGTCCGCGGCGAGGTCCTGCACGGCCGCTACCGCGTGCTGACCGTGGAGTCCTCCTCCATCCCCAACGCCCTCGCCGCGCTCCTTCTGCACGTCCGGGACATGACGGGCTGCACCCCGCACATGTACTTCGAGTGGACCGAGGGCAACCCCTTCACCAACTTCCTGCGCTTCTTCCTCTTCGGCCAGGGCGAGGTCGCCCCGGTCACCCGCGAGGTCCTGCGCGAGGCCGAACCGGACCGGGACAGGCGCCCTCGCGTCCACACCGGCTGAGGACCGGCGCCGCCCGGGGGCGTCAGGACGGCGTCAGGATTCGCGCGTGCGGCGCCAGGATCGCGTCAGCAGCGGTCGCCGAACCCCGTACGGCCGCCTAGCGTCGGCCTCATGCGACAGAGCGGACCGCCATCAGGCACGGCCGGCGACCGCCACTGGCGTGGCAGCGCCCGGCTCGCGGTGGCCTGCGCCCTGCTGTTCTGCGCCCTGAGCCTCCTGGTCGACTGGGACGCGGGAAGCCTGACGCCGCCGCGCGCCCTGCTCTGGGTCACGCTGTCGGCCGCGGTGGGCGCCGTCCTGCTCCCCCAGCGGGTGAGCGCGGGACCCGGCTGGCTCGCGGTCCGCACCCCCTGGGGCCGGCACCTGGTCCGCACGGACGCGCTGACGACGGTACGGCAGTACGACGGCGTCTCCTCGCACCTGGTCCTGCGAGACGTCCGGGGCAACCGCCTGGAACTCGACCCCCGCATCCTCACCGCCAACCCCCTGCTCTGGCACGAACTCGACACCGGCGTCCGTCGCTCCCTGGAACGCGGCACGCTGCGCCACGGAGCCGACGTCCTGGAACGCCTGGGTCACCGCATCGACGACGAAACGGTGCAGGCGGTGCTCCGGGCCTCGGGTCTCTCCTGACCGCCCGGGCCTCGGCAGCATGACGGACGCCGTACGCCGTGAATCGACACCGGCGCCCGTAGCCGAGGGACAGAGGGCGGGACAGGGCCGGGAGCCCCGGTCCGCCCACCATGGCATCAGGCCGCCAGTGCTTCGCGGAGGCTGGAGGGCTTGAGCCCGAACGTATCGCGGACATCGCTGTCGTCGACGATGAACGGACGCTCGGACATGTAGCTCATCTCGGCGAACTCCCGCCACAGCGGGTCGGTGAAGGACAGCAGCGCCACGTCCCGTTCGGTGAGCGGCTCCAACCGCGGCTCGGGTGCTCCGTGGAGTTCGGCGAGGTGGGTCGCAGCCCGACGCAGGGTCGTGGTGATGACCGGGGCGTGCCAGGGCCGTCCCCAGGAGCGGTCGTCGCCGCTGACCGCCACCAGCGCCGCGGCGACGTCCTCGGTGTACGAAAACGAATGCGCCGCATCGGGGTTGCCATGGACGAGAGCCAGTTCACCTTCACGGACCCGGGGCGCCACCAGCAGCGTGAACGCCGAGACCGCGCCCGGGCCCAGGTACTGGCCGGCTCGCACTTCAGTGACCCGCAGCCGCCCTGCGTCGTGGGCGTCCTTGGCCTGCCGCCACAGCTCGGCCCTCACCCGGCCCTTCCGGGTGTTCGGGACCATCGGGGTGCGCTCGGTGACCGGCCCGGTGGTCCGCTGATAGCCGTAGTGGTTGCCGAGCATCACGTAGTCGGCCCCGGCCCGCTCGGTCGCGGCGAGAATCGAGGCGAACAACGGCGGCATGGTCTCCGGCCAGGTCTGGTAGGCGGTCATGGCGGCGTTGAAGACCGTGGTCGCTCCGGCCATGGCCTCGGCCAGCTCGTCCGTGCGACCCGCGTCCAGGGCGATCCGTTCGATGCCGGGGTGGTCGGGACCACTGCCGCTGCGGGTGATGAGGCGGACCCGCCTGCCGCTGTCGGCCAGTTGCCTGGCGGTCGCGACGCCGGTCGCGCCTGCCCCGATGACGACTGATCCACCCATGATCTTGTCTCCGTTCACCTTCAAAAGCGGAACGTTCCCCGAAGGGGGACCGTGGTTCGTGGTTCGCGGAGGGCCCGTCCGCACGCCCCACTCTGTCGTGCGACCGCGGGGTAGGGTGAGTGGCCTGATAGCCACGAGGTCCAAGGATCCAGCCATGCATCGTGTCGCCGTCCTGGCCGTCCCGGCGGTCAAGCCCTTCGACCTGTCCATGCCGTCGACGCTGCTGGGCGCCGCCACGCTGGGCGGACACCCCTGCTATGAGGTGACGGTGTGCACCGCTGTGCCGGGTACGGTCACCGCTTCCGGTGGTATCGATGTGGTGATCCGGCACGGGCTCGAGGCGGTAGCGGCGGCGGACACGGTGATCGTTCCCTCGACCGCCAGCCGGCACGACGCCGAGCCGGCCGCGCTGGACGCCCTGCGGCAGGCGGCCGCCGCGGGCAAGCGCGTTGCCTCGATCTGCAGCGGCGCCTTCGTCCTCGCCCAGGCCGGGCTCCTCGACGGCCGCGTCGCCACCACGCACTGGGCTCTCGCCCAGGAACTGCAACGCGCCTTCCCTGCCGTGCGCGTGGACGCCGACCGGCTGTTCGCCGAGGACGGGCAGGTCGTCACCGGAGCGGGCTCGGCCGCCGGGATCGACCTGTGTCTGCATCTGATCAACCGCGACTACGGCGCGGCCACGGCCAACGCGGCGGCTCGTGCCGCCGTCGTCACCCCGGTCCGCCACGGCGGGCAGGCGCAGTTCGTACAGACTCCGCTGCCGGCCGAGACCGACTCCTCCTTGGACGCGGCTCGCACCTGGGCGCTCCAGCACCTCGACCGGCCGATCTCTCTGCACGAGCTGGCCGGTCAGGCCAAGGTCAGTGTGCGAACCCTGACCCGCCGGTTCACCGCCGAGACCGGTGTGACCCCGTTCCAATGGCTGCTCCAGCAGCGGCTGCTGCGGGCTCGCGAGCTGCTGGAGACCACCGATCTCACCGTCGACCATGTCGCCCGCCGCAGCGGCCTCGGCTCCGGCGAGTCACTCCGCCAGCATCTGAGCCGCCAGATCGGCATGACCCCGGCCGCCTACCGGAGCGCCTTCACCCACCGCCCGCGTGTGAAGACTGGTCGGTGACCATGCCCGCGCCGTCACCCCCCGGGGTTCCCCGGGTCCGCGGAGAAGGGCCGGTCGTAGACCTCCAGTGTGCGGATGGACGCCCAGGCCCCGGCGGGCAGCCCGGTGACCGTGACGCGCACGTACCGCGCCTGGGCCCGGAACATGGCCACATGGACCTGGGCTGTGCTGGTCCCGGCCGTGTTGTCGACCAGCGTCGTCCACGTCCGGCCGTCGACGGAGCCCTCGATCCGGTAGCGGTAGTCGGTCCCGTCGCGTTCCCAGGCGATGCGGCTGCCGGTGA
Source organism: Streptomyces sp. NPDC001606 (assembly GCF_053596835.1). NCBI lineage: Bacteria > Bacillati > Actinomycetota > Actinomycetes > Kitasatosporales > Streptomycetaceae > Streptomyces > Streptomyces sp. NPDC001606. The sequence continues at coordinate 556,054 of NZ_JBSFHC010000001.1, forward strand.
GCGGGCGGGACGAGCCGAGGTCCACCGTGAGCCAGTGGCCGGTGCGGCCGTCGTTCGCGCACCAGCGGGTCGAGGTGGACCCGTCGACCGCCCGTGCCGCGGTGTTGCCCTTCGAGGACTCCTCGCTGTCGGCCGTCGCGGTCCGGCCGAGGGCGATGTCGGCCGGCTGCACGGACCGGTCCAGGGTGACCCCGACGACGCTGTCCTCGGGGTGGCCGGTGCGGTCGATGCCGGTGATCGTGACCCGGGCGCCGTCGACCGAGTGGGCGAGGTCGGCACCGGAGCGCACATCGAAGACCCGCACGACCCTGGCATCGCCCACCGCAGGTGTGGTGAAGGACGTGCCGTCGTAGCCGGGCAGCAGGTGCACGTAGAAGGTGTCGTCCCGGTAGGTGAAGCCGTACTGGCCGTCGACCGGGTTCCACGGGCCGCCGCGGGTCCCGTAGACCGCCTGGCCGCAGGACGCCATGAAGGCGCCGATCCGCCGCAGCAGGCCGGCCTGCGCCTCGGACACCGTGCCGTGCCGGTCCGGGCCGACGTTGACCATCGCGGTCATGTTCCGCACCCAGCAGTTGACCAGGATGTCCATGGCGGTGTCGTACCGCATGACGGTGGCGTCGACGTTGTATCCCCAGGTGCCGTCGACGGTGAACACCTTCTCGACGAGCCGGCCGGTGCGGATCGCCCCGCTGGGGACCGAAGGGCCCTCGTCGCTGGCGTAGTCGCCCACCCAGCCGGACCGCGAGGTGGCCACAATATGGGGCTGGTGCCTGCGCACCATGCCCATCAGCCCCAGCGGCCTGCCGTCGCCGTCGGTCTCGCCGTAGGCGGCGTCCACCGGCCACTCGTTGGCGGGGTCGCGGTAGCGGCCGGGCTCCCAGAAGAAGGCGGCGTCCGCGTCACTGCCCTGCTCCGCCAGCCAGCCGCCGTCCCACCACAGGTCGTCGATGGGGCCGTAGCGGGTGACCAGCTCCTTGACCGACTGGTACACCTCGGTCTTCAGGACCCGCGCGTTCTCCTTGTGCGCCGGATCGGTGGTGTAGTGCCAGGGATTGGGCGCGCAGTTCGTGCCGTGGACGTCGAAGTAGCCGGGATAGCGCCAGTTGATCGGCGAGTAGTAGAGGCCCACCTTCAGTCCGGCCGCCCGTACGGCCGCGACGTAGTCCTTGACGAAGTCGCGGTGGAGCGGCGCCTGACCGGAGTTCCAGCTGTTGGGATGGTTCAGCGGCCACAGCGCGAAGCCGTCGTGGTGGCGGGTGGTCAGGGTCACGTACCGCGCCCCGAAGTCCTTGGCCAGTTGCGCCCAGGCCGCCGGGTCGTAGGCGTCCGCGGTGAACTGCTCGTCGGTGGCGTCCGTGAGGTACTTCCGGTAGTCCGCCGGTGTGACCGGGGCGGCGTGCATCCACCACTCGCCCTTGGCCGGTCCCGCGTACACGCCCCAGTGGACGAACATGCCCAGCTTGGCGTCCTGGAGCCACTGCATCGCGGCGTCCGGCTGCTGCTCGATGCCCAGGTCGGTCTGCGGGATCCGCAGCGGTGGCAGGGGCAGCGGCGCGTCCGTCGCGGCGTACGCGGGTGCCGCGGGGACGGAACCGGCCGCGGCGGCCGCCGTCGTGACCGCCAGGGCGGCGAGGACCGATCTGCGTGACATGGAGTGCGGCAACGGGGGTTCCTCCTGCTCCGTCGTTCCCTGCCGAGACATTGGATGAATTAAGGGGCGTGCGTGCCGTGATTGTCGAGACGTGCGGCACAGATTCCGGCCGTGGACCGGTATTTGGCCGAGGGACGCCGCTCCTTCGGAGCCGTTACATGGGATGTATACCGAGCGGTGGCCCAGCGCCACTGGGGCCAGCGGGTACCGATGGAACTCGCCCGCTCGGGGTATTCGCATCCGTGGACGGGAGGTGGCCGCGGTGTCGAGCACGCAGGCGTACCATGCCGGGTCCGGCCGTCAGCGGTACGGCCGCTGCCCATCGGCGCAACAGGGCGCCGGATTGCCGGTTCGCGTCGCACCCTGATAGATGGACAGCGGTTGTACTGAGCCGGGTACACGACCGTCGAGGGGCGATTCCGGCAGAGTGAGGGGAAGAGCGTGGATGTCCCACTCGATACGGAGGGACACTGGGCCACGCCGTCGAACGACGGTGCCTGGCTGGAAGTGCGTCCGCTGTTGGAACGCCCAGGCGTGTGTGCGAAAGGCGAGGTCGGCGTGAGTACCCGGGCGGTGTGGCAGGAGGCCCTCGGCCGGCTGTCACGACGGAGCGAGAGCTGCCTGTACGTCGAGATGTCCCAGCTGACGTTCATCGACGTGGCCGGGGTGACGGATCTGGCGTTGGCCGCGCGGTCGCTGAGCGGGGACCGTCTGTTCGTCCTCGAGCAACCACCGCCCCAGGTACCGCGGATTCTGGACCTGTTCTGGTCCGGTCTGAGCGGGATCGAGGTGGCCGCATGACCGGCACCGCCCACGGCCCCAAGGACTTCGTGCATCCGGCGCTGTTCTACAGCGGGGAGCAGCAGTATGTGGCAGGTACGGTCCCCTTCGTTCTCGACGGGCTGGGCAGGGAGGAGCCGGTGGCGGTCGCCGCACCGCCGGACCGGCTCAAGCTGATCAGGGACCAGCTCGGTGACCAGGCCCAACGGGTTCATTTCGTGGACATGACGCAGGCGGGCCGGAACCCGGGGCGGATCATCCCCGGAGTGCTGCGCCGGTTCGCCGATGCCCATACCGGTGGACGGGTCCGCATCATCGGTGAGCCGATCTGGCCCGGTCGCAGCGCGGTGGAGTATCCCGCGTGTGTGCAGCACGAGGCGCTGATCAACGAGGCGTTCACCGGGCGCGCCGTCACGATCCTGTGTCCGTACGACGTCGACGGGCTCGACCAGGAGGTGCTGGAGGACGCGTGGGCCACCCACCCGGTGGTGGTCGCTGAGGGGAGTGAGACGGCCTCGGCCGCGTACAGTCCCGAGGCGGTCGTCGCCCGGTACAACCAGGCTCTGCCCGTGCCCCCCACCGCCCGGGCGACGCTCTTCGAGGGCAGTGGCCACCTGCCGATGGCGCGTGAGTTCGCCGTGCGGCAGGGCGAGCGGCTGGGGCTGGGCGGGGCACGGTTGCAGGACCTCCAGCTGGCGGTGGCGGAGCTGACCACCAACAGCGTCGTGCACGGCGCGGGCGGCGGCACGCTGCGGATCTGGGCGGAGGACGAGCAGGTCGTCTGCGAGGTTCAGGACGCGGGCCGGCTCACCGACCCACTGGCCGGCCGGCGGCCCGCGGCGCCCGAACGGCCCGGCGGCCGGGGCCTGCTCCTCGTCAACCACGTCGCCGACCTCGTGCGTATCCACACCGGCGAGGCGGGCACCACGATCCGCTTCTACATGGGCCGCTGACCGTTGCCGCTCCGTCGGCATCGGGACAGCGGCGCTTGTATTCGAACAGCCGGCTCCGCCGTACCTCGCGGGCTTGATCCGACGCCCTCACCCCAGCCCCGCGATCCTGGCGGACATCGAGAGGGGAAACCAGATCACGTACCCCGTGATTCCGATGTCATGCATGGCTCTTCGTGGCGGATCCCTTCCCAGGTGGGCGGCGAGGGGACGCTTTGTTCGGCGGGTGCCGAGTGGGTTAGCCTGCGACGTCTTTTCTCCTCGCCCCAGGCCGTTGAGGTGAGGAAATGCAGAGCGTTTTCGGACCCACCGCGGACCGCCGCGGTGTTCGAGTCTTCAGCGCTGAGGGCTCCAGGGGAGTGGGACGAGGGTGCGCATGACCAGCGACAGGACCGAGCTCATCGGCGCCGGGCCGGGTGACGAGGAGCTCAGACAGCTCCTGGCGGGGCTGACTGCCGTACGGGACGGTGACTTCGGCACACGTCTGCCGGAGGACGCCGACGGCCTCATGGGCGATATCGCGACCGTGTTCAACGGCATGGTCGACCAGCTGTCCGTGTTCACCTCCGAGGTGACGCGCGTAGCCCGGGAAGTCGGCACCGAGGGGACCCTCGGCGGACAGGCCGAGGTGCCCGGGGTCTCCGGGACCTGGGCCGACCTGACCGACTCGGTCAACGCCATGGCCGGGAACCTGACCACCCAGGTCCGGGACATCGCCCAGGTCGCCACGGCCGTGGCCAAGGGCGACCTGTCGCAGAAGATCGACGTGCCCGCGCGCGGCGAGATCCTCCAGCTGAAGGAAACCGTCAACACGATGGTGGACCAGCTGTCCGCCTTCGCCGACGAGGTCACCCGCGTCGCCCGCGAGGTCGGCACCGAAGGACGCCTCGGCGGCCAGGCCAAGGTGCCCGGGGTCGCGGGGGTGTGGCGGGACCTCACCGACTCGGTCAACTTCATGGCGGGCAACCTGACCAATCAGGTCCGCAATGTCGCCCAGGTGACCACCGCGGTGGCGAAGGGCGACCTGTCGCAGAAGATCACCGTGGACGCCCGCGGCGAGATCCTCGAACTCAAGAACACCATCAACACGATGGTCGACCAGCTCTCCGCCTTCGCCGACGAGGTCACCCGCGTCGCCCGCGAGGTCGGCACCGAAGGACGCCTCGGCGGCCAGGCCGACGTCAAGGGCGTGAAGGGCACCTGGCGGGACCTGACCGACTCGGTCAACTTCATGGCGGGCAACCTCACCGCCCAGGTCCGCAATGTCGCCCAGGTGGCGACGGCGGTGGCCGAGGGCGACCTGTCGCAGAAGATCACCGTGGACGCCCGCGGCGAGATCCTCGAACTCAAGAACACCATCAACACGATGGTCGACCAGCTCTCCGCCTTCGCCGACGAGGTCACCCGCGTCGCACGTGAAGTCGGCACCGAAGGACGCCTCGGCGGCCAGGCCGACGTCAAGGGCGTGTCGGGCACCTGGAAGGCCCTCACCGACAACGTGAACGTGATGGCGTCGAACCTGACCGGCCAGGTGCGCTCCATCGCCCAGGTCGCCACGGCCGTCGCGCGGGGCGACCTGTCCCGCAAGATCACGGTCGCGGCCGAGGGCGAGGTCGCCGCACTGGCCGATGTGATCAACACGATGGTCGACACCCTGTCCGCGTTCGCCGACGAGGTCACCCGCGTCGCCCGCGAGGTCGGCACCGAAGGACGCCTCGGCGGCCAGGCCCATGTGCCGAACGTGGCCGGCACCTGGAAGGACCTCACCGACAACGTCAACTCCATGGCGAACAACCTGACCGGTCAGGTGCGCAACATCGCTCTGGTGACGACCGCCGTGGCCCGGGGCGACCTGTCGAAGAAGATCGACGTGGACGCCCGTGGCGAGATCCTGGAGCTGAAGACGACCATCAACACGATGGTGGACCAGCTCTCCGCGTTCGCCGACGAGGTCACCCGCGTCGCCCGCGAGGTCGGCACCGAAGGACGCCTCGGCGGCCAGGCCGAGGTGGAGGGCGTCTCGGGCACCTGGAAGCGGCTCACGGAGAACGTCAACGAGCTGGCCGGCAACCTGACCCGCCAGGTCCGGGCGATCGGCGCCGTGGCCAGCGCCGTGGCCGAGGGCGACCTGACCCGCTCGATCACGGTGGAGGCCTCCGGCGAGGTCGCCGAGCTCAAGGACAACATCAACTCCATGGTGGAGTCGCTGCGCGAGACCACCCAGGCCAACCAGGAGCAGGACTGGCTCAAGACCAACCTGGCGCGCATCTCCGGCCTCATGCAGGGCCACCGGGACCTGCCCGTGGTCGCCGAGCTGATCATGGACGAGCTGACGCCGCTGGTGTCGGCCCAGTACGGAGCCTTCTACCTCGCCGAGGACGGTGAGCACGGCCCGCAGCTGCGCCTCGTCGGCTCCTACGGCAGGCCCGACGACGACGAGCGGCCCACCCGGTTCTCCTTCGGCCACTCGCTGGTCGGCCAGGCCGCGCGCAGCCGCCGTACCATCACCGTCGACGAGCTGCCGCGCGGCTACGTGACCATCTCCTCCGGGCTCGGCCAGGCGGTGCCGACCGCGCTGATCCTGCTGCCGATCCTCTTCGAGGACCAGGTCCTCGGCGTCATCGAGCTGGCGTCGGTCACCGCCTTCACCCCCATCCACCGGGACTTCCTGGAACAGCTCCGCGAGACGCTCGGCGTCAACGTCAACACGATCGTGGCCAACGCCCGCACCGACGAGCTGCTGGAGGAGTCGCAGCGGCTGACCGCCGAGCTCCAGGCCCGTTCGGCCGAGTTGCAGTCCCAGCAGGAGGAGTTGCAGCGCTCCAACGCCGAACTGGAGGACAAGGCCTCCCTGCTGGCGGCGCAGAACCGCGACATCGAGGCGAAGAACCTCCAGATCGAGCAGGCCCGGCAGGAACTCGAGGCCCGTGCCCAGCAGTTGTCGCTGGCCTCGAAGTACAAGTCGGAGTTCCTGGCCAACATGAGCCACGAGCTGCGCACCCCGCTCAACAGCCTGCTCATCCTCGCCCAGCTGCTCGCCCAGAACCCCTCACGCAACCTCACCCCGAAGCAGGTCGAGTACGCGGGGATCATCCACTCCGCGGGCAGCGACCTGCTCCAGCTGATCAACGACATCCTGGACCTGTCGAAGGTCGAGGCGGGCAAGATGGACGTCACCCCGGAGCGGGTGCCGCTGCGCCGGCTCATCGAGTACGTCGAGGCCACCTTCCGTCCCATGACGGCCCAGAAGGGGCTGGAGTTCGCGGTCACCACCGCGGCGGGCGCCCCCGTCGACCTGCTCACCGACGACTCCCGGCTGCGGCAGGTGCTGCGCAACCTGCTGTCCAACGCGGTGAAGTTCACCGAGCAGGGCGGCGTCGAGCTGGCCATCGAGCCCGCCACGGACGACGAGGTGCCGCAGGGCGTCGTGCGCGGTGGTGCCGTCGTGGCGTTCCGGGTGCGGGACACCGGCATCGGCATCCCGGAGCAGCACCTTGAGTCGATCTTCGGGGCGTTCCAGCAGGCGGACGGCACCACGAGCCGCAAGTACGGCGGAACCGGCCTCGGACTGTCCATCACCCGGGAGATCGCGCATCTGCTCGGCGGTGCCGTGGCGGTGGACAGCGCGCCCGGCCGGGGCAGCACGTTCACGCTGTATCTGCCGGTGGCCCGGCCGGACTTCGAAGAGCTGCTCGGCGCCGGCCGGCTCGCCCCGAAGGGCCCGAGGGAACCGGCCGAGCTCCCGTCGGCCACCACCGCGGACCGCACCACCGCCGGGCCGCGGCCTGCCGTGTCCCAGCAGCCGCCGCGCCGGCTCCTGGTGGTGGAGGAGCGGTCGCGCGGGCTGCTGACCCTGGTCGCCGAGAGCGTGGTCGCGGACGTGGCCCGGCACGCCCCGGACGACGGCTCCCCGCTGCCGGCGGTGGACGTCATCACCGCCGTCGGAGCGCAGGAGGCGGCGGGCGCGCTGGCCACCGACTCCTGCCACTGCGTCGTACTGGACCTGGACATGCCCGACGGCGAGGCGAGCCGGTTCCTCCAGGCCCTCGAAGGCGACTCGGGGCTGGCGAACGTGCCGGTGCTCGTGCACAGCAGCCACCGGCCGGAGGCGGCACGGGCCGAAGCGCTGCGCTCCCACCGCGACGACGGGTCCCTGGAGTTCCTGGCCAGCCTGGACGAGCTGCGCGAACGCATCGCCCTGCACCTGGCCGCCGAGGCACCCGGGGAGGTGCTCTCCCTGGTCCGGATCGAGGACCCGCAGGACCTCGCACCCCCGGTGGACGACAGCTTCCAGGGCAGTACGGTCCTGGTCGTCGACGACGACGCACGCAACCTGTTCGCACTCAGCGGGATCCTGGAGATGTACGGCTTCCGTGTGCTGCACGCGGAGAACGGCCGCAAGGGCATCGACACGCTGCTCGCCCACCCCGAGATCGCACTCGTGCTGATGGACGTGATGATGCCGGAGATGGACGGCTACACAGCCACTGCCGAGATCCGCAAGCTGCCGCAGTACGCCGAGCTGCCGATCATCGCCGTCACCGCCAAGGCGATGCCCGGCGACCGGGAGAAGTCCCTGTCCTCCGGCGCCAGCGACTACGTCACCAAGCCCGTCGACACCCGCGACCTCATCGCCTGCGTCCGACGCTGGCTGTCCGCGTGAGCGCGCCGGTGCCACCCGCGTTCGGCCGAGGAGCATGCACATCGTGAACACGTCCGAGCAGCAAGGGGAGTCGGACGGCGTCGAGCTGCGCGCCGATCCGCCGGATCTCACGGGCGTCTCCCCCACCTCCCCCGTCGGCAGGCTGGCCGCCACGGTGGAACGGCTGCGCCACGAGGTCCGTACCGCGCATGCGGAGGCCGAGGGCCGGGCGCTGATCGAGCTGGCCAAGGGCATCCTGGTCGAGCGGCTGGGCTGCGGTCCGGCGCAGGCCGCCCGGCAGCTCGCGGAGCTGACCGAGCAGGCCAAGGTGACGCCGCTGGAGTTCGCGGTGGACGTCATCAACCAGGCCGCCCGCGACCGGGTGTCGGAGATCGCGGACGCCTTTCTGAGCACGGCCGCCGAGACGCCCGCGCGCCAGGACACCGCCCTGCGGCTGCGGGCGGCGGAGAGCGGCGCGCTGGCCGCGGACGACACTCAGGACGTCGCAGGCGCTCTGCTGGAGCATGCCCTGCGCCCGCTCGGCGCGGTCGCCGTCGCCGTGTGGAGCGCGGGCGCGGACGGCTCGCTCACCCTCGGCGGAAGCGCCGGCTTCTCCCCCGCCGAGGCCCTCCGGTGGCGTTACGTTCCTCCGGAGGTGGCGACCGTGGCGCGCCGGGGACTGACCGAGCGCACCGGTCAGTGGTTCGAGTCGCTCGCCGGCATCGGGCTGCCCACCATCGGCCGGCACATGCATCCGGCCGGCGGCCGGGTCGCGGTACCCGCCGGCACGGGGGGCCGCATCCACGGTGTCCTGGAGATCGCCTGGCCGGGGCCGCTGGAGCCGCAGCCGCCACAGATCGTCCGGCAGGTGGAAGCCCTGGCCGAGCTGTGCGCGCACACGTTGGAGACATCCATACTGCGCGAGGGCGTCGGCCAGGAACCACGGATCCTGCCGGACGCCGTCGAGCTGATGGACCTGGCCGATGGGCTCCACGACCCCGCTCTGGTGCTGGTGCCGCACCTCGACGACTCCGGGCAGCTGGTGGACTTCCGCATCCAGCACGTCAACAGCCGTTTCCTGGACCCGGCCGGCCGGCCGCGCGCGGTAGTCAGCGGAGCGCTGTTGCTGGAGGCGTTCCCCATGGCCGCCGGGAAGAGCGAGCTGTTCCAGCGGGTCGAGCGGGTCTACGCCACCGGGGAGCCGTTCCGCGGCCGCCGGATGCATCTGACCGCGCTCGTCGACCAGGTGCCGCTGTCGGTGGTCGCGGACCTCAGCATCAGCCGCCACGGCAGCAGCGTGCTGCTGATCTGGCGTATCGAGGACGAGACGGCGCGGCTGGCGAGCCTGCTCCAGCACGCCCAACGCCTGGGCCGTATCGGTGGCTTCGAGGAGAACCTGCTCACCGGTGAGATCACCTGGAACGACCAGCTGTTCCACCTCTACGGCCGGTCCCCGTCGAGCAAGCCCGTACCGCTGGAGGAGCTGCCCGCGCACGCGCACCCGGACGACGCGGTGGCCCTCGGCCGGTTCCTGCGCACGCTGCTCCACCGGCGCCGGCCGGCCTCCGCGGCCTTCCGGCTCCAGCGCCCCGACGGCGTGACCCGGCACATCCGGGTGGTCGCCGAGCCGGCCCTGGACACCGACGGCCGGCTGTCCGTCGTGCGGGGCGCCTACCAGGACATCTCCGCCCAGCACTGGACGGAGGTGGCGCTCGCCGCCACCCGGGACCAGCTCGCCCACACCGAGCAGCAGGCGACGGAACGCAACCGCCTGACCCTTCAGTTGCAGCACGCCATCATGCCTCCCGCGCAGGCGCCCCTGATGGTGCCCGGTCTGGAGATCGCGGTGCGCTACCGGCCGGCGGAGACCGAGCATCTGGTGGGCGGCGACTGGTACGACGCGGTGGTGCTGCCGTCCGGGCTGGTGCTGCTGTGCGTGGGTGACGTCGCGGGCCATGGCATCGAGGCCGCCACCAGCATGGTCGTGCTGCGCAACGCGTTGCGTGGGCTCGCCGTGACGGGTGCCGGGCCGGGTCAGCTGCTGTCCTGGCTGAACATCGTGGCGCACCACTTGACCGGAGGGGTCACCGCCACCGCAGTGTGTGCCCTGTACGACCCGGACCGGCGCGTGCTGCGCTGGGCGCGGGCGGGCCACCTCCCGCCCGTGCTGGTCCGCGGCCGGGAGGCGGCCCCGCTGCCGTTGGTCCAGGGCCTGCTGCTCGGCGCGGTGCCCGAGGCCGACTACGAGGAGGCCGAGCTGCCCGTCGCGCCGGAGGACATGCTGCTGATGTACACCGACGGGCTCATCGAGCGCCGGGACCGGTCCGTGGAGGAGTCCCTGACCCACCTGCTGACCACGGCCCGTACCGCGCCGAAGTCCCTCGACCAGCAGCTCGACCGGCTGCTGACCTACAGCAGGTCGGACACGGACGACGACACCTGCGTCGTCGGCATCCGCGTGACGTAGCCGCGACGCAGGTCACCGGCATGCCGCAGGGCCCGGCCGTCATAGCGGCCGGGCCCTGCGAACGCGCTGTCCGGGGCGGTCGGATCACCATCGGTACCAGCGGCCGCGGCCGCCGCCGGCGCTGGTGGAGCGCATGACGAAGCCGAGAAGCCACAGCACGAGGACGGCGACGGCGACCCACCAGAGAACCTTGATGGCGAATCCGGCACCGAAAAGGATCAGCGCGAGCAGAAGAACCAGCAACAGGGGAACCATATTTATCAACCTCCTGTCCCCCGTGTGCCCTGCAATGTGGCCCTCATTCCCCGAGACTGCCTTGTTTATGAAGACCCGCAAGGACGCATTCACACACTGAATTCTCCTGGCGCACCGTGCATACGGAAGGGCCCTTCCGGGTGCCGCCCGGAAGGGCCCTTCTCTCGGTGCGATGTCTCTCTCAGGTGCTCAGCAGGCCTCCGCGCAGGCGCTTCAGGAGACGCGTGATCAGGCGCGAGACGTGCATCTGTGAGACGCCGAGGCGCTCGCCGATCTGTGCCTGGGTGAGTTCCTCGACGAAGCGCCAGTGGATGATCTGGCGGTCGCGTTCGTCGAGTTCGGCGATCATCGGGGCGAGGGCGTGGAAGTCCTCGATGAGTTCGAAGGCGGCGTCCTCGTCGCCGATGAAGTCGGCGAGCACGGCCTCACCGTCCTCGCTGCCGCTGATCGCCGCCTCGAGAGAGGACGAGTTGTATCCGTTGGCCGCCAGTTGGGCCTCGACGACCTCCTCCTCGGGGAGGCTCATCAGCTCGGACAGCTCTTTGGTGGTCGGTGTCCGGCCCAGTCGGCTGCGCAGCTCCTCGTTGGCGCGCGCCAGTTGCACGCGGGCCTCCTGCAAGCGCCTGGGGACGTGGACAGCCCACGACGTGTCCCGGAAGAACCGCTTGATCTCCCCGACGATGTAGGGGACCGCGAAGGAGGTGAACTCCACCTCGCGGGACAGCTCGAACCGGTCGATGGCCTTGATCAGCCCGATCATGCCGACCTGGACGATGTCCTCCATCTCGTCCTGCCCCCGGCTGCGGAACCGTGCGGCGGCGTAGCGGACGAGAGACATGTTCATCTCGATCAGCGTGTTCCGCGCGTACTGGAACTCGGGCGTCCCCTCCTCCAGTACTGCCAGTTGGTCGAAGAACAGCTTCGACAGTTGCCGTGCGTCCTTCGGTGCGACCTTGGACGGGTCCGCCACTTCCGGAACGTCCACCGTACGATTCGCGGTCTGCACGGTGCTCGCCATCACGCGCCCCTCCCTGTCGGTCTGCCTGGCCGGTGCCGGTACGTTGTCCGGCAAGCGCGCGCCTACCCCGGTTGTCGGCCGGTATTCTCCGAACGTCCTGCGTTCCGCTCGCACTCGGTTCGCTCAGAACGTGAGGACGGGCTTGACGACGTCCGTCCGCATGCGGGCGACCGCCTCGTCGATGTCCTGGAAGGCGAACGTCGAGATGACGCGGTCGGCGGGGAAACGGCCCTGCGCGTGCCAGTCGAGCAGGAGGGGCACCAGCTCATGCGGGTTCGCGTCGCCCTCGATGCTGCCCCGTACCGTCTTGCCTCCTCTGATGAGGTCCATCACGTCGAGGCCGATGTCCCCCGCGCCGAGGCCGACGACGACCAGGGATCCCAGCGGGGCCAGGGCCAGAGCCGCGTTGCGGATCACACCCGGGACGGCGGTGGTGTCGAGGGCGTGGGCCGCACCTCCCGCGGTGATCTCCATGATCTGCTCGACGAGGTCCTCGCTCGCGCCGTCCAGGGCATGGGTGGCACCGACTTCCGTCGCCAGGGTCCGCCGCTCCTTGGAGAGGTCTACGGCGATGACGGTGCCGGCGCCCAGGGCCGCGGCGGCCATGACCGCCGCGAGTCCCACCCCGCCGACGCCGTACACCACCAGGCTGGAGCCGGGAGTGGGCCGCAGCAGGTTCACCACCGAGCCCGCGCCGGTCAGGAAGCCGCACCCCAGGGGCGCCGCGGTCACGAGGTCGGTGTCCCGCGGAACGACGACGACGTTCTCGCGCGTGGCGAGCGCGTGCCGGGCGAAGCTCGACTGGCCGAAGAACGAGGACCAGACGTCGCCGCCCCGACGGCTGAGGACCGAGCTGCCGTCCTCGCGGCGCCCGGCGTTGTTCAGGGCGGTGAACCGCTCGCAGTACGCGCGCAGTCCGGCCGCGCACCGGGCGCAGGCGCCGCAGCTGCTGTAGCTCAGGACGACGTGGTCTCCGGCGCTCACCCCGGTGACATCGGCGCCGGTCGCCTCGACCACGCCGGCGCCTTCATGGCCGTACACCGCGGGAAGGCCTGCGGGCATCCGGGCCTTTATGGCCAGGTCGGTGTGGCAGATGCCCACCGCGGTGAGGCGGACGAGGATCTCGTCGGGGCGGGGGTCGGAGATCTCGACGTCCTCGATGGTGAAACCGGTGTCGGGTCCGTGCGAGACAGCCGCTTGGGTGCGCATGTGATTCTCCGGGTGGGACGGTCAGGGCTACCGGGGGCATGAGGTTCCGGGCCGAGCCCGTCGGAGCCGATGAAGTAGGCGGCCACGTCGGGGTGTTGGGGTGGGTCGGGAAGGCCCGCACGGGCTGATCGTACATGGCCACGTACGACCCGGGGCGGCCGCGCGGCGCACGTCGGTCGGCCTGGCCCCGGCCCGCGGCCGGTGTCAGGCCAGGGGGAACGTGGCGACGTACTCGTCGAAGGGCTCGATACCGACTTCGGCGCGGAGTTCGTCCATGCGCTCCGGCTCTTCACAGGGCCACGGCACCGGCCGCCCGTCCTTCACGCCGGCGATCTGTGTGCCGTAGATCTGTTCGCGGCCCTCGTTGACCCGCGTGCGGTCGAGCAGAAAGGCCAGCTCCCGCGGGCCGGCCGAGCCTTCCGACACCGCTCGCCGGAGCAGGCGGAGAGCGCGTCGCTGAACGTCGAGCTGCCGGTCGGCGTGCTGGGCGATCAGCCACGCTGCGCGAGCGGCCTCCTCGCCGACCCTGTCCGCCGTCGGCCAGCCGTACTCGTCCATGATCTCGCCGAGTCGGTCACCGTGCCACGCGGTGAGCCGGCGCCACGCCAACTGCTCGGCGGGATCGGCACTGTTGGCATGGACCGAGGACCGGTGATCCGCCTCGGCCATGGAGATGAGTTCCTTCGCCAGCGCGGCAAGGTCGTGCGCCACTCTCTACTCCCCATCAGGTCGGTACGTCGTGCTCCGTCCCCGTCACCCTATGCGCGCATAACGGGCGTAAAGATCATTCCGCAGGACGGTGACAAGCACCTTCACGGACCGCGATAATTGATCTATCCCCGAAGCCGCAGCCGGATCGTCGCGACGATCACGGCGCCCTGCCATGGGCAGGCCGAAATGCAGGGCTGTCCGGTTCCAGTCATGTCGTGTTCAGGTCACCCAAGATCGTTGCGACACGGGGAGCCCTGCGGTGAAGATGAAGCCAGGGGGTCGGACTCACCGGACCAGAGTCGCAACGCCGCTCGCTGAGAGATTTCTGGCCGTCTCAGCCATTTGACCTGCACACCGCCCACAGGCCTCATTGCCGCGGCCCTAGGGCTCCGTCGGAATGCCCGGAATTCCTTGGAGGCCCACTGTGATGCGCCAGTCCGGCGAAAAACCGAGCCGACCCCTCACCGCAGCCCAGCTCGGGGTCTGGTTCGCCGGAGAAGCAGCAGACCCGGACGGATCCACCTTCAATGTCGGTGACTACCTCGAGATCAAGGGCCCGGTGAGCGCCGAGACGCTGACGCTCGCGCACCACCGGCTCAGCGCGGAGGTCGAGGCCTGCCGGGTGACCTTCGCCGAGGGCGAGGACGGCCCCGTGCAGATCGTCGGCGACGCACCATGCTGGCCGTTGACACGAGTCGACCTGCGGGACCGCTCCGACTCCCGCGCCGCCGCGCTCGCCTGGATGGAAGCCGACATGGGTCGGCGGACGGACCTGGTGGCCGGCCCGCTGTTCTCCGCCGCCCTGTTCCTGCTCGCCGACGACCACCTGCTCTACTACCGCCGCGGCCACCACATCGTGCTGGACGGCTGGAGCCTGGACCTCGTGGGACGCCGGCTTGCCGAGATCTACACCGAACTCGCCGGCGGCGTCCCGCAGTCCCGGTCCGCGCCGCTCGCGCCGATGGAGATCCTCCAGCAGGAGGACAGCGCCTACCGCTCCTCCACGCGCCGTGACCGCGACCGCGACTTCTGGCTCGCCCGGCTCGCCGGGGCGCCGGAGCCGCCGACGCTCTCCCCGCGGCCGTCACCCGGCCCGCGCGGGACCCAGCGCGTCAAGACCGACCTCGGCCCGGCGCGCGTGGCAGGGCTCCTCGCCACCGCCCAACGCCTCGGCGTCGCCTGGTCCGAGCTGGCCATCACCGCCACGACGGTGTACGTCGCCCGGCTCACCGACCGCACCGACGTGACCCTCGGCATGCCGATCTCGGGCCGCACCAGCAAGGCAGGCCGCACCGTGCCCGGCATGACCGCCAACATCCTTCCGCTGCGGGTGACCTGCGAGCCCACGGACAGCTGGTCGGAGCTGGCCCGGCGGGTGCGCTCCGAGATCCGGCAGATCACGCTGCACGGGCGGTACCGCGCGGAGGAGCTGCTGCGCGACCTCGGCCTGGTCGGGCGGGGCCGGCAGATCTCCGGGCCGGTGGTGAACGTGCTGGGCTTCGAGTCGGACCTCTCGTTCGGGCCCTGCACGGCCCTGCGGCGCAGCGTGCAGGGCGTGGGCGTGGACGACATCAGTGTCACCTTCCGGCAGTCGTCCGCCGACGAGGTGGAGCTGATCGTCGACGCCAATCCGCGGCTCTACACCGAGCAGGAGGCCCAGGACCACCTCAGGCGCCTGCTCGACTTCCTGGACCAGATCCTGGAGATCGGACCGGACACCCCGGTGTCCCAACCGGACCTGGTCGGCGCCAAGGAACGGGCCCTGCTGCTCGACTGGGGCACCGCGGCGGATCCCGGCGGCCCGCACCACCTGGTCCCCGACCTCTTCCACGTGCAGGCCGCCGCGACCCCCCACGCCGTCGCGATCGAGGACGGCACCACGTCCGTGACGTATGCCGAACTCGACGCGCAGACCAACCGGATCGCCCGGCTGCTGACCGCCCGCGGGGTCGGTCCCGGCGATGTGGTGGCCCTCGGACTGCCCCGCTCGATCCGGCTGGTGGCCGCCATGGCGGCGGTCCTCAAGGCGGGCGCCGCCTACCTGCCGCTCGACCCGGGCTATCCGGCACCCCGGCTGGCCTACATGGCCGCCGACGCCCGCCCGGCACTGCTGCTGGTCGACGCGAGCACCCACCAGGCGATGGAGGCGCTGGACGCGATACGGGTGAACCTGGACGACCCGAGCGTGCAGGGCCGGCTCGCCCGGCTGTCCGACGCTCCCCTCGGCCAGGCGGACCGCACCCGACCGCTCGACCCGGAGGACCCCGCGTACGTCATCTACACCTCCGGCTCGACGGGTTCGCCCAAGGGCGTGGTCGTCCCGCAGCGCGGCGCCGCGAACCTGCGCAACCTGGCCACCGAGTGCTTCGGCCTGGGAGCGGACACCCGGCTGCTCCAGTTCGTGTCACCGAGCTTCGACATGTCGGTCGCCGACGTGTGGATGACCCTGCTGACGGGCGGGACGCTGGTGGTGGCCGACAAGCCGCGCCTGCAACCCGGCCCCGAACTGGAGCGGCTGCTCACCGAGTCCGCCGTGACCCATGTGATGCTGCCGCCCTCGGTGCTCCAGGTGCTCGACCCCGCACAGGTCCCCGCATCGGTGACGTTCGTGGTGGCCGGCGAGGCCTGTACACCCCAGGTGGTGCAGGACTGGACCGGCGAGCGCATACTCATCGACGCCTACGGCCCGACCGAGGCGAGCGTCTACGCGACCGTCAGCGACGAACTCACCCTGGCGGACGCGCCGGCACCACCGATCGGCAGGCCGGTACCGGGCTTCCGGGTCTATGTGCTGGACGCGGGACGGCGCCTGGTCCCGGCCGGCGTGCCCGGTGAGCTGTACATCGCGGGCGTCGGACTGGCCCTCGGCTATCTCGGCCGCCCGGAGCTGACCGCCGACCGGTTCGTACCGGACCCCTTCGGTCCGCCCGGCAGCCGTATGTACCGTACCGGGGACCTGGTCCGCTGGACCCCGGACGGCAACCTGGTGTTCCTCAACCGCAACGACGACCAGGTCAAGGTGCGCGGCTTCCGGATCGAGCTGGGCGAGGTGGAAACGCTTCTGCTCCGGCTGCCGGGCGTCGCCCGGGCGGCCGCCATGGTCCGGGAGGACCGGCCGGGCGAGCGCCGGCTGGCCGGATACGTGGTGCCGGCGGACGGCGTCACCCTCGACCCCGCCGAGCTGCGCGCCCGCCTCGCCGAGCAGGTGCCGGGTCATCTGGTGCCGCTCGTCACCGTGGTCGACACGCTGCCGCTCACCCCGAGCGGAAAGATCGACCGCGCCGCCCTGCCCGCACCGGCGGTGGCCCGTGCCACCACCTCGGGTGCCCCGCTGACCGCCGCCGAACAGCGCGTCGCCGACCTGTTCGCCGACGTCCTGGGCGTGCCCGCGCCGGACGCCGACGCCGACTTCTTCGAGCTCGGCGGCGACTCGCTGTCCGCCGCACGCCTGCTCGGCAGGGTACGCGCCGCGTTCGGCGTCCGGCCCACCATGCGTGAACTGTTCGACGCCCCGACCGTGGCCGGCCTCGCCCGCCGGGTCTCCACCCCCTGACCTGCGCCCGCAATCGCTGACACAGGGGCCGGCAACCACGCCGTCCCCTTGGGAGAAGGCATGCTCGAAAGCACGGAACAGTACCGGGAAACACCGGAGTTACTCGCCAAGTACAAACACCTGCGCCGGGAGATAGACGGCCGGATCTTCGCGGCCAAGCTCGCCCTGGTCGCCGTCCTGCTGGCCGGCGGCATCTGGCTCACCCTGACCCCGGCCCTGTGGGCCCGGGCGCTCGGCACGGTCGTCGTCGGGCTCATGTTCGCGCACATGCTGGAACTCCAGCACGAGACCCTGCACAGCATCGCCTTCCGCGGCCGGCGCCTCAACGTCGTCGCCGGCGTGATCCTGGGCCTGCCGACGCTGGTGTCCTTCGCCGCCTACCAGGTCTCGCATCTGCGGCACCACCGCGACCTCGGCACCCCGGAGAACCAGGAGTTCTTCGACTACGGGGACCAGTACGGCAGCGAGGAGAACTCCCTCGTGCGCACGACCGGGCTGTGGCTGTACCGCCTGTCGATGATCGCCCACTACAAGCAGTTCCTGCTGACCAGCGGACGGGTCCTGACCGGCCGCGACATCGGCGAGGAGAGCCCGCTGACCCAGCGCCGCATCCGGCGCGACCACCTGATCATCCTCGGCACGCTGGCGGCGTCGGTCGCGGTGTGCGCGCTCACCCACTCCTGGGCCGTGGTCTGGGCCTGGCTGCTGCCGATGGCGCTGGTCGGGCTGCCGGCGCACGCGCTGATCGAACTGCCCGAGCACTTCCGCTGCGACACCGACACCCCGGATGTGTTCCAGAACACCCGCACCATCACCTCCAACCGCTTCATGGCGTGGCTGACCAACACCAACAACTTCCACGTCGAGCACCACCTGCTGCCCACCCTGCCCTTCCACAAGCTGTCCGAGATGCACCGGGACGTAATCCCCCAGGCCCGCTACCACCACCGCAGCTACCGGGACTTCTTCCGCTGGCTGGTCCGCGGCGAAGGGAAGGCCGAGCGATGACCGACGAGACCTCCTACGCGCTCGCGACGAGCACCGCGGACAAGGAAGCCGTGATGCGGCTGCGCGACCAGGTGTACGTCCAGGACCAGGGCCGGCTCGACGACGCGGGCGACATGGCCGGGACCTTCGACCGGTTCGACGCGTACGCCGACTACATCCTCGCCCGGGTGGACGGCGAAGCGGTCGGCTGCATCAAGGTCGTACGCGACTCGGAGCTGGGGCTGCCCTGCGAGGACGTGGCGGACCTGACCGAGTTCAAGGACGGGCACACGGTGGTGGAGCTGGGCCATCTGATGACCCGGCCCGACGTCCGGCACCGGATGCTCGGCATGGGCCTGATGCGGGCGGGTCTGCTGCACGGCATCCGGTGCGGCGCCACCCGGCTGGTCGGCGACTTCTTCGTGGACGACACCGGCGCGCTGCGCGGCTTCTACCAGTCCCTCGGCTTCGTCGCGCTGTGCGAGCCCTACCCCGACGAGCGGTTCGCCGGCGCACCGCTCAGCCTGGTCGGCGGCCTCGACTTCGCCGGCGCCGCGGAGCGGATCGCCCACAGCGACGGCAAGGAACGCCAGCTGCTGGAGTACTTCTTCGGCGACTACGCCGAGCAGCGCCGAGCCCATGCGGCACAGACGGAGGACCCGGTCCTGGCCTCCGGCTCCCACTGACGAGAAGGCAGCGGACGTGCGTACACAACGCCAGACCCTGGCCGAGACGAAAGCGGCGTACAACCACCCCACCTACGCCAAGATGGCCTTCACCATGGGCTGCGGCGTGCAGGGCCGTGGGGAGGGATGCCATGTCTACGACGAGACCGGCCGGCCCTTCCTGGCCCTGTTCGACCAGTACGGCAACCAGTCCTTCGGCTACTCGCACGAACGGCTGGTGCAGGCCCTGCGGGACCGTCTGGACACCGCCAACCTCAACAGCACGAAGATCCTCTTCGAGGAGGTGCAGATCCGTCTCTCGGAGCGCCTCGCGCGGCTCTCCGACGGGCATCTGCGCTACTCCTACCTGGCCAACGGCGGCGGCGAGAGCATCGACAACGCCCTGAAGCTGGCCCGCGCGGCCACCGGCAGGCCGTACTTCGTCACCGCCGTCGACTGCTTCCACGGCAAGACGATCGCCACCCTGAGCGCCTCCCGCCGGCCCGAGCACGAGGCGGTCTACCGGCCGCTGATGAGCGAGTTCCGTCAGGTCCCGTTCGGCGACATCGCCGCGATGGAGGCGGCCGTGGACGAGAACACCGCCGCGGTGCTGCTGGAGCCGGTGCAGGCGGAGGGCGGTGTCATCGTGCCCTCCGAGGACTATCTGCGCGAGGTGCGCCGCATCTGCACCGAGCGCGGCGCGCTGCTGATCCTGGACGAGATGCAGACGGCCTTCGGGCGCTGCGGCACCTTCTTCGCCCACCAGCAGTTCGGCGTCCTCCCCGACCTGGTGTGCATCGGCAAGGCCTTCGGCGGCGGCCTGCTGCCGATCTCGGCCGTGCTGGGCACCGCGGAGGTCTGGACCTCGCTGAAGCGCACCCCGTCCACCTTCGGCTCCAGCCTGGGCGGCAACCCGCTGTCCTGCTCGGTCGGTCTCGCGGCCGTCGAGCTCGCCTCGGAACCGGAGTTCCTGGCCCGGGTGAACGCCCGTGCGGAGCAGATCCGGCGGCGGCTGACCGAGCTTCCCGCCCGATTCCCCAAGCTGGTGCGCGCCCACCGGGGCCTCGGCATGATGCACGGCCTGGAGTTCCACGACGAGGCGCTCGGCGGCCTGGTGCTCCGGCTGCTGATCAGGCACCAGGTGACCTCGACGTACTCGCTGTACAACAACAGCGTGCTGCGGGTGCAGCCGCCGATGGTGATCGGCGAGGCCGAACTCGACCGGGGCCTGGACGTGCTGGAGGAGGTGCTCGCGGAGGTCGAGGCGTACCAGGCCGGCGGCGGCGCCACGGGCGTGGACGCCATGTCGCCGCAACGGCTCAGCGTGGAGCTGCCCTTCCCCGCACCGGCCGTGCGCGAGCTGCTCGGCCGGCGGCCCAGGTCGCTGGACCCGTTCAGCCTCCACCCCGAGCAGGAGGACTGCCCGCGGGTGGAACCGGAGTTCGCCGGCACCCTCGGCGAGGACCCCGTGATCTGGGAGGACCACTACGAGGCGGGCCCCGACGGGCCGGTCCTGAGCGCGGGCGACTGCTGGATGTGGGCCTCCCTGCGCCGCGGCTTCACCGTCGTGCCGTCGGGCGGGAACGCCTGCCGCGTCGACATCGACGTCGAGTGGGACGCCGGCACCGGGGGCTACGAGGCCCTGCTCGCCGGAGGCATCAGCTGGTTCGTCGCGACCAGGGTCGAACAGCTCGCCGACGAGATCCGAAAGCACCTGGCCGAGTGAGGCCCACCGAGAGGAAGGCACCAGTGAGCGAAGAGATGCGGTTGCAGGGTCTGCTCGACCACTACGCGGGCAACGACACGGCGACGGTGGTGGACATATCCATCAGCGGCACCCGCCGGGAGATCAGCCACGCACGGCTGGCCGAGCTGGTGCGGGAGCGGATCGACGACCTGCGGACGGCCGGGGTCAGGTCCGGCCAGCTGATCGGCATCAATGCCCGCAACAGCCTCGAATGGCTGGTCTGGGACCTGGCGACGCTGGAAGTCGGCGCGCATCTGTACGCGCTGCCCGACGGCACCCCGCCGCCCGACGACGTCGAGGCCTTCCTGGCCGAGGCCGGGCTGGTCGCGCTGGTCGCCGAGCACGACGGGCACGAGCCGCCGGCGGACGGCCCCGTGCTCGCCCCCGGCGACCGCCTCGCCGGGCGCCGGCTGCGGCTGGACGCCCCCGCCCAGGACCTGCCGAACCTGCACAGCCTGGTGTTCTCCTCGGGTACCTCCGGATCCCTGAAGGGCCTCAGGATCTCCCGCAGCGGCACCGAGTATGTGATCAACCGCTTCCTGGAGGCCTTCGGCGTCAGCGCCGAGGACCGGCATCTGATCTTCCTGCCGCTCTCCAACTACCAGCAGCGCCTGTCCGTCTACTGCTGCCTGTGGTCCGGCGCCGACGTGGCCCTGGCGCCGTTCCAACGGGTCTTCGCCGCCTTGCAGAGCGAACGGCCGACCTTCCTGATCGCACCCCCGGTGTTCTACGACTCCACGCTCCAGCTGCACCGCAAGGCGGGCAAGGGCCAGTCCCTGGACGCCTTCCTCGGCGGCCGGATCCGCTTCATGATCACCGGGATGGCGCCGATCCGCACCTCGACCCTGGACGCCTACGCGGCCGCCGGGCTGAGCCTGCTGGAGGCGTACGGCATGACCGAGTGCGGCATGATCGCCTGGAACACCGAGGAGGCCCGCCGCGCCGGCACCGTCGGCAAACTGATCGACCCGAGCGCCGTCACCTTCACCGAGGACGGGGAGCTGGTCATCACCCGGCCGGCCCCGCTCAGCCTCGGCTACTTCCAGGTGGACCCCGCGGCCGAACCGACCTTCCTGCCCGACGGATCCATCCTCACCGGTGACTTCGGCACGCTGGACGAGGACGGCTTCCTCACGCTGCGCGGCCGCCGCAAGGACGTCATCACGCTCGGCAGCGGACGCAAGGTCAACCCGGCCGAGATCGAGGCCCTGTTCGCCGGTGCCGAGGGGGTCGCGGAACTCGTCGTGGTCTCCTCCGGCACCTCCGGCCGGCTGGGCGCGGTGGTGAGCCTGGCCGGCCCGGTCACGGCCGAGACCGAGGCCGCGGCCCGCGCCGCGATCGAGAAGGTCAACGGCACCATCGAGCAGCACCGCCGGCTGGGCAGCCTGGTCTTCGTCGACCATCCGCTGCACTCCGACCCGCGGTTCCAGACCAAGAACATGAAGCTGCGCCGGGCAGCGGTCGAGGAGTACTTCGCCGAGTTGTCGGCCCGTCGCGAGAACAAGGGGGAACGCGCGTGACCAGCGCAGCCGGCCCGGAGCGGATCCGTATCATCGACGCCCACGTCAACCTGGGCAGCGACCTCGCGATCCCGCCCGAGTACATCAAGGAGCAGGCGGAGAACGCCTACCACCGGCTCTCCACGATGGGCCAGCCGGTCAAGCGCGACCGGATCTACGAGCGGGTCCACGCCCAGTACCAGGACCATGACGCCGACCGGCTGGTGAAGGAGATGGACGCCGCCGGAGTCGACGAGTCGGTGCTGATCGTCCCGGACTTCACCCATGTCGCCGACGCCAAGCTGACCCCGGTCGAGCTGGCCGAGCTGCACGCCGGCATCCTGCGCCGGCACCCCGGCCGGTTCCGGGTCCTGTGGGGTGTCGACCCGCGCGCGGGCGACGAGGGGGTGGCCCTCTTCGAGCGCTGCGTGGACGAACTGGGCTTCCAGGGGATGAAGCTGTATCCGCTGGCCGGCTACTCGCCCAGCGACCGGCGGCTGTACCCGTACTACGAGATCTGTGCGGCGCGCGGGCTGCCGGTGCTCAGCCACACCGGGCCCGGCTGGCAGGCCCTGGACTTCACCTACGGGCAGCCCCTGCTGCTGGACCAGGCCTCCCGGGACTTCCCGGGCGTCAACTTCATCATGGGGCACGGAGCGGTGACGCACGTCGAGGAGGCCATGTACCTGTGCGGCTACCGGCCGAACATGTACGTGGACGTCAGCGGCTTCGTGTCGGTACTCGACCCGGACGGCTGGCAGCACCACCTCAACCGGGTGTTCAAGCTGGGCCTGAACCACAAGATCGTGTTCGGTTCCAGCTGGCCGGCCTTCCGGCTCTCCGCGACGCTGGCCCAGGTGGTCGGCGAGTTCCGGGAAGGCTCCACGGTGTTCGCGGGCATCAAGCGTTCACAGCGAAAGATGATCATGGGGGGCACCATCGAGCGCCTCCTGACAGGAGACCGGCTGCCAGCCGGGCGGATGGGAGCACAGTGATGGCGGTCGACCTTGCGGCCCTGGAGCAGAAACTGCTCGACTGGGTCGTCGAGTGGAACGAGGGCGAGTACGAGGGCGAACTCGACCCGGACACCGACCTGTTCGCCGCGGGCGTCCTGGACTCGATGGGCTTCACCGGGCTGATCGCCTACCTGGAGGACGAGACGGACATCGAGTTCGACTACGAGCACGCGGAGGAGGCCGGCGCGTTCTCGCTCCGGGGCCTGCTGGCCTACTGCTTCCCCACGGCGGCCGCCACCGACGCCTGAGTCCGAACGAACGGAAGTGGAGAACCGTGACCAGTTCGACCGACCTGCCCGTCATCTTCGACGCGCACTGCCATGTGGCGTCCGCGGACTTCATCCCGGAACGCTTCGTGGCCGACGTCGCGGCCAACATCGAGCGACGGCACACCGCCGAGGGCATTCCGGCCCGCGCCGGACGGGCGCTGTCGGCCCTCCAGGCCCAGCACCGGGACGACATGGCGGACGAGCTGGTCCAGGAGATGGACCGTGCGGGTGTCGCCCGCACGGTCCTGCTGGTGCCGGACTTCGGACTGCTGCACCCGATGCGGCTGTCCCTCGACGAGATGGCCGCCCGCCACCACGAGATCCGGCAGCGGCACCCGGGACGCTTCTGGGTGTTCATCGGCGTCGACCCCCGGCGCGGTGAGGAGGGGCTGCGGGACTTCGAACGGCATGTGAGCGAGTACGGGTTCGAGGGCGTCAAGCTCTATCCGCCGTGCGGCTACTCGCCGTCCGACGAACGGCTCTTCCCGTACTACGAGATCTGTGCCGAGCGCGGCCTGCCGGTCTTCGTGCACACCGGCCCCACCGCGGGCAGCTTCGCCTACGAGCCGGCGCACCCGCTCCAGATCGACCGCGCGGCCCGCTCCTTCCCGGGCGTCAACTTCATCCTCGGCCACGGCGGGCTGGTGCACCTGGACGTCACCGGGTACCTCGCGTCGTACCGCCGCAACGTCTACCTGGACATCGGCGGCTTCGCGGGCACGGCCTTCCCGCACGGCTGGGAGGCACATCTGAACCATCTGTTCCGGCTGGGCATCAACCACAAGATCGTCTTCGGTACGGACTGGCCGCTGAACCGCATGACCAACGGCCTGACCCGGCTGGTGGAGAAGATCGTGCACGGGCCCACCGTCTTCGCGGGCGTCAAACGGCGTGAACAGCAGCTGATCCTCTCCGGCAACCTCACCCGGCTGCTCCCGGCCGGTGCGGTCGACACCCTGCCGGCCACGGCCCTGGCGGGTGCGTGATGCCGGCCGGCTTCCCACCGATCACCGGGCGCACCGCGCTGACCCTGCTGCTGGGCGACCCGGTCGTCCAGGCCCGCTCCCCGGAGCTGGTCAACGCGGAGCTGGAACGGCGGGGACTGGACGCCCGTCTGATGCCCCTGCGGGTGGCCGCCGACGATCTCGCCACGGTCGTCGCCGCGCTGCGCGCCACCGACACGTTCCGCGGCGCCGTGGTCACCATGCCGCACAAGCACGCCGTCGTCCCCCTGCTGACGACGGTCGGCGAGCGGGTGGCCCGCACCGCCGCCTGCAATGTGATCCGGCGCGAGGCGGACGGCTCCCTCACCGGCGACATGCTCGACGGCGAGGCCATGGTGCGAGCGATCCAGGAGGCGGGCGGCACCGTCAAGGACGCCCGCGTGCTCCTCGTGGGGGCCGGCGGGGCGGCCTCCGGGATCGCCCTCGCACTGGCCGACCACGGCGTGGCGGAGCTGGACATCACCAACCGGACCGCGGCCCGGGCCGGCGCCCTCGCCGACCGGGTCGCGGCCGCCGTGCCGGGCGTTGCCGTCACCGCGGTGACGGCACCGGGCGACGGCTACGCCCTCGTCGTCAACGCCAGCGCCGTCGGCATGCATCCCGAGGACGGCCCGCCGGTGACGCCCGGCGTGCTCACCGGGGCCGAGGTCGTCGCCGACGCGGTCATCGCGCCCCGGCCGACGGCGCTGCTCGCGGCGGCCGCCGCGGCGGGCTGCGCGACCGTCGACGGCGGCCGGATGCTGGCCGCCCAGGTCGGCCTGATGGTGGATTTCATGTTCGCGGGCGACATGACACCGTCGACCTGAGCCGGAGCGGCACCGAGACCGTGAACGAGAGCGAGAGCGAGAACAGGGGACGATGAAGACGCCGAACGACGTCGGTAATGCCCAGGTGCAGCGGCTTCCGCTCACCCACGGTCAGGAACAGCTCTGGTTCCTCGACCGGCTCCACCCCCACCAGCCCGTCTACAACGTCCCGTTGGCCCTGCGGGTGCGCGGCCCGCTGGACCCCGCCCGGCTGCGGGCCGCGGCCGACCGGGTCGTCGCACGGCACGAGGCGCTGCGGGTCTCCTTCCCGGAGAGCGACGGCGGCCCCGTCCAGCTCCTCGCCCCGCCCGCGCCCGCGCACTGGGAGGAGAAGGACGCCGGCGCCGGCGAGCTGGATCACCTGCTCGCGGCGGAGGCCGCCCGGCCCTTCTCGCTGCGTGCGGGCCCCCTGCACCGCTTCCTGCTGCTGCGGCTCGGCCCGCACGACCATGTGCTGTCCCTGGTCTTCCACCACATCGTCGTGGACGGCACCTCCCTGGGCCTCGTCGTCTCCGATCTGCTGGCCTTCTACCGTGACGGCTCCGCCGCCGAGGAGCCGGCTCCGTCCTGGAGCGCCTGGGTGCGCCGGCGCCGCGAGGAGGTCGACGAGGCCGGCGAACTCGCCGCCGGGCTCGACTTCTGGGAGAACCGGCTCGCCGCGCTGCCCGTACCCGAACTCCCCGCCGACCGGCTGCGCGGCTCCGCCCCCTCCACCAGCGGCGACCACGTCCGCCAGGTGTTGCCGCCCGCACTCGTCTCCCGGCTGCGGCAGCTCGCCCGCAGCCGCCGCGTCTCGCTGTTCGTCGTCCTCGCCGCCGCCGTCAACGTGCTGGTCAGCCGCTACACCGGCGAGGACGACATCCCGCTGGGCGTGCCGCTCGGCGAGCGGGGCGACCCGGAGGCCGAGGGCGTCGTCGGACACTTCGTCAACATGGTCGTGTTCCGGACCGACCTGTCCGACGACCCCACCTTCGGGGAACTGCTGGACCGGGTGCTCGACCAGACCATCGACCTGCACGACTTCGGCTGGGTCCCCTTCGAGCGGGTGGTGGAGCGGCTGCGCCCGGTGCGCGAGCCCGGCCGCAACCCGCTGTTCCAGGTCTCCGTCCAGCTGGTGGCCGACCCCGCCGCCCAGGCCGGACCGGGGCTGCCGGACGCGGACATCGAGATCGTCACCCCGAGGATCCCGCAGTCCAGGTTCGACCTCGCCGTCAACTTCTTCGAGGCCGGCGACCGGATCACCCTGGATCTGGAGTACTCGACCGAGCTCTTCGACGGCTGGCGGATCGAGGCGCTGGCCCGCCATCTGACGGCCGTGCTGGAGGTGGTGGCCGAGGACCCCGGGCTGCGGCGGTCCGCCGTACCGCTGCTGACCGGCGCCGAGCGGGAGGAGCTGCTGCGGGCCGGCACGGGCGACGAACTCCCGCTGCCCGCGGAGCCGTTGCATGTGCGGATCGCCAGGACGGCGGCCCTGCGCGGCGATGCCGTCGCCGCCGTGTGCGGGGACGAGCAGATCGGCTATGCCGAGCTGGACCGCCGGGCGGACCGGCTGGCGCGCCGGCTGCGCGGGGCGGGCCTGCGGGCCGGCGACGTGGTGGCCGTACTGCTGGAGAAGGACCTGGACGCCCTGGTGGCCGAGCTGGCGGTACTGAAGGCCGGGGGCGCCTTCGCGGTGCTGGACCCCGCCCAGCCGCGGGCCCGGTTGGGCCTGCTGCTGGCCGACGCCGGGGCCCGGGTGCTGATCACCCGTGACCGGCTGCGCGACGCCGCACCGCCCGACCCGGACCGCGTCACCCTGCTCGTCGACGATCCCGGCCCGGCCACTGGATCCGGCGACGGCGAGCCCGACGCCGCCGGACCGCTCCCGGAGTGGGCCACCGAGCACTCCGCCGCCTATGTGCTCTACACCTCCGGCTCGACCGGCAAGCCCAAGGGCGTGGTCGTCGAACACGCGGCGCTGACCTGCTTCGTGGAGGGCTACCGCAAGGTCTTCCCGTTCGGCCCCGAGGACCGGCTGCTGCAATTCTCCGCGCTCACCTTCGACATGGCACAGGGTGAGATCTTCACCGCCCTCACGGTCGGCGCCACGCTGGTCCTCGTCCCCGCCGACACCGCCCGCTCCCCCGGCGAGCTGGCGGCGCTGATGCGGGAGAGCGAGGTCACCTACGCCGGCCTCATGCCCGCCCTGCTCGCCCTGCTCGAACCGGAGCCGTATCCCCGGCTGCGCCATCTCATGGCCGGCGGGGACGTGCTGGCCGCCGAACTGGTCAACAAGTGGAACCTGCCGGGCCGGACCATGGTCAATATGTACGGCCCGACCGAGGCCGCCGTCGCCTGCGCCCACCACGTCTGCGCCGGGCGCACCTGGACGACCGTGCCGCCCATCGGCAGACCCCAGCACAACCGCCTGCTCTACGTCGTCGACCGCTGGGGCAACCTCGTGCCCCGCGGCGTCCCGGGCGAGCTGCTGGTCGGCGGACCCGCCGGGCTGGCCCGCGGCTACCTCGGCGCACCGGAGCTGACCGACGAGAGGTTCGTGCCGGACGTGTGGGGACCGGGCGAGCGGGTGTACCGCACCGGCGACCTGGTGAGCTGGAACGCCGAACACGCCCTGGAGTTCCACGGGCGGCGCGACCACCAGGTCAAGCTCAACGGGCTGCGGATCGAGCCCGGCGAGATCGAGTCGGCCCTGCTGCGCCATCCCGCCGTGACCACCGCGGCCGTCGTCCTGCACACCTCCGCCGACGGTGCGAAACGGCTGGTCGGCTATGTGGGCACCCCGGAGCCCGCGGCCCTGGACACAGCCCAGCTGCGCCGTCTCCTCGCCGAGGCGGTGCCCGCCTACATGATCCCCTCGGCGTGGGTGCTGCTCGGCGAACTGCCGCTCACCTCCTCGGGCAAGGTCGACCGGCGCCGGCTGCCCGAGCCAGGCCCGGAGCCGGACACCGCCCGGGCCGAGGGCGGGCAGTGGGGCAGCGAGCTGGAGAGCCGGGTGGCCGGGATCTTCTCGGAGGTGCTCGACGGCGCAGAGATACGCCCCGGCCAGGGCTTCTTCGATCTGGGCGGCACCTCCTTCCAGGCCATGCGGGTGGTCGGCCGGATCCACAAGCAGCTGGGCGCCGAGCTGAGCACCAGGACCCTGTACGCCCACCCCACGGTCGAGGACGTCACCGCGGAGGTGGCCCGGCTCCTCGGCGCCCCACGGAAGGAAGGCGCCAGTGATGTCTGACGACGCCCTGCTGCTGCCCCTCGCCGAGACCGGCGCGCTGCCGCCGCTGTACTGCGTGCACGCCGTCTCCGGTTCACCGTTCCCGTACGTCCCGCTGGGGCGGGCCCTCGGCGCCGGCCGACCCGTCTTCGCCCTCGAGGCCCCCGGCTTCGACAACGACAGCGCGCCCGTCACCGAGGTCCCGGAACTGGCGGAGCGGTACGCGGCCCTGCTGCACGCACGCCACCCGGAGGGCCAACTGGCCCTGCTCGGCTGGTCGTTCGGCGGAGTGGTGGCCCACGAGACGGCGCTCCGGCTCGGGCGGGCCGGGACGGACGTGGCCCTGCTGGTCCTCGTCGACTCCACCTGCCCGGTGCCCGCACCGGTGCCCGCCGAGCCGGAACTGCTGCGCCGGTTCGTGCACGACCTGCTGAGCGAGGCCGGGGTGCCCGCCGACACGGTCCGCGCCACGGTCGCGGCCCTGCCCGAGGAGTCCTCCCCGGAACGCTTCCTCGCCGCGGCGACCGCGGGCGACTCGCTGCTCGCCGACCTCTCCCCGGCCCTGCTGCGCCGCCGCTACGACGTCTTCCGCGCCCACGTCCACGCGCTGTACACGCACCGCGCCCGCCCCGGCCACCGGGGCCGGACCCTGTGCGTGCAGGCCGCCGAGTCACCCCCGGTGGGCCGCACCTGGGACGGCGTGCTCGACGGTGCCGAGGTCGTCACCGTGCCCGGCGACCACCACTCGATCTGGTCCGGAGCGGGCCTGGCCCGCATCGCCGCCGAGGTCACCGGCAGGCTCGCCGGGGCGGAGGTCCGATGAGTGACGTCCGCGGAACGACGAGCACCCGCACCACGCCGGACCACACCCAGCAGGGGCGGCACCGCACGGTGGCGCTGCTGGTGCTGCTGGTGGCGCCGTTCATGGCGATGCTCGACACGTTCATCGTGAACATCGCCGCGCCCTCGATCGAGAAGCAGCTGCACGCCACCTTCGCCGAGGTGCAGCTCGTCATCAGCGGTTACATCGTGGCCTTCGCGGTCGGCCTGATCACCGGCGGACGCCTGGGCGACCTGTGGGGCCGCGGCCGGATGTTCCTGTACGGCATGGCCGGCTTCGGCGCCACCTCCGTGCTGTGCGCGGTGGCGGGCTCGGCCGGCCAGCTGATCGCCGCACGGCTGCTCCAGGGTCTGAGCGCCGCGCTGATGCTCCCTCAGGTGCTGTCGCTGATCCAGGTGCTCTTCCCGCCCGCCGAGCACTCCCGGGTGCTCGGGCTCTACGGGGCGACGCTGAGCTGCGGCTCCGTCACCGGTCAGGTGCTGGGCGGGGTGCTGATCACATCGGATGTGGCCGGCCTCGGCTGGCGGTTGATCTTCCTCGTCAACATCCCGTTCTGCCTTGCCGCGGTGCTGGTCGGCGCCCGCGCCCTGCCGGGCCGGCAGGAATCCGACAAGCGCCCAGGATTCGATCCGGT
Organism: Streptomyces sp. NPDC001606; assembly: GCF_053596835.1. Lineage (NCBI taxonomy): Bacteria > Bacillati > Actinomycetota > Actinomycetes > Kitasatosporales > Streptomycetaceae > Streptomyces > Streptomyces sp. NPDC001606. The sequence goes on from NZ_JBSFHC010000001.1 coordinate 585,966, forward strand.
GGGGGTGCTGCTGATCTCGCTGGCGGTGCCGCTGCTGCTCTGCCCGCTGGTCTTCGGCGCCCAGTACGGCTGGCCGCTGTGGGTGGGGCCGGTGCTCGCCGCCGCGCTCGCCGTGTTCGCGCTGTTCCTGCGGTGGGAGGCGCGGTTCCCCGCCGACAGCGGCTCGGCCCTGCTGCCGCTGCGGCTGTTCAGACTGCCCGGCTTCGCCAACGGCGTCCCCACCGCGCTCGCCTTCTACACCGGTAACTCCGGCTTCTACCTCGTGCTCGCCTTCCACCTCCAGAACGGCCTGCGGCTGTCCCCGCCGGCCGCGGGACTGGCGTTCGTACCGCTCGGCACGGCCTTCGCCCTGGCCTCACTGGCCGCCCGCAGGCTCGTGCCCCGGTTCGGCCGCAGGGCCCTGCTGGGCGGCACCGTGGTCATCCTGCTGGGACTGGTCTATCTGCCGCTCGGCGCCGCCATGGGCGGCGGCACGCTCGGCCGGGCGCTCTGGCTGGAGCCCGGCCTCGTCCTGTGCGGCATGGGGCAGGGTCTCGTCCTGCCGTCCCTGCTCTCTCTGGCCCTGCGGGGTGTGGACACCGCGGACGTGGGGGCGGCCTCCGGCGGCATCCTGATGACCTCCCAGTTCGCGGGCGCCCTCGGCGTGGCCGCGGTCGGCGCCGCCTACAGCTCGGCCCTCGGCGACCACTCCTACGTGCCCGCCTTCCGCGCGGGTGTCCTCGCCCTCGTCCTCATCGGTCTGCTGAGTCTGGTGCTGCTCGCCAGGCTGGAGTCCCGGACGAGAGAGCGCGTATAGGGCCTGCCCGCGTCCGTGGGGCGTCCCTCATTCGGCCGGGACCGCGGCGGCCCGGTCGCCGGCCGGACGCGGTGGCCGGCCGGGGCCTGCCAGGACCGCCAGTGCCAGGGCCGTGAGCAGCCCGCCCACGAGGAACGCACCTCGCACGCCGACGGCGGGCAGCAGCATCCCGCCCGTCGAGGCCCCCACCGCCACGCCCACGTTGAACGCGGCGGAGTTACCGGCCAGGCCCAGCTCGGTGCGGCCGGGCGCCGCGCGGAAGACCAGGTTCTGGGTCGCCATGAAGAACGGCCCCATGGACACCCCGAGCAGGACCAGCGCGCCCACGGTCACGCCCCGCCCGTGCCCTGCGGCCGCGTACAGCCCGCACAGCCCCGCCGTCTGACCGGCCACCAGCAGCACCGGCAGGGCGCGCGGGAAGCGGTCGAGGAGGGGCCCGGCCAGGACGACGGCGGCGAACCCGGCGCCGCCGTACACGGTCAGCAGCATGCTCACCGCACCGCCGGGAAACCGTGCGACGTCACTCAGGAAGGCCGTCAGATAGGTGAATCCGGTGAACACCCCGGCGGCCGACAGGGCGGTGGTGAGCAGGACGGCCGTGAAGCGCCGGGCGTCCGGCTCGCTGCCGCGCACGGCGTGCCCCCGGTCCGGAGGTGTGGTCGGCAGCAGTAGCGCGATCACGGCGAGGGAGACACAGCCTGCCCCGCCGAGCACCACGAAGGGTGTGGTCCAGCCGTATCTGCCGCCCAGCCAGGTGCCGGCCGGCACCCCGAGCACCTGGGCGAGTGAACCGCCCACGGACACCAGGCCGATGATCCGGCCCCGCCGTGCGGGCGGGAACAGACCCACGGCCACGGGTCCCGAGACCGCCCAGAACAGCGCCTGGGCGAGCGCGGTCGCCAGCCGGGCCGCCAGCAGCGCCGGGTACGAGCGACCGCACGCCACGGGTGCCCAGCTCGACAAGGCGAACACCGCCAGCAGACCGGTGAGCAGATGGCGGCGGGGCAGTGCACGGGTCATCTGGGCGACGGGCAGGGACATCACCGCCACCGTCACCCCGTACCCCGTGACGAGCAGGCCCACGGCCGGGAGGGACACCCGCAGGTCCACGGAGATGAGCCGCAGCAGGCCGATCGGCAGGTTCTCGGTGGTGTTGAAGGCGAACGCGGCCAGCATGAGGGCGGCGACGACGGCGCAGCGCCGCCAGGCGGGGAGTCCTATGCCTCGGCGTCCCGTGCCGTGCCGGTGATCCAGCCCATCCGGGCCGCGCGCACGCCCAGTTGATACCGGGTCTGGACGTTCAGCTGGGCCATGAGGGAATTGACCGTGCGGCCCACCGTGCGGACCGAGATTCCCAGTTTTCGGGAGACGCTTTCATCCTTCATCCCCTCCGACATCATTTGCAGGACGACCCGCTGCTGGGCCGTCGGCTGCTGTCCGCCGTCGGCCTCGGTTTCCGGCCCCTGGACGACGGGTTCGTTCACGGAAGCGAATGAGCCGGCATTGAGCCAGCAGAATTCGAATACCTCTCCCAGCATCCGGGTGATCTCCCGGCCGCGCAGTACGGTGACCGCAGAATTCCCCGGTTGCTGAAACCTCGGCGTAACAGCGAATAAATCATCGACTATGAGAAAGCAAAAAGGTACGTGATGAAGCAGCCGCACCTCGACCCCGGCCCTGTCGAGTGCCTTGAGGTGGGCGTACCCGTGCGGACTGCGCGCGGTGGACGCCAGATGGACGGCGCGCATCCGCACCCCCCGCTCCAGCGCCCTGCGGTCGCGCTCCCGGGCCGCCGCCAGCGCCTCCACCGAGGAGGAGACACCGGCGTGCATGCTGACGATCTCCTCCGTCGCCGACTCGGCGGCGTCCCGCAGCATCTGGTCGATCCGGCCGCGGTCGGTGACCACGTCCGCGTGGATGACCTGCATCTTCGCCGCCTGGGTGCGGGTGAACTCGGAGGCGACCACGGACATCGCCGCGTACGTCGTCTGCATCTCGCGCTGGAGACGGGTCCAGATGTCCTCGCTGCGCTGCATCAGCCGGGCGAGGGACACCTCCGGCGTGGACGTCACATGCCATGCCGGGCGGGCCTCCCCCACCGCGCCGGACGTGGCCGGCACGGGCTCCAGCAGACCCAGTTCGATCAGCCGCTGCTGTGTCTCACCGAGCCGCGCGGTCGGTATCCGGGCCAGATCGGCGGCCTCGGTCACTCCCAGGCCGGAGTTCCTCGACATGGCCCGATAGAGTTCCTGTACCCATGAGTCGAGGTCTTGTGCCGCCACCGGAGCGTCTCCCTTCCCCTGCGCATACTGTCCACCGTCCCTGCCGCTGTCTCAATAGGCCGTGCGGCCCATACGGGAGACGGCGCGTCGATCTCTACCCATGAGAACGCGGAGTCACGGCAGCTGAACATGCGTCATACAAGTATGGCTGATTCCGAACGGCTGCTCGAACCAGGGGAATTCAAGGAGGGGGACGGCTCGATTTCGGTGGCGCGCATGGCGAAAACGCGGTGCGGTGGCCGTGTTCTCCAGGGTCCTTCGGCTCATGCCGGACCGGGGACTTACGGCCAACCGCGCGCGGCCATCGGTGTCAGCTCGTGCCGGACAGGCGCCAGATCTGGTTCTTCTTCGTGGAGGTTGGCGTCGCCCGTCTGGGAGCCTAGTAGCGGTACATGAACCACTCGCGGGCCGAAGGCCGTCCGCCGTGTCACCGGTCGGACCGGGCGGGTCTCCCTTTCACGCGGGGAGCCCCCGCCCGGGGACGGGTCAGCGCATGCCCTGGAGGCGCCAGATCTGGTTCCTCTTGTTGTTCAGCGCGCTCGCCGGGTCACAGGTCCACTGGTGGATCACCGCGCCGGGGGTGGTCGAGACCCCGCTGACGTCGACGCACTTGCCGCTGTGCACCGCGACCAGCTGGTAGTCCTTGCTGTTGCCCAGCGCGGTCACCGGGTTCAGGGTGAACATCTGGTTCGTGGTGCCGCTACAGGTCCACTGGATGACGGCGGCACCGTCGGCCGTGGAGGCGCCCGAGACGTCCAGGCACTTGCCGCTGTGCTCGTCCACGATCGTGTAGGTGTTCGCCCGTCCGGCGACCGGCTTGAAGTCCAGCATCTGCTGGTAGCCGCCCTCGCAGTGGTACTGCTGGTACTGCGTGCCGTCGGCGGTGGAGAGGTTGGTGTCGTCCAGGCACTGACCACTGTGCTCGGCCACCGCGACGGTGGAGACGGTCGTGTTCGACGGCGGCAGCAGCGTGACCGTGTAGCCGTCGGCGGCGTCCGTCCACGGCACGGTCACCGAAGCGGAGTTCCCGCTCACGGTCAGGGTCTGGTCCGAGACCGTCACCGGACCCGTCACCGCGGCGCCGCCATTGTTCGGTATGCGCTGGACTATCGCGCGGACCTGGCCGTTCTCCACGACCGAGGTGGTGTCGAGACGGTTGAGGCCGACGGTGACGTTGCCCGTGTTGCCGTTGCTCCCGAGCAGGATCTTCGCGTTCCGCGCGGAGTTGTCCTTCGTCGCCACCCCGTCGGTGTTCGTACCGGGCGTGACGTTCACGATGTTTCCGGTCTGGGAGCCGTAGTACCGGTACAGGAACCACTCGCCCAGCGGCAGATACTGGCTGCCGGTCTTGGTGAGCAGGTTCGCCTCGAAGTCGTGCAGGTTGGCACCCCACGCCCAGTTGGCGCGCAGTCCGTCCGCTCCGGCGCGCTCCAGACGGGAGATGTACCAGCCGCCGCGGCCGGGGTTCTGCTCGCTGCCGGCGCCGTACTCGTTGACCTGGAAGGGCCGGCTGGTCGTCATCGACCGCGCCGCCAGCAGGGACCGGAGGGAGTTGCTGTGGGCGACCGGGTCGCCGGGGAGGTCGTGCCAGCTGTAGATGTCCGGCTCGACCTTGTTCGCCTTCACATAGTCGAGGTACGTGGTCCACCAGCCGTTGTCCACCGTGGGGTGGCCGCAGGTGCTCGCGCCGACGATGACCGCGCCCGGTATGGCGGTCCGGATCTTCTGGTAGGCGCGCTTCCACATCTCCAGGTACTGGGGCATGCCGGGATCCCAGAACCCGGGGCAGTCGGGCTCGTTCCAGATGTCCCATTCGATGTCGGTCATGCCCGCGGCCTTCACGTCGCCGAGAAGACGGTTGTAGAAGGCGTCGAAGCTGGACCAGTCGCCGTTGTCGCCGGGGAAGGTGGGTTTGGTGGTGCCGTCGGCACCCCAGAGGTCGTGCGGCAGGATGACGAAGGTGCCGCCGAGCGCCTTGGTGCGCCTGTACTGGGCGAGGGTCGAGTTCCACCGGCGGTCGTACTTGCCGGCGACCCAGCCTCCGGGGCTGTCCAGCTGGGCGCCGCCGGCCCGCTCCAGCTTCCACTTGATGTCCTTGTAGAAGTGGTCCTGGGGCAGCGAACCGTCCTCGGTCATCCCGTAGAGGGTGCCCGAGGCATGGTAGGTGGGGGCGCCCCCGGCTACGGAGAAGTCGACGGCGACGGTGGTGTCTGCGGCCTGTGACGAAGCGGTGGGCACCAGGGTCGCGGCCAGGGTGGCCAGGAGGACGGCCGCGGACGAGAGGACTCGGCGTCTGGTGCGCGCTGCGCGTCCGGTCGGTTGGGAGAGCGACTTCATTGTGCGGCTCCTAACGGGGTGGGGGGCGGACCGGGGACTGAACGGCCCCCGGGGCGCACGGAGGACGGCCGGTCAGCGGCTGTCCCGATGTGCGTGGGCTTCGGCCAGCAGGAGGTAGCTGCTGGCGGTCCAGGTGTAGGCGCGGTCGCGCAGGCCCGTTCCGGTGAGGGCGTCGAAGTTCTCGGCGAAGCCGTGGGTCTCGCACAGGGCGCGGAAGCGGGCGCTGATGTCGTCGGCCAGCCGGTGGTGGCCGGTGCGGCGCAGGCCGTCCTCGATCAGGACGGTGGCCGGGGCCCAGATCGGGCCGCGCCAGTAGCCGTCGGCGAGGTAGTGCGGTGAGGTGGTGAGCTCGGTGGCCAGGCCGTACGGCGTCAGGTGGGCCTTGATGCGGTCGGCCAGCGCGCTGCTGATCTCGTCGGGCAGGTGTTCGCCCAGCACGATGGGCATCAGGTCGAGGAGGCCGGCGCTGCTCCAGGTGTCCCCCGTGTCGACCCCGCGGGCGACGAATCGGTCGCCGGTCCAGAGCTGGTCGAGCAGTGCCCTCTGCATCTCCTCGGCCGTGCGTGTCCACCGGGCCGCCTCGTCCGGCCTGCTCAACTCTGTTGCCAAGTCGGCGAGTTCACGGAGCTGGAGGGCGAGGAAGGCGGCCAGGTCGGCGGTGACGACCACCCGCTCTGCGTCGAAGACGGTGGCGTTGTCCCAACCGCTGTCGTTGCCGTGCTGGTAGTGGGCGAGGCCGGCGCCGGGCGCGCGCCGGGCGGTGAGCCAGAAGTCGGTCCAGCGCGTCAACCGGTCGTATACGGCGGTCAGTTCCGCCTGACTGAGCGCCGTCGGAAGCCGGCGGCGCAGACGGCCGAAGGCCCAGCCGTGGATGGGCGGCTTGACGAAGTTGTGGAGTACCTCGGAGTGAGTGACCGAGTCCGGCAGGGCCCCGGCGGCGTCCTGGTGGTCGAAGGGCAGGTGGAACTGGTCCAGGGCCAGTTCCGGCGAACCGGGGGCGAGGGCGAGGGCGTTGAAGCAGTGGTCCCAGCTCCAGACCTTGTCCATCCAGTGCTTGGACATCAGCACGGCGGGCCGGGTGACCAGACCCGTCGGCGCCACGGTCGCCGACCAGAGAACGTACGCGGCCAGTTCCGCGGCCGGCGTGGCGGACGAGCGCCAGGGGGCCACCGCGTCGGCGAAGCCGGCGAAGGCCCGCCGCGCGGCGGCCACGACCTCGTCGAAGGCCGCCGAGGAGGTGTACGGCGGGCGGGCGGTGTCGAGTTCCTCGATCGCGATCTCCCAGCCCCCGTCCGCCGCGGCGGCCAGGGCGAGACCGCGGTCGGCGCTGCCCAGGGCCTGTGCTCCGACCGTCTCGGCGAGGGTGCCGGACAGCACGGTGACGCGGTAGCGGCGTCCGGTCTCGTACGACGTGAACACATGTGCGCCCGTGGCCCGGTCGTGGAAGAAGTACGTTCCGCTGAACGGGGTCAGGGTCCGGGCGGCGGCGAAGACGCCGAGGCCGAGGCCGCTCCCCCGCAGCCGTACGGTGTCCGGCGACTCGTACGCGAGGTCGACGCGCCCGCTCCCGCCGGTCCAGCCGAGCAGGCCCGGGGTCGCCTCGACACGGGTCTCGGCGCGGTCGCCCGTGCCCGGGTCCAGCGGGACCAGGCGCAGTACGGCGTGCATGCCGTTCTGGTGCGAGACGAGGTGCAGGTCCTCGGCGTACGTCTTCTCCGCCACCACCGGGGAGATGTCGAACCAGGATCCGTACATGCTGAACGGGATGTCGTGGACGGAGAAGGCCGGGCCGGGTCGGAGGGCGGTCATGTGGTGTGACTCGTTTCTGGGCAGGGGGTGTCGGCCGGCGCACGGTCCGGCCGGCACGCGGGAGTCGGGCGTGGCGGTCAGTCCTTGACGGCGCCGGCGGTCACGCCGGCGGCGACGTAGCGCTGGGCGAGGACGAGGATGACCGCGGCCGGCAGCGAAGCGACCACTGCGGTGGCCATGATGGCGTTCCACTGCTGGTTGTTGTTGCCGATGTAGTGGTAGATGCCGAGGGTGATCGGCTCGTGGGCACCGCCGTTCACGAGGGTGCTGGCGAAGACGAAGTCGGACCAGGACCACAGGAACGCGAACAGGGACACGGTGACCACGGCGTTGCGGCTGACCGGCAGGACGATGGACCAGAAGGTGCGCAGCGGCCCGGCGCCGTCGGTCGTGGCGGCCTGGAGCAGTTCGCGGGGGATGCCGGACATGAACGCGGTGAAGATGAGGACGCCGAAGGGGACGGCGAGGGTGGAGTCGGCGACGATCAGGCCCGGGACGGACTGGAGCAGGCCGAGCTGGAGGTAGATGGCGTAGAAGCCCATCGCCATGATGATGCCGGGGATCATCTGGGCGGCTAGCAGCACGAAGTTCAGGATGCCGGCTCCGCGCGGGCGCAGCTTGGCCAGGGCGTAGCCGGCCGGTGCGGACACGACGACGGTCAGTACGACGGTGCCCAGGCCGATGACGAGGCTGGTGCCCAGGTAGGGCAGTTGCTCGTCCAGGACGGTGCGGTAGCCGGCCAGGGTGCCGTGCAGCGGCAGCAGGTCCGGCGGGCTCTTGCGCATGTCCTGGTCCCGGGTGAGGGAGACGTTGAGCATCCAGTAGACCGGGAAGAGCATGGCCCCGGTCAGCAGGACGCCGATCGTGGTCCTCCCCCATGAGCGCATGCGGATTCGGCTCACGACAGCGCCTGCTTTCTCTGTACCCGGAGGTAGGCCAGCCCGAAGGCCAGGGCGACGACCACGAGCAGGTTGCCGACGGCCGCGCCGGGGCCGAAGGCGGGCAGCAGGTTGCCGTAGCCGAGCCGGTAGGACCAGGTGGCGAAGGTGGTGGACGAGTCCGCCGGGCCGCCCTTGGACATGATCCAGATGATGTCGAAGACCTTGAGCGTGTAGATCAGCCCCAGCAGCAGGGTGATCGCCGACACCGGCCGCAGCAGCGGGAAGGTGACGCGCCAGAAACGCTGCCAGGCGTTCGCCCCGTCGAGGGCGGCGGCCTCGTACAGGCTCGCCGGTATGGACTGCAAGCCGCTGTGGAGGACGACCAGGTTGAACGGGACGCCGATCCAGATGTTCGCGATGATCACCGAGGTCAGTGACCAGGACGGCGAGGTCAGCCAGTTCACCGGGGTGATGCCGAGGGCGTGCAGGGCGGCGTTGACGACGCCCGACTCGCTGTTCAGCATCCACGACCAGGTGGACGCCGAGACGATCAGCGGCAGCAGCCAGGGCACCAGGAACAGGGCGCGCAGGGTGGCGGAGAGCCGGAAGTTCTGGTTGAAGAAGACCGCGAGCGCGAGCCCGATGGCGTACTGGAAGACCAGACATACGGCGGTGAAGACCGCGGTGTGCAGCAGGGCCGGGGTGAAGGTCGGGTCAGCGAAGACCTTGCGGTAGTTCGCCAGGCCGGTGAACGGCGCGTCGCCCTGGACGAAGGAGCGGACGGTGTAGTCGCGCAGGCTGAGATCGAGGTTGCGGTAGAGCGGATAGGCGTAGAAGACGGCGAGATAGACGGCCACCGGGGCGAGGAAGCCCCACGCGGCCCACCCGTTCGGGAGATGGCGGGGCCGGTGGTCGGGCGGGTGTGTCGGCTGCTTCATCGGGCTCACGTCACCTGGCCGCGGCCTGCTGCGCACGGGTGAGCGCGTCCTGGGGCGACTCGGAGCCGCTGAGGGCGGCCTGGACGGCCTTCCACAGCTGTTCGGAGATGGTGGGGTACTTGGTGCCCAGGTCGTCGCTGGTGCGCCCCTTGGCCGTCCTGACCGCGTCGACCCACGGCTTCAGAGCGGCGTTCGCGGCCACCTGCTTGTCCTGGACCGCCTTGGTGGGTGCCACGTAGGACAGGGTGGTGTCGGTGGCATAGAGGTTGTCGGCGCTGGTCAGGCAGGACACCAGGGTGCGCGTGGTGGCGTAGCGGGCGGTGTCCTGCTGGACCGGGACGGTCACGAACTCGCCGCCGGTCGGCGCGGCGGCGCTGCCTCCGTGGGCTCCGGGGATGGGCAGGACTCCGTAGTCGAGGCCGGCCTTCTTGGCGCCCGCGAGCTGCCAGGTGCCGTTCTCGGCGAACGCGTAGTCGCCGGTGGCGAACTCCTGCCAGCTGGTGGTCTGGGTGTTGTTGAGCACCGAGTTGGGCGCGTATCCGTTCTTCAGCCAGCCCTTCCACAGGGACAGCGCCTGCACGCCCTGGGCGGAGTCGAGCGCGGTCAGCTTGGCACCCGAGCCCCAGAACCAGGGCAGGAACTGGAAGCTGCCCTCCTCGGTGCCGATCGCGGAGAAGGTGATGCCCTTCTTCCCCGCCTTCTTGACCTTCTCCAGTGCCGCCGTCAGCGACGTCCAGTCCTTCACCGAGGCGATGTCGACCCCGGCCTGGTGGAGCACTTTCTTGTTGTAGTAGAGGGCGAGGGTGTTGGCGCCGATGGGTGTGCCGTAGGTCTTGCCGCCGGACCGGCCGGCCCCGAGCAGGTTGGGGTCGGCCTTCGAGGTGTCCAGCCCGGTGTCGGCGGCCGTGGTGAGCACGCCCGCCTCGGCGAGCGTCGACACCACCGGGTTGTCGACGATCAGGACGTCCGGGGAGTTGCCCTGCTGCGCCGCCAAAAGGGTCTTGTTGCCCAGGTCGCCGGTGTCGAAGGCGGTCCGCTTGACCGTGACTCCGGCCTTGCCGCCGCACCGGTCGAGCAGCTTCGCCCAGTCCGAGGCCTTGTCGAACTGCGGGTACGGGTCCCAGACGGTGTACGTCCCGCTGTCGGCGCTCCGGGTGGCGTTGCCGCCGGAACCGGAGGAGCAGGCGGCAGCGCTCACGGCCACGGCCAGGGCGGTGACGACGGCGCCGGCCCGACGGCGCTGTGTCGAATCGGTTCGCATGAGCCGAAGGTAGGAACTCCGCGAACTCCTTGTCAACACCCCGTAATTGACCTCCTAACAAAGCGTCCGGCGCGGGGAATCCCGCGCCGGACGGGTGGCAGGTCAGCCTCCCAGGGTGTTAGTTTGTCGAATCGATTCGATCACGCCATGCGCCAGTGCTGGTTGGCACCGCCCGTGCAACTCCACAGCTGGACCTTCGTCCCGTTCGCGGTCCCCTGGCCGTTGGCGTCCAGGCAGAGCCCCGACTGCGCTGCCGTGATCGTGCCGTCGGGGTTGACGTTCCACTGCTGGTCCGGCTGACCGGTGCAGTCCCAGATCGCCGCCGGGGTCCCGCTGCCGGCGGACTGGCCGACGCCCAGGCACTTGTTGCCGTAGACGACCAGCTGCTTTCCGGCGGAGTAGGTCCACCGTTGGTTGGAGCCGCCGTTGCAGTCCCACAGCTGTGCCTGCGTGCCGTTGGCCGTCGTGGAGTTGTTGATGTCCAGGCAGCGCCCCGACTGCTGACCGACGATCTCCTGGTTGCCGGTGGGCGGCGGCGGTGTGGGGTTCGAGCCGAACTGGGTGAAGAACTGCCACACCGCTGCCGACGTCCAGGTGTGCCAGCCGTCCCCGGTGGAGCCGTCTATCGGACCGGGGTCGTGGCCCGCTCCGTCGAACGCGGCCCAGACGACGGGATATCCGGACTTGCACCCGGAGTAGGCGGTGATGATGTGGGTCAGGCTTCCGTAGGCCGGCTCGGGCGGGTTCTGCGGGGTGCAGCCGTTCGCCCGGACGAAGGTGTCGCGCAGCTCCCGTCCCGACGAGATCGGCAGCACGTTGTCCCTGATGCCGTGCAGACCCATGTAGGCGACGGGCTGAGTGCCGCCGTTGCACCCGCTGAGGTTCGCGCCGGAGTAGACCGCGACCGCGCGGAAGACCGTCGCCCGGGAGCAGGCGAGGGCGTAGGACATCGCACCGCCGTAGCTGAAGCCGGCGGCGAACACCTGGGTGGTGTCGACGCACAGACCTGCTTCGAGCTGGCTGACCATGGCGTCGACGAAGGCCACGTCCTGGCCGCCGGGGTTGGCCCAGCCGTTGCCGTTTCCCTGGGGGGCGACGAAGATCGTGCCGTTGTTCGCGTTGTCCGCCAGGCGCCGCAGGCCGTAGTAGGACCAGTTGTATCCGTCCGTGCCGCCCGAGTCGACGTCGTTGGCGGTGCCGCCCCGCCAGTGGAAGCCGAAGATCAGCCGGTAGGGGTGGTTGTTGTCGTAGCCGGCGGGGACCCGCAGGATGTAGGTGCGGGCCTGGCCGCCGCTCTGGATCGTGTGGGTGCCGCTGGTCAGCGTCGGTGCCTTGCCGCAGCCGGCGGTCGCCCCGGCGGCACTGGTGGTGGCCGTGCCGCGGGCGCTGCCGAAGGAGGTGCCCGCGGCCGACAGGACGAGGAGGAGCGCGGCCGCGACGGCCAGTAAGAGCGGATTGCGTTTCATGCGGACCTGCTTCCTTGGTCGTGGGGTGGACGGGGAGCGTCGGTCGCCGGGGGTCAGACAGCGGTGATGGTCCACTCGTTGTTGGTGCTGGAGTTCGGCGTCCACAGCACCGCCGTGGAGCCCACCGTGGTGCTGCCGCTGCCGTCGAGCGCGGTGCCCGTGCCGCGGTTGACGATCTGGTAGCGGTTGTCGCCGAGACTGCGCAGGGACCACTGCTGGTTGTTGCCGCCGTTCCACGCCGTCTGCCGGACGGGAGCGCCGTTGGCGGTGTTGCCCCAGCTGTCGGCGGCCATGCCGTTGGTGCGGTTCATGATGCGGTGGTAGCCGTTGCCGAGGTCGATCAGCTGCCATTGCAGGTTGGTGCTGCCGTCGTAGTTCCACTGCTTGAGGTTGGAGCCGGAGTCGACGTTGCCCCCGCTGTCCAGCACGAGACCGCTGGTGGCGTTGGCGATCTTCACCCAGGTCGTGGGGCCGCTCGGTGCGTTCAGGACGGGGATCTCTCCCGAGAAGGTCAGCTTGACCGTGTATGCCAGGGCGCTGAACGGCGGGTTCGACGAGGGCATGGTCAGGTGCAGGCCGGAGGCGTCCTGGGTCGGTGCGGGCAGGTCGATGTAGGTGCCGGCGGTGTTGCCGAGCAGTCGGGCGCTGGTCAGGCTGCTGAGGTTGATCTGGTTCGAGTTCAGCGTGGTGACGGTCATGGTGCCGCCCTGCCAGCCCAGCGCGGTGACATAGAGGACCTTGTTGTCCTGGCTGCGGGTGAACCGGATGTCCTGCGGTTTGCCGGCCACCGGTCCGCTGAAGGAGCCTCCGCCCATCTTGGTGGGGCCCTCGCCGTAGCTGGTCCAGGAGCGGGTGCCGTAGACCGCCTCTCCGAAGCGGCGGAGCCAGTCGCCCATGTCGAGCAGGATGGTCTGCTGCCCGGAGGGGATGGTGCCGTCGGCCATGGGGGCGATGTTCAGCAGCATGGTGCCGCCCTTGCTGACCCGGTCGATCAGCGAGTGCAGCAGCGCCTGGGTGGAGTAGTAGCCGATGCCCACCGTGTAGCACCAGCTGGAGGAGGAGATGCTGTCGTCGGTGAGCCAGTAGGGGGTGAGCAGTCCCGCCGGGCCGCCGCGCTCGAAGTCGAAGACCTCGCCCTTGTTGTCGAGGCCGTCCTTGTAGGTCGCGACGACGTCCTTGTTCCACGCGACGGCCTTGTTGTAGTAGTACGCGAGGAACTGGAGCCGGTCCGACTCCTGCACCAGGTTGAGGTCGAAGTCCTGCCAGAGCAGGTCCGGCTGGTAGCCGTCGATGACCTCGACCAGCTTGTCGTACCAGAGCTGGTTCTCGGCGGCCGTACCCTGCTGGCCGAACAGGATGCGCAGGTTCGGGTCCGACTGGTTCGGCACATGGTCGTAGAAGCCGTTGAAGTGGTAGGCGTGGTGGAGCGAGGCCATGAACTTCAGGCCCTGCCCGCGGATGGCCTGGGCGTGGAGCCCCACGAGATCGAGTTTGGGTCCGCGTCTGACCGAGTTCCACGGGTTGGCCCGGCTGTTCCACATGGAGAAGCCGTCGTGGTGCTCGGCGACCGGGCCGGCGAACCGCGCGCCCGCGGCCTTGAACAGCCGCGCCCAGGCGTCCGGGTCCCAATTGCCGCCCTGTGAGGCCAGTTTCGGGGCGAACTGCACGAAGTTGCCCGCCTTGTCGCGGGCTCCGTCGATGAAGTTGTTGTACGGCCAGACCGAGGGGTCGCCGTAGGTGGCGATGTGGTGCTGGTTCTCGGCCGAGCCGCTGATGTACATGTTGCGCGGATACCACTCGTTGCCGAACGCGGGGACGCTGAAGACGCCCCAGTGGTAGTAGATGCCGAACTTGGCGTCCTGGAACCAGGCCGGGGCGGGCGGGTGCTGGTCCACGGAGGACCAGCTCGCGGTGTAGCTCGCGGGGCCGTCGGTCGCGGCGGCCTCGGGGGCGAACCGCAGCAGGCCGAGGGCCGTGACCGCGCCGGTCGCGGCCAGCAGCCGGCGCCGGCTGATCGGGAGGGGTGAGGAGGTCATGCGGGGCCTTTCGACGTCATCGACGGGGGGCTGGGCGGTCCCGGGCGTCGCCCGGATCAGGTGTGCGTCCACTTCTGGTTGCTGCCGCCGGTGCAGGTCCACAGCTCCAGCAGGGTGCCGTTGGCCGTTCCGGCTCCGGTGGCGTCCAGGCACAGGCCGGACTGGACACCGGTGATGGTGCCGTCGGCGTTGAGCGTCCACTTCTGGTTGTCGCCGCCGGTGCAGTTCCAGATGTCGACCTTGGTGCCGGGGCTGGTGCCGCCGCCCGAGGCGTCGAGGCAGGCGCTGCCGTAGACCCGCAGCTCACCGGTGGAGGTGTTCGTCCACTGCTGGTTGCTGCCGCCGTTGCAGTCCCACAGCTCCACCTGGGTGCCGGGCGTCTGGGACTGGTTCGGCACGTCCACGCACCGGCCGGAGCCGACCCCGGTGATCGGGGCGGTCGTACCGCCGCCGGTTCCGCCGCTGCCGGGAGTGAGGGACAGGTTGTCGAACTGTGCCGTCTCGCCCTGACTGGTCGCGTAGCCGACCTGTCCGCCGGCCCAGGTGCGGTCGTTCACCGAACCGACCCGGGAGCCGTCGATCGCGGCGGTGACGGTGGTGCCGGAGAAGGTCAGGGCCAGGGTGTGCCACCGGTTGGTGCCCAGCGCCGTGGTGGTGCCGTGGGCGAGGGTGGAGACGGTGCCGTTGGTGCTGGAGTTCAGGATCGACCAGGCTCCGGTGTCGCTCACCCGGAGGTGGTAGGCGTTCAGTCCTCCGGTGGTGGTGTAGTCCTGCCCGTTGGCGCGGCCGATCAGCTCGGCGTATCCCGGCTGTTCGAGCAGCACGTCGGACGAGAAGGTGTAGTTGCTCCAGCTCACGTCGCCGAGCAGGGCGTGCGGATCGGACAGCGCGTCCCAGGTGATCGGCTTCTGCGGGCTCATCTGGCGCACGCACCTGCCGCTGCGGCCGCCGCCGCAGCCCGTCACCTCGAAGGCGCCCTGCCAGTCCATGAGGTACTTCGCCTCGGTGCCGGTGGCGTAGCCGTCGAAGGAGTCGCTGTACGGCAGGCTCATCGCGCCCGCGGCGGGCCCGGTGGCGGTGCCCTTGCCCTGACCGGTGGTGGTGGTCAGGGTGTACACGCGATGGGGCTGTACGGTCAGGCTGAAGCCGCCGCCGGACGGGGTGATGTCCGTGGTGTGCACGAGGTAGTCGGCCGGGTTGCCCGAGTCGACGTCGGTCGACCAGACGTGGACGGTGCCGGTGGACAGCCCTCCGGTGACACGGAAGTTCAGTGTCTGGGCACTGCCGGCGTCCATCGTCTCGACGACCGTGGAGTAGTCCGAGTCGTTCGTGGACTTCAGCGTGACGTAGCTGCCGTTGTTCCGGTTGCCGCCGATGTAGCCGCTGGAGGAGTCCAGGTACCGCCAGCCCGGCGCGGTGAACTGGGTGGTCTGCGCCGTCACCCAGGCGTTCTTGCCGATCGCGTAGTGCCCGGACCACGGCTGCGAGGCCAGGGCGAGCCCCATGGTGGGGTAGGGCAGGTTCGGCGTGATCGCCGCGACCACCGGCCAGTTGAGGTAGGCGGTCATCCGGCCGTCGATGTAGCCGCGGTTGATGCCGCGGGCCACGGCCGGCGCTCCCGCGTTGTAGTCGTCCGAGCCGTTCTCGCTCGCCCACAGCTGCTTGCCGGACGACGTGGCGGCCGACGGCACCGTGCAGGTGGACTGGGACGACCGGTAGCCGCAGGGGTAGTGCGTGCCGATGACGCTCACCGCCGCGGCGAACTTCGGGTCGGCGTCGACGTCGTTCGCCACGGACCAGTCCGAGTCGGCCGCGACGATCTTGACGTTGCCGTAGCCGTGGCTGTCGAGCGCGCTGCGCAGCTGCTCGTACCAGCTGACGTTGTAGCCTCTCTCGTTCCATCCGCCGAGGTAGTCGATGCTCAGCTGGTGCTGCTTGGCGCAGCCCAGCCAGGAGAGCAGGTAGTCGATCATGTCGGTGGACCAGAAGTTCCCGCCGCCGATCCATCCGGGCGCGCCCCAGGCGAGGCCGTACAGCTTGATGTTCGGATTGCGCGCCTTGGCCTGCTCCATCAGCCACCATTCGTAGCCCCGGCCACAGTTCAGGTCGGAGCGGGTGTGCTGGTGACTCGGCTCGGCGCCCGAGGTGGAGTTGGTGTCCCCGCCGATCTCGGCCTTGAGGATCTGCAAGGAGGCGCCGTAGCCGGGGCGGAAGAGGTAGTCCAGGATCTGGCCGCGCTCCGGTTCGGGATAGTCGATCAGGAGCCTGCTGTTGCCGCCCCCGCCGCTGATCGCGCCGACGCCATCGAAGATCCGGCCGCCGGACGCGCCGTCGACGGTGATGGAGGTGGCGGCCTGGGCCGGCGCGGCGGCCGTGCCCACGATGCCGCCGGCGGCGAGAACAAGGCCCGTGAGCACGGCCGTCGAGACGCGCAGGCGCCGGAACAGCCGTCTGAGTGGTGACACGGTGGAGCCTCCTTTCACAGGGTCAGTTCAGCGTCCATCGCTGGTTGGACTGGCCGTTGCAGGTCCACAGCTCCACCGGGGTGCCGTTGGCGCTGGCGGCGCCCGTCACGTCCAGGCACAGTCCGGACTGGGCGCTGGTGACGGTGCCGTCGGCGTTGAGCGTCCACTGCTGGTTGGGCTGGCCGTTGCAGGTCCAGGTGATGACCTTGGTGCCGGGGGTGGTGCCCTGCCCCGAGGCGTCCAGGCACAGGCGGCTGCCGCCGGAGGTGACGGTCAGCTCGTGGGAGGCGCTCTGGGACCAGGTCTGGTTCGCCGCGCCCGTGCAGTCGGCGATCTGTGTCTGGGTACCTGGCGTGGTAGTCCCGCCCGGCGCCTCCAGACACTTCCCCGCGCCCACCGCGTGCAGCGCGCCCGTGGTGGTGCCGCCGCCTCCGGTGCCGTAGCCGGCGGCGGTGATGCTCGCCTGGACGGCGTTCTCGGTGGCGTCGGAGGGGTAGCCCGCGGTCATCGCGCCTTCGAAGAACTCGCCGACTCCGTTGGGGCTGTTGTCGCCGCCGGTGCCGAGCAGGACGGAGCTGTCCAGCTTCATCGGCGAATAACCGTTCGGCAGGGGGCCGGAGAAGGTGGTGGTCAGGCCGCCGCTGGTGCCGTTGCCGTATTTGAGGGTGAAGTTGCTGGTGCCGTTGTTCTTCAGCCATGCGCTGACGAAGGGGTAGTGCACACCGGGGTTCTTCGGGTCCTTGTTGGAGCCCGTGTTGGTGTGGTACATCCCGTTCTCCAGGTCGGCCTCGACCCACGGGCCGCTGCCGGTGCATCCGCCGAACCAGCAGGCCGTGCCCCAGTAGATGGCGTTCATGGTGGCGTTGCCGGTGTCGGTGTGGGAGTTCTCGCCGCTGCCGTAGTCGAAGCAGCACCACTGGCTGGTGTAGTTCGACGACGTCACCATGTAGATGCCCTCGGGCTGGGCGCCGGTGGCGACGCCGCTGGCGTGGTCGAGCCGGTAGCCGACGCCGGGGGTGACCTTGACGCCGAAGACCTGGTGGCCGGCCGCGGTCACCGGCAGGGCCATGGCGTCCGCTCCGACGTCGGACCCGTTCGGGCCGGGGCCCTTCCAGTAGCCGCCCCAGGAGATCGGCAGGTCGTTGTGGTGGGCGGTCTGGTCGTAGATCTTCGTGATCGTGCACGATGTGCCGGCGCAGAAGGACACCTGGGACGCGGCGTCGGCGTAGCCGCCCGCGCCGAGCACCCCGATGTCGCGGTAGCCGTGGTCGGACGCGCGCTGGATCTGGTAGAGCGGCCCGTTGTACGACGCGAAGAGCGCCCTGGTCGTGGAGTGTGCCGTCACGCACGGCGTACCGCCCGCGGCATAGATGTCACAGGGCAGCGACGCGTCGGCCGCCAAGGCGTGCGCCGGCGCCGTTCGGACCGCGGCGGGTGTGCCGGTCCGCGGGGGTGTGGCGGATGCCGGGGTGCCCAGCGCGGCCAGGGCCATCGCCAGGGCGATCAGGAGCAGTGCGGGGAACCGCCGTCGCCGGCGGTCGCTTGCTGATCCGGGCAAGGAAGACCTCCTCCGTGGCGGTACCGCCGTTCGGCGGTACCGCGTGTGCCGGTGGCCGAGGGGGGCGGGGTCAGCCCAGCGTCCACCGCTGGCCGCTGCCGCCGTTGCAGTTCCACAGCTCGACCTGGGTTCCGTCGGCCGTGGCACCGCCCGTGACGTCCAGGCACAGACCGGACTGGACGCCGGTGACCGTGCCGTCGGAGTTGAGCGTCCACTGCTGGTTGGACTGGCCGTTGCAGGGCCAGATCTCCACCTTCGTTCCCGGGGTGGTCTGGTTGTCGTAGGCGTCCAGGCACATCTGGCCGCTGCCGGAGTAGACGGTGAGCTGGCCGCCGGCGGTGCGTGTCCAGGTTTGGTTGGCGCCGCCGTTGCAGCTCCAGATCTGCACCTGGGTACCGGCGGTCGTGGTGGAGTTCGGTACGTCCAGGCACTTGCCGGCGCCCACCGCGTGCAGCGGGCCCGTCGCGCTGGTGCCGCCGCCGCTGGTGCCGCCCGCGACCCGGTACATCACCGTGCCGTGCGCGGGGACCGAGGCGCTGATGGTGCCGGAGGTGGTCGAGGTCGCGCCCGACCACAGGTCGGTCAGGGTGTAGGAGGACGCCCCGGTCTTCCCGATCGCGGCCGCGTTGGTGCTGATGGTCGCCGTGGAGCCCGTCTCGTTGAACAGGGCCACCGACACGTCACCGTTGGCCAGCGGCTTGGCCAGTACGTCCAGACCGCCCGAGGAGGACACCATGGTCCCCTGCTTGCCGAGGGGGTCCTGGTCGACCGCGATCACCCGGGAGTTGGTCAGCGTGGACAGGGTGTCCTGGCTGGCCGAGGCGATGTTGGTGCCCGCGATGAGCGGCGCGGCCATCTCGGCCCACAGACTGAACTCGCTGCGGCTCTCGGTGGACGTCATCGACCCGTTGCCGACCTCCAGCATGTCCGGGTCGTTCCAGTGGCCGGGTCCCGCGTAGGACGCCAGTCCCACGTTGCTGTGGAAGATCGACAGCATGCTGGAGTACGTGGGGGTGATGTCCCCCGTGGTGCGCCAGCTGTTGCCCACGCCGGCGCCCCAGGTCCACACGTTCTCCTGGCCCCAGTTGCACAGGCTGAACAGGATCGGCCGGCCGGTCGCCGCCAGCGCGTCGCGCATCGCGGTGTACCGGGTCCGCGCCGACACACCGGTGTTGTTGCAGTTGTCGTACTTCAGGTAGTCCACGCCCCACGACGCGAACGACTGCGCGTCCGTGGTCTCGTGCCCCAGGCTGCCCGGGTATCCGGCGCAGGTCTCGGTGCCCCCGTCCTCGTAGATCCCGAGCTTGAGGCCCAGCGAGTGGACGTAGTCCGCGGTGCCCTTGATGCCGTCGGGGAACTTGGCCGGGTCCGGGACCAGGCGGCCGCCGGAGTCGCGGTTGTGGGTCATCCAGCAGTCGTCGATGTTGACGTACTGGTAGCCCGCCGCCTGCATGCCGTTGGTGTGCATCGCCTGGGCGGTGGACTTGATCAGTGACTCGGAGACGTTGCAGCCGTACGCGTTCCAGTCGTTGAAGCCCATCTGCGGGGTGAGCGCGAGCCCGTTGCCGAGCGCGGCGGCGGGCTGCGCCGTGCCGAGGGTGAGAAGGGGGACGCCCACCGTGAGCAGCAGGGCCGAGAAGGCGAACGCCAGGGTTCTGCGCAGGGACAACAGTGAAGGCTGCAACTGAAAGCGAGTGTGTATGGGCATGCCTCATCCACTTCTGGGGCGGGTTGGGGGGACCGACGGGGGCTCAGCGGTAGCCGGCGGCGGTGATGTCGGCCTGGACCGCGTTGTCGGTCGCGTCGGAGGGGTAGCCGGCGACGATGGCTCCCTCGTAGAAGGTGCCGGCGCTCAGGTTGGCGCCGCCGCCGGGCTTGCAGCAGTCGCCGCCGCTGCCCAGGACGATGGCCCCTTGTTTCTTCATGGGGCTGTATCCGCCCGGGAGCCTGCCGTCCCACAGGGTGGTCAGGCCGCCGGACTGCGCGTTGCCGCCCTTGAGGGCGAACCGCGACGTGCCGTCGTTCTTCAGCATCGCGGTGACGAACTTGTCGGGGAACGCACGCTGGTTGGTGTTCCAGGACTGGCTGCCGCCGGAGTACAGGCCCCATTCGAGGTCCGCCTGCACCCAGGGACCGCTGCCGGAGCAGCCGCCGAACCAGCACTCGGTGCCGAAGTTGATCGCGTCCATCGCCCCGGCGGCGTCGGCCTTCCGGTCGGTCTCGCTGTTGCCGTAGTCGAAGCAGCAGCCGCCGTTGACATGGGTGCCGCTGGTCACCATGTACGCGCCTTCGGGTGCGGCACCGGTCGGCACACCCGTCAGATGACCGTCCCGCCAGTAGCTGTTGCCGGGGTTGATGTAGAGCGAGTACGCCTTGCCGCCCCCGGCGGTCAGCGACTCGGAGGTCGCCTTCGCGGGGCTGCTCTGACTCGATCCCGGCACCTGGGCGGAGCCCTGGTACCACAGGTCGTTGCCGTGTCCCGACTGGTCG
Organism: Streptomyces sp. NPDC001606; assembly: GCF_053596835.1. Lineage (NCBI taxonomy): Bacteria > Bacillati > Actinomycetota > Actinomycetes > Kitasatosporales > Streptomycetaceae > Streptomyces > Streptomyces sp. NPDC001606. Next base: position 606,285 of record NZ_JBSFHC010000001.1, read on the forward strand.
CGGACGACCGTGATCACGCAGGAGGTGCCCGCGCAGAACGCGTCCTGCGCCGCCGCGTCGGCGAATCCGCCGGGCGCCCGCACGCCGATGTCCCGTGTCGCGTTGTCCGAGGCGCGCCTGACCTGGTAGAGCGGGCCGTCGTACGACCCGTAGAGCGCACGGACCGTGCTGTGCGCGGCCACGCAGGGGGTGCCGCCCGCGGCGTAGATGTCGCATGGGCGCGACCCGCCGGCCGGGGACGTCGAGGTGGTCCACTTCTGGTTGCTGCTGCCGGTGCAGGTCCACAGGATGACCGCGGTGCCGTCGGCCGTCCCCGCCCCGCTGACGTCCAGGCAGAATCCGGACGCCACACCGGTGACGGACCCGTCGGAGTTCTGTCGCCACACCTGGGTCGGCCGCCCGTCGCACGGCCGGATGACCACCGGTGCCCCGGGGGCCGTCCGGTTGTCGTAGGCGTCCACGCACCGGGTGCCGTTCATCGTCCTCAGCTCACCGGCCGCGGTCCACTCGAACGCCTGGTTGGGCTGGTTGTTGCAGGTCCAGATCTCCAGCACGGTGCCCGGTGCGTCGGTGTTGCCCTTGACATCCAGGCACCGCCCCGACGCCGGGCTGACCAGGGGTGCCGCCGAAGCCGGCGCCGACCAGGTCGGGGCGGTCGCCAGCAGCATGGCCAGCAGGGCCATCACGCCTACGGCTGCCGCCGCGGCCAGGCGTGGGGCACGAGCCGTGGGACGGCAGGGCGGAGCGGAGGAAGGCTGCATTCTGTGTCCTCGGATCTGCGGGGGAAGGGGACGGAGAGTGCCGTGCCTGTCGGAAGGGGCTCCGAAGGGGGTGTCGAGCCCTCCCGTCAGCGGGCCCGAGGGCACGCACAAGGAACGCTCAGACATCCCATGTCACACAGTGATCCCACAGGGCACTGACGCTGTCAATAGAAGTAGCAGAGCGACCGAGAGCCCTATACATCCCATGTCTAGGGGCTTCGGGGGAGCGGTGAGGGCATGCCGACACCCGCGTCCGGACACGGTCGCCGTGCGGGACGCGGGTGTTCGTGAGCGGGACCGCGTGCTGGGCGCCGGCTACCTCACTTGAGGGTCCAGTGCTGGTTGGCGCCGCCGTTGGGGTCCCAGATCTGCACGGGGCTCCCGTTGGCGCCCTGCCCGCCCGGGACTTCCAGAGCGCGGCCGGAGGCGACGTTGGTCAGCGTGTACGAGCCGTCGCTGTTCCGGCTCGCCCGCCAGTGCTGGTTCGCGCCGCCGTTGGCGTCCCAGATCTCCAGCCGCGTGCCGTTGCCCGTCTGCCCACCCGGCTCGTCCAGTACCCGCCCGCTGCCGACATTCGTCAGGGTGTAGGAGCCGTCGCTGTTCTGGCTCGCCCGCCACTGCTGGTTCGTCGCGCCATTGGCGTCCCAGACCTGCACGGGCGTGCCGTTCGCGGTCTGCCCGGCCGGCACGTCCAGCGCGCGGCCCGCGGCGACGTCGGTCAGCGAGTACACCGCCCCCGGGACGATGCCACCGGAGTTCCCCGTACCGCCGCCGAGCGCCGACAGGACCGCGTCGTAGGCGGGCTTCTTGTTGCCGCCCGCGTCGAACAGCAGCGGGTTCTCACCGGTGCGCCAGGAGTCGCTGTCCCGGATGCCCCACACCGTGATGCCGGTGCAGCGGGCGACGTTCATGCACGCCTTGACGGTGTTCGCGTACGCCGTCGGCGACGCCTGGGCGATGTCCAGCTCGGTGATCTGGACGTCGACGCCGAGCGCGGCGAAGTTCGACAGGGTGGTCTGGAAGCTCGCGGGCGGTCCGCCGGCGCCGAAGTGGGACTGGAAGCCGACGCAGTCGATGGGTACGCCGCGCGACTTGAAGTCCTTGACCATCGCGTAGACGCCTTGCGTCTTGGCGTCGGTCCAGTTCTCGATGTTGTAGTCGTTGTAGCAGAGCTTGGCCGAGGGGTCGGCGGTCCGGGCGGTGCGGAACGCCTCCTCGATGAAGCCGTTGCCGAGGACGTTCTGGAAGACCGAGCTGCGGTGCTGGCCGCTGCCGCCGTCGGCGAACGCCTCGTTGACCACGTCCCAGGCGTAGATCTTGCCCTTGTAGTGGGTCATCTCGGTGGTGATGTGGTTGTCCATCACGCTGCGCAGGGTGTTCGGGTCAGTGATGGAGCTGACCCAGCCGGGCAGTTGGGAGTGCCAGACGAGGGTGTGGCCGCGCATCCGCTGGCCGTGCGCGGTGGCGTGGGCGACGATCTGGTCGGCCGGGCCGAAGTTGAAGGTGCCGCGGGACGGCTCGGTGGTGTCCCACTTCATCTCGTTCTCCGGGGTGATCATGTTGAATTCCCGGTCGAGAAGGGTGGAGTACGTCGAGTCGCCGAGCTTTCCGGCGGCCACGGCCGTGCCGAAGTAGCGGCCGCTGCCGGCCGCGGCCGCGCCCAGGGTGCCGGAAGCCGCATGGGCGGCGGGGGCCGTCGTCGCGGCCAGGGCCAGTACGGTGGCGGCTGTCACGCCGGTGGCCGAGGCCAGGGTGGTGCGCAGACGGAGCCCGTCCTTGAACCAGGACATGAAGGATCATTCTCCTCGTGTGTGGGGGGAAGACGCCGATCAGGAGACCGGCAGGGTGGTCCACTGCTGGTTGGCACCGCCGTTGCAGTCCCAGAGGATCAGTTGCGTACCGTCGGTGGCAGAGGCACCGGGGTCGTCGAGGCAGCGGCCGGAGGCCGGGTTGCGGTAACCGCCGTTGTAGGCCTGCCACTGCTGGTTGGTGCCGCCGTTGCAGTCCCAGATCTCGATCTTGGTGCCGTTGGCGGTGCCGCCGCCCGTGGCGTCGAGGCACTTCCCGAGCGCCCGCAGGGTTCCGTCCGAGCGCGCGGACCACGACTGCGCGTCGGCGCCGTTGCAGGACCAGATCTGCACGGCGGTCCCGTTGGCGCTGTTGCCGCCGTTGACGTCCATGCACTTCCCCGCGACCCCGGACTTCACCGGCCCGCCCACGGCGACCGGCGGCTTGAGCCAGCCCGCCGCGTCCGCGGCCTGGACTCCGGCGTTGAAGGCGTCCGCCATCTTGCCGAAGCCGTTGTCGTTGGGGTGCAAGGGGTCGGACAGGTCCGCGGTGGTCAGAGCGCTCATGTCCACCAGGCGTACATGCTTGCCGGCGGCCTGCTCGGCCTGGACGATGCCGGGCAGCGCGGCGTTGAACGCGGGGCGGGTGGCCTCCTCGGTGCTGCTGGTGGAGACGATCACGGTGCCGACGAGGACGGTCGCGTCGGGGGCGTCGGCCGTGATCCGGTCGATGAGCGCATGGAGCCGATCGGCGGCGGGCTGGGCCGCGGAGCCGCCGTTCAGATCGTTGGTACCGATCTCCAGGGTGATCACGTTGGGCCGGTACCGGGCCAGCACGGAGTCCGCGATGCCGGCTATCTCGTCGATGTGCCAGCCGGAGTGGCCTTCGTTGTCCGGGTCGGACATCGTGCCGTTGCGGCCCGACCCCACGAAGTCCAGGGCATGCCCCTCCCCCGCCAGCCGGTTCCACAGGAAGCTGCGGTAGCCGTTCCCGGAGGGGCTGCCGACGCCCCAGGTGATCGAGTCGCCCAACGGCATCAGCCGCAAGGGGGTGGGCGCGGCGGCGGCCCGTGCGGCGGAGGCCGGTGATCCGGTGCCGGTGGCGGCCGCCGCGGGCACCGCGGTGGCGGTGCCGATCGCTGCCGTCAGCGCGGCGGCCAGGAGTACCCCGTACTTCTTCATCTGTGTTCCTCACTGGGTGGGGGCAGTGGGTGGGAGCGGACGAGCGGGTGAGTCGGTCAGCGCGGCGTGAAGTCCTGGTTGCTGCCGGCCGTGTTCTTGCAGGGCCACTGGTCGAGCTGCTGGCCGGCGTTGCTGCCGCCGCCGTAGACGTCCAGGCACAGGCCGCTGTTCTGGTTCTGGAAGGAGTACGAGCCGTCGGACTGCCGTACCGGTAGCCACAGCGCGCCGGTCGCTCCGCTCGGTGCCTGCTGCACGATGTCGGGTGTCCCGGCGGCGGTGAGGCTGCCCGAAACCCCCACCACCAGCCCGGAGTTCTGCGCCTTCAGCTGCCCGTATCCGCCGGCGCCCGGCACGAACTGGAACTGCTGGTTGGCCTGCCCGTTGCAGGTCCACTGGTCGATCGCGGCGCCCGCGCTGCCGGAGTTGCCGTACACGTCCAGGCACAGACCGCCGCTGCCGATCACCAACTGGCGGGAGCCGGTGGGGAAGCCGCCACCGTCGCCCGAGGACTGGACACCCGCCTGCTGGATGACCTGCTGCGCGCCCGCCGGCCAATTGGTACCGCTGACCTGGACGTTGCCGGTCAGGACGTTGTTGTGCGGCGGGCCGGTGGCCACGTACGTGTTGCCGCCGTTGTACCAGTTGCCGGAGAACGTGCTGTCGTCGGTGTGGTTGTTCGCGTTGGCGTTGGTGAGCGCCCAGTTGCCCGCGTCCTGAACCACGTTGTCGGACACCTTCAGATAGCGGGAGCCCTCGTCCAGGTACAGCGCGGTGGTGCGGTTGTTGTCGTACATGTAGTTCTCGGAGATCACCGAGCCGGGGTTCGCGGACAGGTTGTAGATGCTGCCGCCGTCGAACATCGAGTTCTTGGTGTCGAAGATCAGGTTGTGGGAGACGGTGTTGTTCTTCAGCGTCGTGGGGGTGCTGTACACGGGCTGGTAGTTGTACGTGCCCCGGTTGACGTAGTCCTGGCTGCCGCCCGGGTCGTTGGCGCCCCATCCCCAGCCGATGTCGATGCCGTCGTAGGGCAGGTGGTCGCACTGGTTGTGGGTGATGGTGGCGTTGGTGACGTACGTGGACAGGATGGCGGCGGTCTCCTTGTAGTCGGTGCCCACCCCGCTGACCTTGTTGTTGCTGATGGTGATGTTCTGGTTGGTCATCTGCGCGTTGCCGGGGTGGTGCGCGTCCGGCTGGATCCCGCCGACCTGGATGCCGCTGCCCGCGGTGTCGGTGAACGTGTTGCCGGTGATGGTGACGCCGTTCGCGCCGAGGCCGGTGCCGGAGGCGTTGGCGACGCCGTCGTTGCCCACGCCGAGCCCGGCCTGTCCGAGCTCGGAGAACGTGTCGCCGGAGAACGTGATGCCGGTGGCGGCCGAGACCTGGACGGCCGCGGGCATCTGCGCCCAGCGGTTGCGGGTGGCCTCGAACTGTGTGCAGCCCGACGCGCAGGTGCTCAGCCAGTTGGCGGGCATCGGGTAGGCGCCGGTGATGTGCGCGCCGCTCTGCTGGTCCGCGTAGCCGTCGGGTCCGCTGGGGCCGAGCCAGGAGGTTCCGGTGAACCGGATGCCGCTGAAGGCGAGCCCGGTGGCCGGTGAGCCGTAGCTGCCGCTGATGCCGAGCAGGCTCTGCAACCGGGGCAGTTCGATGTCGAGGCTGCCGGGGTTCTGCCCCGACTGGGCCCGGTAGTACAGGTCGCCGGTGGACGAGTCGAGGTACCACTGTCCGGCCTGCTGGAGGAACGCGTAGTTGTTCTCCAGGTGCATCGTCCCGCCGGCGAACGGTGCGTTGACGGTGTCGTAGCCCCAGGAGTTGTTGTTCCACGCGGGCTGCTGCATGGTGATGGTCCTGCCGCTGATCGACTGGACCGGCGCATAGCGGTCGGTGAAGGAGTTGAGGCTCTCGACCTCCATGTGGTTCTGGTCCGAGAGGCCGGCCAGGTAGTCGAGGGAGGAGTCGGTGACGGTCAGGCCGGTCTGGGTGAAGGTGAAGGCGGAGCGGGGCACCTGGATCGCCGCTCGTGGTGCTTCCTTACCGTTCACGTACAGCTGGCGGGTGTTCACGCCGGTGCCGACGTGGGCCGACCAGATGTTCTTCGCCTGATCATGCACCTGCCAACCGGTGATCTGCTGGGCGCCGGTCACGACCGGCTGCTGCCCGGAGGCGGCCTGGTAGGTGATGGTGTGGCCGTTCTGGCCGCCGTCTCCGGAACCGAAGACAAGCGGCTTGGTCAGCCGGTAGGTGCCACCGGCCAGGTGGACGACGACGTCCGAGTCGGCCGAGAGCCGGTGCGCGGGCTGCTCCGCCTGCTCGATGGTGGCGAACGGCTGCGCGGCGGTGCCGTTGCCGCCGGGAGCCGCATCCGGCGCCACGTACAGGTCGGCGGCCGCGGCCAGGCGCTGCGCCGGTACCGCGTACGCGACCCCGGCGGTGGCCGGACTGCCGGCGAGTAGGGCGAGCAGAGCCGTGGGGGCGGCCCACAGGCCGCGGAGCGCTCTGGCTCTGGGCATGGTCATCCTCCGGTGGTGGCGCGACGGGTGGCGGGTGGCCCGTGGTCGGCGGTGTGCCCGGCCACGGGCCGGAGCCGGTCAGGTCAGCTCAGGTCAGCTGACGCTCCACTGCTGGTTGGAGCCGCCGTTGCACGGCCAGAGTTCGGCCAGGGCTCCGTCGGCCGTGGAGGCGCCGGTGACGTCGAGGCAGAGTCCGGACTGGGTGCCGGTGACGGTGCCGTCGGAGTTGAACTGCCACTGCTGGTTGGCGCCGCCGTTGCACGGCCAGGTCTCCACCTTGGTGCCGGCGGACGTCTGGTTGTCGTACGCGTCCAGGCACATCTGGCTGCTGCCGCTGTAGACCGTCAGCTGGTTGGAGGACGTGCGGGTCCAGGTCTGGTTGGCGGCGCCGCTACAGCTCCAGATCTGCACCTGCGTACCGGCCGTGGTGGACGAGTTCGGCACGTCCAGGCACTTCCCCGCGCCCACCGCGTGCAGCGCGCCGGTGCTCGTGCCGCCCGTGGCGTTGCTGTATCCGGCCGCGGTGATGTTGGCCTGGACGGCGTTCTCGGTGGCGTCCGACGGATAGCCGGAGGTCATCACGCCTTCGTAGAACGTGCCTTGTGCGCCCTTGCTGTTGTCGCCGCCGGTGCCGAGGATGATGGCGCCCTGCTTGCGCATCGGGTTGTAGCCCGCGACATTGGGGCGCACCCCGTCGTAGAACGTGGACAGGTTGCCCGACTGGGCGTTGCCGCCGCGGATCGCCCAGTGGTTGGGGCCGCCCTTGATGATGGCGGTCGTGTAGCGGTAGTTGATGGTCGGATCATTGGCGTTGTAGCGCTGGTTCACGCCGGAGAAGAGGCCGTTCTCCAGATCGGCCATGATCCACGGGCCGTTGCCCGAACCGTAGCCCCAGACCTTGATGTTGCCGAAGTAGATGGCCTCCATCGTGCCGTTGCCGTCGTCGTTGCTGTCCGTCTCGGCATTGCCGTAGTCGAAGCAGCAGCCGCCGTTGTAGTGCGTGCCGTCGAGGACCGCGTACATGCCTTCCGGGTTGTCCCCGGTCGCGATGCCGTTGGTGTGGTTGTTCCGGTAGCCCGTGCCGGGCGCCACGAAGACGCCGTAGGCCTTGTGGCCGCCGACCATGGTGGGCGCGGCGGTCGCGTTGGCGAGGTTGTCGGGGCCGCCCGCGGCCCCGCCCCCGGGCGCCTGGGTGAGGTTGTTCCCGCGGCCCGACTGGTCGTAGATGATCGTGATCAGACAGGTCGTCCCGGAGCAGAACGCGTCCTGGGCCGCGGCGTCGGCGTATCCGCCCGCGCTCAGCACACCGATGTTCCGGGTCGTGTTGTCCGAGGCACGCCGCACCTGGTACAGCGGCCCGTTGTACGCGGCGTACAGCGCTCGCGTCGTGCTGTGCGCGGCCACACAGGGCGTACCGCCCGCCGCGTAGATGTCGCACGGCCCCGAGGTGGCGGCCCCCGCCGGGCCGGCCGTGGCCGTGGCGCCGATCAGCGTCGCGGCGACGAGCGCGACCGCGGCCCCGACGCGGGCGGCCATGGTCCGCCGGGAGCGGGGCGGGTGCGACGGCTGAGGGATGTGTGCCGGATCCGGCGCGCTTTCCGGCCTGCGACGGCGTCGTACCGCCTCGAGCAACAGCTGGACGCCACCGCGGCCGGACAGCGGGTGACGTCTTCCACGTACGGTGCTCATCTGATCTCCCCACCGTGCCGACGCCACCCGGCCGGGTTGGTGCGGGTGGCGCCGACAGCTCCGGAAGCGCTTGAACGCGCGTTTCTTTACAGCGTGATTGCAGAGAGGTTTCGGGGGGAGACGGTGCTCCCGGTGTCGCAGTGCTGTCAAGGGTGTGGGAGGTCCGGGACCAAGGTTGTCGCGGAATCGATTCGACGGCTGGATTGCACCGGTCAGGGCCGGACCTTGACCCTGACTTCGTCCGGTCGTAGCCTCCTTTGTCGAAGCGCTTCCGTGGAATCGGTTCGCAGCCCCCTCGCCCACGGCGTCCAGGTACCCTGGCTCCCTGCGGGTGAGTGCGTGAGGAGCTGTATGAACATCGGGGAGATCGCTCGGCGCGCCGGCGTGTCACGCAGCACGGTGTCGTACGCACTCAGCGGCAAGCGACCGGTCTCGACCAGCACCCGCAAACGCATCCAGGACGTGATCAACGAACTGGGGTATCGCCCCAACGCGACCGCGAGGGCACTCAAGGAGGGCCGGACCCGGACGATCGGTCTGGTCATACCACCGGCCGGCAACCGGCTCACCCATATGCAACTGGACTTCGTCGCCAGCGTGGTCGACGCCGCCGCCCGGGTCGATCTCGATGTGCTGCTGTCCCCGTCCGGCGGGGGGCACGACCGTTCCTTCGAGCGGCTGGTCTCCGAGGGCCGGGTGGACGGTGTCATTCTGATGGAGATCCGCCTGGAGGACCCACGGGTGGGCCGGCTCCAGGCGGCGGGACTGCCCTTCGTCGGCATCGGGCGCACGGCCGACGACCACCGGATGTCCTGGATCGACGTCGACTACGCCGGCCTGGTCGGGCACTGTGTGCGGCATCTCGCCGATCTGGGGCACCAACGGGTGGCTCTGGTCACGCGGTCCAGGGAACTCGTCTCGGCCGGTTACGGCCCCGCGCGCAGGGCCAGTGAGGGTTTCCGGGTGGCCGTGGCGGAACGCGGTCTCGACGGCATCGAAGTGCCCTGCGAGGACGACGCCCGCTCCGGCCAGGAATGCGTCGAGGCGCTGCTGCGCGACCATCCCGGACTCACCGCGGTCACCACCATCAACGAGGCCGCGCTGCCCGGCATCGAGCGCGCGCTGGCGGACAGCGGCCTCAGTGTGCCGTACGACTTCTCCGTCACCGGTGTCGCGGCCAGGACCTGGGCCGAGGACTTCCGCCCGCCGCTCACGGCCGCCGATGTTCCGGCCCAGGAGATGGGCGAGAAGGCCGTTGCCCTGCTGGTGGAACGCATCGCCGCACCGGACACCCCGGCCCGGCACATCCTGTTGACCCCGCCCATCTCGCTGCGCTCCAGTACGGGCGCCGCACCCACCGGCCGCACGGCGCGGGTCAAGCGCGCGGCGCGCTGAACCGGGGACGTGTCAGAACTCGTCGGCAACCTTTCCGCGTCCTGCGGTCACTGAGCAGTGCACCATCGACGCGATGCTCCGAACGGACTGACATGAAGACAGAGACCATGACCGCGCGGCGGGCCGCGCGACAGCGCCGGCGCAGACGCAGGCTGATGCTGGGCACCGCCGTCGCGCTGGCCTCGGCGGGGGTGGTGGCCGCTCTGGTCCTGGCGCTGCTCCCCGACCACAGGGCCGATGCCGGGACCGCCGTCACCGCCCGGGCGATCCCGACGTCCTCGCCCGAGGCGGGCGGCCCGGCCGCGCCGGGCGCCCCGGCCCGGGCGGGAACCCCGACGGCGACGCGCACGGCTGCTCCGGTTCACCCCCCGGCGTCCCCGGCGGCATCCGCGGCGGCGAAACCCTCGGCCACGGGTACGTCGCGGCCTCCGCGCCCGACGCCCACAGCAGCACCCGCGGCCGGACGGATCCGGCCCGGCACCGCCTACCGGGGTGTCGCCACCGCCTACGAGGCCGGCGACGGAAACGGCGCCTGCCTGTTCGGCCCGAGCCCCGACCTCATGGTCGCCGCGATGAACACCACCGACTACGAGTCGTCCCGGGCGTGCGGGGCGTACGTCCTCGTCCGCGCGGCGAACGGCGCCTCCGTCACGGTGCGGATCACCAACGAGTGCCCGGCTCCCTGCGCGCCCGGCCAGATCGACCTCAGCCGGCAGGCGTTCGCCCGACTCGCCGACCTCTCCGTCGGCCGGATCCCGATCACCTGGAGGCTGGTGAGCCCCGGTGCGGTCGGCACCCTCTCGATCCGGTACAAGACGGGCTCCAGCCGCTACTGGTGCGGCATCCAGGCGATCGGCCACCGCAATCCGGTGGCCGCGCTCGAGGTCCGCACCGCGCGCGGCTGGCGGCGCCTGCCGCGTACCGGCTACGACTACTTCCTCTCGGCCGACGGCAGCGGTTGCGGCGGCGCGATCAGACTCACGGACATCTACGGTGAACGGCTCACCCTCAGCGGCATCGCGCTGCGGCCGGACGTCGTACAGCCGACCGGGGTCCAGTTCTCGCGCCACTGACCGCACCGCCGTCACGCAGCAAAGGAATCCACCTTGCCCTACAGCATCCGCGCGGGCGGTCTGGAACGGCACACCGCCGCAGAGATCCTCCGCATCGAGCCCTGGGGACCGGACGCCGTCCGGGTGCGGGCCTCGTCCGGGACCCTCGACCCCGGCGCCCCCGGCGCGCTGGAGAGCCCCCCGCCCGGCCCGCCCGCCGAGCTGTCCGTGTCGGACGACGGCCGTGCCCGCATGGTCAACGGCCGCCTGGCGGTCGAGGCGTCCGCGGAGGGCCGGCTGACGTTCCTGCATGCCGTCTCGGGCCGCGAACTCCTCGCCGAGCGGCTCCCGTACACGCCTCACACCGGCGCTCGAGTCCACGCGGCGGGCGGCCGGACGGAACAGTCCTTCCAGGCCTACGACGGCGAACGGCTGCACGGTCTGGGGCAGCATCCGCACGGGCGCCTGGACCAGAAGGGCTGTGTGATCGACCTCGTCCAGAGCAACACCGTGGCGGCCATCCCCTTCCTGCACTCCTCGCGCGGCTACGGCCTGCTGTGGAACAACCCTGCCACCGGCCGGGCCGAGCTGGGCGCGGACGCCACCCGGTGGACCGCCGACGCCGGCGGGCGCATCGACTACTGGATCACCGCCGGTGACACCCCGGCCGGGATCCTGGACTCCTACACCCGGGCCACCGGACGCCCGCCCCTGCTGCCCGAGTGGGCGTCCGGTTTCTGGCAGTCGAAGCTGCGCTACCGCACCCAGGACGAACTCCTGGCGGTGGCACGGCAGTACCGGGAGCGCGGGCTGCCGCTGTCCGTCATCGTCTGCGACTTCTTCCACTGGCCGAGGATGGGCGACTGGCGTTTCGAGGAGAGCGAGTGGCCCTCCCCCGCCGCCATGGTCGAGGAGCTGACCGGCCTCGGGGTGAGACTCGCCGTCTCGGTGTGGCCCACCGTGGAGCCCGGCAGCGACACACACGAGGAGCTGCGCGCGGCCGGACACCTCGTCCGGGACACCGACGGCGGCCTGCTCACCTTCCCGTGGCCGTCCCGGTACGGCGGGGACGCGCTGACCCGCCCGATGGCGTACTACGACGCCACCCACCCCGGGGCACGCGCCGCGCTGTGGCAGCGGCTGAACGACAACTACCGTTCGCTGGGCGTGCAGTGCTTCTGGCTGGACGCCTGCGAACCCGACCTGCCCCGGGACCTCGCCGAGCGCGCCGTCTACGCGGCCGGGCCGGCCGCCGAGGCCGCGCACCTCTACCCGCTGGAGCACACCCGTGCGGTGGCCGACGGCCTGCGCGCGGCGGGCGAGGACCGGCCGCTGTCGCTGGTCCGCTCCGCGTGGGCGGGCAGCCAGCGGCACGGCGCCCTGCTGTGGTCCGGCGACATCCCGCCCACGTTCGACTCCCTCGCGCGCCAGATCAGGGCGGGGCTCAATGTCGCGATGAGCGGGATCCCCTGGTGGAACACCGACATCGGCGGCTTCGCCGGCGGCGACCCGGACGACCCCGCCTACCGCGAGCTGCTGATCCGGTGGTTCCAGTACGGCACCTTCAGCCCCGTGATGCGGCTGCACGGGGACCGCGAGCCCCACCATCCCACCTTCTCCGCGGACATGACCGGCGGGCCGAACGAGGTCTGGTCGTACGGCCAGCGGGCGTACGGCATCCTCCGCGACCACCTGCTGATGCGGGAACGCCTGCGCCCGTACCTGAAGAGGCTGTCCGAGGACGCCCACCGCACCGGTGCCCCGCCGATGCGCCCGCTGTTCTTCGACTTCCCCGGGGACGAGCACGCCTGGGACGTGGACGACCAGTTCCTGCTCGGCCCCGATGTGCTGGTGGCGCCCGTGTACGAGGCGGGTGCCCGGGCCCGCCGGGCCTATCTGCCGTCCGGCACCCGCTGGCTCGACCCGGTCAGCGGGCGGGTGCTGGAGGGCGGTACGACGCTCGACGCCGCGGCCCCGCTGGAGCGCATCCCGGTCTTCGTGCGGGAAGGGGCCGACGTCGCGGCCTGCTTCGCGTGAACCGTCAGGGCGAGGGCGGGGCGCCGTACTGTTCGACCGAGCGCAGGTGTTCCCTCAGCCACTGCTCGGTGTTGCTCACGTGCAGCAGTGCGGCGGCCTGGCTGAGGGCGGCGTCGCGGGTGGACAGCGCGTTGAAGATCGCCTCGTGCTCGGCAAGGGTGCGGGCCGCCGCCTTGTCGTCGACCAGGCCGCGCCAGATCCGGGCGCGCAGGGTGCGGCCGGAGATTCCTTCCAGGAGGGTGAGGAGGGTCTCGTTGCCCGTGGCCGCCACGACGGCGCGGTGGAAGGCGGCGTCGTGGGCGTTGAGGCGTTCGACGTCGTCGCGGGCCGCGCGCATGGCGTCCAGGTGCTGCTTCACCTCGGCCAGCTGCTCGTCGGAGATCCGCGTGGCCGCCAGGGCCGTGGCCAGCGGTTCGAGGAGCCGCCGTACCTCCATGAGGTCCCGCAGGGCGACCGAGTCGCCCTGGAGCAGCTCCACCGCTCCCCCGAGCCCTTCCAGCAGCAGGCTCGGCTGCAGGCTGGTCACATAGGTGCCGTCGCCGCGCCGCACCTCCAGGACCCGCGCGACGGCCAGCGCCTTGACCGCTTCCCTGGCGAGGTTGCGGGACAGCCCCAGCTGGGCGGCCAGGTCCGGCTCGGGCGGGAGCTTCGAGCCCGGGGGCAGCGCGCCGGTCCGGATCAGCTCACGGATCCGCTCGATGGCCTTGTCCGTCAGCGACACCGCGCATCCCTCCCACCATGGCCCGCGAGCACGTCCGACCTGATCAGCCCCTGAGTGCGGAGGTCGGCCCAGAGGCCGTCCGGAACACGCCGGTCATGGAGTTCCACGTTGTGTCCGACCTGTTCCGCAGTGCGCATGCCGAGGGTGACGTTGATGATACTGGGGTGCGTGTACGGGAAGGCAATCGCGGCCGCGGGCAGGCTGGTGCCGTGCGCCTCGCAGACCTCGGCGATCGCCTGGGCCCGGGCGATGAGGGCCGGCGGAGCGTCCTGGTAGTCGTACTTCACGCCCTCGGCGGGCCGGTCCTGGGCGAGGATGCCGGAGTTGAACACGCCCGCCGCCACCACGCTCTTGCCGTGTTCCCGCGCGGCGGGCAGGACGTCGTCCAGCGCCGACTGGTCCAGCAGGGTGTAGCGGCCTGCCAGCATCACCACGTCGGCGGCGGTCTCGCGCAGGAAGCGGGCGAGCATGGCCGACTGGTTCATGCCGGCGCCGATCGCGCCGATCACCCCCTGGTCGCGCAGATCCGCGAGCGTGGGCATGGCCTCCTCGGCCGCCTGCCGCCAGTGGTCGTCCGGGTCGTGCAGGTAGACGATGTCCAGCCGGTCCAGGCCGGTGCGCTCCAGCGTCTCCTCGAGGGAGCGGAGCACACCGTCGCGGCTGAAGTCCCACCGCCGGCGCAGGTCGTCGCGTACGACGAAGCCCTCGGTGTCGGTGCCGCGGGGTTCCTCGTTGGGCACCAGCAGTCTGCCCACCTTGGACGAGATGACGTACTCGTCGCGCGGGCGGCCTCGCACGGCGGCGCCCAGGCGGCGTTCGGAGAGGCCGAGGCCGTAGTGCGGTGCGGTGTCGAAGTACCGTATGCCGGCCTCCCAGGCCGCGTCGACGGCGGCGGTCGCCTCGTCGTCCGGGGTGACGCGGTAGAGGTTGCCGATCACGGACGCCCCGAAGCCCAGCTCGGTGAGTGAGACGGGCGTGTGCGGGATCTTCCGGTGCTGCACGGTGTGCTCCTGGGGTGCGGGCGAGTGAGGCGCCGCCGCTCATCGGCCGAGCCATCCTCCGTCGACGGGCAGGACGACGCCGTGGACGTAGGCGGCGGCGTCGGAGGCGAGGAAGACCGTGGCGCCCGCGAGGTCGTCGGCGGCGCCCCAGCGTCCGGCGGGGATGCGGTCCAGGATCGCCTTGCTGCGGACGGGGTCGTCCTGGAGCGCCTGGGTGTTGTCGGTGGCGATGTAGCCGGGCGCGATGGCGTTGACGTTCACCCCGTGCGGCGCCCACTCGTTGGCCAGCGCCTTGGTCAGTCCGGCGATGCCGTGCTTGGCGGCGGTGTAGCCGGGGACGGTGATGCCGCCCTGGAAGCTGAGCAGCGACGCGGTGAAGATGACCTTCCCCGTTCCGCGGGCGAGCATGGCCGCGCCGACCGCCCGGGTCAGCGCGAACTGCGCGTTGAGGTTGACCTGGAGGACCAAGTCCCAGTCCGCGTCGGTGTGTTCGGTGGCCGGGGCACGGCGGATCGTGCCGGCGTTGTTGACCAGGATGTCCACCGGCCGCTCGCGCCCGGCCAGGTCCGCGCCCAGGGCGCGTACGGCCTCGGGGTCGGCGAAGTCGGTCCGGATCGCCTCGAAGGTACGGCCCGCGGCGGTGACGTCCTTCTCCACCGCGCTGCCGGACTCCTCCAGCGAGGCGCTGACGCCGATGACGTCCGCGCCGGCCTCGGCGAGCGCGCGGGCCATGGCCCGACCGATCCCGCGCCGGGCTCCGGTGACGACCGCGAGCTTCCCCGTGAGGTCGAAGGAGGTCATGCGGTGGCTCCCTCAAAAGTGTCGGTGCAGTCCACGAGGATCTTCATCACGTCTCCACCGCCCTCCAGCGCCTCGAACGCGGCCGGCGCCTGGGTGAGCGGCACGACCTTGCTGATCAGCCGCTCGGCCGGAATGGTCCCGTCGGCCACCAGGGCGACCGCCTTCTCGAAGTCGGAGCGGTCGTACAACCGCGCCCCGACGAGGGTGAGTTCGCGCCAGAAGAAGCGGTGCAGGTTCACCTCGCGGGGGCGGGGGTGGATCGCGACGAGGCAGAGGCGGCCGCGTACGCCGAGCACATCGACAGCGGTGTCCACGCCGCCCGCCGCACCGGACACCTCGAAGGCGACGTCCGCGCCCGCGTCCGCGGTCCACGCGCCGACCAGCGCCGGCACGTCGTCGGCGGCCGGGTCCCAGGTCGCCAGGCCCAGCTCCTCGGCGAGCAGCCGCCGGTGCGCGCTCAGCTCCACCACCCGCACATCGGCGCCCGCGGAGCGCGCGACCAGCGCGATGAGGACGCCGACCGGACCGCCGCCGACCACGACGACCTTCTCACCCTCGCGGACCTGGGCCCGGCCCACATCGTGCACGGCGACCGCGGTCGGTTCGACGAGGGCCGCCCGGTCGAGGGGAAGGGAGTCGGGCAGCCGTACGAGTGTCGAGGCGGGCACGGTCCAGCGCTGCTGCATCGCGCCCGGCGAGTCGATGCCGATGAAGTCCAGGTGCTGACAGATGTGCTGGTGGCCGTTGCGGCAGGCGGGACAGGTGTCGTCCCAGCGCAGCGGCATCACGG
Source organism: Streptomyces sp. NPDC001606 (assembly GCF_053596835.1). Classification (NCBI taxonomy): domain Bacteria; kingdom Bacillati; phylum Actinomycetota; class Actinomycetes; order Kitasatosporales; family Streptomycetaceae; genus Streptomyces; species Streptomyces sp. NPDC001606. The sequence continues at coordinate 622,008 of NZ_JBSFHC010000001.1, forward strand.
TCACCGCATCACCGGGCCGCCAGCCCTCCACGCCCGGCCCGACGCGTACGACCCGTCCGGCCATCTCGTGCCCCAGAACGGCGGGCGCGGCGACCCGGGCGTCCATGTCGCCGTGGAAGATGTGCAGGTCGGTCCCGCAGATGCCGACGTAGGCGGGGGCCAGCTCCACCTCGCCGGGACCGGGCGGCGCACTGAGTGCGGGTGCCGTGTCCAGGGTGCGGGCGGCCGTGTAGCGGACTGCGAGTGTCATCGTGGGGTCAGGGTCCCTTCCGCGCGGACGCCGATGGTCAGCAGCAGGTTGGCGTAGGTGCGGGTGTCGGCGGTGACGATCGCCAGTGCCAGGTCGGGTGACCGTGCGGCGTCGTAGAACTCGAACCGGCCGAGCGTCTGTACCGGGGCGGGCGCGAGCCGGGCGCGGTACTCGGCGATGGCCGGTGGCTCCGGTTCGCCCTCGGGCGCCACCATCACCTGTGCCGATTCCACGGGGATCGCCCGCAGCAGGACGTCGAGCACGGTGGTGACGTCCAGCAGGCCCGGACTGAGGTTGAGGTGGACGGTTCTGGCCCGCTCGCCGGTGGCCGTACCGGCGGGGTAGTGGCCGTCGGCGAGCAGGACGCGGGCGCCGTGCCCGGATCCGGCGAGGGCTTCGAGGATCCCGGGGTGCAGCAGTTCCGTCAGGAGCACCGGATTCCCTCCTTCGGGGCTTCAGACACGGGCGGTCCAGACGGGGCCCTCGGGGTAGGAGTACTCCTTGAGGGACTCGGGGTGCATCTGCGCGCTCAGCCCCGGCAGCGTCGGCGCGAGGTAGTGGCCGCCGACGACCCGCACCGGGTCGATGAAGTGTTCGTGCAGGTGGTCGACGTACTCGATGACGCGGTCCTCGGTCGTGCCGGAGACGGCGACATAGTCGAACATCGACAGGTGCTGGACCATCTCGCACAGGCCGACGCCGCCCGCGTGCGGGCAGACCGGCACGCCGAACTTCGCGGCGAGCAGCAGGATCGCGATGTTCTCGTTGACGCCGCCGACCCTCGCGGAGTCGATCTGCACGATGTCCACCGCGCCGGCCTGGAGGAGCTGTTTGAAGACGACCCGGTTGGCGACATGCTCGCCGGTGGCGACCTTGATGGGGCTGACGGCCTGGCGGACGGCCGCGTGGCCGAGGATGTCGTCCGGGAAGGTGGGCTCCTCGATCCAGTACGGGTCGTAGGGGGCGAGGGCGCGCATCCAGTCGATCGCGGCGCCGACGTCCCATCTCTGGTTGGCGTCGACGGCGATGCGGATGTCCGGGCCGACCGCCTCGCGGGCGACGCGCAGGCGTCGTACGTCGTCCTCCAGCGAGGCACCGACCTTCAGCTTGATCTGGGTGAAGCCGTCCGCGACCGCCTCCCGGGACAGGCGGGCCAGCTTCTCGTCGGAGTAGCCGAGCCAGCCGGGAGTGGTGGCGTAGGCCGGGTAGCCGCGTTCCAGCAGCCGTGCGGTCCGCTCCTCGCGTCCCGGTTCGGCGCGGCGCAGGATGTCCAGGGCCTCTTCGGGGGTGAGGGCGTCGCTGAGCCAGCGGAAGTCGACCTGGGCGACCAGGTCCGCGGGTGACATCTCGGCGAGGAACCGCCACACGGGCTTGCCGGCCCGCTTGGCGGCCAGGTCCCAGGCGGCGTTGACCACCGCGCCGGTGGCCATGTGGATGGCGCCCTTCTCCGGCCCGAGCCAGCGGAGTTGGGGGTCGTGGACGAGGGAGCGGGAGAAGGCCCCGAGGTCGGCGCAGACCTCCTCGACCGGCCGTCCCACCACGTGCGGGGCGAGGGCGGCGATGGCGGCGGCCTGGACGTCGTTGCCGCGGCCGGTGGTGAAGGCCAGCGCGTGGCCCTCCAGTCCGTCGCCGGCGTCGGTGCGCAGGACGGCGTAGGCCGCGGAGTAGTCGGGTTCGGGATTCATCGCGTCCGAGCCGTCCAGGTGCTCGGACGTCGGGAACCGCACGTCCAGCACGTCCAGAGCGGTGATGCGGGCGGATGAGGGCACGGTGGAGGACATGGCGGCAACTCCTGTGAGGACAAGGGGGAACCGGTCCCCTTGCGACGGGACGTGGACACGGCGGAGGTCGGGCGGCCGGCAGGGCCGCCCGGGTCACTCCTGGACCTTGCCGCCGGTGATGCGGGAGATGGCGAGGGCGACCAGGATGATCAGGCCGTTGAGCGCGCCGATCCACTGGGCGGGGACGCCCGCCAGCGTGAGCACGTTCTGGATCATGAACAGCAGGAGGATGCCGCAGAACGCGCCGAACATCGTGCCCTTGCCGCCGTTGAGGCTGATCCCGCCGATGACGGCAGCGGCGAAGACGGTGAAGATGTAGCCGTTGCCCTGCGCCGAGGCGACCGAGGCCAGGCGTCCGGAGAGCATCAGTCCGGCGAGGGCGGCGAGCACGCTGCCGGTGACGATGACGATCCACAGCACCCGGTCGGTGCGGATGCCGGCGGCCTTGGCGGCGTCGACGTTGCCGCCGATGGCGTACAGCGAGCGGCCGAAGCCGGTCCAGCCGAGGACCACGATCGCGACCGCGAACAGGGCCAGGCAGATCCAGATGGAGGCGGGCATGCCGAACCATTCGGCGGTGCCGATGTAGAGCATCGACGGCGGCAGCTGGAAGAAGGTCTGGCCGCCGGAGATGCCGGTGAGGATGCCGCGCAGGACGATCAGCATGCCCAGGGTGACGATGAAGCCGTTGAGGCCGAAGCGGATGATCAGCAGGGCGTTGACGACGCCGACTAGGGCGCCCACGGCGAGGGTGACGGGGACGGCCCAGGCGCCGGGGAGGAGGCCGAGTCCGTGTCCGGCGCCGGCCGGGACGACCAGCCACGCGGCCACGCCGGGCGCGAGGCCCATGGTGGACTCCAGGGACAGGTCCATCTTCTTGACGATCAGGATCATCGTCTGGGCGAGGACCAGCAGGGCCATCTCGGACATGGTCTGGAGGACGTTGATGAGGTTGTCGGCCTGGAGGAAGACCGGGTTGACGATCTGGCCGACGACCGCGATGACGACGATCGCGGGGACGAGGGCGAGGTCGCGCAGCCGGGCCAGGGGGATCCGGCCGCCGAGCAGCGCCGTGCGCCTGCGCCCGGGTGCCGCGGCCTTGGCGGCTTGGTCCGCGAGGACGGTGTCAGGCATCGAGGTCCACTCCTTCCATCGCGGCCACGAGGTCGTGGTCGTGCCAGCCGCGGGCGATCTCCGAGGTCACACGGCCCTGGAACATCACCAGGACCCGGTCGCACATGCGCAGGTCGTCGAGTTCGTCGGAGGCGACGAGCACTCCGGTGCCGGTCTTGGCGGTCTCCTCGACCTTGCCGAGGAGGAACTCCTTGGAGCGCACGTCCACGCCCGCGGTCGGGTTGATCAGCACCAGCAGCCGCGGGTCGTCGGCCAGTGCGCGGGCCATGACGACCTTCTGCTGGTTGCCTCCGGACAGGGCGGAGACGGGCAGTTCGGGACCGGGGGTCTTGATCGCGAGGTTCTCGATCAGGTCCTCGGCGAGCCGGTCCCGGCGGCCGTGGTTGAGGAACCCGTGCCGGCCGAGCCGTTTCGGGACGGACAGCGTGGCGTTGTCCGCGATCGACATGCCGGGAACGAAACCCTGGTGGTGCCGGTCCTGCGGGACGAACCCGGCGCCGGCGGCGAGCGCCGCGGGCACGCTGCCCGGCCGGGGCCGGCTCCCGGCGATGTGCACCTCGCCCGCCCGGGGCGCCCGCAGTCCTACGACGGTCTCGGCGACCTCGGTGCGGCCGCTGCCGGCCGCCCCCGCGAGGCCGACGATCTCGCCGGCCCCGACCTGGAGGCTCACGTCGTCGTATCCGTCGCCCCGCAGGCCGCGGACGGTCAGTGCGGCCGTGGCGCCGGGGTCCAGGGTGCCGGTGCGTTCGTCACGCAGGCCGGCCGGTGCCTCGCCGGTCATGGCGGCGACCAGGTCGGCGCGGGGCAGTTCGGCGACCGGCGCGGTCAGGATGTGCCGGGCGTCCCGGAACACCGTCACCATGTCGCAGATCTCGTAGATCTCCTGGAGATGGTGGCTGATGAACAGGAAGGTCACGCCCTGGCGTTGCAGGTCGCGGATGCGGTCGAAGAGCCGGTTGATGGCGGCCGCGTCGAGCTGGGCGGTCGGCTCGTCGAGGATGATGAACCGGGCACCGAAGGAGAGCGCCCGTGCGATCTCGATGAACTGCCGCTGCTCGACGCTCAGTTCACCGGCCGGGGTCTGCGGGTCGACCTCCACCGACCAGGCCGACAGCAGCTCCTGTGCGCGGCGCCGGGTGGCCTGCCAGCTGATGAGCCGGCCGGTCCCGCGGTCGTGCCGGTTCAGGAAGAGGTTCTCCGCGACGGTCAGCCCGGGGATGATCGTCGACTTCTGGTACACGCAGGCCACGCGGCGCCGCCAGGCGTCGCGGTCGCCGAGCCGGGGCGCCGGCTCGCCGCCGAAGGTCACGGTTCCCTCGTCGGGGGCCTGAAGGCCGGTGAGGACCGACACCAGGGTCGACTTGCCGGCTCCGTTGCGGCCGACGAGCGCGTGTGTCTCGCCCGGCCTGATGGTGATCCGGGCCCCGTCGAGGGCCACCGTCGGACCGAACCGTCTGACGATGCCCGTCGCCTCGACGACGGGCGGGGCTGCGGGGGTGACGTCTCGCTCCCCGTCGCTCATCTCAACCGCCTTGTTCTCGTGGTCCGTTGTGTTCCGGTTCCGGGGGAGGTCAGCCGAGGTTGTTGCCCCACAGCGACGTGGCGTCGCTCCTGACGCTGGGCACGCCGCCGTAGGTGGCGCCGTCGGCGGTGACGAGCGGGGCGGGGAGCTGGTCCTCCAGCACGCCGTCGCGGACCTTGATGACGGTGCTGTCGTGGTCGGTCTTGCCGGGCTTGAACGTCTTTCCGTCGATCGCGGCCTTCAGGTAGTACAGGGCGTACTTGGCGTACAGGTCGGCCGGCTGGGAGACGGTGGCGTCGATCTTGCCCTCGGCGATGGACTTGAGTTCCTCGGGGATGCCGTCGTTGGACACGATGAAGACGTGCTTCTTGTCCTTCGGGCCCACCGACAAGCCCTTCTGCTTGAGCACCTGGAGCGTGCCGGACAGGGCGAAGCTGGACTCCATGTAGACGCCCTTGACGTCCGGGTTGGCGGTCAGGTCGGTCTGGAGCTTCTGGGCGGCGACCGCGCCGTCCCAGTTGGTGGCCTCACCGAGCACCTTGATGCCGGGGTAGTTCTTCTTCATGCAGTCGTTGAACGCCTCGGTGCGGTCACGGCCGTTGATCGAGTCGAGGCCGCCCTCCAGCATGACGACCTTGCCGGTGCCGTTCAGCTTCGTGCCGAGGAACCGGCAGGCCTTCTCTCCGTAAGCGCGGTTGTCGGCCCGCACCACCATGAACACCTTGCCGCTGTCGGGGCGGGTGTCGATGGTGACGACGGGGATCTTCTTCGCCTCCAGCTGGGCGAGGGTGGGTGCGATGGCGGCGGTGTCCTGGGGCGCCATCGCGATGCCCTTGACGCCCTGGCTGATGAACGTCTGGGCGTTGGCGGTGAGCTTGGCGACGTCGTTCTGCGAGTTGGTGGTCTTCAGGTCCAGGCCCAGCTGTTTGCCGTACTGGGGCGTGTACTTGATGTAGGAGTTCCAGAAGTCGGTGTCGGAGCGCGGGTAGTCGACCCCGACCAGCGGCTCGCCGCCCGACGACGCGGAGGTGGAGCCATTGCCGCACGCGCTGAGCAGAGCCAGTGCGGACAGGGCGGAGACGGATGAACAGAGGGCGGTTCTGAGTCTCATCGATGCTTCCTCGCGCTCGTCCCTGGGCGGGAGCCGTTTCGCCTCGGCGACAGCGGTGTGTTGCCGTGCGGTAGAGATGGGATGTTTATAGAGGCGGCCTTCTCGCGGTGTCCAGCCTTGTGCGTCAACTTCCTCGGATTACCTGGTTTTCAGCCGCCCCTCGGTGGGGGTACTACCCTGAGAGGATCAGGGATCCATCCCATCAATCCGCTGCATGCCGGTTCCCGGTGCCGTCACCAGCCCGTCGGCAGGCCGGTGAGGAAGGAGGTGAGCCGGTCGGCGATGAGGCGGTCGTCGTGGGCCGAGTAGTGCCAGTCGCAGCCGAGGAAGTCCAGGCCCGAGTCATCGAGGAGCCAGTAGCGGACCCGGCTGTCGCCGGCGTCGTTGCGCGCCTTGACCACCTGCTGGACATAGCCGGCGTACTGACCGGCGCCCACCGCCACGATGGTCGTGCCGGCCCCGTAGCGCGACCGCAGCTTCTGCACGAAGTCGCCGTAGGCGGTGCGGTAGGCCGCCGCAAGGCTGTCGGGCGTCCACGGTTCACCGGGGTTGATGGCGGTGGAGAAGTCGTTGGTGCCCAGGTTGACCACCACGACCTGGGGGCGCCAGGTACCCGGGTTCTGCCAGACATCGCCCGGCGTGTTCAGCAGGGCACGGTCGTAGAAGGTCCGGTACGTGACGTCCGGCGAGCCTCCGTTGTAGTTGCGCACCATGCCGAGGCCCGAGTAGCCGTTGATCTGGTAGTCGGCGTTCAGTTTCCGGGCGGTGAGGGCGCCGTAGCTCACGTCGGCGTCGGTGTTCCGCTTGAGCTGGTCCGCGGTGCAGGTACGGGAGGTCGAGAGGTTGCCGTAGCCCACCGTGAGGGAGTCGCCGATGAACTCGATCTGGCGGCTGCGGGCCGCCGGCCTGCTCAGTACGGCACCTCCGGGCGCGGCGACGAAGCCTCCGAACGTGCTGGTGCTCCACGGGGTGTCGTCGCGCTTCACCAGCCGGACGGTGTGCGTGCCGTTCGCCAGGCCGTTGATCCAGTGTGTGGTGTTGCCGGGCGTGACGAGCGTGGCGACGGTGGATCCGTCGATCCGGACGTCGTAGTCGGCGGCCGAGTCGCCGAGGACGATGCCCACGCCGGTGCCGCGGACGCGGCCCTCGAAGTACACGCCGGGCCAGCTGTACCGCACCGAGCTTCCGTCGTCCTCGACCCGCCCCGCGGTGTGCACCTGCGCCAGCACTCCCGCCTTGTACCGCGCGCTCGTGTCGACGGTGGCCGCATGTGCCGTCCCGGCGGCGCCCAAGCCGGTCAGCAGTCCCACCATCAGGGTGGTCACCACGGTGAGCACACCCGTACGCCTGCCACGCCACTGCATCCTGAGTGTCATACCCGCACACGATATTGTCGAAGCGCTTCGCAAGTAACCGGGCGGCGACGCTTCGTGGTCGGAATCGGCCGGCATGAGGACAGGGCCGTTTCGCTAGGGCCTCTCTTTCGGATCTTGCCGGCGTCGCGGGCCCTGGCACGCACATCTGCTGCGTTGTCGTCCCTCGCCGACGCTCCGCGTCGACTCCCTCCTCCGCCTTGCATCTGCACGCACCAGACCCCGCTCGGGTTAGCCAAAAGGTGCCGGCGCCGCAGCCGACCTGATCCGAAAGAAAGGCCCTAGGTGTTCTGTCCTGGGAGGTTGTGGACGGGTGGGCCAGGTCTCGGCTGAGGGGTCTTGAACGGGTGAGGGCCTTCCGGTTCGGTGTGGATTGCGACGTCTACACCAACCGAAAGGCCCTCGTGGTCCACCGTAATGCACCCCTGTCCGAGACCGGCCGTCTGCGTCTGGCCCGCTGCGTGGTCGAGGACGGCTGGCCGCTGCGCCGGGCCGCCGAACGCTTCCAGGTCTCACCGACCACGGCATGGCGTGACCTCCTGGCAGCGGCCGGGATCACCCACAAGCGAACCCGGCCCTACCGGCCGCAGACGAACGGCAAGGTCGAACGCCTCAACCGCACCCTGCTGGAGGAGTGGGCCTACGCCCGCCCCTACCGCTCAGAAACCGAACGCCGCGACGCGTTCCCGCAATGGCTGCACACCTACAATCACCACCGCGGACACACCGCGCTCGCAGGCAAACCACCCGCCAGCCGCGTCCCCAACCTCACAGGGCAATACACCTAGGCGATCGGGTCGGCCTGGGTGGTCTGCTCCGTCCAGATGATCTTGCCGTGGGCGGTGTAACGGGTGCCCCATCGGTGGGCGAGCTGGGCCACGATGAGCAGGCCGCGGCCGCCCTCGTCGGTGGTCCGGGCGTGCCGCAGGCGCGGCGAGGTGCTGCTGCCGTCGGAGACCTCGCAGATCAGGCCCCGGTCCTGGATCAGACGCAGCACGACGGGTCCGCTCGCGTGGCGGATGGCGTTGGTGACCAGTTCGCTGACGATGAGTTCCGTGGTGAACGTCAGGTGCGGGATGCCCCAGTCGGTCAGCTGCCGGGTGGCGAGGCTACGGGCGTGCGCGACGGCGGCCGGATCGCTGGGCAGGTCCCAGGAGGCGACCTGCTCCGGGGCCAGCACCCGGGTCCGGGCGAGGAGCAGGGCCGCGTCGTCCATCGGAGGACCGTTCAGGAGACTGTCGATCACGCTGCGGCCGGTCTCCTCCAGGGTCGGCCGGGGGACCGCGAGGACATCACCGAGCCGAGCTATCCCGACGTCGATGTCCCGGTCGACGGACTCCACGAGGCCGTCGGTGTAGAGCGCGATGAGGCTGCCCTCGGCCAGCTCGGTCTCGGTGGCCTGGAAGGGGAGGTAGCCCAGGCCGAGGGGTGGTCCGGCGGGAATGTCCAGGATCTCCGCCTCGCCGCCGGGTCCGACGACCATCGGGGGCAGATGACCGGCTCGCGCCATGACACACCGCCCGCTGACCGGGTCGTAGACGGCGTACAGGCAGGTGGCGCCCAGGAAGGCGGCGCCCGTCGCCTCGCCCTCGGCCGCCGCCGGCGCATCGGTGTGCGCTCCCATGAGACCGATGACCAGGTCGTCCAGATGGGCCAGCAGCTCGTCCGGGGAGAGGTCGAGGTTGGCGAGCGTCCGTACGGCGACACGCAGGCGCCCCATGGTCGCGGCCGCGTTGATGCCGTGCCCGGCCACGTCTCCGACGACCAGTGCGATGCGGGCACCGGACAGCGGGATCACATCGAACCAGTCGCCGCCCACGCCACTGGGGGCGTCCGCGGGAAGGTACCAGGAGGCCGCCTCCAGGGCGGAGCCCCCGTGCAGGTCCTGCGGGAGCAGATAGCGCTGCATGGAACGGGCCGCGCTGCGTTCGCGGGTGAACCGGCGTGCGTTGTCGATGCACACCGCCGCGCGCGAGACGAGTTCCTCGGCCAGGCGTACGTCGTCCTCCTCGAAGGGCCCCAGCCGCCCGGAGCGGGCGAAGGTCGCCACGCCCAGAGTGACCCCGCGGGCGCGCACGGGGACCACCATCACCGAGCGGAGGCCGTACTGGAGGAGCGAGGCGCCCAGCGTCTCGTCCACGGTCACCCAGGGGCTGTCCTTGGCGTCCAGGACCCGTTCGACCAGGGTTCTGCTCTCCATCAGGCAGCGGGTCACGGGCGACTCGGGGGCCCGCCGGACCGCCTCCCCCACGGCCAGGGAGGACTCGGGGCAGCCCTCGCGCACCGACTGCTGGGCCGCGCGTCGGATGACAGGCTCCATGCCGACCGGCCCGGGTGCCGGCTCCTCGCCGCTCATCACCGAGTCCAGCAGATCGACGGCCACGAAGTCGGCGACGGCCGGCACCGCGTCGTCGGCGAGTTCCTGCGCGGTCCGCGACACGTCCAGGGTGCTGCCGATGCGGCTCGCGGCGTCGTTGAGCAGGGCCAGGCGTTCCTGGGCCCGCCACCGCTCGGTGATGTCGATGATCATGTACCAGACGCCCACGTTCTGGCCGTGGCGGTCCTTCATCGCGAAGAAGGAGACGGAGATCGCACGGCTCCGGTCGGGCTGCGAGAAGTTCGCCCCCCGGTATTCGTAGTCCATCACCGGAGTGCCGGTCTCCAGGACCTGGCGCATCTGCTCCTCGAAGGCCTCCGCCTCGGCCTGCGGCAGGACCTCCGCCAGCCGCCGCCCCAGCCGTCGTTTCATGGGGATCTGGTGGTCGAGCCACTCGTTCACCCAGACGTAGCGCAGGTCCGTGTCGAGCACGGCGATGCCGACCGGCGCATGGGTCAGGAAGGGCGTGAGCATCAGCTGGCTCACCCCGCCGCCCGGCATCCGCCAGAAGGCCCGTTTCGGGGGCCGGCCGACGAATCTGCCGAAGAAGAGTGCGGCGGGCGTGGCGACCAGGACGCCCGGAAGCATCTCGTAGACCCCCGACCAGGGGGGACCGAGCAGCGGACCGACCTCTTTCCACACCAGCACCGTGGCCGCACCGGACACGATCCCGGCCATGGCTCCGGCCCAGGTCATGCGCGGCCAGTAGAGCGAGAGCACGACGACCGGACCGAAGGCGGCTCCGAAGCCCGCCCAGGCGTAGCCCACGATGCCCAGCAGCCCGCCGCCTCTGAGCGCGATCAGCGAGGCCACCAGCGTCACACCGACGACGGCGGCGCGGCCCACCCACACCAGCGAGCTGTCCGAGGCGCGCCGGTTGAGGAACGCGTGGTAGAAGTCCTCGGTGAGGGCCACGGACGACACCAGGAGCTGGGAGTCGGCGGTCGAGATGATCGCGGCGAGTACGGCGATCAGCATCATCCCCGCGCCCCACGGGCTGAACAGCATGCGGCTCAGGGTGATGTACACCGTCTGCGGGTCGTGCAGCGGCGTACCGGCCTGCGCGGCGCCCAGCAGACCGACGAGCGTGGCACCGGCGAGTACGACGACGACCCAGCCGGTCTCGATACGACGGGCCACGGGAACGGCACCGGTGCTCCGGATGCCCATGAAGCGGGCCAGGATGTGCGGCTGGCCGAAGTAGCCGAGGCCCCAGGACAGCAGCGAGATGATCGCGACGGCGCCGAGCGACCCGCCGTGCGCGGACCACTTGCCGTCGCTCAGGTCGACCTTGGCGCCCATGTCCAGCAGGCCGGGGCTCTTGCCGTTGAGGGAGTCGCGCAGCGCCCCGAACCCGCCGAGCGCCGTGAGACCGACGACGGGGAGCACGAGCAGGGCCAGGAACATCAGCGTGGCCTGCACGACATGGGTCAGGCTCACGGCCAGGAAGCCGCCCAGGCCCGAGTAGACGACGATGACCAGGGCGGTCAGGGCCACTCCGAGCCGGAACCCGGCACCGAAGATGTGCCCGAACAGCACTCCGCCGGCCACCAGCCCGCTGGCGACGTAGAAGGTGAAGAACACGAGGGTGACCGCCGCGGAGACCAGCCGCAGCATCCGGGTACGGTCCTCGAACCGCTCCTCCAGGTACGCCGACAGGCTCACGGCGTTCCCGGCGCGCTCGGTGTAGGTGCGCAGCCTCGGCGCGACGATCAGCCAGTTCAGATAGGTGCACACCACCAGACCGACCGCGATCCAGCTCGCTCCCAGACCGGCCACGTACACGGCCCCGGGAAAGGCCAGGAAGAGCCAGCCGGACATGTCGCTGGCCCCTGCGGACAGCGCCGCGACGAGAGCGGGGAGGCGACGGCCGCCCAGGGCGAAGTCGGCGAAGGTGTGGGTACGCCGGTAGGCCCAGACACCGGTTCCGATCATGACGGCCACGTACACGAGGAACGTGACCACGATCTGCGCACTCAAGTCGGACATAATGCCTCGCCTGCGAGGTTCATGACCATGGACACGGCCGTCGCACACCGGACGGCCGTTTCTGGGCCTACAAGGCAAATCTACAGATTCCGACCGCCACCGGCCGACAGGGAACCCGTCCCGGCCGCGAGGAGCAGGCCTGTGTCACCCCCTGTCACGCCGCCATGGCCTCGCGTCACCTTCGCCAGAACAGATGGTGGGTCACCCCGCTCGGGCTGGGGACGACCTCCAGGTGGAACCGGTCGAGCAGCTCGTCGGGGGAATCCCAGAGCCGCAGGCCGGAACCGAGCTTCACCGGGGAGACCGCCACATGCAGGGTGTCCACGAGGCCGGCGTCGAGGAACTGCCGGATGGTGGTGACCCCGCCGCCGAGCCGGACGTCCTTGCCCTGCGCCGCTCCCCGCGCCCGTGCGAGGACCGTGGCCGGGTCCGCGTCGACGAAGTGGAAGGTGGTGTCGGAGAGGGTGAACGACGGACGCTCGTGGTGCGTCATCACGAACACCGGAGTGTGGAACGGGGGCTCCTCTCCCCACCAGCCGCGCCAGGCGTGGTTGTGCCAGGGCCCGCGCTGCGGCCCGAACTTGTTGCGGCCCATGATCTCGGCACCGATGTTGCGTGCGAAGTCCCGCGTGAAGTAGTCGTCCAGGCCCCGGCTCCCCCCGGGATCCGTGCGCATGGGCCAGCTGGCCGTGGCGCCGGCCCAGGAGAACAGCCTCTCGGCATGGTCGAGGCCGAACGGTCTCTCGAGGCTCTGGTGCTCGCCGGCAGCGACGCCGTCGCTCGAGACGTTGAAGTTCATGACCCTCAGCAGTTGCTCCATGTGTTCCTCACCAGGTCCTGTCGCGTCGTCGTGCGGCAGGGCGCCGCACACAGGGATGTCGAACGGGATCCCGCGGGATCGACAGCGGCCCGCCACTTTTTTGTCACGGCCCGGCTCCGAACGCCGTAACGGCCCGCCCGTCCGGTGCTCAGCGCACGCCCGTGCCGAGGACCGCTGCCGCGTCCGCCGTGATCTCGGCGGCCGTGGCGAGCAGAGCGGGCAGGATGGCCGTGCGCGCCTGCTCGACGGAGGTGCGTCCCGAGTGCAGGGCGACGTTGACCGCCGCGACGACCTCGCCGTCGGCGGCCCGCACGGGGACCGCGATCGAGCAGAGGCCCTGCTCCAGCTCCTGGTCGAGCACCGCGTGGCCGTCCCGGTCCACCTGCTCGAGGATGCGCGCGAGGTCGTCGCGGCCGGTGACCGTGTACGGGGTCAGGGGCTTGAGGTCGGCCGCGGACAGCCAGGCCGCGCGCTCCGCGGCCGGCAGTCCGGCCAGCAGGACCCGGCCCATCGAGGTGGCGTGGGCGGGGAAGCGGGTGCCCTCCGTGATGTCGACGCTCATGATCCGGCCGGCCGCGACCCGGCTCACGTATCGGATGTCGGGGCCGTCGAGCACCGCGAGGGAGGCCGATTCGCGTACGTCGCGTACGAGGCCGGCGAGGTGCGGGCGGGCGATGTCGCCGAGGGAGAGGCCGGAGAGCAGGGGGTAGCCGAGGTCGAGCACGGACGGCAGCAGCGTGAACCGGCCGTCGTCACAGGTGGCGTAGCCGAGCTGCTCCAGGGTGAGGAGGGACCGGCGGGCCGTGGCGCGGGCCAGCCCGGTGGCCTGCGCCACCGCGGACAGCGTCAGGCCGGCGCCGGAGCCGCTGCCGAGGGCGGTCAGTACGGCGAGCCCCCGGGCCAGCGACTGGAGGTATTCGGGGCCGAGTTCCCGCTTGGCGTCGGCGGTCGGGTCCGGATCGCCGGCGGGGGCGGCCGGGGGTGCCGTTCGTACGGCGGTGAGCGCGTCGGACATCAGGGCCGCGGTGTGCCGCAGCGGTTCCAGGGCGTGCTCGCGCAGGCCTTCGGCGGTGTGGCGGCTGGTGTGGCTGACCACGCTGAGGGCGCACAGGGTGCGGCCGTCGGGGGCGCGGACCGGGACGGCGAGGGCCACCAGACCGGGCTCGACGAGCTGGTCGTCAAGGGCCCAGCCGCGTCCGGCCGCGGCGGCCGCGAGCGCGCGCAGCTCCGCGTCGTCCAGGCGGGGGCGGTAGGGGCCGGGCAGCGCCGGGAAGTCCTCGGGCCGCCGGGAGCGGCGTGCGGCGAACCGCTCGTCGGGCCAGTCGGCGGCGAACAGGGCGCCGGGGGCGCAGCGGTCGGCGGGGAGCGCATCGCCGACCCGGAAGGAGACGGACAGCGCGCGGCGCCGGGTGTGCTGGACGACGAAGCGGACGGCGTCGCCGTCGGGCACCGCGACGGAGACGGATTCGTCCAGCTCGTCGGCGAGCCGCGCGGCGAGCGGGCCGGTGGCGGCGGGCACACCGCAGGCGCGCAGATAGGCGGTGCCGAGGGTCAACGCACGGGGGGCGAGGACGAGTTCGCGGTCCTCCTCGCGCAGGTGGCCGAGGTGGACCAGGGTGGTGGCGATGCGGTCCACGACCGACCGGGCCAGGCCGGTCTCCTTCGCCAGCGCACTGGCGGTCAGCCGCCCTTGAGGAGACCGGGCCAGCAGCCGGAGGACCGTGAGCCCCCGTTCCAACGGGCCGACCGGTGCCTCGACTGCGCCGTTCTGCGGCATTCGTCCTCCTCGCGCGCGCGGCGCACCCGTTGACAAGCCGACGGCGGCGGATGGACACTCGCGACCATCTCCATTTATGAACTTTAGTTCACTGGGCGAACACCTGCAACGTCTCACGCCGACGAACGGACGGACGTCAATGGACAAGGTGGTTCCCTCGGCCGAGGCGGCCGTCGCCGACATAGGCGACGGCGCTTCGCTGGCCGTGGGCGGATTCGGGCTCAGCGGAGTCCCGAACGTACTCATCGACGCGCTCCACCGGCAGGGCGCCGGCCGCCTGAGCGTCGTATCGAACAACTGCGGTGTGGACGGCGGAGGTCTCGGGACGCTGCTCGCCTCGGGGCGGATCGCGCGGGTCGTCGGCTCGTACGTCGGTGACAACAAGGAGTTCGCCCGCCAGTACCTCAGCGGCGAGCTGGAGCTCGAACTCACGCCTCAGGGCACGCTCGCCGAGCGGCTGCGGGCCGGTGGCGCGGGCATCCCCGCCTTCTACACCGCGGCCGGGGTGGGCACCCTGGTCGCCGAGGGCGGACTGCCCTGGCGGTACGCCGCCGACGGGAGCGTCGCCGTCGCCTCGCCGGCCAAGGAGGTGCGCGACTTCGACGGGCGCCCGTACGTCCTGGAGCACGGCATCACCACCGACTTCGCGCTGGTCCGCGCCGCCCGGGGCGACCGCCACGGAAACCTGGTGTTCGCCAAGGCGGCGCGCAACTTCAACCCGCTCGCCGCGATGGCCGGCCGGGTCGCGATCGCCGAGGTCGAACAGCTCGTCGAGCCCGGCGAGATCGATCCGGACGAGGTGCACCTGCCCGGCGTCTTCGTGCAGCGCGTCCTGGAACTGACCGCAGAGCAGGCCGCCGACAAGGGCGTGGAGAAGAGGACGGTGCGCGGCTGATGCCCTGGACACGCGACGAGATGGCGGCCCGCGCGGCCCGTGAACTGCCCGACGGCGGCTATGTCAACCTCGGCATCGGGCTGCCCACCCGGATCCCCGGCCACCTGCCCGACGGCGTCGACGTCGTCCTCCAGTCGGAGAACGGCCTCCTCGGCGTGGGCCCCTACCCGACCGAGGACGAGGTCGACCCCGACCTGATCAACGCCGGCATGGAGACCGTCACCACCGTCCCCGGCGCGGCGTTCTTCGACTCCGCGCTGTCCTTCGGCATGATCCGCGGCGGCCACATCGACGTCGCCGTGCTGGGCGCGATGCAGGTCTCCGCCCAGGGCGACCTCGCCAACTGGGCCGTCCCCGGCAAGATGATCAAGGGGATGGGCGGGGCGATGGATCTCGTGCACGGCACCCGCAGGGTCATCGTGCTGATGGAGCACACCGCCAAGGACGGCTCCGCGAAACTCGTGGACCGCTGCACCCTGCCGCTCACCGGCCGGGCTTGCGTCCACCGGATCATCACCGACCTCTGCGTCCTCGACGTCACCGAGGACGGACTGCGCCTGGTCGAGCTGGCGCCCGGGGTCACTCCCGAGGAGGTCCGCCGGCGCACCGCCACCGAGGTGCACGGCCTCGACGCCGTCCGCACCGGCGAGGACAACCGCAACGTCGGGCCAGACACTGGCCCTCGTCCTGGAGCGCTGACATGACACACCCGCACCCGCCCCGGCAGGCCCACGTCCCGGACCAGGCGACCATCGACGCCGAGATGGCCGCCGTACGCCCCAGCGGTGCCGTCCATCCCGACCGCGCCTACCCGCCGTACCGCAGCAGCGTGCAGCGCCACCCCCGGCACTCCCCCGTCACCGTCCAGGGCGATCCCGACGCCCTGGAACTCACCGGCCCCGTCTTCGGGGTCACCGACGTCACCGCCCTCGACTCCGATCTCACGCGGCAGCACGCGAACGAGCCGCAGGGCGAGCGGATCACGGTCAGCGGACGGGTCCTCGACCGTCAAGGGCGCCCGGTCCGAGGCCAGTTGGTGGAGATATGGCAGGCCAACGCCTCCGGCCGGTACGCCCATCAGCTCGACCAGCACCCGGCGCAGCTCGACCCGAACTTCACCGGCGTGGGCCGCTGCCTGACCGACGACCAGGGCCGCTACCACTTCACCACGATCAAGCCCGGCGCCTATCCATGGCGCAACCACCGCAACGCGTGGCGCCCCGCCCACATCCACTTCTCCCTCTTCGGCACCGCCTTCACCCAACGGCTGGTCACCCAGATGTACTTCCCGGGCGACCCGCTGCTCCGGTACGACCCGATCTTCCGGTCGGTCACCGACGCCGCCGCCCGCGACCGCCTCGTGGCGGCCTACGACCACGATCTGTCCCGCCCCGAGTTCTCGCTCGGCTACCGCTGGGACATCGTGCTCGACGGTCCCGCCGCCACCTGGGCCGAAGGAGACCCGCAGCCGTGACACCGCACGGAGGACTCACCGCCTCCCAGACCGTCGGGCCTTTCTACGGGTACGCGCTGCCGTTCGCCGGCGGCGGCGACATCGCACCCGCGGGAGACCCGCGGACCATCACCCTGCACGGTGTCGTACGCGACGGCGCCGGCGCGCCCGTTCCCGACGCGCTCCTGGAGTTCTGGCAGGCCGCCCCGGACGGCTCGCGCACCGGAGCGCCCGGCTCCCTGCGCCGCGACCCCGTCACCGGCGCGGTCATCGGCCGCGACGGCACCACCTTCACCGGGTTCGGACGCGTCCCGACCGACGCCGACGGCCACTACGCCGTCCGCACCCTGCCGCCGAGCCCCGACGCGCCGTACCTCAGCGTGATCGTCTTCGCGCGCGGGCTGCTGCACCACCTCCACACCCGCGCCTACCTGCCCGGGCACCCGGACGACGCGCTGCTCGCCGGGCTCCCCGAGCACCGGCGGGCCACCCTGGTCGCCGCCGAGGAGCGGGACCGGGTGCACCGCTTCGACATCAGGCTCCAGGGGGACGACACCGAGGAGACGGTCTTCCTTGAGTTCCGCTGACACCCCCGCTGACCCCACCGCCCACGACCCGTCCGACGTCGGACTGCTGTCCCCCGGCTGGGCCGGCTCGCCCGTGGCGGCGGCGACCGGCGACCGCGCCTTCCTCCAGGCCATGCTGGACGCCGAGGTGGCCCTCGCCGACGCCCTGGGCGCACCGGAGTCCGTACGGAGCGAGATCGGGGCGGCGGCGCTCGCCGACCGCTTCGACCTGCGCGCCCTCGCCGAGCGGGCGCGCGCGGGCGGCAACCCGGTGATCCCCCTCGTCGCCGACCTCCGTGCGGCGGTGAGCGACGAGGCGGCCGCCTGGGTGCACCGGGGCGCCACCAGCCAGGACATCCTGGACACCGCGCTCATGCTGGTCGCCCACCGCGCCCGAGCGCTCCTCCTCGCCGACCTCGACACCACCGCCGAGGCCCTGGCGCGGCTCGCCACGGCCCACCGGAGCACGCCCATGCCGGGCCGTACGCTCACCCAGCACGCCGTGCCGACCTCGTTCGGCCTCAAGGCGGCCGGCTGGCGCCATCTGGTCCTGGACGCCAGAGACCGCCTCGCCTCGCTCGTCCTGCCCGCGCAGCTGGGCGGGGCGGCCGGCACGCTCGCCGCTCTCGACGGCCGTGTCGACCTGCTCGCCGCCTACGCCGCCCGCACCGGCCTCGCCGAACCCCTGCTTCCCTGGCACGTGCTGCGCACGCCCGTCGCCGAGCTGGGCACGGCCCTGGCCCTGGCAGGCGGCGCGCTGGGCAAGCTCGCGGCCGACGTGCTGCTCCTCTCCCGCACCGAGACCGCTGAGGTGAGCGAGGGCACGGGCGGCGGTTCCAACGCGCTGCCGCACAAGGCCAACCCGGTCCGGGCCACCCTGATCGCCGCCGCGGCACGCCGCCTTCCGCAGCACGCCGCGGTGCTGCTGTCGTCGCTCGCGGCCGAGGACGAGCGCCCCGCCGGCGCCTGGCACGCCGAGTGGCAGACGCTCCGCGACGCGCTGCGCCTGGCGGGCGGCGCCGCCCGGGACGCGGCCGAACTCACCGCGGGACTGCGGGTCCACGAGGACGCCATGCGCGCCGACCTGGACCTGACCGAGGGCCTGATCGTCTCCGAACGACTGGTGGCGGCCCTCGCGGAGTCCGTCGGCCGGCCCCTGGCACAGCGGCTGCTCACGGACGCCGCACGCGACGCCGCGACCGGCCCGCGGCCGCTGGCGGACGTCCTGGCGGCCCTGCCCGCCATACGCGACGCGCTCGGCCCGGACCGGCTGCACGACCTGCTGGACCCCACGCGGTACCTGGGCGCCGCGCCTGAACTGACGGACCGTGCGCTGGAGCGTACGGCACACCCCCACAAGGAGAGCTGATGCCTCTTCTGCACCATGTCGTCGAGGGCCGCCCCGACGCGCCCCCACTCCTCCTCGGCCCGTCGCTGGGCACCAGCCTCCGGCTGTGGGAGGCGCAGGTGCCGGTGCTGGCCCGCGGCCGACGGGTCGTCCGGTACGACCTTCCCGGGCACGGCGGCTCCCCGGCGTCCCTGCTGCGGGAGAACTCCGTCGCCGCGCTCGGCGGCCTCGTCCTCGACCTGGCGGACGCGCTCGGCGTGGATCGGTTCGCGTACGCCGGGGTGTCCCTGGGCGGCGCGGTCGGCGCCTGGCTCGCCGTCCACCACCCCCAGCGCGTCGCGTCGCTGGCCCTGGTGTGCACCTCGGCCCGCTTCGGCGAGCCGGCCGCCTGGCGCGAGCGGGCCGCCCGCGTCCGCTCCGAGGGCGTGGCGTGGCTCGCCGACTCGGCTCCGGCCCGCTGGTTCGCGCCCGGGTTCGAGGGCACGGAAGCCACCCGGGCGCTGGTCGCCGACCAGCGGGCCGCCTCGCCCGCCGGTTACGCCGCGTGCTGCGACGCCCTGGCCTCGTACGACCTCGGTGACCGGCTCGACCGGATCACCGCCCCCACCCTGGTGATCGCCGGCCGGCAGGACACGGCCACACCGCCCGCGCATGCGCGCCGGCTCGCCGACGGCATCGCCCGGTCCACCCTCCTGGAGATCGACGGCGCCGGCCACCTGGCGCCGGCCGAGCAGCCGGCCCGGGTACTGACGGCGCTGACGGGCCACTTCGGCATCACCGCGCACGGGGACGGGACGGCCGTACGGCGCGCGGTGCTCGGTGAGCAGCACGTGGCGCGGGCCACCGCTGCCACCACCGCCTTCACCGCGCCGTTCCAGGACTTCATCACCCGCTACGCCTGGGCGGAGATCTGGACCCGGCCCGGTCTCGACCGCCGGACCCGGAGCTGCATCACCCTCACCGCCCTGGTCGCCCGCGGGCACTACGAGGAACTGGCCCTGCACATCCGCGCGGCCCGCAGGAACGGCCTCACGGTCGACGAGATCCAGGAGGTGCTGCTGCACAGCGCGGTGTACTGCGGCGTGCCCGCCGCCAACCAGGCCTTCGCCGTCGCCGACCGCGTCCTCGCCGAACTCGACGACCTCGACGACCTCGACGACCTCGACGAAGAGTGCGCCTCATGACGATCCCCTCCCACACCACGGTCGCCGTCGTCGGCGGCGGCCCGGCGGGGCTGCTGCTCGCCCGGCTGCTGCATCGCGCCGGCGTCGACTGCGTGGTCCTGGAGTCCCGGGACCGGGCCTACGTCGAGCAGCGGCAGCGCGCCGGCATCCTCGAGCAGGGCACGGTCGACGCCCTGCGCGACTGCGGTGCGGCCGAGCGGCTGGACCGCGAAGGCCTGGTGCACAACGGCGTGGAACTGCGCTGGGGGCGCCGCGGCCACCGGATCGACTTCCCGTCGCTCACCGGTGGCCGCCGGGTCTGGGTGTACGCGCAGACCGAGGTCGTCAAGGACTTGATCGCCCTCCAACTGGCGGACGGGGCACCCCTGTTGTTCGAGGCCGAGGCCAGCGCGGTGACCGGAGCGGACACCGGGCGGCCCGTCGTCCACTACATCCACGAGGGCGTCGCGCGGAGCCTGGACTGCGCGTTCGTGGTGGGCTGCGACGGGTTCCACGGTGTCGTCCGCAAGGCGATACCCAAAGGCGCACTGCGGACCTGTGAGCGGGTCTACCCGTACTCGTGGTTCGGCATCCTCGCCGACGCACCGCCGGCCTGCGACGAGCTGATCTATGCCCACTCACCGCGCGGCTTCGCCCTGCACAGCATGCGCTCGCCCTCGGTGAGCCGGCTCTACCTCCAGGTCCCGAACGGCACCGATCCCGCCGCCTGGAGCGACGAGCAGATCTGGGACGAGCTGGAGGAACGCTTCGCCGTCGACGGGCCATGGCGCCTCAACCGCGGCCCCATCACCCAGCGTGCCGTCCTGCCGCTGCGCAGCCAGGTCACGGAGCCGATGCGCTGGGGCCGCATCTTCCTGGCCGGCGACGCCGCGCACATCGTCCCCCCGACCGGCGCCAAGGGCCTCAACCTCGCCGCCTCCGACGTCGTCGTGCTCGCCCGCGCCTTCACCGACTGGGCCGCCACCGGCTCGAGGGCCGCGCTCGACGCCTACTCGGACACCTGCCTTCGGCGGGTCTGGCGGGCGGAGCACTTCTCCTGGTTCATGACGACGACGATGCACACGGCCCCGGACCAGAACCCGTTCGACACCAAGCTGCAACTCTCCCAGCTCGACCGGATCGCCACCTCCCCGCACGCGGCGGCGGAACTGGCGGAGAACTACGCGGGTCTCCCCGTGGCCTGACCCGCCCCGGGCGGCACCGGCCGTCCGGGCCGGCTACTTGGACGGCGTGCGGGTGCGCTCTGCCATCTCTTTCCAGAAGCGGCGCAGTTTGCGGCTGCTCATCCCCTGCCAGCCCGCTCTCTTGCGTCGGGGTCTTCGCCCGGACACCAGTGTCAGCTGCTGCCGGCAGAAGGGCTCACGCAGTTCACCGGCCGGCTGCTCCCCCTTCGCGGGATAGGGACACAGCTCGAACTTGCAGCCGCGCAGGCAGCATGTGCCGGGCGCGGCCTTACCCGGCATGCCGACGGTTCGGTCGGGATGGAGAGCCGTCCGATCCGACGTGAGGCAGGGTGGCAGTTCCGTCCGGTTGGTCCGCTGGAGACGCTCGTCGACCGAGACTCCGTCCCGTTCCGTGAGATTGAGCAGCAGCAGTACGTCGGCGAGGAGTTGCTGGGCCCGTGGGTGCAGCGTGCTCCAGCCCACGGACGGGGGGATCCACAGGTTGTGTTTGCGATAGACCTTCGGATCCGCGGGACTCGAGCCGATCTTCAGAGTGGCCCCCGTCTCGTCGATCCAGATGAACCGCTCCGGATGCCCGGTCTGAAGCGCCAGTGCCGCGAGGTCCCCGGCCTCGGCGACGAAGGGGTGCAGGCGCTTTCCGCCCTTCACCGTCAGTTCGTCGGCGGGCCGGTCTCCGGGAGCCTGCTCGCAGCCGGCCATGCTCAGCCAGCGCTCCACGGCCCGCAGCGACTCGGCCCCGAGCCGGCTCCCGTCGTCCGCGCTGTCGGGGTCGTCGTCGCTGTCCTGAAGCTCCCACAGGCACAGCGCGTGGATGAGCGTGAGCTGCGAGTACCAGTAGCGTGCGTGGGTGAGCATGCGTTCCGCCTGCTCGATCAGGAACTCGCGGGTCTCGTTGGAGGTCGCGGGGTGCCGCCTGCGGCGGTTCGCAGCCCCCTTGAACCCCTGAGCGAGAGCGATCTCCAGAGATATGGGAAGGTCTGCCCGTCCGGTCGCGGCGTCGGGGACCAGATGCCGCAGCCAGAGATCCATACGCTCCCTGGCCACACTCCTGCGGTCGACGCCCACGGAACCCACCACCATGGGAACCAGCCACGCCCTGGTGACGAACTGGCGCCAGATTTCGACCGCGTCGGTCGGCTTCTCCGTCTGCTGCCGGGCCGGAGGGCTCAGCTTCTTCTCGCGTTCCAGCCCCTCCGCGTATTTCTGGTCGGCCATGGCCTTTCTGTACTGCTCCCAGGGATCGTCGGTTTCGGAGTCCGAGTCCTCCCTCTTCTTCGGCCAGGGAAAGAGCTGGCGCACGGCGTCGAACGCGTTGTCCCCTCCCGCGCCCATCTCCTGGGCGATGGCAAGCCTGACGGGATAGCTGGGCTCTTTCCAGCTGATCCTCATCAGATCGCTGTAAGCCGGTTTCTCCCATGTCTGGGAATCCTCACCCTTGGCTGCCTCGTCCAGTCGGCGCGCCGCCTCGCCGAAGCGCTGCACGAGCCTCAGCTTCGCGTCGTTGAGTGTCCTCGCGTCGCCGCCCTTGAGTTCCGGCCAGCGCTCCCGAACTCTGCGCGCGATATCCGCATGAGCCGAGTCGCCGATCTTACCGGTGTCGATCTCCAGTGCCGCCGCGTACAGCTCGAACGCCTTCTCGTCCTCGCGGCCTTCGGCAGCCTTGAGGAGCAGGTCCACAGTGGACCGCTGCGGCGCCTCCCCGTTGTGCCGCGAACGCATGATCAATGCGATGAGGAGTTCACGAGCCGGGTCGGCCAGTGCCTCCTTGAGAACGGAATCGGAATTCTCCTGGACAGCGTCGAGGAAACTGGAGCCGAGATATGCCTGGAGAATACTGTGTGGAAACCTCACCTTGTGGCTGTACGCCTCCACCAGGCCAAGCTGATCCCCTTGCGCCGCAAATCGCGACAAGGTAGCTCGCCAGCACCCCTCCGAGGCGTCACGCCCCGGCAGGCCGCTGACCCGCTTTCTCAATTCGTTGACGATCGCCGGATAGCGAATCTCCGGATACCGCCACCCTCTCTTTTTGCCGCTCCAGTTGACCAGCTCGGCGAAATTGACCTCCTGCCGGTCCCGGAGCAGGCCGATACACGCCATGGCCGAGATGACCTCGACGGTTCTCACCCGTTGCTCGTGCGGGATGTCGAAGCGCTCGCGCAGATGGCCACGGACCAGGGCGTCGACCCATGACCGCAGCAGCCGCAGCCGGAGTCCCGCGCGGTCACCGCCCCGCGTGTCCATCTCCCCCCGGTCGCGGGCGCCCTCGTAGTGCTCGAGCAGTTGGCGCTGTTTGAGCTGACGGGCGACCTGCAAATACAGGGGCGACTCCGCGACGGCGGCCGTCTCCACGATCCAGTCCAGCCGCCGGCCCTCGGCACCGGAGTTCTGCTGCCCCAGGTAGGTGAGCGCGGCCTCGTCGCTGAGCGGCTCCAGATCGATCACGGCCGCCCGTGTGGCTTCGACCGCGGCATGCGGGCGTGAGGCGATCACCAGCGGAATCCCCTGCTGCTCCGCTCGTTCGATGGCGCAGCGGATCAGTCCGTCCCGCTCCGCCTGGCGATCGTCGTCGCTGAACGCCTCTTCCAGTCCGTCCGCGATGACGACAACCTTGTCGTCCATGCAGAGCTGTCGCCAGATACGTTCGGCCTGCGCTCTGGAAATCACCCCTGGGTCCACCAGGTCACAGAACCGCTTTTTGGCCATTTCGCTGAAATTCAGCTCGCTACAGTCGAGGTCGACTCTCCGCAGATGGATGGGAACGGGAAGTACTCCCTTTTTGGCCAGTACCTGCGTCAGCTGGACGAGTACCGCCGTCTTTCCGCTGCCGACGCCACCGACGAGCAGATACGGCCGACGCCAGCGACGGTTGCGAAGAGCCTGGGCCATCACCGAGCACAGCTCTTCCCGGCCGACGACCTCGTCGACTATCGTCCCCGCCGTCGGCACCAGTTTCCGCGGGGTCTTCCTGGCGGTGCGACGCACCCGATGGATCGTCTTGACATATCGCAGAGTGAGAAACGTCGCGAGACTCAGGGCAAGGGCGAGAAATGGCGTGGCGAAACTGATGACGACACCACAGGATTCAGTCTTGCGTTCACAGCGATGGTCAACAGCACCAGGTTGGTTGTTGACGATCACATAGATGGCCCACGCCAGCCAGCCCAAAAACAGAACTGCGGCACAGTAGGACAATATCCTGATATACGTCGCGGGCGTCCTCCGCAGGCGCCAACGCCGGGCGAGCGGGACCCTGCGCTTGGCTTCCCGTTTAATTCGAAACATTCTGGATCTCTGGGGCCAGTAAGTGCCCACCCGAGACCAGAACCGTTTCCCGTGCAGACGGAGCGACTCGTTCGCCGGCCGGTACTTCCCTTCAGGGCGCCGGATGATCTGACTCATCTTGGCCTTCCCTCGGTGACCCGACTGGGTTGGTGCCAGGAACCAGGCTACGCGGTCCGGGGTGACCCCGCACCTCGCCATCGATGCGGATGCGAATCCGTAAATCTTCCGTGGAGGAAAATCGCAGAGAACCCCGAAATGCGGGAAATTGCGTTGCGTGAAACGGTGTTTCGTGGCCTGCGCGAGAGGCCGGTACGGTCCGGATCATGGAGTGGACCTTTCAGACGGCCGCGGAACTCGCGGCTGCCATGCGTGCCGGTGACGTGTCCTCGGCGGAACTGACCGACCAGGCGATCGCCCGTATCGAGCGGGACGACACGGCGGTCAACGCGATCTGTGTGCCGGACTTCGACCGTGCGCGGGCCGCCGCGCGCGATGCCGACCGGGCGCGCGCCCGCGGTGAGGACCGGCCGCTGCTCGGCATCCCGGTGACGGTCAAGGAGTCGTACGACATCGCCGGACTGCCCACGACCTGGGGCATGCCCCAGCACCGGGACCACATACCGGCCGAGGACGCGGTGCAGGTGTCGCGGCTCAGGGCCGCGGGCGCGGTGGTGCTCGGCAAGACCAATGTGCCCCTGGGGCTCCAGGACATACAGAGCTTCAACGACCTCTACGGCACCACCAACAACCCGTGGGACCACTGCCGTACGGCGGGCGGGTCCTCCGGCGGATCGTCGGCGGCCCTGGCGGCGGGGTTCGGTGCGCTGTCCATCGGCTCCGACATCGGCGGCTCGTTGCGCACCCCGGCACACTTCTGCGGTGTCTACGCGCACAAGCCGACCCTGGGGCTGGCGGCGAACCGCGGCATGGTCCCGCCGCCCGGGCCGGCGCTGCCGGTCGACCAGGACCTCGCCGTCGTCGGTCCGATGGCGCGCAGTGCCCGCGACCTCACGCTGCTGCTCGACGTGATGGCCGGTCCGGACCCGCTGACGCACGGTGTGGCGTACGACCTGAGACTGCCGCCCGCGCGCCACGAGCGGCTCCGCGACTTCCGGGTCCTGGTCCTGGAGGAGCATCCGTTCATCCCGACCGGCTCCGCCGTGCGGGCGGGCGTCGACCGGGTGGCCGAGGCGCTTGCCGACGGCGGCGCCCGCGTCGAACGGCACAGTCCGCTGCTGCCCGACCTGGCCGAAGCCGCGGTGGTCTACATGCAGTTGTGGTTCTCGGGTGCCGTCGCGCGTTTTCCCGACGCGGCGTACGAGCAGCTGCGGGGCCGTGTCGCCGGGCTGAGCGCGGACGACCGGAGTCTCCATGCGGAGCGGCTGCGCGGCATGGTGTTCAGCCACCGGGACTGGGTGGCGGCGAACAGCCGTCGAGAACTCCACCGGCAGGGCTGGCGGCGGCTCTTCGCAGAGTTCGACGCCGTGGTGTGTCCCATCACGCCCACCCCCGCGTTCCCGCACGACCACCATCCCGATCCGCTGGCACGCCGGATCGACATCGACGGCGTGGCGTACCCCTACCTCGACCAGCTGGTGTGGGCCGGTGTGGCGACCATGCCCGGGCTGCCCGCCACCGCCGTACCGGCGGGCCGGTCCCCCGAGGGTCTTCCGGTGGGAGTGCAGCTGATCGGCCCGATGTTCGAGGACCGCACCCCGCTGCGACTGGCCGAACTGCTCGAGGAGAGGATCGGCGGCTTCCAGGCACCACGGTAGGGCGGCGGCGCCGTCCTATCCCCGGCGCAGGCCCAGGCGGGGTTCCAGAGTCAGGCGCAGGCCGGCGATCGCCCGGTCGGGGGTGGTGGGCCAGGGGGTCAGTCGGCTCGCGCCATGGCCTCCGAGGCCCACGCGCCGGTGGCCGGGCAGGGGGTCGCGCAGGGCGTGGAAGAGGCGGGGCACGGTGTCGTCCCGGCTGTCGTGGAGGTCTTCGACACCGGTGACGATGTTGAGGAACGACTCGTGCAGACGCAGGGGCTGCTGGTCGCGGTGGCTCAGGTGCTGGGCGCGGCGGAAGTGGGCGTCGCGGCCCTGGTGGATGTCGTAGAAGGCGCCGACGAGGATGAGGAGGCGTTCGTAGGCGTGCTGGTAGGCGCCCTGTTGGAAGGAGGTCGCCTCGGCCTCGGTGGCTTCGTCGTGCAGGGCGGCGGCGATGGCCGCGGCGGAGAGCAGGCCGCTGTACATGGCGAGATGGACGCCGGTGGACAGCAGGGGGTCGAGGAAGCAGGCCGCGTCGCCGGCGGCGAACCAGCCCGGCCCGCTGAAGCGGTCGGCGGTGTAGGAGTAGTCGCTCTCCACCCGCAGCGCGGTGGTCTGTTCGGCGTCGGCCAGCAGGCGGGCCAGGGCGGGGGCGTGGAGCAGCCGGTCGGCGTAGAGCTGCTCGGTGCCGCCGAGCGCCTGCCGGGCCCGGGTGAAGGAGCGCTTGTCGGTGACCAGGCCGACGCTGAGGGTGCCGTCGTGCAGGGGGATGGCCCAGAACCAGCCGTGGTCGGGCAGGGAGTGCAGGCGGATCGCCCCGTCCGGCGCGTCCTCGGCGGCTGCGGCACCGCGCCAGTAGGTCCAGGTGGCGACGTTGCGGAAGGCGTCGTGGAACCGGCGTGTGCGTAAGTGCCGTGCGGTCACCAGCCCGGCGCGGCCGGAGGCGTCCACCAGGTACCGGAAGGCGATGCGGCCCTGCCGGCCGGCCCGGTCGGCCCAGGTGGCGGCGCTCGCCCGGCCGTCGGAGAGGTCGACGGTGCGGACCGCGGTCTCCTCGTGGACCCGTACGCCCTGGCCGCGGGCGTGTTCCAGCAGGGCGTGGTCGAACTCCGCGCGGACGACCTGGAAGCTGTAGGGCGCGTCGGGT
The DNA here is from genome assembly GCF_053596835.1 of Streptomyces sp. NPDC001606. Taxonomy (NCBI): domain Bacteria; kingdom Bacillati; phylum Actinomycetota; class Actinomycetes; order Kitasatosporales; family Streptomycetaceae; genus Streptomyces; species Streptomyces sp. NPDC001606. Next base: position 648,955 of record NZ_JBSFHC010000001.1, read on the forward strand.
CCGAGGTCGTCGAAGGTCAGCTGCCACTGCTGGCCGCCCCAGTCGTAGGAGGCGCCCTGTTTGCGGACGAAGCCGCGTTCCTCGATGGCCTCCCGGGCGCCGAGCAGGTCGAGCAGGGGCAGCAGGGACGGCAGGAGGGACTCCCCGATGTGGTAGCGGGGGAAACGATCCTTTTCCAGCAGGGTGACGTCGAAGCCCTCGCGGGCGAGCAGCGCGGCCGCCGTCGCGCCGGCCGGGCCGCCGCCCACGACCAGCACGTCCGTCTCCTCCATCGGTGGTACGTCGGGCATGGCGGCCTCCCCGGCTCGGGACTGCGTGACGCCGCCAGTGAACAGCCCCGCGCCGCCCGCCGGAAGACCGCCTGCCGCCGGCAGCTGTCCGGTGCCCTCGGCCTCGTGGCCTGGGCGGGAGTTGGGCCGCTCGGCCTCCTCGCGACCACGCGATCGGTCCGCCGGCGGACCAGCAGGACCCAGGTCACCCGGCTGTGCCGGCCCCGCTCACCAGGCGCTGACGACCGGCGCGTCGGCTCCGTGCTGCCGCCAGGCCGCGTCGAGGCGCGCGAGCCGGTGTGCGGCCGCGATGCCGTGCAGGGACGCGACCCTGCCGTCGCTGACGCCGAACGCCACGGCGCCCACGACCCGGTCGCCGACCACGGCGACGACGGCCGGGGAGCCGTTGACCAGCGCGGCATGCAGCGCGACCGAGCCTCCGGCCAGCCGCCGTTTGGCCTCGGTGGGCTTGAAGCCGGCCCGCACGAAGGTGGCGACCCGCTCGCGCGTGGTGTACCGCAGCAGCCGCCTGGCCAGCCCGGCGCCGTCGGAGACCGCGGTCACGTCGTCGGTGAGCATCGCCACCAGCCGTTCGGTGCGTCCCGACGTGGCGGCGGCGAGGAACTCCTCGACGATACGGCGCGCGGACGCGGCGTCCACCTCGCCGCCGCCCCGGCGCTCGGCGGCGACCCGGCGCCGGGCCCGGTGGGCGTGCTGCTGGCTCGCGGACTCGGTGATGTCGAGGATCGCGGCGATCTCGGCGTGGGGGTAGGAGAAGGCCTCGCGCAGGACGTACACGGCCCGCTCGACCGGCGAGAGTCGCTCCATCAGCATCAGGACCGCCAGGGACACCGACTCACGCTGCTCGACGGTGTCGGCGGGGCCGAGCATCGGGTCGCCCTCGAGCAGCGGCTCGGGCAGCCAGTCCCCGGCGGCGCGCTCATGGCGCGCCTGGGCCGAACGGAGCCGGTCCAGACAGAGGTTGGTGACGACCTTGGTCAGCCACGCCTCCGGCACCTCGACCGTCGCGCGGTCGGCGGCCTGCCAGCGCAGGAACGCGTCCTGTACGGCGTCCTCGGCGTCGGCGGCCGAGCCGAGCAGACGGTAGGCGAGCGAGGCCAGCCGGCCCCGGCTGGCCTCGAACCGGTCGATGGCTGCGGTGTCCATGCGGTGCAGCCTAGGCGGCGGCCGGCACCCCGGACCGGTCGGGGGCGGTGGCCAGACGGCGCCTGCGCTTCGGCATGCCGAAGGTCGGGTGGGCGACGCTCCACCCGGATCCCTTGAGCACGCCCGACTTGAGGAACGCGGCGGTCCGGCCGCCCAGGTACCAGGACTTGGACCGGACGTCTCCGTCCACCATCTGGAAGATCGCGTCCCGCTGCCCGAGGCTGATGTGGTTGCCGTAGTACTTCAGCCCGACGGCCGGGACCTCGGCGCCCGTGAGGCGGGCGACGATCGCGGCGGTCGCCTGCATGCCGGTGTAGCCGGCCGAGGCGCAGGACATCGGCATCGGACGGCCGTTCTCGCCGATCGCGTGGGCGCAGTCGCCGGCCGCGTAGACGTCCGGGTGCGAGACCGAGCGCATGGAACGGTCGACGACGATCTGGCCGGTCTCGGCGACCTCCAGACCGGCGGCGGCCGCGAGGGAGTCCACGGCGAACCCGGCCGACCACACGGTCACGTCGGCCGGGAGCGACCTGCCGTCGGCGGCGATCGCCCGGTCCGGCTCGACGGCTTCGATGCCGGTGTGTTCGTGGACGGTGACGCCGAGCCGGTCGAAGGCCTGGCGCAGGTGCCGGCGGGCCCGCGGGGAGAGCCAGGCGCCCAACTCGCCGCGGGCGGCGAGCGCGACCGACAGGTCGGGCCGGGACTCGGCGAACTCGGTGGCGGTCTCGATGCCGGTCAGTCCCTCCCCGACGACGAGCACGGTGCCGCCCCGGCCCAGGCCGGCCAGGCGCTCGCGCAGCCGCAGCGCCGAGGAGCGGCCGGTCACGTCGTAGCCGTATTCGGCCACCCCGGGGACGCCGTGGCGGGCCACGGAGCTGCCGAGCGTCCAGAGCAGCGTGTCGTAGGCGAGTTCGCCGTCGCCGTCCTCGCCGGTCACCGCGACGGTCCTGCGCTCGGGGTCGACGCCGGTGACCCGCGCCAGGCGCAGCCGTACGCCGGTGCCCGCGAAGACGTCGGCGAGCCCCTGGAACGCGAGGTCCTGGCCGCTCGCGAGCTGGTGGAGCCGCATCCGCTCGACGAAGTCGGGCGCGGCGTTGACGACGGTGATCTCGGTGTCGGCCGGGGAGAGCCGTCGGGCCAGGCTGCCGGCGCTGAAGGCCCCGGCGTATCCGGCGCCGAGGACGACGATGCGGTGCTTCATGACGATCGCTCCTGTCTCGTTCGCGTGCCCGTTGAACGAGACGGCGGCCCCTTTCCTGACAGGGGCCCGATGTGATGCGGGTCACCGGACCGAGGGCGGTGACCGAGCCTTCGGCGGGCGCCCCGGGCAGCCGGGAGCCGGTGCGGCAGTTTGCCCGGATCCGGCCGTTACGAGCCACGGCAAGCAGTCGTTTCCTTCAGCGTTCGACGACCGGCGGGGAGGACAGAGTGAGCGAACGGACCGGGGATCAGCCTCCCGCGGCGTCGGCCGGGGTGCCGCGGCCGCGCGCCGAGGACCTGCCGTTGCCGCCCGCGACGGTCGCGGCCATCGCGCAGCACGCGGACGACGGCGAGGAGATGGTCGAGGCCTGGTGGCTGCTGCACCAGGGCGCGTCCGCCCGCGCCGGCCTGGGGCAGATCCTGGCCGAACTGCCCCGCACCGTGCGGCGGGTGGGCGGCTTCGCATGGCGGGCGAGCCGGCCGGCCACCCTCGCCCTTGCGGTACTCCAGACCGCCTCGGCCGTGATGTCCGCGTTCGGGCTCGTCGCCACGGTCGGCGTGGCCCAGCACATCCTCGCCGACGGCCCCACCCCCGAGCGGGTGCGCGCCGCCGTTCCGCAGCTGGTCCTGGTGGTCGTCGTACTGTCGGTGCGCGCCCTGCTGGAGTACGGCGTCACCGTCGCCCAGGGCCGGCTGACGCCGCTGATCCGCGCCGCGCTGGAACGGGAGTTCTACCGGCTCACCTCGCATGTGGGGCTGGAGGCCGTGGACAGCCCGACCTGGCAGGACGACTGCTACCGGGCGCGCAACCAAGGGCTGCACCACGCACGGCAGATCGTCGGGCACGTGGTCACCCTCGCCTCCGCGGCGCTGGTGCTGATCGGCACCGCGAGCGTCCTCGCCGTCCTGCATCCGCTGCTGCTGGTCCTGCTCCCGCTCTCGGTCCTGCCGGTGGGCGCGGCGGCGGTGAAGTCGGCGAAGGCCCGCTTCCACAGTTTCCGCCGGTTCAACGAGATGTCCCGGCGCACCGAGGTGTTCTCCTGGCTGATGCTGGACCGGGACACCGCCGCGGAGCTGCGCTCCCACACCGCCCAGCAGGCGCTGCTGGACGAGCACGGCCGGCTGACCGAGCAGATCACCGCGGAGGACGTCCGGCTGAACCTCGCCGAGGCCCGGCTGTCGCTGATCGGCCGCAGCGCCGGCGGGATCGGGACGGGCGTCACCTACGTGGTGCTGGGCCTGATGCTGATCCACGGCTGGCTGCCGCTCGCCGCCGGTGCGGGCGCGGTGCTGGCGTTGCAGAGCGCCCGGTCCGCCATGACCCGGGTGGTGGACGTGGCCCACCTGCTGTACGAGACGAGCCTGTGGGTGGGCGACCTGCTGGAGCACCAGGAGCGCTGCCGCGGGGTGCTGCCGCGCCGGACCGGCGTGCCGGCCCCGCGGACGGTCGCGGCGATCACCTTCGACGACGTGCACTACACGTATCCCGGCAAGGACACGCCCGCTCTCGCCGGGATCAGCCTGACCCTGCGCGCCGGGCAGACCGTCGCGTTCGTCGGCGCGAACGGCTCGGGCAAGAGCACCTGCTCCAAGCTGCTGGCCGGCCTGTACGACCCCACCGAGGGCGAGATCCGCTGGGACGGGGTGCCGCTGACCCGGTACGACGCCGAGTCCGTCCAGGCCCGGGTCGCGTCCGTCCTCCAGGATCCGACGCGGTACCCGTTCTCCGCCCTGTCCAACATCACCGTCTCCCGCGGCACCCTCACCGAGGCGGATCCGGCCAGGGCCCTGGAGGCCGCCACCGCCTCGGGCGCGGACCGGGTGATCGCGTCCCTGCCCGGCACCTGGACCGCGACCCTGTCCAAGCGGTTCCGGGGCGGCCAGGAACTCTCGGCCGGCCAGTGGGCGAAGCTGGCCGTCGGCCGGGGCGAGTACAAGGACGGCCTGGTGCTGATCCTCGACGAGCCGACCGCGAGCATGGACCCGCGCGCCGAGCACGCCGTCTACCGGACCGTGCTGCGCGGCAAGCACCGCCCGGACCGCATCACCGTCCTGATCTCCCACCGCCTCGCCTCGGTCGTGGACTGCGACGCCATCTACGTCTTCGCCGACGGCCGGATCATCGAGGCGGGGACGCACGGCGAACTCATGGCACTCGGCGGCGAGTACGCGCAGATGTTCACCCTCCAGGCGGCCGCTTACCAGGCCGGCTCGTCCGCGGCGGAGGCGGCACCGGGATGAGCGGCCGCGGAGGCCGGCGGGGCACGTGCGGCGAAATGTCTTGAACGTTCCGGAGTAGCGCGTTTGCGGGGTCCCGAGGTGTGGGAGGCCGAGACATGGCAAAGACGCCGAGGGGTTCTGCGGGAAGGGGTACGGCATGGCCGGGTCGGGCTCTGGGGGTACCGCGGGCGTGGCGAGCGGCAAGGCGCGGTTCGACGACATCTACGACCGGCCGGACCCCCGTGCCTATTTCGGACGCCTGGCCCCGCTGGAGTACGAGATCCCGCACCATGCCCAGCAGGTCTTCCGGCGGGCCGCGGCCGAACGGGCGGCGCTGGCAGACGGCCGTCCGCGCCCGCCGGCGGTGCTGGACCTCTGCTGCTCGTACGGGATCAACGCCGCGCTGCTCAACCACGACGTGACGCTGGCGGAGATGTACGAGCGGTACACCTCCCCCGACTTCGAGAAGCTGTCGACGGCCGAGCTCGCGGCCCGGGACAAGGAGTTCTACGCCGAGCGGCGCCTCCCGGACGCCGTGGCGGTGGTCGGCCTGGACGTCTCGGCGCCCGCCGTCCGGTACGCGCTCGAGGTGGGCCTGCTCGACGACGGCTTCACCGACGACCTGGAGCAGGGCTCCCCCGGGCCCGGGCTGGCACGGGCGCTCCCGGAGGTCGGCCTCATCACGCTGACCGGCGGCGGCAGCTATGTCACCGCCCGGACGTTCACCGCGCTGCTGGAGGGGGCCCGCCGACCGCTGTGGGTCAGCGCGTTCGTGCTGCGGACGGTGTCGTACCACCCGATCGTGCGCACCCTGGCCGCACACGGACTGGGCACCACGGTCGAGGCCACCCGGACCTACCCCCAGCGTCTCTTCACCGACGAGCGGGAACAGCGGTACGCGATCGCGGCGGTGCGGGCGCTGGGCGGCGACCCCGCCGGGCGGGAGGCGGACGGCCGTTTCCACTGTCTGCACTACGAGTCACGGCCGGACCTGCTGCGGTGAGACACCGGTCGGGCTGCCCAGAGTCCCCGTGGCCCAGTGGCCCGGTCACGGGGCCGAAGGGCCCCTCCCGTCGGCCCCGGGCTCGCGGGGACAGTGGGTGCATGAGCCTCCTGGGAGGTGGGCACCGTGTGGTACTGGGACGGCGGCTGGGGTGGCGGCTGGGTCTGGATGGCCTTCATGCCCCTGCTGTGGATCGCCCTGATCGGTCTCGTCGTGTGGGCGGTGGCGCGTCTGACGCACCGCCCGGGCAGCGGCCGCCCCGACGGGGGCCGGGGCTGGGAGAGCCGCGAGTAGCGGGAGAGTCCGGAGGAGATCCTGGACCGCCGCTTCGCGTCCGGTGAGATGGACGCCGACGCCTACACCGCGGCGCGCGAACACCTGGCCGCCCACCGGCCGAAGCCCCCGTGACCGCGCCGAGGGGCCGCCTGCTGCCGGCCGGGAGGCTCGCCCGATCGGGTGAGCCGCCGTTACGGCGCTGTACCGGCGGGAACCCGGTGCGGGCCGGGACGGCCGATCGCTCGGGAGGATGTCGTCATGGCCCAGCAGATCACCTGTCACCGGGTCTACGAGGAGACCTCGCCCAGGGACGGCAAGCGGATCCTCGTGGACCGTGTCTGGCCGCGCGGGATGCGCAAGGAGGACGCACACCTGGACGAGTGGCTGCGCGATGTGGCCCCGTCGACCGAGCTGCGCCGCTGGTACGGCCATGAGCCCGGCCGCTTCGCCGAGTTCCGCCGCCGCTATCTGGCCGAGCTGGAGGACTCCGGACACCGGGAGGCCGCCGAGCATCTGCGGGATCTCGCCGCCCACGACAGGGTCACGCTCCTGACCGCCACCAAGGACGTGGACCACAGCCAGGCCGCCGTACTCGCCGAATGGCTGGGCGGAGCCTGACCCTCGCCCCGCGGGCGGCCCCGGATGGCGCAGCGCGCCCGACCGGACGTACGGCACGCGGTGCCTGAGCCGTCCGGGGCACGGCAGGCCCCGGACCCGCGCTTTCGACGGCGAGCCCGGCCGGCCGCGGGTGCCCGCGCCGACTGCCGTGGCAGCGGCGGGAGATGCGGGGGTGGACGGTTGGGGGCACGGTGGGGGCTGTGCCGGACTCCGGCCGATCCCTCCCGAGCATCCGAAGGAACCTTGATGTCCGTAGCCACAGACCTGCTCGTCCCGGCGCTGCGCGAGGTCCGCGAGACCAAGGCGGCGCTTGCCGACCGCTTCAAGGCCCATCTCGCCGTCACCCCGCCCGGTGAACACCGGGACGTGCTGGAGCGCCGCCTCGGAGACGCCCGCGGCCATGTGTACCGCCTCGACGAACGCCTGGACGTGCTCCAGCCCCGCGGGCTGGTGCAGAGCGTCCTGGGCGGCGCCTGGCAGCTCACCGGGCAGGCGGCCCGGCTGCCGTTCGACATGGCGGCGTCGGTCCCGGCCGCGGTGTTCCGCGGCCGCGGACCGGCCACCGAACTGCGGCTGCTGAAGAACGCCCAGGACGAGTACGCGGTCACCGCGCTGGCCCTCGTGGTGTGCCGGGCCGCCGAGCGCATCGCCCAGGAGACCGCGGACGGCGTCACGGTGGAGCTGCTCGACGCCATCCGCCGGGACGACGAGGAGACGCTGGAGGAGCTGGCCCACGCGGTCGAGCGGCACGCCGAGGCCGCGGTGGCGGCGACCGGGACCACGGCGGGGCCGGGCGTGGCCGGAGCCGCCCTGGCGGTGCGCGAGTGGAGCAGCTGGCTACGGGAGACCGCCGAGCGCATGCCGGGCGCCGACCGGCTCCAGGGCGCCCCGCGCGGGGCCCTGATCAGCGAGGACCAGCTGCCGATCACCGACTACCGCAGGCTCAGCACCAAGACGATCGTCGACCGGCTCCCCTACCTGCCGCAGACGGACCTGGCCATGGTCGGCGCCTACGAGCGGTCCCATGCGGGCCGCCCGGCCGTCCTGAGCCGGGTCGCCGCCCTGCTCGGTCCGGTGCCGTGGCCCGGCTACGACGGCATGACCGCGGAGGAGGTCGTCAAGCGGCTGAACGACGCCGGACCCGGACACTGCCGGCGGGTGCTGGACTACGAGCGGCGCCACCAGGGCCGTACCACCGTGATCAAGGCCGCGGAGCGGGCCGTGGAGAGGACCGCCGACCGGGTGCCCGCCTGACCGGCGGTACGGCCCGCACGTCACCCGGGCGGACCGGCGGCCGGGAGCTGCCGCAGCCGGTAGGTCCACAGCCGGTCCACGAGGGTGAAGCCGAAGGAGGCGAAGAGCCGGGCCGCGGCCTCGCGCTCCGGGGTGCCGTCGATGACGAGCGCGGCCTCGCAGGCGCCCTGCTCGGCCAGCAGGGCGAGGGCCTGGCCGAGCAGCCGGCGGCCGAGTCCCCGGCCCCGGTGGGTGGGGCGGGTCTCGATCCAGTACACGGTCGCGGTGCGGCCCGGTCCGGTGCCGACCACGGCCTCCGCGACCGGCTCGGCCCCGTCGTGGACGATCAGCCGGTGTCCCGGCGGGACCTCGCAGGGCAGGACGTCGGCGACCGGCGCCACCGGCGACGGCGCGGCGGGGAGCGTGCAGTGCAGATAGGCGCCCTGGCAGCGGCCGGTGAACCCGGCCGCCAGCAGGGCGTCATGGGTGGCGGCGCGACGGGTGCGGGGCAGGCCGCCCGGCCCCAGCGGACCCGGCGGGGCGGCGACGAACGCGTCGATCCGCGGGCAGTCGGCGAGTGCGGCCCGGGCGTGGCCGAGGAGAGCGCTCAGCACGGGCGGATCCTCCCGGCCGTACGCCCAGCAGATGACGCCCGTACGGGCGTCCGTCCACGCCACGTAGGCGATGACCCCGCGGGGGCGGTGCCCGGCCTCGGCCAGGACGCCGACCCGCGGCGGGGCCGGTGCGGTCCAGCCGGCGAGGGCGGGCGGGCCGCGCCGCGCGGCGGCCAGCTGCTCCGCCGTGCACGGCCGCTGCCCGGGCAGCCGGTCCGCCGCGACCAGTGCGCACACGCCCGGCTCGTCCTCGGTGCGGTACGGGCGTACGAGCGTGCCGGGGTCGGAGCTGGGTGCAGGGGCCATGATGTCGGTCCGCGGGGCGCCGGCGTGCCGGCGGCGGTGTGCTCACCGGCTCCGTTTCAGCGTCCTCCGGTTCGGCCCCGCTGTCACGGCCCCGGTCGCGCACCGGGGCGGAGACCCGGCGGTCACCGCGGCCCCGGCCGCGGTCAGCAGCGAGCGCATCTGCTCGATGACGGGCTGGTGCAGGGGCAGGGTCAGATGGCCCACCCCGGGCACGAGGACATTGCGTGCCTCGAGGTCGGGATGGTCGATCCGGCCCCGGGCCGCGGGTACGACGGCCTCGTCCAGGTCGCTGTAGAAGGCCACGAACCGGGTGCGGCAGCCCGCGGCCGGCTCCGCGAGTTCGGCCAGGACGTCGCTGCCCGGCCGCAGCTGGCGCAGCAGTGGATGGGGCGGGGCGAGCAGGGCGGTCGCCGTCCCGGTGTGCGGCGTCGCCAGGGTGATCAGCAGGGACACATACGCGTCACCGCCGAGCCGCTGCACGTAGTAGCGCGCGATCAGGCCGCCCAGGCTGTAGCCGATCAGGACCACGGACCGGCCGGTGCTGCGGGCGTGCGCCGCCTCGACCTGGTCGCCGAGCACCCGGGCCGCCGAGCGGATGTCGGGGCTGAGCGCCTTGTAGTCGACCGGGACGAAGGGGCCCACGCCGCAGCCGTCCAGGCCGCGGTGGAGCGAGGAGACCACCCACTCGCGGTCGGCCAGACCGTGCACCAGAAGCACCGGGACGGTGCTGACGGGGTCGTCCGGTGGAGCGGTGGCGTCGGCCGCCCGGGCGGCGCGGGGGTGACCGAGCCAGCCGGTCAGTGTCCCGACGCCCTCCTCGGCGATGTCGAGCGGTAGCCGGGCCAGTCGTACCGCCGCGCGGCCGGCCTCGACACCGAGACCGAGCACCGGCGACAGGCCCGGCACGGACAGCTGCGTTTCGAAGGAAGTGCTCGTAGCGGCTCACCTCCTCGGTTACGCCCCGAGGTGCCCCCCACCATGGCACGGAAAACGTGTGTCCGCCTCTTCAGGGCCGGTCACGCCCGAATCCCGGGCCCGGCGGCACATCAATGTGCGAACCCCCACTAAACGGATATCTGAATTGAAAAATTTTGCAATTGGTTAGATGCTGTCCTCGCTGTGCATGCCCCGGCGTGGGGCGCCGTCGGGGATGAGAGGCCCAGCGTGTCCGTACCGCTGTACCAGGCCAAGGCGGAGTTCTTCCGGATGCTCGGGCACCCCGTCCGGATACGGGTGCTGGAACTTCTCCAGGAGGGGCCCAAGCCTGTGCGGGAGCTGCTCGCCGCGATCGAGGTGGAGGCGTCGAGCCTGTCCCAGCAGCTGGCGGTGTTGCGCCGCTCCGGGATCGTCACGTCCGTGCGGGACGGGCAGGCGGTCGTGTACGAGCTGGCCGGCGGCGATGTCGCCGACCTGATGAAGGCCGCGCGCCGGATCCTCACCGAGATGCTCGCCGGGCGCAACGAACTCCTGGCAGAGCTACAGGAAGCCGAAGGCGCCGCCCGATGACCATGTCCCGCGCGCGGGCCGCCCTCGGGACCCGGATCACCTCGCTGCTGCCCTCGCGCGCCGACCTCGTCCAAGTGCGCCGCTCCCCCCGGCGGGACCTGCTGGCCGGGCTCACCGTCGCGATCGTGGCGCTGCCGCTCGCGCTCGGCTTCGGTGTCTCCTCCGGCCTCGGCGCCGAGGCGGGCCTCGCGACCGCCGTGGTGGCCGGTGCGCTGGCGGCGGTCTTCGGCGGTTCGAATCTCCAGGTGTCGGGGCCGACCGGCGCCATGACGGTGGTCCTCGTGCCGATCGTCGCCCGGTACGGCCCGACCGCGGTGCTCACCGTGGGGCTGATGGCCGGGGTCCTGCTCGTCGGCCTCGCCCTGCTCAGGGCCGGGCGGTACATGCGGTACGTACCGGCGTCCGTGGTCGAGGGCTTCACCCTCGGCATCGCCGGAGTGATCGGGCTCCAGCAGGTGCCGAACGCGCTCGGGGTGCCCAGGCCGGCGGGGGACAGGGTGCTCGTCGTCACCTGGCGCGCGGTCGAGGAGTTCGTGCAGGCACCGGACTGGACGGCCGTCGGTCTCGCGGCCGGCGTGGTCGTGCTCATGCTGGCCGGCGCGCGCCTGCGGCCGGCCGTGCCGTTCTCGATCGTGGCCGTGATCACCGCCACGGTCGTGGCCCAGGCCGCCGGGCTGGACGCGAAGCCGATCGGCGAGCTGCCCGCGGGGCTGCCCGCGCCATCCCTCTCCTTCCTCCACTCCGCCTCGCCGGCCTCGCTGCTCGCGCCGGCCGTGGCGGTGGCGGCGCTGGCCGCGCTGGAGTCGCTGATGTCCGCGGCCGCCGCCGACGCGATGACGGTCGGTCAGCGGCACGACCCGGACCGGGAACTGCTCGGCCAGGGCCTGGCCAACATCGCCGCGCCGCTGTTCGGCGGGGTCCCCGCGACCGGCGCGATCGCCCGCACCGCCGTCAACGTCCGTACCGGCGCCGGCTCCCGGCTTGCCTCCCTCACCCATGCCGCCGTCCTCGCCGTGATCGTCTTCGCCGCGGCGCCGCTGGTGTCGAAGATCCCGCTCGCGGCGCTGGCGGGCGTGCTGCTGGCCACCGCGATCCGGATGGTCGAGGTCGGCTCGCTGAAGGCGATGGCCAGGGCGACGCGCTCCGACGCCGTGATCCTGGTCCTGACCGCGGCCGCGACCCTCGCCCTCGATCTCGTCTACGCCGTCATCATCGGCCTGGTCGTCGCGGGCGCCCTGGCACTGCGCGCGGTGGCCGGGCAGGCTCGCCTGGAGCAGGTGCCGCTGGACCGCGGCGACCACAGCGCCGAGGAACACGCCCTGCTGGCCGAGCACATCGTGGCGTACCGGCTCGACGGGCCGCTGTTCTTCGCCGCCGCGCACCGGTTCCTGCTGGAGCTGGCCGAGGTCGCCGACGTACGGGTGGTGATCCTGCGCATGTCCCGGGTGTCGACCGTCGACGCCACCGGAGCGCTGGTCCTGAAGGACGCCGTGGAGAAGCTGCACCGGCGCGGCATCGCCGTGCTGGCCTCCGGCATACGTCCCGAACAGCGGCAGGTCCTCGAATCGGTCGGCGCGCTCGGGCTGTTCCGGCAGCAGGGCCGGGAGTACGCCACGACCCCGGAGGCGATCCGGGGAGCGCGGACCCATCTCGAGGGTGCGGGGCTGCTCCTGCCCGCCGTGCCGGCGCAGCAGACGCCGGCCGCGGCGCACGAGGAGGCCGTCCGATGAGCACGCCGGCCCGCGCGGGCACCCGCCGGCCCGTGGCCCTGTCCGGCCCGGTGGAGGAGAGATGATGGCCGAGGCTCTGGAACCCCTGCCCCGCCGGCATGTGCTCACGCTGCCCACCGAGCCGGCCGCGGCCCGCATCAGCCGGCAGACGACCGAACAGGCCCTCGTGGAGGGGGGCATCGGGCTGCGGCACCCTGCCGTGGACCCGGCGCTGCTCATCCTGGGCGAGCCGGTCACCCACGGCGTCCGGCACGCCGTCGCGCTCTCCCCGCAGCTCACGGTGGTCTCCGCGGCCGGCCGGGACTGCCTCGCCTTCGCCGTCCACGACCGCCACCCCTACCGGCCCCCGCTGTACGGCGCGCCCGCCGCTGCCGGGACCGGTGGTCTGGCCACCGTCGCGGAACCCACCCTCGGCCTGGGCGGCACCGCGGTCGTCCGCCCGGACGCCGACGGCCGAGGCAAGAGCATCCGGATCACCCTGCCCCTGTGACCCGGCCCCGAGCCGCATCTCCCCGTACCACCCACCGCACAAGGACAATCCCCCGCGCATGACCATCGACTGGCGCTACACCATCGAGCAGAACCTCGGTGTCCTCTCCGTCGCCGGCTGTCTCGGCCCGGACGCGGTCCATCGCTTCGGCGGCGCGATCGGCTGGGTCATGGCCCGTGGCACCGGGCCGGTCGTCCTCGACCTGACCGAGCTGCGCAGCTGGTCCGCGGAGGGTCAGCTGGCCATCCGCGAGGCCGCGCGCCGCCTCGCCGGCTCCGGCCGCAGACTGGAACTGGCCGCCATCCCCGCCGACGGCTCGCTCGTCCCGGCCGGCGACTGCCCGGACATGCCCGTGCACTGCGACCTGGCCGCCGCCCGCGCCGCCCATGGCCGGGGGGTGCCGGCTGCCGGACGGCAGCCGGAGCAGCAGGAGTGGCGCACCGACGGCTGGCCCGCCTGACGCGCTCGCCCCCTTTCCTGCGTTTCCCCGTATCTCCCCGCATCCATCAGCACACCCAGTGAAAGACACGGATCCCATGAGTGAAGAACAGCTTCCGCCCTGCCCTCGGTGCTCCGGCGCGTACACGTACGAGATGGGCGCACTCCTCGTCTGCCCGGAATGCGGGCACGAGTGGTCGCCGGCCGACGCGTCCGGTGACACCGGCGGGGCCAAGGTGATCAGGGACGCGGTCGGCAATGTGCTCGCCGACGGCGACACCGTGACCGTCGTGAAGGCGCTCAAGGTCAAGGGCAGTCCGTCCGGGATCAAGGCGGGCACCAAGGTGCGCAACATCCGGCTCGTGGACGGCGTGGACGGCCACGACATCGACTGCAAGATCGACGGATTCGGGGCGATGCAGCTGAAGTCCAGCGTGGTGAAGAAGGCCTGACGGGCGCTTCCCCGGCCGCTCAGCGGCGGCTCAGCTCGGTGACGGCCAGCAGGACCAAGGCCAGTGCCTGGACGGCGACGACCACCGTGATCAGCACGGGGATCGAATAGCCGTACAGGCCGCCGGTCAGCGCGCCGCCCGTCACGCTGGCCGCGCCCACCACACCGGCGAACAGACCGTACGCGGTGGCCCGCCGGCCGCTCGGCACCAGGTCGGCGACCGTGGCACGCAGGACCGACTCCTGGATGCCCATGGCCGCGCCCCACACCAGCGATCCGGCCACCGCGACGGCGAGCGTGCCGGTGAAGCCCAGTGCGACCACGGCGGCGGTCAGCACCGGCAGCACCACCAGGACGCGGGGGCCGAACCGGTCGTACAGCCAGCCCGTGGCCAGCGCGGCGACCGCGTCCACGGCCATCGCCGCCGCGTACAGCACGGGCACCCAGGCGGTGCTCAGCAGGTGCCGTTCGACGAGGTGGTAGGAGAGCACGCCGAAGGTCGCGAACCCGGTCGTGGTGGCCGCCGTGAACGCGGCGTACGTCCAGAAGGTCCTGGGCAGCCGCTCGCCCTGCTCCTCGGGCGGGGTGGCCACGGTGGCCGTCAGCTCGCGCTCGTAGCCCTCCGGGTCCGGCACCCGGGCGCGCAGCCGGAACAGCAGGCCCAGCACCGCGACACCGGGTACGGCGAGGACGCCCAGCGCCGCTGCGTAGTCACCGCCGGTCAGCGCGAGCACACCGGACACCAGCAACGGGCCGATCAGGGCGCCGATCTGGTCCATCGCCTCGTGGACGGCGAAGCCCCGGCCCCGTCCGGTGGCGGCGGTGGCGTGCGAGAGCAGCGTGTCCTTCGCGGGCGAGCGCACGGCCTTGCCGACCCGCTCGGCGATGACCAGCACGCAGGCGGCCCACAGCGCTCCGGCCACGCCCAGGAGCGGCACGGAGACGACCGTCAGGGCGTACCCGGCGATCGCCAGGCCCCAGAAGCGGCGGGTGCGGTCCGCGAGCGGGCCGGAGACCAGCCGCAGCCCGAGCGCCGCCGCCTCCCCCGCGCCGGTGACCACCCCGACGACCAGGGCGGACGCGCCCAGCGAGGCCAGCAGCGGGCCGGTGATCGAGCGGGCGCCCTCGTACACGATGTCGGCGAGCAGGCTGACCGTGCCGAACCAGACCACGAACCGCCACGGCCCCATCCGCGCGGCCTCCCCCGCCCCGGGCCCGGACCGGTTCATGCCCCGGACGTCCCCGGCGGGCGCAGCCGGTTCACGCGTGCTTCCCCCGGCCCCCGGGCCGGCTCTTCGGCCCGGTCGTCGCCTCCCTGCCGACGTACCGGATGACCTCGCAGCCGTCGAGGACCACCAGCCCCGAGCCGACCAGCTCGTCGAGTTGCGGCAGAAAGTCCCGCACCCGCTCCTCGGTGTCCACGATCACGATCGCCACCGGCAGGTCCTCGCTGAGCGACAGCAGCCGCGAGGTGTGGATCAGGGAGGAGGCGCCGAAGCCCTCCACCCCGCGGAACACCGAGGCACCGGCCAGCCCGGCCCGGTGTGCCCGGTGCACGATCTCGCTGTAGAGCGGCTTGTGGTGCCAGACGTCGTTCTCACCGATGAAGACCGTCACGCGCAGGGCATCGCCCGTAAGCCTTGTCACCGCTGCCTCCCGGCCACCTTCGCGGACGTCGCCGTCGCCGCGAACAGTACCGCTGCGGGGGCCGGGCGGCGAGCAGGGTGCCGCCGGCCCGTGGCACGGCCGTCCGGCGGGCCCGGCAAGGCGTGCCGGGAGTGCGGGCGGCCGCCGGGGAACCCACACTGGTGCTGAGGAGTACCGGCCGGGGCGGGCCAGACTCCGCGGGCTCTCCCGGCGCGGACGAGCGACGCTCGAAGGAGACCGTCATGACCACCGCCCGGGAGATCATGCACACGGGTGCGGCCTGCGTCGCGGAGCGGGAGACGCTGGAGGCCGCCGCACGCAGGATGAAGGAGATGAACGTCGGCTCCCTTCCGATCTGCGGCCCCGACGACCGGCTGCACGGGATCGTCACCGACCGCGACATCGTGGTGAAGTGCGTCGCCAAGGGCAAGGACCCGAGGACCGTGACCGCGGGCCAGCTGGAGCAGGGCAAGCCGGTCACCATCGATGCCGGGGCCGACGCCGACCTTGTCCTCCGGGTCATGGAGGAACACAAGATCCGCAGGCTGCCGGTGACCGACAACCACCGGCTCGTCGGCATGATCAGCGAGGCGGACCTCGCCCGTCATCTGCCCGAGGGCCGGGTCGGTCACTTCGTCGAGGTGATCGCCGCCGCGCCCTGACCGGGAGCGGCGCGCACCGCGCCGGCCCGTGACGTCAGGCGGCGGCCCGCGCGGCACCGGCGTAGCGCAGCAGGACCCCCACGCCCTCGCGCAGCCGTACCCGCTGTTCGGGTACGACGACGAGTTCCGCCTTGGTCCCGACCAGGGCCCGGGTCAGGGCCGCGTCGGCCCGCTCCAGTTGCGGATCGGTGATGCCGTACAGGCGCAACTCGGTGTCGGTGAAGGCCAGTTGGCTGGGTTCCGGGCCGATCCACAGGCGCAGCGGTGACTCGGGGTGGTCGTTGAGCAGCAGGGCTCGGACGCTGCCCCGCTGGAGGGCCGACACCGCCGCCCGGAAGCCCTCCGCCGCCGCTCCATGGCGGGCCCGCTGGGCGAGGAAGGCGTCGAGCAGGGCCCGGTCGTGCGCGGCCATGCGCTCGCCGAAGAGCTGCTCGAGCCGCTGCTCCAGCAGGGCGCGGCCCGGCTCGGACGCGCCGGCGCCCTCCACGGTCGTCACCTCGCCGCGCAGTGCCGGGGGCAGCCGGCGGACCAGGATGCCCCGGGCCCAGACGTCTCCGGCGACGACCACCGCCTCGGCGCCGATGCGCCGCGCATGGCCCTCCAGCTCGCTCCCGATCACCTCGGCCGCGTTCAGCCAGTCGGTCACCGGGACTTCCTCGTGCAGCCGGTGCCCGGGCCGCACCCTGGTCAGGGGCCAGCTGCCGGCCTCCGCGTCGATCCGTACGGTGCCGGGGGCCTCCGTGGAGTGACGGCCGCTGTAGTGCACATGCACCGCGAGGTACGGGATGCCGGGCGCGTGCTGGACGGCCAACGGCATGGTGTCGGGCAGCGTTCCGAAGTACGCCGTGTCGCGGGCCGGCGGTGTGGGCAGTTCGTCCAGCAGGGCCAGCCGTCCCCGGGCGGCGAACACGGCCTGCCCGTGGGTGCCGGGGACGTCCGTGTCGCTGCCGACGGTGCCCGCCACCGCGGTGGCGGAGTCCGGGTCGGCCCCCTCGGCCAGCAGAGCGTCCCGCAGATGCCGGCGGCGCAGCTCCATGGCCGCGTCGGGATCGCCGACGGCGGTGTCGCGGGAGGTGTCCACATAGACGGACGCGAACGGACCGGGGTGCTTGTAGAGGGGTTCGAGGAACGACAGTCGCATGCTCACTCCCGGGTGAGGCGCTCCCTGTCCATGGTGCGCGTCCCGGCGCGCCGGGGCGACTCGGAAGATCACCTCGTGGCGCGGTGCGGATCGCCTCCTGGCGCGGTGCGGATCGCCTCCTGGTGCGGTGCAGATCGCCTCCTGGCGCGGTGCGCGCCTCGCTTCCGCCGGGGCCACGATGGAGGTACGGACATTTCCTGGTGGCAGGGAGGCCGGATCGTGTTCTTCACCGATCGCCGGGACGCCGGCCGCCGGCTGGCCGCCCGGCTCGAACACCTGCGGGGTTCCGATGTCGTCGTGCTGGCGCTGCCCCGCGGCGGAGTCCCGGTCGGCGCGGAGATCGCCGAGGCGCTGGACGCGCCGCTGGACGTCTGCCTGGTCCGCAAACTGGGCGTGCCGGTCCAGCCGGAGCTGGGCATGGGCGCCATCGGCGAGGGCGGCGTCCGGGTGATCAACGACGAGGTGGTACGGCATGCGCGGGTCACCCCGGACGAGCTGGCCGAGGTCGAGGCGCGCGAGCAGGAGGTGCTGGCGCGCCGCGCCCGGCGCTATCGGGGCGACCGCGCACCGGTGCCGCTCGCGGGCCGTACCGTCCTGGTCGTCGACGACGGGGTGGCCACCGGGTCGACGGCGCGGGCGGCCTGCCGGATCGCGCGCGCCCGCGGCGCAGCCCGGGTGGTGCTGGCCGTTCCGGTGGCGCCGTACGACTGGACGGCGCGGCTGGGCGCGGACGCCGACGAGCTGGTGTGCCCGCACACCCCGGCGGAGTTCTACGCGATCGGGCAGTTCTACGCCGACTTCACCCAGACCGGCGACGACGAGGTGATCGCCTGCCTGGAGGAGTCGTTCGCCCGCCGGGAAGGCACCCGCGGGGCTCCCCCGGGCCGCTCCGCGGTTCCCGGGGACCGGGAGGCGGAGGTGCGCGCGGGGCGGGCGGGCCTGCGGGGGCGGTTGACGGTGCCCGAGGGCGCGAGCGGGGTGGTGGTGTTCGCGCACGGCAGCGGCAGCGGCCGGCACAGTCCCCGCAACCGGTTCGTCGCGGACGTGCTGAACCGGGCGGGGCTGGGCACCCTGCTGTTCGACCTGCTGACCGAGGAGGAGGAGACCGACCGGGCCAACGTCTTCGACACCGGGCTGCTCGCCGTGCGGCTCATCGAAGCCACCGGCTGGCTGCGCGAGCAGCCCGAGGCGGCGGGGCTGGCCGTGGGCTACTTCGGTGCCAGCACCGGTGCCGCCGCGGCGCTCTGGGCCGCCGCCGAGCCGGAGGCGCGGATCGGCGCGGTCGTCTCCCGCGGCGGCAGGCCCGATCTCGCCGGGCCGCGGCTGTCGGCCGTGACCGCGCCCACGCTGCTGATCGTGGGGGGCCGCGACGAGCTGGTCCTCGACCTCAACCGCGAGGCCCGGGCCCGGCTGCGGTGCGAGAACCGGCTCGCGGTCGTACCCGGCGCCACCCACCTCTTCGAGGAGCCCGGAACCCTGGAGCAGGCCGCCGGCCTCGCCCGCGACTGGTTCACCGACCACATGGCGCCCCACCACGCGGCGGCCCGCTGAGCGCACCCCGGCCGGTCGGCCGGTGGCGCCCGCGGGGACGGCGGGGCGTACGGGCGGCAACGGCTCCGGTCCGGCCGGTGAACTTTTCCTCACCCTTGGCCGAACCGGCACACGAAGCGGCGTTACCGGCGGTAAGTTGCTGCCACCCGCTCCCCTTGACGCCCCCTCAGGAGGCCATCCCGTGCGCCGTCTTCTGCTCTGCCTCACGGTCGCGGCCGCCGCGTTCGGCGGATTCACCGCCCCCGCGGCCGCCCAGACAGCCCCCGACGGAACCTCCGGGACGTTCAGCGTCCTCTCCTACAACGTGGCGGGGCTGCCCGAGGGCCTCTCCAGCGCCCCCACGCCCCGGGCGCCGAGCACGACCGCGATAGGCACCCGGATCGGCGCCTACGACGTGGTCAACGTCCAGGAGGACTTCAACTACCACTCCTACCTCTACGCCTCCGACACCCACCCCTACCGCACCCCCACCAGCGGCGGAGCCGGTATCGGCAGCGGTCTCAACACCCTGTCGGACCTCCCCTACGACACCGACGACTTCGAGCGGGTGCACTGGAACTCCTGCCAGGTGGACTCCGGCGACTGCCTCACCCCCAAGGGCTTCACCTTCCTGCGCGAGCGCCTGGCGGAGGGCGTGTACATCGACTTCTACAACCTCCACACGAACGCCGGCACCAACGACGGCGACCTGGCCTCGCGCGCCGACAACCTCAGCCAGCTGACCGCGTTCATCAAGACCCACTCCGCCGGGAACGCCGTCGTGGTCATGGGCGACACCAACACCCGCTACACCCGCGCCGGCGACACCATCGCCGAGTTCGCCCGGGACAACGGCCTCACCGACGCCTGGGTCCGGCTCGAACGCGGCGGCACACTGCCCGCCAAGGGCTCCGACCCGCTGCTGTGCGACGAGAACGCGATCACGAACACCTGCGAGGTCGTCGACAAGGTCCTCTACCGCGGCAACCGGCTCGTCTCGCTCGACGCCACGGCGTACGGCAACAAGCACGCCGACTTCCTCACCGGCGACGGGCTCATGCTGTCCGACCACGACCCGATCACGGTGTCCTTCAGCTGGTCGCGCAATCCGGACTTCCAGCTCAGCGACCAGTTCGGCGGCCCGCACGGCGACTACTTCACCGACATCGCGACCGTGCCCGCCACCACCGGGCCGGCGACTCTCTCGGTGCGCAGCGGCGCGCGCGTCGACGGTGTGGGCATGACCTACGGCGACGGCACGGCCGTGACGCACGGCGGCACCGGCGGCACGGCCTCGTCGCTCACCCTGGGCAGCGGGGAGTACATCACCTCCGCCCGGCTGTGCGAGGGGCAGAAGGACGGCCACAGCCGCATCTTCTCCGCCGCCTTCACCACGAACCTGGGCCGCAGCCTCTCCGGCGGCACCACCACGTCCGACTGCGTGACCCGGACCGCCCCCTCCGGCTGGCAGATCGCCGGCTTCCACGGCCGCTCGGGCGACGAGATCGACAAGCTCGGCTTCGTCTACACCAGGCACTGAACCCGCCCGGTCGGCCCACACCGCGCAGAGTAGTGGAATATTCAACGACTCTGCTCCGTTGTGGCCGGCGAAGGAGGTCACCAGTGGAGACGCGCGTGGAGAACACGTACTACGACCACGGGACGGCGGCCGAGCGCTGGACGCGCGCGCAGCTGTTCTTCGAGGCCAGGGACTACGCCGGGGCGGCGCGGGTGCTGGCCGGGCTGGTCGAGGAGGTGCCGGAGCAGACCGCTGCGCGGCTGCTGCTGGCCCGCGCCTACTACCACTCCGCCCAACTGCGGCGTGCCGAGGCCGAGTTGCGGATCCTCGTCGAGCGCGACCCGGTGGAGCAGTACGCCCGGCTGATGCTGGGGCGCACGCTCCAGCGGCAGGCCCGGCACGAGGAGGCCGAGCAGCACCTGCGGATCGCCGGAGCGCTCGCGGGCGACTTCCCGGAGCGGTGAGCCGGGCGGTGCCCCCGTGACCGCGGGGGCACCGCGGCGGAGGCGCACCGCGGTGTCGCCGGCCCCCTGTCATGGCATCCTGACCCGATGGCAGCCACCCGTGATCACGCACCGCTCGCCGAGCGGGTCGAGGAACTCCTCGCCGCCGGCGGCCCCCTGCCCATCGTCGCCGCCGGACAGCCCGTGCTGCGGCGCGCCACCGAACCGTACGACGGCCAGCTCGGCCCCGCCCTGCTGGCCCGCTTCATCGAGGCCATGCGGCTCACCATGCACGCCGCCCCGGGCGTGGGCCTCGCCGCGCCGCAGGTCGGCGTGGAGCTGCGGATCGCGGTCCTGGAGGATCCGGCGCCGGTGCCGGAGGAGGTCGCGGCGGCCCGGGGCCGGGTGCCGCAGCCGTTCCGCGTCCTGGTCAACCCCTCCTACGAACCCGTCGGCACCGCCCGCGCCGCGTTCTTCGAGGGCTGCCTGAGCGTGCCGGGCTGGCAGGCCGTGGTGGCCCGGCACGCCGAGGTGCGGCTGCGCGGCAGCGACGAGCGGGGCCGCGCGCTGGACGAGGTGGTCGCGGGCTGGCCGGCCCGGATCGTCCAGCACGAGACGGACCACCTCGACGGCACCCTGTATCTGGACCGCGCGGAGCTGCGCTCGCTGTCCACGAACGAGGCCGTGGCGGCGCTGTGGGCACAGCCCGCGCCGAGCGCGGCCGCGGCCGCGCTCGGCTTCGAACTGCCGTGACCGGGAAGGTCAGTTGTCGCGGTACGCCTCCAGCAGGCGCAGCCACACCTCGCTGAGGGTCGGGTAGGACGGGACGGCGTGCCACAGCCGGTCGACCGGGACGCGGCCCGCGACCGCGACGGTCGCGGAGTGGATCAGCTCGCCGACGCCCGGGCCGACGAAGGTGACCCCGCGCAGGATCTCCTCCTCCAGGTCCACGACCATCCGGGCCCGGCCCTGGTAGCCGTCGCCGTAGAGCCCCGCGCCCGCGACGGAGGAGAACGCGACGTCGACGGCGCGGACCCGGTGGCCCGCCTGCTCCGCCTCGGCGAGGGAGAGGCCCACTGCGGCGGCCTCGGGGTCGGTGAAGACGACCTGGGGTACGGCGCTGCCGTCGGCGGTGGCGACGTGCGCGCCCCACGGTTCGTCCAGGAGCGGGCCGCCGGCCGCGCGGGCGGCGATGGCGGCGCCCGCGATCCGGGCCTGGTACTTGCCCTGGTGGGTGAGGAGGGCGCGATGGTTGACGTCGCCGACCGCGTACAGCCAGTCGGTGCCGGTGACCCTCAGGGTGTCGTCGACGTCCAGCCAGGAGCCCGGTTCCAGGCCGACGGTGTCCAGGCCGAGGTCGTCGGTCTGCGGGACCCGGCCGGTGGCGAAGAGGATCTCGTCGGCCTCGATCGGGTCGCCGCCGGCGGTGACCGCGACGACGGTGCCGTTCTCGCGGCGCACGGACTCCACGGTGATGCCGGTGCGGACGTCGACGCCGGCCTCGCTGAGCGACTCGGCGACCAGCTCCCCGGCGAAGGGCTCCATGCGGTTCAGCAGGCCCTTGCCGCGCACCAGCAGGGTGACCCGTGAACCGAGGGCCTGCCAGGCGGTGGCCATCTCGGTGGCGACGACTCCGCCGCCCACGACGATCAGCCTGGCCGGTGCCGCCTGGGCGCTGGTGGCCTCGCGGCTGGTCCAGGGCCGCACCTCGGCGAGACCGGGCAGGTCGGGCAGCTGGGCGCGGGTGCCGGTGCAGACGGCGACGGCATGGCGGGCGGTGAGGGTGGTCACCGTGCCGTCGGGAGCGGTCACGGTGACGGTGCGCGGGCCGGCGAGTCGCCCGTGGCCCCGGTACAGGGAGGCGCCGATGCCGTCCAGCCAGCGGACCTGGCCGTCGTCCCGCCAGTGCGAGGCGTACTCGTCTCGGCGGGCGAGAACGGCGGGCGTGTCCAGCGGGCCCTGGACCGCGGGGGCCAGGCCGGGCAGCCGGCGGGCGTCGGCCCGGGCGATGACCGGGCGGAGCAGCGCCTTGCTCGGCATGCACGCCCAGTACGAGCACTCGCCGCCGACCCGTTCGCTCTCCACGACCGCGGTGGTGAGTCCGGCCGCGCGGGTGCGGTCGGCGACGTTCTCCCCCACGGGTCCGGCTCCGAGCACCACGACGTCGTACGCGATGGATTCCGTTTCCGTCATGGGGTCAGTCTGGTGGCTGGTGTGCGCGGCGGCCACAGGGGGTACGCGCCCGGGGCGCCCCGGAATAGGCCGTCGCACGGCCGTGTTTCCGCCGTCGGCAGAGCCCCATACCAGGAAGAGGGAAGCAGGCCATGAGCAGCACCGTTGAGCTGACCAAGGAGAACTTCGACCAGACGGTCGAGGAGAACGGCTTCATCCTCATCGACTTCTGGGCAGAGTGGTGCGGGCCATGCCGACAGTTCGCGCCGGTCTACGAGAAGGCCGCCGCGGACAACCCGGACCTGGTCTTCGGCAAGGTGGACACCGAGGCCCAGCCGGAGCTGGCCGCGGCCTTCGGCATCCAGTCGATCCCGACACTGATGATCGTCCGGGACAAGGTGGCGATCTTCGCCCAGCCCGGCGCCCTCCCCGAACCCGCCCTCGCGGACGTGATCAGCCAGGCCCGCGGCCTGGACATGGACGAGGTCCGCCGAAGCATCGCGGCCCAGGAAGCCCAGGGCGAGTAACCGCTCCGCGGGGGGGGCGACGGGACTCGCTGTGGGCTGGGCCCAGACGGACTCCGGTCGTCCCCGGGCGGGGTCAGGTGGAGTCGCGGTGGATGAGGGAGGCGCCCAGGACCTTGTGGGTTTC
Source organism: Streptomyces sp. NPDC001606 (assembly GCF_053596835.1). Lineage (NCBI taxonomy): Bacteria > Bacillati > Actinomycetota > Actinomycetes > Kitasatosporales > Streptomycetaceae > Streptomyces > Streptomyces sp. NPDC001606. The sequence goes on from NZ_JBSFHC010000001.1 coordinate 672,241, forward strand.
TGGTTCGCCGCCCGGGTCGCGGACCGCGCGGTCGACCAGTTCGGCGAGGTCGCGTGCCGAGGGAAGCTCGACCTGGACCGTGCTGAGCCGGGGCCGCAGCAGCCGGCCCAGCATGAGGTCGTCGGCGCCGATGACGGCGACGTCCTCGGGGATGCGTACGCCCTCGTCCTGAAGGGCGCGCATGAGCAGCATCGCGTACTCGTCGTTGTAGGCGAACACCGCGTCCGGGCCCGACGCGGACCAGCGGGCGGCGAGTGCGGCGGCGGACCGCTCGGTGTACGCGAGCGGCAGCACGGTGACGGTCGCGTCCGTGTCGTGCAGCGCCTGGCGCACGCCCGCGAGCCGGGGCTCCGAGTACGCCTCCAGGCCGGGCTCCTCCGGCATCACGACCCCGATCCGCCGTCTGCCCCGCCGGTACAGGTGGGTGGCCGCGGTGTGGCCGACGGCGGTGTGGTCCATCAGCAGGGCGTGGGCACCGTCGACCCGGGCGGGGCCGAGGGTGACCACGGCCCGGGCGCCGGAGCGCTTGAGGACGGCGACGCCCTGCGGGCCGAGTCCGGTACCGGGCACCAGGACGGCGACCGGCCGCAGCTCCGCCCAGGCGCGGGCGGCCTCGTCGCCCTGGAGGCCGACGGTGCCGTACTGGACGACGGTGTAGTCGAGGCGGCCGAGGGCCCACTGGAGTTCGTTGAGGAACGTGCTGTAGAGGGGGCCCGCCGGGATCGCGGGGGCGGGCATGAGGACCATCCGGCTGTGCCCGGCGCGCAGGCTGCGGGCGGCCGCGTGCGGCACGTACCCCAGTTCCCGCGCGGCCTCGTGCACCCGGCGGCGGGTGGCTTCGCTGATCCGGACCGCGCTGGTGTTGTTGAGGACGTAGGACACGGTCGCGCGCGAGACGCCGGCCAGCCGGGCCACGTCGGCGCTCGTGGGCGTGTTCGGTATCTGCACCATGACAGAGCGCATCTTGGCAGAGCGCCGGACGCCCGCCGCGGGCGGGGGAACGTGGTACGGAATTGGACGAACCGGTTCTGGGTCCGGCCCGGCCGGCCCGGTGCCCGGCTCAGTGCGGCGGCCGCGTGCCGGTCACCCGGGCGACCAGGTCGAACCAGCCCTGCTCCAGCCGTTCCATGGGCATGCCGCACTGGCGGGTCAGATGGTGGATGAGGCCGGGGTCCAGCGCCGCCAGCAGGGTGTGGGCCAGCAGATCGCAGTCGCCGTCCGGCACCAGCTCGCGCAGCAGCACGGTCACATGGGTGCGCAGCGCCTGGAAGGCAGGGTGGGCGTACCGGCGGGCGGGCTCCGGCTGGGCGGCCAGCTCCAGGTCGAGCGCCTCGGCCGAGCGGTAGAGCACGGCCACGCCGAACGCCCGCAGCCGCTCCAGGGGCGGCGCGCCGGGGCCAAGCGGCGGCGGGCCGCTCAGGAAGTCGGCCTGGAGCTGCCGGGCGGAGTGGTCGAGCAGCGCCATCAGCAGACCGGTGCGGTCGCCGAAGCGGCGGAAGACCGTGCCCTTGCCGACCTGGGCGGCGGTGGCGACCGCCTCCATGGTCACCCCGGCCACTCCGTGTTCCGCGATGAGCCGGGAGGCGGCGTCCAGCAGCCTGGCCCGGTTGCGGGCCGCGTCGGCGCGCAGGCAGGGCTCGTCGGCGGCCGTGCCGATGTCGAGCAGGGCGGGCTCCTCTTGGGGCCCGAGGGGCTCACGGGGCTCCGGGCAGGGGGGCAGGAGGCTGGACATGGAGCCAGCGTAAAGCATCGGGAAGAAAACTGGACCGCGGTCCGTTTAGGGTGGTACACAGTTAACCGGACCCCGGTCCGGATTTGTGACCGCGATGTTTCAGCCTCTTGGAGTACCCATGTCCGTTCGCATCCTCGCGCTCGTCGGCAGCCTCCGCGCCGGCTCCCACAACCGCCAGCTCGCCGAGGCGGCCGCCAAGCTCGCTCCGGAGGGCGCCGAGGTCGTGCTCTTCGAGGGCCTGGCCGACGTCCCGTTCTACAACGAGGACATCGACGTCGAGGGCTCCGTTCCGGCCGCCGCCGCCGCGCTGCGCGAGGCCGCCCAGGCCGCCGACGCGTTCCTGTTCTTCTCGCCCGAGTACAACGGCACCATCCCGGCCGTTCTGAAGAACGCCATCGACTGGCTGTCCCGCCCGTACGGCGCCGGCGCCTTCGGCGGCAAGCCCGTCGCCGTGGTCGGCACCGCCTTCGGCCAGTACGGCGGCGTGTGGGCGCAGGACGACACCCGCAAGGCCGTGGGCATCGCCGGCGGCAAGGTGATCGAGGACATCAAGCTGTCCATCCCCGGCTCCATGACCCGTTTCGCCGAGACCCACCCGTCCGAGGACGCCGAGGTCGCCGCCCAGCTGACCGAGGTCGTGGCCCGGCTGCACGGCACCATCGCCGAGGCCGCGGCCGCCTGAGCCGCACCCGCACCACGAAGGGGCCGGAGTTTCTCCGGCCCCTTCGCCGTGTCACCCCGCGACGAGCCGCTCCCCGAGCGGGCTGCGGCGGTAGAGCACCCGTCTGCCGTCCCTGGCGCGGGTGAGCAGACCGGTGTCGTACAGCACCCGCAGATGCTGCGAGACGGCGCTCGGGGTCACGCCCAGCCGACGGGCCAGCTCGACGGTGGGCAGGGGCTCGGCGAGCAGCCGCAGCAGGGTCGTCCTGGGCGCGCCGAGCAGGGCGGTCAGGGGGGACGCGTCGGGCGCGGGCGGCGCTTCCCACAGGGTGGCCGTGCCCCGGCCCGGGTAGGCCAGCATCGGCGCGGCGTCGGCGCTGATCGGCGGCGCCGGCTTGTGCGCGAACACCGACGGGACCAGCCGCAGCCCCCGCCCGTCCACGGCCACCGTGTGCCGGCCGATCATCTTGTCCACCGTCAGCATTCCGTTGCGCCAGCGCAGGTGGGGGTGGAGACCGGCGAAGAGCGCGCCCGCGCCGCCGGTGGCCAGCTGTCCCGCCCGGTGGGTGATGTCGGCCTCCAGCACCAGCCGGATCCGCGGCCAGTACGGCAGCAACGCGGTCTCCCAGTAGCGGCGCAGCACCGCGCAGAGCGTGTCGAGCAGGTCCAGGACGGGCCCGTCGCCGGGTGCGGCGGCCTGCCGCAGGGGCTCGGGCAGCGGGCGTGGCGCGTGGGCGGCGCGCAGATCGTGCCGCACGGTCCGCACGGGTGTGGCCCGTACGACGGCCAGCTCCTCGTCGAACGAGGGGGCGTACGCGGCGGGCCGGGGGGTGAGGAAGTCGGGCAGCGCCAGAGTGGCGCCGACCAGCGCGGACAGCAGGGGACGGTCGGCGGGGGCGAGCGCGCCGAGCACGGTGCGGCGCCAGTCGCGGTGCAGCGGGTGCAGGGCGGGGGCGCGCAGCACCCGCAGACTCTCCATGAGCTGGCCGAGCGGGGAGATCGCGAACCGGGTGTCGGCGAGGTCGTCCACCCCGAGCAGGATGCCGATCATTCAGTCCCCGGCTACATCGTTGGGCAACGGCCGGTGTGCGACGTGGACTTGCGCCTATGACGGATCATCACACCGGGCAGCGTACCGCGCTGCCGCCGGGCGTCTCCCGGCTCGTCCCGCTGCTGGCGCTCGCCTGCGGGGTGGCCGTCGGCAACGTCTACTTCCCGCAGGCGATCGTGCCGCTCGCGGCGGCCGGCCTCGGCGTCTCTCCGGACGCGGCGGCCGGGGCGGTGACCGCCACCCAGTTCGGCTACGCGGTGGGGATCTTCCTGCTGGTGCCGCTCGGCGACCGGCTACGGCCCCGCCCGCTGCTCGTCACGCTGCTCGTCCTCACCGGTCTCGGGCTGTGCGCCGCGGCCGCCGCGCCCGCGCTGCCGCAGCTGCTCGCGGCGAGCGCGCTCACCGGGGCGAGCACCGTGATCGCCCCGCTGGCCGGACCGCTGGCGGCGGGCCTGGTGCCGGCCGAGCGGCGGGGCGTGGCCGGCGGCACGCTGCTGAGCGGGTCCCTCGCGGGCATGCTGCTGTCCCGCACGGCCGGGGGCGCCCTCGGCGAGCGGCTGGGCTGGCGGGCGCCGTACCTCCTGGCCGCCCTGCTCACCCTCGCGGTCGCCGGGCTGCTCGCCCGCGCGCTGCCGGACCGGGAACCGCCGTCCCGGCAGCGGTATCCGCGGCTGCTGGCCGAGCCGCTGCGGCTGCTGCGCGCCGAACCGGCCCTGCGCCGCTCCTGCTGCTACCAGACCGCCGTCTTCGCCGCCTTCTCCGCCGCGTGGACCGGGCTGCCGCTGCTGCTCACCGGCCCGCGGTACGGGTTCGGCGCGGCCGCCGTCGGGGTGTTCGCGCTGGTCAACGCGGTCACCATGGTCGTCACCCCGTACGCGGGCCGACGGGTCGACCGGCAGGGCCCGGACGCGGTGAACCTGGTCTGCTTCCTGCTGGTCACCGTCTCCGCCGGGCTGCTCGCCCTGGGCGGTCTCGGCGGGGCGCCCGGACTCGCGGCCCTGACCGGGGGCACCCTGCTGCTGGACATCGGCATGCAGTCCGGGATGGTCGCCAACCAGGTGCGGGTGTACGGCATTGCCGCCGGCGTCCGCAGCCGGCTCAACACCGCCTACATGACCTGCGCCTATCTGGGCGGCAGCCTGGGCTCCTGGCTGGGTACCCGGGCCTACGCCCACTTCGGCTGGACCGGCGTGTGCGGCCTGGTCGCCCTGCTGACCCTCGCGGCCCTGAGCCGGCAGCTGGCGGGGTATGCAACCGGTGCCCGGTCGTGCCGGACGGGTGTGCCGGGGTGACCGGTGCTGTCGGAGGAGCTCTGTGAGGAGATGCGATGTCCCTGGTCCCGCCGCCGTTCGACGCGGAACTGGCCGCCGTGCTGGAGCGGTCCGGGGACGCGTTGACGCCCGGCTTCACCCGGGACGACCTCGCGGCCGCCCGCCGGGCCACGGGCCCCGAGCTGCTCGCGCTGGTCGACGTCACGCTGGGCGGCGCCTTCACGGCCCGGGACCGCACGGTGCCCGGCCCGCCGGGCGCACCGGACATCTCCCTGCTGCTGTGCCGTCCCGCCGCCGGCGCGCCCGCCGCGCCGCTGCCGGTGCTCTACCACGTGCACGGCGGCGGCATGATGCTCGGCACCAACCGGGCCGGTGTCGAGGTGCCCCTGGCCTGGGCGCGGGAACTCGGTGCGGTGGTGGTGTCGGTGGAGTACCGGCTCGCCCCCGAGCACCCGCATCCGGCGCCGGTCGAGGACGTGTACGCGGGCCTGGTGTGGACCGCCGGGCACGCCCGGGAGATCGGCGGCGACCCGGACCGGATCGTCGTCGTGGGCTCCAGCGCGGGCGGCGGACTGGCCGCGGCGGCCGCCCTGCTCGCCCGGGACCGCAACGGCCCCCGCCTGCTGGGCCAGTTGCTGATGGGCCCGATGCTCGACGACCGCAACGACACCGTCTCCAGCCGGCAGATGGCGGGGCGGGGCGTCTGGGACCGCACCGCCAACGAGACCGGCTGGACGGCGCTGCTGGGCGAGAGCCGGGGCGGCCCGGACGTGTCCCCCTACGCCGCGCCGGCCCGCGCCGCCGATCTGTCCGGGCTGCCCCCGGCCTATCTGGACGTCGGCTCGGCGGAGACCTACCGGGACGAGGTGGTCGCCTACGCCTCGCGCCTGTGGCAGTGCGGCGGCGCGGCCGAACTCCACGTCTGGCCGGGCGGCTTCCACGGCTTCGACACCCTCGCCCCCGAAGCGGCCCTCTCCCGCTCGGCCCGGACGGCCCGCCGGGACTGGCTGCGCCGGCTGTTGCGGGAGCCCGTACCGCCGGGACCCCACTGACGTTACTGTTCGGTAGACAAGGTCCCGGAGTCTCCCGGAGGTGCTCCGCCATGGTGTCCGAACCCGTCGCCGGTCTCGTGGAGTCGCGCCGCGCCCTGCGCGAAGGAGCCGTGAGCTCACGGGAGTTGGTGGAGCGGACGCTCGGCCGGATCGAGCGGACCCAGGGCACTCTGAACGCGTTCCGGATCGTCCGGGCCGAGGCCGCGCTCGCCGAAGCGGACGCGGCCGACCGGGAGTTGGCCGCCGGTGGACGGCGCCCGCTGCTCGGGGTGCCGGTCGCGGTGAAGGACGACATGGACGTGGCCGGCGAGCCGACCGCCTTCGGCTGCCGGGGGGACTTCCCGCCGGCGGCCGCGGACGGCGAGGCGGTACGGCGGCTGCGCGCGGCCGGCGCGGTGATCGTCGGCAAGACGAACGCCTGCGAGCTGGGGCAGTGGCCGTTCACCGAGGGTCCGGCGTTCGGCGAGACCCGCAATCCCTGGCACCCCGGGCACACCCCGGGCGGGTCCTCCGGCGGCTCGGCCGCCGCGGTCGCCGCCGGGCTGGTCCCGGCCGCGCTCGGCTCCGACGGCGCCGGCTCGGTGCGGATCCCCGCCGCCTGGACCCATCTGATCGGCATCAAACCGCAGCGCGGCCGCATCTCCACCTGGCCGCGCGCCGAGCCCTTCCAGGGCATCACGGTCAACGGCACCCTGGCCCGTACGGTCGCCGACGCGGCCCTGCTGCTGGACGCGGCGAGCGGCAACCACGCCCGGGACCCGCACCGGCCGCCCGCCCTCACGGTGGCGGACGCGGTCGGCCAGGACCCCGGCCGGCTGCGCATCGCGCTCTCGCTGCGGCCGCCGTTCACCGCCGTACCCGCCCGGCTGGATCCGGAGATCCGCGCCCGGGTGACCGAACTCGCCGAGCTGCTGGAGCGGTTGGGGCACACGGTCGTACCGGCGGATCCGCCGTACGGGCAGATCGGGCTGACCTTCGTGCCGCGGGCCACCGCCGGTGTCGCCGAGTGGGCCCGCGAGGCACCCGACCCGGCGCTGCTCGATCCGCGCACCCGGGGCACCGCCCGGCTCGGCCGACTGCTCGGCGGGGCCCCGCTGCGGGCGGCCCGGCGGGCGGAGGCGGTGCTGCACCGGCGGATCGGCGCGTTCTTCGACACGTACGACGTGATCCTCGCCCCCACGACGGCCGCTCCCCCGCCCCGGATCGGCGCCCTGCACCGGCTGGGCGGGACGGCCACGGAGCGGGCGGTGATCGCCGCCTGCCCCTACGCCTGGCCGTGGAACGTGCTCGGCTGGCCCGGCGTCAACATCCCCGCGGGGTTCGTCGGGGACGGTCTGCCGGTCGGGGCCCAGCTGCTCGGGCCCGCGTGCAGCGAGCCGCTGCTGGTCCGGCTCGCCGCCCAGGTGGAGGCGGAGCTGCGCTGGCACACGCACCGGCCGCCGCGCCGGGACGAGGCCGCAGGGGTCCTCTGACGCCGGCGTTCCGCCCGTACGCTGGGGCCATGGACGATGTGTCGATGGTCGGGCTGCTCGGCCGGGTGACGGGCACGGTCGGGCCCGGGCTGGTCGGCGAGGTGATCGTGCGGGTGCGCGGCGGCGCGGAGCACTTCCTCGCCCACCCGGCCGACGGCACCGCCCGCCTCTCGCCCGGGACGGTGGTCACGGTGGTGGAGTACCTGCCGCCCAGGACGGTGTACGTCATCGCCGCCTACGACAGTTGAGCGGGCTGCGCCCCAGGTGAGGGCGGTGTGCGTCAAGATGGCAACAAGGATTCCCCGCCGTCTTCTCGGGGCGTCCGGGCGGGCGCACACTCCCTTCGTCCGGTGCCGGATCGGGCACCATGCAAAGGGGGCGAATGCCGATGATCGTCGGCGTCGTTGCGGGGGCGGTCGTGGTGGCCGTCCTCGTGCTGGTCGGTCTCTTCAAGCTGATGTGGCGGGTCGCCGAGCCGAACGAGGCGCTCATCATCTCCGGTTCCAAGCACCGTACGGAGGGCCTGGAGGAGGGGATGGGGTTCCGCATCGTCACCGGGCGCGGCACGCTGGTGCTGCCCGGGGTGCAGGCGGTGCGCAAGCTGTCCCTGGACCTGAACGAGACCGAGCTGCACGTGGACTGCGTCACGCACCAGGGCATTCCGCTGAAGGTGCGGGGCGTGGTCATCTTCAAGGTGGGCGACGACTTCGTGTCGATCGCCAACGCGGCCCGTCGTTTCCTGGACCAGCAGAAGCTGATGTCCGACCGGGTGCACAACGTCTTCGCCGGTCATCTGCGGTCCATCGTGGGCGGGTTGACGGTGGAGGACATGATCCGGGACCGTGAGAAGCTGACCGGGCAGACCCGGGCGGCCTGCGGTACCGAGATGGAGAAGCTCGGGCTGATCGTGGACTCGTTGCAGATCCACGAGATCGAGGACCCGACCGGCTACATCCAGAACCTGGCGATGCCGCATGCGGCGGCCGTGCAGCGGGACGCGCGGATCGCGCAGGCGGAGGCGAACCGGCTGGCCACCGAGGCCGAGCAGCAGTCGTTCGCGCGGATGGCGGAGGCCACCCGGGACAGCGAGATCCTTCAGGCCGGCTACCAGGCCGAGCGGGACAAGGCGGCGGCGAAGGCCCGGCAGGCCGGTCCGCTGGCCGAGGCCGGCGCCCGGCAGGAGGTGGTGGTGCAGGAGACCCGGGTCGCCGAGCTGGAGGCGCACCGGCGCGAGCAGCAGCTCCAGGCCGACGTCCGCAAGCCGGCGGACGCGAAGGCGTACGAGAAGCGGACGCTGGCCGAGGCCGAGCGCGATGCGCGGATCTCGGCGGCCGAGGCCAAGGCGAAGGAGACGGAGCTGGCGGCCGGCGCCGAGGCGACCCGGGTGAAGACGGCTGCGGCCGCCGAGGCCGAGGCGACCAAGACGCGGGGGGCGGCCGGCGCGGACGCCACCCGGGCCACCGGTCAGGCGGAGGCCGCGGCCGCGCAGGCGAGGGGTCTGGCGGAGGCCGAGGCGATCCGGGCCCAGGGTCTGGCGGAGGCGGAGGCCATCAAGGCACGGGCCGCCGCGCTCGCCGAGAACCAGGAGGCGGTCGTCGCCCAGCAACTCGCGGAGAAGTGGCCGGAGATCGTGCAGGCCGGCGCGTCCGCGTTCGGCAATGTGGACAACATGGTGCTGCTCAACGGCGCCGACGGCATGGGCGAGCTGTTCGCGAAGGCGCTCACCATGGGCGGCACCGGCCTCGGCCTCGCCCGGAAGCTGCTCGCCACCATGGGCGACAACGCCCCGGCGGCACAGGCCACTTCGCCCTCCCTGCCGGTACCGGTGGACGAGGAGCACTGAGCGGGGCCCCTGGAACACCCACGTCACAGGGTGTTCAGGGCCACCCCGAGTGCGATCAGGGCGGCGACCTTGGCCAGTTCCAGGGCCACGTACCAGAGGTGGCTGCGCGAGCGGGGCAGGTCCTCGCCCGCCAGCACCCGGTCGGACCTGCGGTTGAGCAGCGGTCGTACGACGGCCAGCTGGGCGAGCAGGAGGGCCGCCGCGGCGCCGGTCGCCCAGCCGACGGCGGCCGTGGCACCGCCCGCGGCGACCACGGCGGTCACGGCGACGGCGAAGACCGCCTCGACGGCGTTCAGCGCCCGGAACACCAGCCGGCCGATGCCGAGGCCGATCGGGATCGTCACGCCGGGCGCACGGAACTTCAGCGGCGCCTCCAGGAAGGAGATCGCCAGCACCATGCCGAGCCAGACGAAGGTGACCGCGCTCGCGGTGGCGGCGGACGTGGCGTTCATGCAGGGGTGCCTTTCTCCGCCGCCGGGCAGCGGGGGTGAGGGGCCGGGAGGGCTCAGGCGGCGGCCGGCCGCTCGGCCAGACGGGCCACACAGGAGTCCGGTTCGGCGAAGGGTTCCAGTCCGGTGGCGGTCAGCGGGGCGTCGAGCCGCGCCAGGGCGCCCTGGATCAGGCCGAGATGGAGCGGGCACACCAGTCGGCCGTGTTCCTCGGCCAGTTCGAGGAACGGGCAGTGGTGCAGCCGGATCCGCTCCGGTGGGCCGTCCGGCTCCGCCGCGCCCTCCGGGCGGGGTGCGAAACCCAGGTCGTCCAGGAGGGCGACCAGTCCGGCCGCCGCACGCGCGGACGTGGGCCGCTCGAACGGCGCCGGCGGGTCCACCAGGAAGCGGCCCCACTCACGGCCGGTCTCCAGCGCCTCCGCGCGCGCCTCGGCCGGATCGGCGGCCGCCCAGCGGCTGAGCAGCATCCGCGCCAGGAGGGCGTACGAGCGGGTGCCGCCGCGGGGCATGCCGGGGCGTGGCGTGTAGACGGTGCGCGGCCTGCCGGGTCCGGACGGTGCCTCGGTCCGGCGCTCGACCAGGCCCTCGGCCACCAGGGCGTCCAGATGGAAGCGGACGGTGTTGGGGTGGATGCCCATCCGCTCGGCCGTCTCCGTGACACCCAGCGGTGCGGGCGCGGCACGCAGGGTGTCCAGCACCTCGCGCCGTCGCGGACTCTCCCGTGTGGCCATGTCCGGGCACCCCGCTCTCACCTGCGCTCATTTTTCACGAATCCTACATGTATTAATGAGTAGAGTGCGGGCGGGGGTAGTCGGGCACGGGGGACCGACCAGAACGGAGAGGAACAGCAGATGAGACAGCCGTCCGCGATCGGGAGCCGGCCGGCCGGCGGCAGCGGGCCCGAGCCGGAACCGCGCCTGCTGTGCGACGCCCGGGCCCTGGCCGAGGCGCCACCGGTCCCCTCGGGGGTGCTGTGGAAGCTGGCCGAGAGCGGGCGCCAGCTCGACGCCAACGTGGTCCGGCTCGCCCCGGACACCCGGGTCGCCGCGCACGCCGAGCCCCGGCTGGACGTGCTGCTGATGGTGGTCGCCGGGGACGGCGTGCTCGGACAGGGCACGGCGGAGGAGCCGCGGCCGCTCGCCGAGGGGGCCCTGGTGTGGCTGCCGCACGGCGCGACGCGCAGCATCACCGCCGGGCCGGGCGGGCTGACGTATCTGACGGTGCACGTGCGCCGCCCCGGCATGGCCATCGGCCGGCGCGCCGACACCGCATCGGAGTAATCCGCGGGGTCCGGCGGCTCGTTGCGGCATGATCCGTACCACTAGGGTGCCGCCGTGACCACGTTTACCGATGAGAATGTCCCCGGCCGTTACGGCCCGCACGCCACCACCGAGGCCGACCCGCGCGAGGTCGGCCGGGTGCGCACCGAGTACTCCCCGGCCCACGACGGCGACCCGGACCCCGGCGAGATCGTGTGGACCTGGGTGCCCTTCGAGGAGAACGACGGGCGGGGCAAGGACCGCCCGGTGCTGGTCGTCGCCCGGGAGGCGGCGGGCACCTTCCTCGCCGTACAGCTCTCCAGCAAGCGGCACGACGGCGACCGCGAGTGGGTGGCGATCGGCAGCGGGCCCTGGGACCGGTCCGGCCGGGACTCCTGGGTGGACGTGGACCGGGTGCTGAGGCTGCACGAGAGCGGCATGCGCCGGGAGGCCTGCGCGCTGGACCGCATGCGGTTCAACCTGGTGCGGCAGCGGCTGCACGAGCGCTACGGCTGGACCTGACCGGCCGCCGCGGAGCAGCCGCGGACTTCCGCTTCCGGGGCGGTTCCGCGCAGGCCGGCGCTCACGGCGCCACCCCCGTGGACGCCGTGACCACGGCCCGCGCGGTCTCCCCCGTCGTGCTCACGCAGGCATCCTGGGCGATGCTGGTGATGCGGTGCAACGGAGTTTCCCGTCCCCGGGAACGTCCCGGGAACGGGCACGGAAACGGTGATGACCGATCCGGAACATCCGGCAGGGCACCCTTGTGCGAACCGGCGCGAGGGTCTTGGGTGGAACGAGTGCCGGCCCGGACCACCCTGGACCGGGCCGGTGACATGGTGGTGTCTCTCAGGAGGATCCCGACATGTCTGATTCCAAGAGCGACGGTGGCGACTGTACGGAGTCCCGGACAGCCGTCACCGACGCCGAGGTGGAAGCCCTGGTCAGGGGCATCTGCTTCAAGACCGGACCGCCCCGGGCGCTGGGTGTGGAACTGGAGTGGCTCGTCCACGAGCTGCGGACGCCGCAGCTTCCCGTGAGCTGTGACCGGCTCGAAGCGGCCTACGCCAGGCTGCGGGCCGTACCCCTGGGCTCGGCGCTCACCATCGAACCCGGCGGCCAGCTGGAGCTCAGCTCGCCGCCCGCCGCGTCCCTGATGGAGTGCGTGGACACCGTCTCGGCCGACCTGGACGCCGTCCGCGCCGCGCTCGCCGAGGACGGCCTCGGCATCCTCGGCATCGGCCACGACCCCTGGCACGCGCCGCGCAGGTTCCTGCGGGAACCGCGCTACGACGCCATGGAGGCCTGTCTGGACCGCACCGGTCCGGCCGGCCGGCACATGATGTGCACCTCGGCCTCGGTACAGGTGTGCGTGGACGCCGGCCACGAGGAGCCCGGCCCGCTGGGCCATGTACGGCGCTGGTGGCTGGCGCACCAGCTCGGTGCCGTGCTGGTGGCCGCGTTCGCCAACTCCCCGCTGATCGGCCGCCGGCCCACCGGCTGGCGGTCCACCCGTCAGCTGCTGTGGACGGAGATCGGCGCCGGCCGCGCGGGCGCTCCCCCGCTGGACGGCGATCCGCGGGCCGCGTGGGCCCGGCATGTGCTGGACGCGCCGGTGATGTGCGTCCGCCGGGAGAGCGGGCCGTGGGACGTGCCCGAGGGGCTCACCTTCCGCGAGTGGACCCGCTCCCGCACCCCCCGGCCGCCGACCCGGGCGGACCTGGACTACCACCTGACCACGCTGTTCCCGCCGGTCCGGCCGCGCGGCCATCTGGAGCTGCGGATGATGGACGCCCAGCCCGGCGCGGACGGCTGGATGGTGCCGCTCGCGGTGACGGCGGCGCTGTTCGACGATCCGGCGGCGGCCGAGGCCGCGTACCGGGCGGTGAAGCCGCTCGCCGAGCGGTCCCTGGGCCTGCCCGCCCCGCACAACCCGCTGTGGGTGGACGCGGCCCGGCACGCCCTCGCCGACCGGGAGCTGCGCGAGGCCGCCGACGTCTGCTTCGCGGCCGCCCTGGAGGCGCTGCCCCGGCTCGGCGCGACCGATGCCGTCCTGCACGCCGTGAGCGCCTACCGGGACCGCTATGTCGCCCGGGGCCGCTGCCCCGCCGACGACCTGCTGGACGGACTGGGCGAGGACGGACCGAGCGTTCGGGAACTGAACGACCGGGTACTGAGCGGGGGCGGCGCCCCCACCGCCTCCGGGAGGAAGGACATCCGCACATGACGGCCCCCGAGACCGACACCTCCGCCACCGGCGGCGATCCGGACCTCCTGCGAGCCCGGGCGCTCGCCTCGCTCACCGCGGCCCGGGACCGCACCACCCTGCTGACCAGCTGTGTCGAGGACCCGGACCTCACCGCCCAGCACTCCCCGCTGATGTCGCCGCTGGTGTGGGACCTCGCGCACATCGGCAACCAGGAGGAGCTGTGGCTGCTGCGGGCGGTCGGCGGCCGGGAGGCGATGCGCCCGGAGATCGACACCCTGTACGACGCCTTCGAGCACCCGCGCGCCGAGCGCCCCACGCTGCCGCTGCTGCCGCCCGAGGAGGCCCGCCGGTACGCGGCCGAGGTGCGGGACCGGGCCCTGGACGTGTTGGCGGCGGCCGACTTCCACGGCACCCGGCTGACCGCTGCCGGGTTCGCCTTCGGCATGATCGCCCAGCACGAGCAGCAGCACGACGAGACCATGCTGATCACCCATCAGCTGCGCACCGGCCCGCAGGCCCTGACCGCCCCCGATCCGGCGCCGGCCCCGCCCTTCACCGGCCCGCCCGACGTGCTCGTACCCGGCGGCCCCTTCACCATGGGCACCTCCGCCGAACCCTGGGCACTGGACAACGAACGCCCCGCGCACACCCGCGAGGTGGCGCCGTTCAGGATCGACACCACCCCGGTGACCAACGCGGCCTACCAGGCGTTCATCGCGGACGGCGGCTACGACACCGAGCGCTGGTGGGCGCCGGAGGGCTGGGCGCACATCCGGCGGCACGGGATCTCGGCGCCGCTGTTCTGGCGGCGGGACGGCGGCCAGTGGCTGCGCCGCCGGTTCGGCGTCACCGAGGTGGTGCCGCCCGACGAGCCGGTGCTGCACGTGAGCTGGTACGAGGCCGACGCGTACGCCCGCTGGGCCGGGCGCCGGCTGCCCACCGAGGCGGAGTGGGAGAAGGCCGCCCGCCACGACCCGGTCACCGGCCGCTCCCGGCGCTACCCGTGGGGTGACGCCGAGCCGGAGCCGGTCCACGCCAACCTGGGCCAGCGGCACCTCGGACCCGCCCCCGCCGGCAGCTACCCGGACGGCGCCTCGCCGCTCGGCGTACGGCAGCTGATCGGTGACGTGTGGGAGTGGACGTCCAGCGACTTCCTGCCGTACCCGGGGTTCCGGGCGTTTCCGTACCGGGAGTACTCGGAGGTGTTCTTCGGCTCCGACTACAAGGTGCTGCGCGGCGGTTCGTTCGCCGTGGACCCGGTGGCCTGCCGGGGCACGTTCCGCAACTGGGACTACCCGATCCGGCGGCAGATCTTCTCCGGCTTCCGCACCGCCTGCTCGGAGCCCTGCTGATGTGCCGTCATATCGCCTACGTCGGCCCCGAGACACCGCTCGGCACGCTGCTCGTGCAGCCCCCGCACAGTCTGCTGCGGCAGTCGTGGGCGCCGCGCCGGCAGCGCTACGGCACCGTCAACGCGGACGGCTTCGGGGTGGGCTGGTACGCCCCGGACGACCCGGTGCCGGCCCGCTACCGGCGGGCCGGGCCGATCTGGGCGGACCTGTCCTTCGCCGACCTGGCCCGGGTGGTGCGCTCCGGTGCCGTGCTGGCCGCCGTCCGCGACGCGACCCTGGCAGGATCCGACGCGGAGGCCGCGGCGGCGCCGTTCGCGGCCGGGCGGTGGCTGTTCAGTCACAACGGCGCCATCGCGGGCTGGCCGGACACGGCGGCGCCGCTGCTGTCCGCGCTGCCCCCGGCCGAGCTGCTCGCGCTCGCGGCCCGCACCGACTCGGCGTTCGTCTGGGCGCTGGTCCTGCACCGGCTGCACTCCGGCGAGGACCCGGACCGGGCGCTGGGCGAGACGGTGCGGCTGGTCGCCCGGACGGCGCCCGCCGCCCGGCTGAACCTGCTGCTGACCGACGGCGACACCATCGCCGCCACCGCCTGGGGCGACAGCCTCTGGTACCGCACGGAGCCCGGTCGCGGGACGGTCGTCGCCTCCGAGCCGTACGACGACGACCCGCTCTGGCAGGAGGTCCCCGACCGCACCGTGCTCACCGCGAACCGCGCCGGCGTGCTGCTCGCTCCGCTGGAGGATCCGGCGCCCGCAACCGAGAAGGAGCCCTGCCGTTGAGTCCCCTGCACGTCACCCGCACCCTCCCCGAGGACGCCACGGACGCCGCGCTGCGCGCCGACGTCCTGCGCGGCCTCACCGCAAACCCCAAGTCGCTGCCGCCGAAGTGGTTCTACGACGCCCGCGGCAGCAAGCTCTTCGATGAGATCACCGAGCTGCCCGAGTACTACCCGACGCGCGCCGAACGGGAGATCCTCGCGGTCCGCTCGGGCGAGATCGCCGCCGCGAGCGGTGCCCGGACCCTGGTCGAGCTGGGCTCGGGCTCCTCGGAGAAGACCCGCTATCTGATCGACGCGCTGACCGGGCTCGCCGCCTATGTCCCGGTGGACGTGAGCGAGAGCGCCCTGCGCCAGGCCGGGCAGGCGCTCGTCGAGGAGCGCCCGGGACTGGAGGTGCACGCGCTGATCGCCGACTTCACCGCCCCGCTGGCGCTGCCCACAACGCCCGGGCCCCGGCTCCTGGCCTTCCTCGGCGGCACGATCGGCAATCTGCTCCCGGCCGAACGCGCGGAGTTCCTGGCCTCGGTGCGTACGCTGCTCGCCCCGGGCGACGGGCTGCTGCTCGGCACCGACCTGGTCAAGGACGAGCGGGTGCTGGTCCGGGCGTACGACGACGCGGCCGGTGTGACGGCCGCCTTCAACAAGAACGTGCTGGCCGTCATCGACCGCGAGCTGGGCGCCGACTTCGATCCGGACGCCTTCGCGCACGTGGCCCTGTGGGACGCCGAGCGCGAATGGATCGAGATGCGGCTGCGCTCCCGTACCGCGCAGACCGTGAAGGTGCCCGCGCTCGGTCTCGCCGTGGAGTTCGCGGCGGGCGAGGAGCTGCGCACCGAGGTGTCCGCGAAGTTCCGGAAGGAGGGTGTGACCCGTGAACTCGCCGCAGTGGGCCTGGACCTGACCCACTGGTGGACGGACGAGCAGGGCCGCTTCGCGCTGTCGCTGAGCGTGGCGCGCTGAGTCAGCCGAGGTCCGGAGCGAGCGCCTCGGTGATCTTCCGGGAGGCCCTGCGGGCCTCGGTCGCCGGGTCCGCCCCGGTCAGCACCCGGGTCATGTACTGCTTGATCGGGTTGTCGGCCTCGACGTCGGCCCACTGAGGGGTGTTCGGGGTCGCCCGGCCGTGCGCCGCGCCCACGGCCATGGCGGCGACCCCCGCCTCGTCCGCGACGGAGGCGGCGAGGGCGCTCTTGTTGGGCACGTAGTTCATGGTGCGGGCCAGTTCGGTGTCCCACTTGGCGCCGGTCAGCGCGCCCACCACGGCGGTGGCCGCGAACTGGTCCTTGGTGTTCTCCGGGACGACCAGGTCGGAGCCGCCGGTGAAGACCGTGCCGGGCCGTGCGGCGGTCGGGCCGGGCACCGGGAAGAAGCCCAGCTTCCCCTTCAGCCCCGGGTTCTGCCGCACGATCGCCCGGGCGAGCCCGGGTACGGCGACGATCTGGGCGACCTTGCCGCCCGCGAACACGCCGGCCTGCGGCGGGTGTTCCTCGTCGGCGTCCACCGGCCCCGCGCCCAGCGCCTGGAGCCGCCGGTAGAAGTCCATGCCGCGCAGCGCGGCCGGGGTGTCCAGGGCGCCCTTCCACTCGTGGTCCCGCTGCCGGGCCAGGTCGCCGCCCTCGTCCCAGATGAAGCCGGACAGGGTGTACCAGTCCTGGCCGGCCAGGTAGATGCCCTGGTCGCCACCGGTGTCGAGCCGCTCGGTGTCGGCGAGCCACTCGGCACGGGTGCGCGGCGGCCGGGTGATCCGGGCCCGGGCGAAGAGGTCCTTGCGGTAGATCACGACGCGGTTGGCCGCGTACCAGGGGATGCCGTACTGCTTGTTGCCGTCCTTGCCGGGTTCGGCGAGGCCGGGCAGCCACCTGTCCATGTCCCAGTCGCGCATCGCGTCCAGCGTCAGATCGGCGAGCCGGCCGCCGTCGGCGTACAGCGGCACCTGGGTGTTGCCGACCTCGATGACGTCGGGGCCGTGCCCGGAGTGGTCCTGGAGCGCGGCGCGCACCTTCTCGACGATGCCGGTCCACTGCTGGATGCGGATGTCCAGGCGCAGGTCCTGGTGGGTGCGTTCGAAGTCGGCGGTGAAGCGTTCGAGGAAGTCCGCCGAGGCGCTGTCCTGCATCAGCCACACGGTGACGGTCTTCCGCTCGTGCCCGCCCGGCAGCAGCCCGCAGGCGCCGAGGAGGGATCCGGTGACACAGAGGAGGGCGAGCAGGCGACGACGTCTCACGAGGGGTCCTGTTCTGTCTGGCCTGGGCGGTGCGGACAGGGCGGGGTCCCGGCGTGGGGGGTCGAGCAGCCGGTGCTCGAACGGGGTGTGCTGGATTTTGGTATGGACCAATGCGGAGGTCAAGCTCCCACGGGAATACGGCCCCTGGCCTCGACGCCGTGCGGGCCGGGCCCGGATGCGGCACCGTGGAACCATGTCGAACCACACATACCGGCTGACCGAGATCGTCGGCAGCTCCCACGAGGGCGTCGACCAGGCCATTCGCAACGGCATCGACCGTGCGGGCCAGACCCTGCGCAACCTGGACTGGTTCGAGGTGACGCAGATCCGCGGCCAGCTCGACAACGGGCGCATCGAGCACTGGCAGGTGTGTATGAAGGTGGGCTTCCGCATCGAGGACGAGGACTGACCCGGCCGGACGCCGGGCCGGGTCTCAGGTACGGCCCTCGCGCTCCTGGGCCTCCTCCAGGGCTGCCGACTTCACCGCCCACCGGGCCCGTACGACGGTGAACCCGGCGCGTTCGGCGTCGTCGCAGACGAGTTCGTCGTCGTCCACCAGCATCCGGACCTCGCGGTCCCGGGCGAGCCGGCGCAGCGTCTCCAGTTTGGTGAACCGGGCCGGCCTGCGGTCGGAGTTGCTCCGCATGTGCACCCGCCCCTCGGGCAGCCCATGCTGCGCGAGCCAGTCCAGGGTGTCCCGGCGACACCGCTCGGGGCGGCCCGTCAGATAGACGATCTCGCAGGTGAGGGCGGTCTCCACGGCCAGCGCCACACCCCGCTCGAGCGGCGGGTCCTGGGGCGCGGCGGCGAAGAACCCGTCCCAGTCCTTCGGCCGCGTGGTCAGAAAACGCTGCCGGTGGGCGGTGTCCGCGAGGGTGTTGTCGAGATCGAACACGGCGATCGGCCGTCTGCTGTCATCACTCACACCCAAACCCTAACCAGCGCCCCCCACTTTCCCCCGCCCCCGGCCCCGGCCACCCCGGTACCGACGGCCACACAGTGGTCAACCACCTGTCGCGCCCCGCACACCACCATGCCACCCGCCCAGCCACCCTCCCGGCAGCGGGAATCCCCGGGACTCGTACGCGTTGAACCCTGTGTGAGCAGCGCACTGATCGACCGGACCCGGTTCTCCGTTCTCGACCGTTCCCGTACGCGCGAGGGCCGTCCGGCCGGTGAGGCGTTGCGGGACACCGTCGCGCTGGCGCGCGAGGTCGAGGCGCTCGGTTACCACCGCTTCTGGGTGTCCGAGCACCACGGTGTGCCCGGCGTCGCCGGTTCCGCGCCGACCGTGCTCGCGGCGGCGGTCGCCGGGGCCACCCGGAGGATCCGGGTCGGTACCGGCGGGGTGATGCTGCCCAACCACCGGCCCCTTGTCGTAGCCGAGCAGTTCGGGGTGCTGGAGGCGCTGTTCCCCGGCCGCATCGACATGGGGTTCGGCCGGTCCGTCGGCTTCACGGACGGGGTGCGCAGGGCGCTCGGCCGGGACCGGGGCGACGCCGAGGACTTCGCGGCACAGCTGGGCGAACTGCTGGAGTTCTTCACCGGGACCTCGCCCACCGGGGTGCACGCCCGCCCGTCCGAGGGCCTGCGCGTACCGCCGTTCGTGCTGGCGATCGGCGAGGGCGCGGCGATCGCCGCCCGCGCCGGTCTGCCCCTGGTCATCGGGGATCTGCGGGGCCGCGAGAAGCTGCTGCGCGGGATCGACCAGTACCGCTCGCTGTTCCGCCCCTCCCCCTGGGCGGCGGAGCCGTACGTCGTGGTCTCCGGCACCGTCGCGGTCGCCGGCACCGAGCAGGAGGCGCACCGGCTGCTGGTGCCGGAGGCCTGGTCGATGGCGTACGCGCGCACCCATGGCACCTTCCCGCCCCTCGCCCCCGCCGAGGAGATCGAGGCCCGCGCGATGACCGTAAAGGAGCGGGACCTGTACGAGTCCGGGCTCGCCCGGCACATCGCCGGCACCGCCGAACAGGTCGCCCGGGAGCTGGAGACGGTGCTCAAGGAGACGGGCGCCGCCGAGATCCTGGTCACCACCAGCACATACGACCGTGCCGCGCTGCTGGACTCCTACCGGCGGCTCGCCGGGCTGTTCGCGCCCGGGTCCTGAGGGCCCGAGATGCGAACCTCGCCCGGCCCGGTGACCCTGGGAGGGAACCCAAGCGACGAGGAGGGCTGCCATGTCCATGCTGGACAAGCTCAAGGGTCTGCTCAAGGGCCACGAGGACCAGGCCCGTATGGGCGTCGACAAGGCCGGTGACGCCTTCGACGCGCGGACCGGGAACAAGTACCAGTCGCAGGTCGACGACGCACAGCGGCGCATCGACGAGCAGCTGGGCCGCGACCAGGGAAACCCCCCTCCGCAGGCTTGACCGGACATGGGCGGGTAGAGTCTTGCCCCCATGCACCACCCCCATGACCCGTACGTCCGCGTCCGCGACGCCCGCGAGCACAACCTCAAGGGTGTCGACGTCGACATCCCGCGGGACGTCCTGGCCGTGTTCACCGGCGTGTCCGGCTCGGGGAAGTCGTCCCTGGCCTTCGGCACCGTCTACGCCGAGGCCCAGCGGCGCTACTTCGAGTCGGTCGCGCCGTACGCGCGCCGGCTGATCCACCAGGTCGGGGCGCCCAAGGTCGGCGAGATCACCGGGCTGCCGCCCGCGGTCTCCCTCCAGCAGCGGCGCTCCGCCCCCGGCTCCCGCTCCTCGGTCGGCACGGTCACCAACCTCTCCAACTCCCTGCGCATGCTGTTCTCGCGCGCCGGTGACTACCCGCCCGGCGCCGAGCGGCTCGATTCGGACGCGTTCTCGCCGAACACGGCGGCGGGTGCCTGCCCGGAGTGCCACGGCCTCGGCCAGGTGCACGAGACCACCGAGGAACTCCTGGTCCCCGATCCCACGCTCTCCGTCCGCGAGGGAGCCGTCGCCGCGTGGCCGGGCGCCTGGCAGGGCAAGAACCTGCGGGACATCCTGGACACGCTCGGCTACGACGTGGACCGGCCCTGGCGTGAGCTGCCCGCAGAACAGCGCGAGTGGATCCTGTTCACCGACGAGCAGCCGGTCGTCACCGTGCACCCGGTACGGGACGCCGACCGCATCCAACGGCCGTACCAGGGCACGTACATGAGCGCCCGCCGGTATGTGCTGAAGACCTTCTCGGACACCAAGTCGGCCACGCTGCGGGCGAAGGCGGAACGCTTCCTGACCAGCGCGCCCTGCCCGGCCTGCGGGGGCAGCCGGCTGCGGCCCGAGGCGCTGGCGGTGACCTTCGGCGGGCGGACCATCGCCGAGCTGGCGGCGCTGCCGCTGACCGACCTGGCCGCGGTTCTCGCCGACAGCGGCGGCACCCCAACCGCCCAGGTCCTCACCGCGGACCTGGAGTCCCGGATCGCCCCCGTGGTCGAGCTGGGTCTCGGCTATCTCAGCCTCGACCGGGCCACGCCCACCCTCTCGGCGGGCGAGCTGCAACGGCTGCGGCTCGCCACCCAGTTGCGCTCCGGGCTGTTCGGCGTGGTGTACGTGCTGGACGAGCCGTCCGCCGGACTGCACCCGGCGGACACCGAGGCGCTGCTGACGGTGCTGGACCGGCTGAAGGCGGCGGGGAACTCGGTGTTCGTGGTGGAGCACCACCTGGAGGTGGTGCGCGGCGCCGACTGGCTGGTGGACGTGGGGCCCGGGGCGGGCGAGCACGGCGGCCGGGTGCTGTACAGCGGGCCGCCGGCCGAGCTGGCGTCGGTCGAGGAGTCGGCGACGGCCGCCTTCCTCTTCGACGAGTCACCGGGCCCGGCGCGGGCGGTCCGCGAGCCGCGCGGCTGGCTGACGGTGGGACCGGTGACCCGGCACAATCTGCGGGCGGTGACCGCCGCGTTCCCGCTCGGCGCGTTCACCGCCGTCACCGGTGTCTCCGGCTCCGGCAAGTCCACGCTCATCGGCGCGCTGACGGAGGAGGCGGAGGGCGTCGACCGGCTGGTCCGGGTCGACCAGAAGCCGATCGGGCGGACCCCGCGCTCCAATCTGGCCACCTACACCGGCCTGTTCGACGTCGTACGGAAGGTGTTCGCGGCGACGCCCGCGGCCGAGGAACGCGGTTACGGCGTCGGGCGGTTCTCCTTCAACGTGGCCGGCGGGCGCTGCGAGACCTGCCAGGGCGAGGGATTCGTCAGCGTCGAGCTGCTGTTCCTGCCGAGCACCTACGCGCCCTGCCCGGACTGCGGCGGCGCCCGCTACAACCCCGAGACGCTTCAGGTGACCTACCGGGGGCGCAGCATCGCCGAGGTGCTGGACCTGACGGTGGAGGCCGCCGCGGAGTTCTTCGCGGACAGCCCGGCCGCCGCGCGCAGCCTGGGCACCCTGCTCGACGTGGGACTCGGCTATCTCCGGCTCGGCCAGCCGGCGACCGAGCTGTCCGGCGGGGAGGCGCAGCGGATCAAGCTGGCCAGCGAGTTGCAGCGGGGCCGGCGCGGTCACACCCTGTACCTGCTGGACGAGCCGACGACCGGCTTGCATCCGGCCGATGTCGAGGTGCTGATGGACCGGCTGCACGGGCTGGTCGACGCCGGGCACACGGTCGTGGTGGTCGAGCACGACATGACGGTCGTCGCGGGCGCCGACTGGGTGATCGACCTCGGTCCGGGCGGCGGCGACCGGGGCGGCCGGATCGTGGCGGCCGGCCCGCCGCAGCAGGTGGCCACCGCGCCGGACAGTGCCACGGCACCGTATCTGGCGCGGGTGCTGCCCTGAGTCCGGAGTGCGACGGGTGCCCAATGCATCAATGGGGTAACCGAGTTGAGCATCCCGCGGTCCCATCCGCCGCTCGTGACCATACTGGTGATCGTGTCCTCATCACCCGATCTCTCGCCCGATCCCGCGCCCGGTCTCGCACTCGACGACGGCACACCAGTCCGGTTCCTGCTCGCGCCCGGGGAGGGCCCGGCGGCCCTTCCCGCGGACGACGATCTGCCGGAGGGCATGGGCCGGGTGGTGCCGGTCGGCGCGGCCGGCCGCGCCGTCGCCAACTTCGCGGCCGCCGCGCTGCGCGGCGCGCTGAGCCCCATCGGCCCGCTGCTCCAGGAGGTCCACGACGCCGCCACGGCGGTGCCCGACCCGCCCACCGAGCTGAGCGTCACCTTCGGTGTGCAGGTGGGCCAGGACCTCAAGTTCGGGGTCGTCGGGGCGGCCGGACAGGCGCATCTCACCGTCACCGCCAGCTGGAAGCCGGGCCCGGGCCCCGCCCCGACGCCCGCGGGGTGACGGGTGGGGTGGTTCGCTGCCGCGGGGGACGGCTTCGACGATCCCTCCCTGCATGTCGTGTCCGTCCGGCGCGCCGATGACGGCAAATCCGCCGGGGCTGGCTTCGTCCTGGGCCCGGACACGGTGCTCACCTGTGCGCATGTCGTCAACGCGGCGCTCGGCCGGGACATGTTCGACTCCCGGGCACCCGTCGTCGACGAGGTCACGGTCGACGTCTTCTACGACAGGCATGCCCGGCAGAGCCACCTCGCCCGGGTGGCGCACTGGATCCCGCCGCGCGCCCCGGACGGCGGCGCGGTGCGCGCGGGCAGCGTCGAGTGGCGCGGTGACCTGGCGGTGCTGCGGGTGGACGCCCCGGCCGCCGGGCTGCCGCCCACGCCCCGCCAGGCCGCCCTGTCGGTCGGGCAGAAGCTGGACGCCTGGCACGGCAGCGGCAACCCCTCCACCCTGGCCCGGCTCACCGTCGCCGGTCTGCACGGCGCCCTGGCCTATGTGGACGGCGCGCCCACCGGCATGGCCGTCAGCCCCGGCTACAGCGGCGGCCCGCTGTGGTGCCGGAAGGAGCAGGCGGTGGTGGGGGTGGTCGTCGGGCACTTCCTGCCGGTGGACGCCGCCGGACGGCCGCTGCCACCCAGCTTCCAGCAGGTCATCCGGCGCAGCTGGGTACTGCCCTGGCAGGCCGTGGAGGCCGAACTGCGCCCGCTCGGCGCGCTGGACGGGCTGCGGCCGGAGCGGGTCGACCCCGACGACCACGCCTACTGGCTGCTGCTGCGGACCATCGAGGAGGCGCTGCCCTCGCCCAGCACGCGGGGCGGCTACGCGCAGCGGCTGGCCCGGCAGTGCGGGGTGGGGCACGGCAGCGACGTGGTGCCGCCCACCGCCGAGGAGTTCGCCGCGTTCCTGCTGACGCATCCGCGGGCGCTGGCCGCGCTGAGCGGGATCCTGCGCAGGACGGATCCCGGCGCCACCGACCGGCTGCTCCTCGCCGGCGCCCAGTCCCGCACGCCCCGGCTGCTGTCCCCGGCCGAGGACACGGAGCTGCGCAGGCATCTGCGCGCCCTCGACCCCGCGCTGCTGAGCCGCTTCCCCGAGGTGGTCCGGGCCGCGCTGCCGCATCTCGCCGCCCGGCCCGGCGACGGCACCGTGGAGGGGCTGCTCGACCAGCTGGAGGCGCTGTCCGGCGACGGCCGTGCGAGCGACGGGGAGCGTCGGGTCCCCGCCCTGCTGCGGGTGGTGGAGTACGTCGCCGCGCTGGCTCCGGACACCCAGCGGGCGCTGTTACGGATGTGGGCGGACGGGGTGGCCACCCGGCTCGGCATCCAGCGCTCGGCGCTCGGCGAACGGCGCTACGACGCCCAGGAGTGGGCCCGTACGGCAGCCGGCCGGGACGCCCGGGTGCGGGTCCTGGTGCAGGTGACGAAGGCCGGCCGGAACCGGCACCGGCTACGGATCTGGTGCGACGAGGGCGCCGGTCCGCGGCAGGTCTCCGCGGAGAGCACGACGTCGTACTCCGCCTCGGAGGCGGCCCGTGAGGTGCTGCGCGTCCTGGACTCGCTCACACCGCCGGCCGAGGACGAACGGCCGCCCTTGGTGGAAGTGCTGGTGGACCGCAGCGCGCTGAACCTGCCCGTGGACGAGTGGGCGGCCCGGGACCCGGCCGAACTGGTGCCCGGGGTGCTGGGGGTGGAGTTCCCGCTGGTCGTGAACTGCCCGGAACTCCTGCGCCGCAACGGCCGGTTCGTCTCCCGCTGGCGCAGCCGCTGGAGCCGCCTGGACTCCGGCAAGACGCTGGTCGTGGACGAGCCGCTGGACCGGAACACGCTCTACTCCCGGCTTGTCAACCAACTCGACACGGTGCGCGTCTCCGTGGACGTACCCCCCGGGCCGCCCCGGGACCGCATCGTGCAGACCTGTCTGGCCCTGGGCATACCTGTGGTGATGTGGGACCGCCGGGAGGACGGGGGTTCGCACAGCGTCCGGCACATGGAGCGGGTCGCCACCCGCGAACTGCCCGACGGCGTCCACCACTACCGCGCCAACGCCCAGGCCAATCCACCCGAGTTCCCCGGGCGTCCGGTCCTCGCCTGGGCCGACGCCGACCGCACCGTGCCCCGACTGCACCTGTCCGAACCCCAGGAGGGCCCATGACGTCCGGTTCCGACGCCGACTGGCGGCTGTTCCGGGGTGACGGCACCCCCCGGGCCGTCGCCCTGCCCGCGGCGCCGCCCTGGCGCCGCTTCACCCCGGAGCGCGCCCGGCGCCCCGGACTGCCGTATGTGATCGACCCGCGGCACGCCGACATCGTCAACGCGGCGCTGCATCTGCGCCGTCCGCTGCTGGTGACCGGCCCCGCGGGCACCGGCAAGTCCTCCCTGGCCCGGGCCGTCGCACACGAGCTGTGCCTGGGCGAACTGCTGCGCTGGTCCGTCACCAGCCGCTCGACCGTGCCGGACGCGCTGTACGTGTACGACGCCATCGGCCGGCTGCGCGAGACCACGCTGAGCCGGGACCGCGGCGAGAGTGAGCCGTCCATCGGCCAGTTCATCCGGCTCGGCCCGCTCGGTACGGCGCTGGTGGCGTCGGCCGCGCCGCGCTGTCTGCTCATCGACGAGATGGACAAGGGTGACGTCGACCTGCCCAACGACCTGCTCACCGTGTTCGAGGAGGGCTACTTCGAGATCAAGGAGCTGGTCCGGCTGCCGGAGGGCACCGCCGACGTGGAGGTGCAGACCTCCGACCACCGGGGCACGGTCCGGGTGCACCAGGGGCTGGTGCAGTGCGCGGAGTTCCCCGTCGTGATCATCACCAGCAACGGGGAGCGGGACTTCCCGCCCGCCTTCCTGCGCCGCTGTCTCCGGCTGGAGCTGCCCGTGCCGGACGAGGAGCGGCTGCGCACCATCGTCGCCGCGCACCTCGGCGAGGAGGCGCTGCGGGAGGCGGACGACCTCATCGACGTCTTCCTGCGCCGCCGCGCGCTCGGCGAACTCGCCACCGACCAGCTGCTCAACGCCGTGTTCCTGCGCACCGGAGGCATCGACCTGGACGCCGACGGCCTGCTGGACGCCGTACTGCACCAGCTCACCGGGGCGTTGTGACCGTGCCGGGCGGGGGTGAGCGGATCGCCGAGGTGCTGCGGGTGCTGGCCGCCTGCGGCCGTGACCTGGATGCGGAACAGGTCCTCGACGTGCTGTGGCTCGCCCGCCGGCTGCCCGCGGGCGCGGACGCGCCGCTGCTGCGGGAGCCGCCGCCCACGCCGGACCGTCCGGCCGAGGTGCCGGCCCCCGAGCCCGGCGAGACCGCCCCGCAGCCGCCCACGCCGACCCCGGACGACCCGGATCTGCCCGACCTCACCTCGCCCTCCCTGTACGGGGCGGCCGACGAGGGCACCGCCGTGGAGGTGCGGCTCGCCGCGTCCGCCCCCGAGCCCCGGCGGGCGATGCCGGTGCGGGTGCCGGAGGACAAGGCGCTCGCCGACGAGCTGGAGCTGGGCCGGGCGCTCCGCCCGTTGCGGCGCCGCCTGGACAGCCGCCACCGCACCGAGATCGACGAGGAGCGCACCGCCGCGCAGCTCGC
The DNA here is from genome assembly GCF_053596835.1 of Streptomyces sp. NPDC001606. Classification (NCBI taxonomy): domain Bacteria; kingdom Bacillati; phylum Actinomycetota; class Actinomycetes; order Kitasatosporales; family Streptomycetaceae; genus Streptomyces; species Streptomyces sp. NPDC001606. The sequence continues at coordinate 698,409 of NZ_JBSFHC010000001.1, forward strand.
CGAGACGGGCCTCGCCGATGTGGTGGAGCGGCCGGTGCGGGAGCGCTGGCTGAATCTGGTGCTGCTGGTGGACGACGGTCTGTCGATGCTGCTGTGGCACCGGCTGGGCGCCGAACTGCGCACCCTGCTCGAACGGCTGGGCGCCTTCGGCACCACCCGGGTCCTCGGTCTCGACTCGCGCGGGTCCCGCGCGCCCTGTCTGCGCGCCCGCCCGTTCCGGCCGGACAGCGGCGCCCTGCCGCTGAGCACGGTGAACGATCCCTCCGGCCGCACCCTGGTGCTGGTCGTCAGCGACGGCATGGGCTCCGCCTGGCGGTCCGGCGCCCTGCACCGGCTGCTGGCGCGGTGGGCGGCGCACGGACCGGTCGCCGTCGTGCAGACGCTGCCGCCGGACATGTGGGAGGCGTCCGGGATCGCCGCGGAGCGCTGGCAGGTCACCACGCGGCGGATCGGCGGCGCCAACACGGCCTGGGAGATCAGCGATCCGGTGCTGCCGGAGTTCGACGGCGTGCCGGTGCCGGTCCTGGAGCCGTCCGCCGAGTCGCTGCGCGGCTGGGCCCGACTGCTCGCCTCCCCCGGCACCACCGTGGAGCTGCCCCTGCTGACCCGCCCCGACCCGTACGGCAGCGTGACCGCCGCCCGGGGGCTGACCAGCGCCCAGCACTTCCGGGACGCGGCCACCCCGGAGGCGTACCGGCTGGCGGCGCATCTCGCGGCGGTCTCCCCGCTGTCGGTACCGGTGATGCGGCTGGTGCAGTCGGCGGTGCCCTGGCCGGCCACCACCTCGCATCTCGCGGAGGTGTTCCTGGGCGGCCTGGTCCGGCCGCACCCGGCGCCGGTGCCCGGCCCGCTGCCCGTCAAACACCGGGTGTTCGACTTCTCCGAGGAGTCCAAGGCGGTGCTCCTGGACTCGGTGCCACAGGCCGAACTGCTGCGCACCAGCCGGCGGATCGGCGCACACCTGGAGGAACTCGCGGGCAACTCCCCCGACTTCCCGGCCTGGCTGGCGCACCCGGACGGCTCCGCCCGTCTGCCCGGCACCCATCAGCCGTTCACCAGTGTGGAGCGCCGGCTGCTCGCCCGCTTCGGGATGTCGTTCGAGCGGACGCCGGGCCTGCCCGGTGCGCGGACGGAGGCCGCCGCGCCGTCCGGCGACGACTGGATGCCGCTCACCGACGCGGACCCGGTCCGGCTCGGCGGTTACACCCTGCACGACCGGCGCCGGGGCCGCCGTACCGTGCTCTACCGGGGCGTGGACCGGAACGGCGGCGAGGCGGTGCTGCGCGTTCCGCGGCCCGATCTGCCCGCGGCCAACGCCCAGTTGATCGCGGTGGAGGCGGAGGCGCTCGCCCGGTTGCAGGGGCAGTACGCGCCGGCGCTGCTCGCGACCGGGCTCTCCGACTCCCCGCCGTGGCTGGCGATGCGACCGGTCCGCGACGGTGACGCCCCCGGGGAGCCGCCGCGGCTGTCGGAGGTGTTCGCCCGCGCCCTCCAGCGCGGTACCGTGCCGTTCGACCTGGTGCGCGGGCTGCTGGTCTCGTGGCATCTGGCGAACGCGCTGGCGCTGTGTCACGCCGGCGGCCTGGTGCCCGCCGACTTCGGCATGGACAGCGTGTATGTGCTGCGCCGCACCGTGGTCCTCGCCGATCTGTCCGACTACGCCGTCGACGGCCGCTGGCTGGGCCCGGGCCCAGCGCCGACCGTCGCGGACAGCATGCGGGCGCTGGGCTCGCTGCTCCAGCTGATCAGCAGCAAGGCCGGCGTGGAGATACCCAACCTGCCGGAGGGCATGCATCTGTGGCAGGGCGACGGCTGGGAGCAGCTGCGCGTTCTCGTGCTGCGCTGTCTGGGCGACGACCCGGCGGCCCGGCCCACCGCCAGCGAGGTCGCCGACGCGCTCGCCAAGTACATCGCGCTGGCCCGGGCGCGGTTCGCGGCCGACGTGCCGGTGCCGGGCCCGCAGACCGGCACGCGGCCGCCGGACCCCGTGCCGCTCACCCCGCCGAAGCCGGCCGCGCGGGCCGAACCGCTGCTGGCCCTGCCCCGCTTCGGCACCGCGCGCAGAGAAGCGCTGGGCCGCCTGGCGCGGCTGCGCGCCCCGCTGCGGCACAGCCTGCGGGTGACGCTGATCGGCGCCGGCCACTACAGCGGCCGGGCCACCACGACGATGGCGCTCGGCTCCCTGCTGGCCGGGGTGCGGGGCGAGCCGGTGCTCGCCTTCGACGGGGCCGCCACCGAGGGCGCGCTCGCCTCCTTCCTGCCGCGCGACCGCAACCGGGCGGTGCCCCGGGACCTGGCCGCCCTGCCGCTGGAGCCGTCGTACGAGGAGATCCGGGCGCTCACCACCCGGCTGCCCTCCGGCCTGGAGGTGCTCGCGATCCGCCGGGGGCACAACGGGCCGAACTCCACGCACGCCCAGGAGTATGTGCGGTTGCTGGCCCATACGGCGCCGTACTACTCCCTGGTGCTGACCGACTGGGCGCCGGTCCGGCTGGCCCCGTCGGCGGACGTGGTCCTGGACCTCACCGACCGGCTGGTGGTGTGCTGCGGCACCACGCACTGGTTCCAGGGCGCCGTGGTGCGCACCTTCGAGGAGCTGCGGGCGGCCGGCCGGCACCGGCTGGCGGACCAGGCGATCGTCGTGGACACCCGGACGGACGGCTCCAGCCGGCGCGGGGTGCCCAGGGACGTCCACCGGCAGCTGAACATCGCGCCGGACCAGGTGGTGCGGGTGCCCTTCGACACCGCGCTCCAGTCACCGCGGTGGGAGCTGAAGGACCTGCGCACGGCCACCGTCCAGGCCTATCTGCGGCTGGCGGAGCAGGTCGTACGGCCGGTCTAGGGCCCTTCTCTCGGATCAGGTCGGCTGCGGCGCCGGCGCCTTCCGGCCGACCCGAGCGGGGTCCGGTACGGCGTGCGTCCGGTCCGGTTCGCCCACGCGGCCGGGCTGAGCGGCCCTGGCGAGGGACGCGCGGGTGGTGTGGCGGCCGGGCGGGATGGCCGGGAGGATCTCCACCTCGGCCGTCAGGTCCCGGGCGCGGGCGACCCGCCACAGGGAGGCGAACAGGGTGTCCTCGCCGACGAACGCGGCCGCGGTGCCGGGCCCGCCGCCGTCCTGCCGGTACCGCAGGCGGACCGGCTGCACGGGCACGTCCGCGTCCAGCGCCGCCTGGAAGACGGCCCGGCGGAAGGGGCCGTGGGCCCGCCCGCACCAGGTGCTGCCCTCGGGGAACGCGGTCACGGCCGCGCCTTCGCGCAGCGCGGCCGCGATCCGCCCGACCGTCCCGGGCAGGGCGCGCAGCCGGTCGCGTTCGATGAACAGCGCTCCGCCGCGCGCGGCGAGCGGGCCGGCCACGGGCCAGTGCCGGACCTCGGCCTTGGCGAGCATCCGGGCCGGGCGTACGGCGGTGAGCAGCGGGATGTCCAGCCAGGAGACGTGGTTGGCGACCAGCAGCAGCCCGCCAGCCGGGACGGCGGTGCCGGTGAAGCGGACCCGGACCCCGATGGCCCGGACGATCGCCCGGCACCACCGCCCGACCCACGCTGCGGGGATCCTCCCGCCGAGCGGCGACAGCACGATCCCGGCCAGCACCAGGGCCGCGACCGCGGTCAGCCGCAGCACGGCCCGGGGTACGGCCGCGGCGGCCCGGGCCCGTTCCACGCAGGCGCCCGGGGTGCAGGGCGCGCTGGGCAGCCAGACGCTCATCAGGCGGGCACGAGGGAGAGGAAGTGCCGCAGATAGCGCGGGTTGACCCGGCGCATCGACAGCAGCACATACAGGTCGGCGACGCCGAAGTCCGGGTCGTGCGCGGGCTCCCCGCAGACCCAGGCGCCGAGGCGGAGGTAGCCGCGCAGCAGGGCGGGCAGTTCCGTCCGGTCGGCGGGGGCCTCGGCACCCGGGTGCCACGGCAGCAGCGGCCGGACCCGGAACTCCTCGGGCGCCAGGTGCCTCTCGCGTACCCGGTGCCAGGTGGCGGTGGCGAGGGCACCGCCGTCGGCGAGCGGCACCGAGCAGCAGCCGGCCAGCCACTCATGGCCCCGGTCGGTCATATAGCGGGCGATGCCGGCCCAGATCAGGCCGATGACGGCGCCGTCGCGGTGGTCGGGGTGCACACAGGAGCGGCCGACCTCGACCAGGCCCGGGCGGATGGCGTCCAGTGCGCCCAGCTCGAACTCGCTCTCGGAGTAGAGCCGGCCGGCGACCGCGGCCCGCTCCGGCGGCAGCAGCCGGTAGGTGCCGACGACCTGCCCGGTCGCGGTGGAGCGGACGAGCAGGTGGTCGCAGTAGGCGTCGAAGGTGTCGGTGTCGTACCCCGGCTCCGGGCCGGCCACGAGGGCGCCCAGCTCACCGGCGAAGACATCGTGCCGCAGCCGCTGGGCGGCGCGCACGTCGGCCTCGTCCCGGGCGAGGGTGACGGTGTAGCCGGCGGGCGCCGCGGGCTGCGGGGGGCGGTGGAGCGTGGACAGGCCGGTCATGGCTCTCTCCTGGTCGTGGGCCGTACGGCGGCAGGGGCGGCGGGCCGGTGGCGCACGGCCCGCTGTTTCTGTTCTTCCGACGCCGGTTGGCCGGTGTGTGACCGCGACCGGGAGAGTGGATGTGGGAATGCTGAACGCCGGGATGCGACGGGTCCCGGAAAACCAGACGGGACCGGGAGGAGCACCTCTCCCGGTCCCGCCCGTTCACCTTCCCCGGCGAACGTCAGCTGCAAGCGTCCCGCGCTACCGCTTGCCGACCTTCCGGGTGGCCCGCAGCCACTCCTTGTTCATGCTGGTGATGGAGACCAGCGGGATGCCCTTGGGGCACGCGGTCGCGCACTCACCGGCCAGCGTGCACCCGCCGAAGCCCTCGGCGTCCATCTGCGCCACCATGTCCAGCACCCGCGTCTCCCGCTCGGGCGCCCCCTGCGGCAGCACGTTCAGGTGGTTGATCTTCGCGGAGGTGAACAGCATCGCCGCGCCGTTCGGGCACGCGGCCACGCAGGCCCCGCACCCGATGCACTCCGCGTGCTCGAACGCGAAGTCGGCGTCGGCCTTGGGCACCGGCGTGGCATGCGCCTCGGGCGCGGAGCCGGTCGGCGCGGTGATGTAGCCGCCGGCCTGGATGATCCGGTCGAACGCCGACCGGTCGACCACCAGGTCCTTGATCACCGGGAACGCGGCGGCCCGCCACGGCTCGATGTCGATCGTGTCGCCGTCCTTGAAGGACCGCATGTGCAGCTGGCAGGTGGTGGTGCGCTCGGGGCCGTGCGCGTCACCGTTGATCACCAGCGAACAGGCGCCGCAGATGCCCTCGCGGCAGTCGTGGTCGAAGGCGACCGGGTCCTCGCCGGACAGGATGAGCTGTTCGTTGAGGAGGTCCAGCATCTCCAGGAAGGACATGTCGGACGAGATGCCGTCCACCTCGTAAGTGGACATCGCTCCTTCGGCGTCGGCGTTCTTCTGCCGCCAGACGCGCAGGGTGAGCTTCATGCGTAGCTCCGCTGGGTGGGGTGGACGTACTCGAAGACCAGGTCTTCCTTGTGCAGGACGGGGGCGGCACCCGTGTCGGTGAACTCCCAGGCCGCCGCGTAGCCGAACTCGTCGTCCTTGCGGGCCGCCTCGCCGTCCGGGGTCTGGGACTCCTCGCGGAAGTGGCCGCCGCAGGACTCGCTGCGGTGCAGCGCGTCGAGGCACATCAGCTCGGCGAGTTCGAGGTAGTCGACGATCCGGTTGGCCTTCTCCAGCGACTGGTTGAACTCCTCGCCCGTGCCGGGGACCTTGATGCGCTGCCAGAACTCCTCGCGGATCTGCGGGATCCGCTGGAGCGCCTTGCGCAGCCCGGCGTCGGTGCGCGCCATGCCGCAGAACTCCCACATGAGTTCACCGATCTCGCGGTGGAAGGAGTCGGGGGTGCGGTCGCCGTCCACCGCGAGCAGCCGCTGGATGCGGTCCTCGGTCTCGGTCAGCACCTCCCGCACGGCGGGGTGGTCGCCGGTCACGGCCTCCTGGTGCGGGTTGCGGGCCAGGTAGTCGTTGATGGTGGCGGGCAGCACGAAGTAGCCGTCGGCGAGGCCCTGCATCAGCGCCGAGGCGCCGAGCCGGTTGGCGCCGTGGTCGGAGAAGTTGGCCTCGCCGATCGCGAACAGGCCCGGGACGGTGGTCTGGAGGTCGTAGTCGACCCACAGCCCGCCCATCGTGTAGTGCACGGCCGGGTAGATCCGCATCGGCACCCGGTACGGATCCTCGTCGGTGATCCGCTGGTACATGTCGAACAGGTTGCCGTACTTGGCCTCGACGGCCTTGCGGCCCATGCGCTTGATGGCGTCGGCGAAGTCCAGGTAGACACCCTGCCCGCCGGGGCCGACCCCGCGTCCCTCGTCGCAGACGTTCTTCGCGGCGCGGGAGGCGATGTCACGCGGCACGAGGTTGCCGAAGGACGGGTAGATGCGCTCCAGGTAGTAGTCGCGCTCGTCCTCGGGGATCTCGTTCGGCGGCCGGTTGTCGCCCTCGGCCTTGGGCACCCAGATACGGCCGTCGTTGCGCAGCGACTCGCTCATCAGGGTCAGCTTGGACTGGTGGTCGCCGGTGCGCGGGATGCAGGTCGGGTGGATCTGGGTGAAGCAGGGGTTGGCGAAGTAGGCACCGCGCCGGTGCGCCCGCCAGATGGCGGTCGCGTTGGAGTTCATGGCGTTCGTCGACAGGTAGAACACGTTGCCGTAGCCGCCGCTGGCCAGGACCACGGCGTCCGCGAAGTACGTGTCGATCTTGCCGGTGATCAGGTCCCGGGCCACGATGCCGCGCGCCCGCCCGTCCACGACGATCAGGTCCAGCATCTCGGTGCGCGCGTGCAGCTCCACATTGCCGGCCGCGATCTGCCGGGACAGCGCCTGGTAGGCGCCGAGGAGCAGCTGCTGGCCCGTCTGGCCGCGGGCGTAGAAGGTGCGGGAGACCTGGACGCCGCCGAAGGAGCGGGTGTCGAGCAGACCGCCGTACTCCCGGGCGAAGGGCACGCCCTGCGCCACGCACTGGTCGATGATCTCGACGGAGATCTGCGCGAGCCGGTGGACGTTGGACTCGCGGGCGCGGAAGTCGCCGCCCTTGACGGTGTCGTAGAACAGCCGGTGGATCGAGTCGCCGTCGTTGCGGTAGTTCTTCGCCGCGTTGATGCCGCCCTGGGCGGCGATGGAGTGGGCGCGGCGCGGGGAGTCCTGGTAGCAGAACTGGACGACGTGGTAGCCCTGTTCGGCGAGGGTCGCGCCCGCGGAGCCGCCGGCGAGTCCGGTGCCGACGACGATGATCGTGTGCTTGCGCCGGTTGGCCGGGTTGACGAGCTTGGCCTCGAAGCGGCGCTTGTCCCAGCGCTCGTGGATCGGGCCGGACGGGGCCTTGGTGTCGGTGACCGGCTCGCCCGTCGTGTAGTTCACGTATTCGGTCATGTCAGCTCACCACTCCGGTCATGACGCCCACGGGTACGGCGATGAAGCCGGCCGTGAGCAGCAACGCGAGGACGTTCGCGACGATCTTCAGGGCGCGGTCCCGGGCGCGGCTGCCGACGCCGAGGGTCTGGGCCGCGCTCCAGAAGCCGTGCCGGATGTGCAGTCCGAGCGCGAGCATCGCGACGATGTAGATGACGTTGCCGTACCAGGTGGAGAAGGTGTCCACGACGTTCTGGTACGGGTGGCCCTCCTGGAAGCCGCCGGAGTGCACGGTGCCGGTGGTGAGGTCCAGGATGTGCCAGACGACGAACAGGCCGAGGATGACCCCGCCCCAGCGCATGGTGCGGGTCGCGTAGCTCGCCCGGGGCCGTGCGTGCACGTACTTGCTGGGCCGTGCCTTGATGTCACGGCGGCTGAGCTGGTACGCGGACGTGGCGTGGGCCACCACGGCGACGACCAGGACGATCCGGATCAGCCAGAGCGTCCACTCGTAGTGCATGAAGGGTTCACCGATGGTGCGCAGCCAGTGGGCGTAGTGGTTGAACTCGCCCGCCCCGAAGTAGATCTTCAGGTTCCCGATCATGTGCGCGACCAGGTAGAGCAGCATGATCAGGCCGCTGACGGCCATCACCGTCTTCTTGCCGACGGAGGAGTCCCACAGTGTGCGCGCCATGGACGGCCGTCGGTCCGTCCGCGTTGCCAGAGCCATGGAACAGCACGCTAGGGCCGAACGGCCTTATCAGTCCAAGAGATGCACCAGCTTGTTTCCATAGGAGGAGACTATCGTGGCTGCATGCAGCTCCAGCAGCTCCAGTACTTCGTCGCCGTGGCCGAGACCCGGCACTTCACCCGGGCCGCCGAACTGACCCATGTCGCCCAGCCGTCGCTCTCCCAGCAGATCCGGGCGCTCGAGCGGGAGCTGGGCGCGGATCTGTTCCTGCGGGCCCGGGGCAACATCACGCTCACCGACGCGGGCGAGGCCCTGCTGCCGCTCGCCCGCCGCATTCTGGCCGACGCGGACACGGCCCGGCACGAGGTGCAGGAACTGGTGCAGCTGCGGCGGGGCCGGGTGCGGCTCGGGGCGACGCCCAGTCTCTGCACCGGCCTACTGCCGGATGTGCTGCGGGCCTTCCACGACCGCTACCCGGGCATCCGGCTGCTGATCGAGGAAGGCGGCTCGCACGACCTGGTACGGGAGCTGGCGCGCGGCGCGCTCGATCTCGCCCTGGTCGTCCTGCCGCTGCCGACCCCCGCCCCCGCGCTGTCGACGGTGGAGCTGCTGCGCGAGGAGCTGGTGGTGGTGTCCTCCCCCGAGGTGCCGGCGCCCGGTCGCGGCAGACGGGCGGTGAGCATCGCCGATCTGGAAACCGAGCGCCTGGTGATGTTCCGGCACGGCTACGACCTGCGCGAACTCACCGTGGCCGCGTGCCGCTCCGCCGGGTTCGAGCCGGAGTTCGCGGTGGAGGGCGGCGAGATGGACGCGGTGCTGGGCTTCGCCCGGGCGGGGCTCGGTGTGGCGGTCGTACCGCGGATGGTCGCGACGCGGTCCGGGCAGGGACTGCGGGTGACACCCCTCGCCCGCCCGGGACTGCACCGGACCATCGCGCTGGCCCACCGCAGCGATGTGGCCCCGCCCCGGGCGGCCCAGGAACTCCAGCGGATGCTCCTGGAACGCTGACCGGCGCATGCGGCCCTAGCGGTGCCTGCCCTGGTAGAGGTGGGCGTTCACGCGGACCTGGAGGAAGCGGTTGACGAGGCCGAGGCCGATGCCGACGGGGATCGCCGTGTACCAGGGCACCAGCAGCAGGCACAGCACCAGCGCGACCGAGCCGACGGCCAGGGGCACGGCGACGGAAGGGGGCGTGGCCGGCGCGGCGGTCACGGGCAGGGTGCGCGGCGCCTGGGCGGGAACGGGTGGGGTGCGCGGTGGCCGGGGCAGCGGGGCGGGGCGGGTGGGTGCGGGGATCGTCGATGCGGGCGGGGTGTCGTGCGGGGTGGGGGCCTCCAGGGTGCCGGCGGCCACCGTCGCGGCGGCCGTGGGGTCCGGGGACGCGGCGACGGCGTGGGCGCGCACATCGGCCTGGGCGCCGGCCGGCTGGGCGCTGCGCCCTCGCGGGGGTGCGGTGAGTGCCGTCAGACGGGTGCGGACCTCCGCCGCGGTCGCGGGGCGGGCGGCGGGGTCCTTGGCCAGCAGGTCGAGGATCAGCTGTTCCAGGGCGGGCGGCAGTCCGGGCCGCAGCCGCCCGGGCGGCTGGGGCGGCTCCTCGATGTGCTTGAGCAGCAGCGAGTGCCAGGCGCCGGCCTGGAAAGGGGGCCGTCCCGTGACGAGTTCGTACAGGATGCAGCCGAGCGAGTACAGGTCGGTGCGGGCGTCCACCGGGACGTCCCCGCGGGCCTGCTCCGGCGACATGTAGGCAGGCGTGCCCACGATCTGGCCGGTGACGGTGAGCGTGGTCGTCGCGCCGGGCCCCTCCAGCAGGCGGGCGATGCCGAAGTCCAGCACCTTCACCTGGCGGTCCGCCGGGTCCTCGCCCTCGTCGCCGGTGACGAGCACATTGCCCGGCTTCATGTCCCGGTGCACCACCCCGGCGGTATGGGCGGTGCCCAGCGCCCGGCACATCTGGCCGGCCCAGCGCAGCGTGTCGGCCGTCGAGGGCAGCCCCTCGCTGATCACCCCGGCCAGCGAGCGGCCCCGCACCAGCTCCATGACCAGGTACGGCACCTCCTCACCCGCGTCCCGGCGGGCCATGCCCAGTTCGTGGACGGTGACGATGTGCGGGCTGGACAGCCGGGCGGCGGCCCGGGCCTCCCGTACGAACCGGGCGGCCAGGCTCGGGTCCCGCTCGGCGGTGAGCCCGGTGAGCAGCTTGACCGCCACCTCGCGGTGCAGATGCCCGTCGTGCGCCCGCCACACCTCGCCCATGCCGCCCGCGCCGATCCGCTCCGTCAGCCGGTAGCGCCCGTCCAGCAGCCCCTGAGGCATGCCTTCCCCCCCACTCGCCCCATGTCAGCCCGTCGCGTCCACCAGTGCCAGCTGGTGCAGGCGCTCCGGTGGGCCGGGGCGAGCGTAGTACCAGCCCTGGGCCGTGTCGCAGCCCAGTATCCGCAACTGCTCGGCCTGCGCGCCGGTTTCCACTCCCTCGACGGTGACGGCGAGGTCGAGGCTGTGGGCCAGGGAGACGATCCCCTCGACGATCTTGAGGTCGACGGGGTCGGCCGGGAACTGCTGCATGCCCTGGGTGAAGGAGCGGTCCAGTTTCAGGATGCTCACCGGCAGCCGGCGCAGGTTGGCGAGGTTCGAGTAGCCGGTGCCGAAGTCGTCCAGGGCGATGTCCACGCCCATCTCGGCCAGTCGGCGCAGCGGTTTGAGCAGGTCGTCGTCGGCGCCGATCAGGGCCGACTCGGTGACCTCCAGGCACAGGGCGTCCGGGGTGACCCCCGCGCGTTCGAGGATGTCCACCGTGTCCTGGACGAGACCGGGATGGCTGAGCTGGCAGGGCGAGAGATTGACGTTGATGCGCAGCGGTCCGGCGCTGGTCTGCTCGCCGTAGCGTTCGCGCCACTCGCGGGCCTGGCGGACCGACTCCTGGAGGACCCAGCGGCCCAGCGGCACGATCAGGCCCGTGTGCTCGGCGAGCGGGATGAACCGGTCCGGGCCGAGGACGCCGTGCTGCGGATGCAGCCAGCGCACCAGGGCCTCGGCGCCGCGCACACTGCCGTCGCCGAGGTGGACGAGCGGCTGGTACTCGATGAAGAACTCGCCGCGTTCCAGCGCGGTCGGCAGGGCGGTGGTGAGGCCGTGCCGGGTGATGGCGCGGGCGTCGGCCTCGGGGTCGGCCAGCTCGAAGCGGTTGCCGCCCGCCGACTTCGCCCGGTACATGGTGATGTCCGCGCTGCGCAGGACCTCCGCCGCCGTGCGCTCGCCCGCCGGGCCCTCGACGATGCCGAGGCTGCCGCGCACCAGCAGGTCCCGGCCGTCGATGCTGATCGGGGTGACCAGCGCGTTCATGATCCGCTCGGCCAGTTCGTCCACCGAGCGCTCGGTGCCGGGGCCGGTGGTCAGGGCGACGAACTCGTCGCCGCCGAGCCGGGCCACCATCTCGCCGGGCGCGGTCGCGCAGGACTGGAGCCGGTCGGCGACCTCCACCAGCAGCCGGTCGCCGGCCGCGTGGCCGAGGCTGTCGTTGATGGTCTTGAAGCCGTCCAGGTCGAGATAGCACAGGCCGAAGCGCTGGCCCTCGCCCGCGTTGAGGACCTTCTCCAGGCGCTCGAAGAACAGGGTGCGGTTGGGCAGTCCGGTCAGGGCGTCGTGGGTGGCCTCGTAGCGCAGCCGGAGGTTGAGCAGCCGCCGCTCGGTGGTGTCCTCCATGAGGGCGAGCTGGTACTGCGGCCTGCCGTCGGCGTCCCGCAGCAGGGAGACCGTCAGGTTGGTCCACAGGACCGTGCCGTCCTGGCGGTTGAACGCCTTCTCCAGGTGGTAATGCTCGCGTTCGCCGTTGACCAGTTCGTCGTAGAGCTTCCAGGTCTGCGGGGCGTCCTCGGGGTGCGTCCAGTCCTGCACCCGGCGGCCGCGCAGCGACTGGTCGGTGAGCCCGAACATGCGCAGCAGCGCCTCGTTGACCTGGAGGACGTTGCCGTCGAGGTCGGCGATGCCGATCCCTATCGCGGCGCCCTCGAAGACCGCGCGGAAGCGGGCCTCGCTGGCGTGCAGCGCCTGGGCCACCACGCCCTGCGCCTGCAACGCGGCCTGGGCGATGGCCTCCTGCTCGGCGAGGGTACGGCGGCGCAGCGCCTGGGCGTAGCCGGCGGCCATCGCGTGCTGCAACCGCGAGGAGCGCATGCGCAGTTCCTCCTGCGGGCCGTCCTCGCCGCAGTAGAGCACCAGGTAGGCGTCGACGCAGTCCAGGGTGCGGTTCAGCGTCTCGGGGTCGGTGCAGTGCGCCTCGACCAGGGCGGCGCCGACCGCCTTGGCCCCGTCCGCGTCGAAGCTGTGCGCCAGCAGCAGCTCGCTCAGCCGGCGGGCGAGCGGGAGCAGTTGCTCCTCGAATTCCACGCGTGTGAGTGACGTCGAGGTCACCGGGTAGAGCGCCCGGCTCCAGATCGTCGTCAGCCGGCGCAGTCTGTCCTCCGGCCCGTCCGGTTCCGCGCTCACGCCGAACGCCCCACGCCGGCGAACCCGGAGAAGGCATACGGATCCTCGTCCTCCGGCGCCGAATCCGGGCGCCAGTGCGGCATCGGCACCAGTCCGGGTTCCACCATGTCGTACCCCTCGAAGAACCGCGCGATCTCCTCGCGCGAGCGCATGATCAGCGGGTTGCGAATGTCCTTGTATACGTCCACCGCGCCCTCGGCCCGATCGGCCGGTACCGGGATTCCCTCGTACGAGGCATGGGTGAGCACCAGCAGGCTGCCGGGGGCGAGCGCGTCGCGCAGCTCGGCGACCGCAGCGTAGGGGTCGTCCGCGTCTTCCACGAAGTGCAGTATGGCAACGAGCAGCAGGGCCACTGGTCGGTTCAGGTCGATCAGCCGCTGCACCTCGGGGCTGTCGAGGATCTCCTTGGGGCCCAGCAGATCGGCGGCGACCACGTCCGCGTCGGGGTTGCCCGCGAGCACGGCCCGGCTGTGCTCGACGGCCACCGGGTCGTGGTCCACGTACACGACATGGGCTCCGGGTACGGCCGCCTGCGCCACCTCGTGGACATTGCCGAAGGTGGGGATGCCGGAGCCGATGTCGAGGAACTGGGTGATGCCCTCGGCGGCCGCGAACCGCACGGCCCGGCGCATGAACGCCCGGTTGGCCTGCATGATCTTGGGCAGGCCCGGCATGAACTCCAGCGCCCTGCGGGCCGCTTCCCGGTCGACCTCGAAGTTGTGCGAACCGCCCAGGTAGTAGTCGTAGATCCGCGAGACGCTCGGCACCGAGATGTCGATGCTCCGTGGGGCCCAGGCGGGACGCTCCATGTATCTCTCCAAGGCGTGGACAACAGTCGTAGGCGATCCGGTGTTCGAGCAGAGGCTACTGATCGCCCGCGAAAGGAGCGACCTGAACCGGAAATTGACCGTCCGTTCCCGGTCACTGCCTGCGGCAAGTGCCCGGACGACCCCATTGCGTGAAGGTTCCGGAACGCAGCGGTCCGCCCCCTCCGTGCGGTGCGGAGGGGGCGGACCTTCGGCCGGGTGCCGGGCGGGCGGGTGATCGACCCGGGGAGGTGATCTACTTGCCCGGCGCGCCGACCGGCTTGCCGTCGGGCGAGACGGCGTACCAGGTGCCGCCCACGCCCTGACCGTTGATGTCGCCGGGGGTCTTGTCCCCGGAGAAGGTGTAGATGGGCCAGCAGTTGACGGTCATCTGCTTCACTCCGTCGGGACGGGTGAAGCCCATCAGGCCCTTCTTCTTGACGCCCTTGGTGTCGTCGGCGCTCACGACGCCGACGGCCGGCCACTTCTCCAGGCAGGCGCCGGTGCAGTTGGAGACGGGCTTCGGCCAGGCCTGGTCCTTCAGGAAGCGGTAGACCGTCATGCCGTTCTTGTCGACGACGATGTCACCGAGCTTGGCGTCCTTGCGGACGGACAGACCGGGCAGCTCGGACAGGGAGGCCTTCTTGCCGTCGGGTGCGAGGGCGAACCACTTGCCGCCCACGCCCTGGCCCTTCACATCACCGGCCTTGGCGTCCTTGGCGTAACGGTAGGCGGGCCAGCCGGCGATGGTGAGCTGCTTGCTGCCGTCGGCGCGGGTGACCTCGCCGAGCAGCGCCTTGTCGATGCCGGCGCCGGCAGTGGCGTCGTCGGCGGGCACCGGGGGCCAGGTGGTGGCGCAGTCCCCGGAGCAGTTGGACTTGGGCGGGTTGGCGGTGTCCTCGTCGAAGCGGTACAGGGTCATGCCGGCGCCGTCGGTCACCACCTTGCCCAGCTCGGCGTTGGCGGCCGCGGTCAGCTTGCCCGCCGGGGCGGCCGGGGCGGCCGAGCCGGAACTCTGGTTGCCGTCGGCGCCGTAGCCGTTGCCCGTGCCGGTGCCCGCGCTGCCGTAGTCGCCCGCCGCGGCCGTGGCGCCCACGTTCTGGGCGGAGGACGCGGGAGCGGAGGCGTTGTCCTGACCGCACGCCGTCGTCAGCGCCAGCACCGCCGCGGCCGCGGCCCCCAGTGAGGCGGTCCGCCAGGAGGTCTTCATCGTCAACTCCACATCATCGCCTGGATGTTGCAGCGCCTTGCCGCGCCGCCGCACGGCCATGGGTACGCGGCGAGGGGGCCGGAGCGTTCAACGGGAGACGGAATTTCTTGCCGGAACCTGTCACGCCGGTCAAACCTCAGGGCGCCCGTTGTCCCTCTTTCGGATCAATCTGGGCGCGCTCCGGCGTGCGACCGTGCTCCGCGACCCATGATCTTCGTCGTGCCTGGACCCGAAACGACCCGATACGCGCCCGCCACCCGGGTGTTGACCCTCTTGACACTGACCTGGACCCTGGTGGGCTGCCCGGTCGGCAGCGCGTCGGCCGACGCGTGTGCGTACGCCTCGACGGGACCGGACGGCACGGTGGCGGTGGCCTGGGCCGGCGGCCGGCACTGGCCGACTCCCCCGCCCTGCCCCCCGCCCACCCCGCCCCCGTGCCCGCCCACACCGACCCCCACCCCCACACCGCCCCCCACGCCCACCCCGCCCCCCACGCCGAAGCCACCGCCTCCGCCGAAGCCGAAGCCGACACCCAAGCCCCGGCCGAAGCCACCCGCCCCGGCGCCGCCCGCACCCCGGCAGACCCCCACCCCCGCCCCCACACCCACCCCGCCCCCCGCACCGAAACCACCGCCGCCGAAGCCGAAGCCCAGGCCCACCCCGCGGCCCTCGGTGACCCCGGTGAGCTACCCGGCGTACCACCCGCACCCGGTCGCCCGCTCCGCACCCGGCCACACCACGCCGGTCACCTACGTCCTGCTCATCACCGTCCCGGCGATCGTCGCCGTCGCGGCCCTGCGGCCGCGCTGACCCGCCGGCCCGCCCCACCCCCGGAGGTATCCGTTGTCGGATTGGCTTGTTCTCGTCCTCGCGATGCTGGCCGCCTGTGCCGTGGTGGTCGTCGTCACCGTCCTACGGCACAAGCGCGCCCCCGAGGACGAGGACCCCAGCGAGACCCCGGACGTCATCGAGTACATGACCATGTGGATCGGGGTCGTGTACGCCATCGTCCTGGGCCTGGCCATCGCGGGGGTGTGGGAGGCCCGCAACTCCGCCCAGGACTACGTGCAGAGCGAGGCCCAGGCGCTGCACGAGATCTCGGAGCGGGTCCGCGTCTACCCGCCGGACGTCCGCGACCGCGTCCGGGCCGACGTCGACGCCTATGTCGGCTATGTGGTGCACACCGAGTGGCCGGCGATGTCGCGCGAGGAGCAGGTCACCGACCGCGGCTCCGAACTGCTTCAGAAGGTCCGCCAGGACGTCACCGACTACCAGCCGAAGAACGACTTCGAGGCGCAGGCCTACCAGCCGGTGCTGGACCAGATGACCGCCGCCGACCAGGCGCGCAACGCCCGCGCCGACTCCACCGGGGCGACCATGCCGCCGGTGGTGTGGTGGGGGCTGCTCACCGGCGCGGTGATCACCGTCGGCATGGTGTTCGCACTCCAGATCCGGCGCACCAAGCGGGAGCTGGTGCTGGCCGGGCTGTTCTCCGCGACCATCGCCTTCATGCTGTTCCTCATCTGGGACTTCGATGCGCCGTTCAGCCGGGGCATCGCGGTGACCGCGGAACCGTTCCTCAACCTGTTTCCGTCCGTCACCGGGTAGTCCCCCGGCCGCAGCAGTGTTTTCACCCTGATGGCGTACACCCGTCCCCCGTTCGCGCTACTGCGATCGCGCGGGTGTACGGATGTTTCTAGCGTTCCGCTCATCGAGGTGCATATCTCGCGCCTGGCGGAAGAAGGTCCGCGGCTGCTCCTCGGGGACCGGAGGAAACACGATGCGCGCGATACGCCTCGCGTCGGCCGCACTGCTGGGCCTCGGCGCCCTCGCCGTGTGCGCGCCGGCGGTCCTGGCCGGCGACGACCACGATGTCACACCGTTCGGCTTCCGGATCACGCCGACCACGGTGGCCGCGGGCGAGACGGTGAGCCTGCGGTTCGACCGGGACGGCAGTGGCTGCCGGGGCACCGCCACGGTGTCCTCCGGGATCTTCGACACCGTGCGGATTCCGCCGGGGCGCTCCTCGGCAACCGCCGTGGTCGACCGGGGCGCCCGGCCAGCGACCGCGTACTCGGTCACGTTCGAGTGTGACGGGACGCGGGGCAGCACGGACCTCACCATCGGCGGCGGGCGCGACGACGGCTACCAGCGGCCCGGCCAGAGCGAGCCGGTCGACCCGGTCGATCCGGTGCAGCGCGGGGTGCGGGCCGGCACCGGCGGCAGCATCGACGGGTTCGCCCCGGGGCGGATCGCCCTGGGCGCTGCTCTGATCACCGGCTCGGCGGCCGCGGCCTACCACTTCACCCACCGCCGGTCCGCGGGGAACGGCGGCTGACCGGCCGCACCGGCTGCCGGGTGGGCGGACCGCGGCCGCACCGGGCGGACGGCTCAGAGGCCCCGCTCGCCGCGGCGGCGCAGCCAGAAGAACGCTCCGCCGATCAGCGCCGTGCCCACCAGGCCGCCGCCGATGGCCATGTCGGCCGGGGTGGCGCCGGTGGTCGTACCGCCGCCGACACCGCCGTGCACCCCGCCGATCACGGTGAAGGCCGCCGGGCGGGTCAGGCTCCGGCCGTCGCAGCGGACCGTCAGGTCGTACGGGCCGGGGCGGGCGTCCCGGTCGATGGTGGCGATCCCCCGCGCCGTGTCGTCGCGGAACGGCGACAGCGGGGCGGTGCCGAAGGCGCGGGAGAAGATGCTGCCGCCACGGCAGCCGTCCACGGTGACCGTGAGCCGCCCTCCGGCGGCGATCACGCTGGGGGTGGCCGCGATGTTGCGCGGGCCGCCGTCGTCCCGTCCGCCGCCCCAGTTGTCGTTCCGGTCGCCCCAGTTGTCGCCCCGGTTGCCGTCGCCGCGATTGCCGTCGCCGCGATTGCCGTCGCCACGGTTGTTGTCGCCGCGGTTGTTGTCACCCCGGTTGTTGTCGCCCCGCCCCCCGAAGTCGTCCCCGCGGCCCCGCCCGCCGAAGTCGTCGCCCCGGCCCCGCCCGCCGAAGTCGTCGCCCCGGCCGCGGCCCCCGAAGTCGTCCCCCCGTCCCTGGTCGCGGAAGGGGCCGGTGCCGTTGAAGTGGCCGTTGAAGGTGCCGCTGAAGTTGCTGCCGGTGTCGGGTCCGATGTTGGTGTTGTTGTTGGACGGGCCGCCCCCGTTGCCCATGCCGTCCGCGACGGCCACAGGGGCGGCGAGCCCGAGCACGGCGGCCGCGGCGACCGCGGCCGCCAGGGCACGTTGGTTTCGCATGTGATCCTCCGCGGGAGGCCGGCCGGGTCCCGTACCCGGTCGATCGGCGAGAAAGCACCTCCCGGGAAGACCCTCGGGCGCGCGGAACACGCCCGCATGTCGAGAATGGTCCGTCCTGGTGATACGCCACACCGCACGGAAAGCACACAATCGGATATTCTCGCAGGTCACGGACCGTCAGAAATTTCCTGCGAACGGCAACTCGGATGGCGCACCGGAGATGCTCCGGGCCACCCGTTCGCCGGTCGACCCGTCGCCCGTCGCGCGCGCGGGACTTAGCGTTTTCCCATGCGCGACGACGGGGCGCATGCCGCGTCGAGAGGGGATGGCGAATGTCTGCGACCGAGCTGTCCGAGCTTGCCGAAGAGGAGGAGCGGCGGAGGAAGCGCGCCCCGTGGGGCGTGATAGCGCTTGTTCTGCTGACCGGTCTGGCGCTCATTCGGAATGGTTCGGGGGAGTTCGACGTCGGGCCGCCGCAGCCGGCCTCGGCCGCGGCTCCGGACAGCCGCGGCACCGCGGACCTGCTCGGTGGCGCGCCCGCCCCGCTGCCGTTCTCCGCGGTGGACCGGGTGCGGATCCCGGCGATCCGGGTGGACGCCCCGGTGATGCCGGTCGGCCTGGACCCGGACGGCTGGGTCGGCGCCCCGCCGCCGGAGGACCCCAATCTGGCCGGCTGGTTCACCGGCGCGGTCTCCCCCGGCGAGAAGGGCACCGCCGTCGTGGTCGGCCATGTCGACAACAAGCAGGGGCCGGCGGTGTTCTACGGCCTCGGGGCGCTGAAGAAGGGAAACCGGGTCGAAATTCTGCGCCATGACGGAAAGACCGCGGTGTTCGAGGTCTATGGAATCGAGGTCTTCGAGAAGAGCCATTTCCCCGGGGACCGGGTGTACGGCTCGAAGGGCGACCCGGAACTCCGGGTCATCACCTGCGGTGGCGGCTTTTCGAAGCAGAACGGCTACGACGGGAATGTCGTGGTCTTCGCCCGCCTGGTCTCGGTCGTCTGAGCGGGCGGGCGAAGACCGGGGAGGGTCAGCACGTCATACGCGTCTGCGCGGCACGGTGAGGTGATAGCCGTTGTCGAGCAGATAGGGCAGGTACTCGCGGATCGCGCGGACGCTCTGCGAGCGGTCGCCGCCGGCGTCGTGGGAGAGCACCACGACACCGGGGGCGGCGCCGCTCTCCACCCGGTCGACGATCGTGCTCGTGCCCGGGGTCATCCAGTCGGTGGTGTCGACGGTCCAGGCCATCGGCTCCATGCCCATCTCGGCGCCCAGCTGGAAGGCGGCGCGGTTCCAGGCGCCGTAGGGGGCGCGGAACCACTGCGGGCGTTCCCCGTAGGCGTCCTCGATGATGTCGCTGGTGCTCTCCATCTCGGAGCGGATCTCGCGGCGGTTGAGGGTGGTCAGCAGCGGATGGGTCCAGGTGTGGTTGCCCACGACATGGCCCTCGTCGGCCATCCGGGCCACCAGCTCCTTGTTGTCGACGACGCACTCGCCGCACAGGAAGAACATGGCGCGGACGTCGTACCGGGCGAGGGTGTCCAGGATGTGCGGGGTGTAGTCCGGGTGGGGACCGTCGTCGAAGGTCAGCATCATGTGCCGGCCGCGCCCGGAGATGCGCAGGATGGGCTCGTTGCGCACCTTGAGCCTGCGGGGTGCGGTGTGCGGCGGGCCGTAGCCGGTGAGCGGCTGGAGCCGGAAGGCGGAGGACTTGAGGGCCTGGCGGGCCTGCGGTCCGGCGACGGGAGCGGGAGCGGAGGCGGGGGCGGTCTCCTCGCCGCCGGCCGCGAGAACGGCTCCGGCGGTTCCCGCGGCTCCCAGGGCGGCCGCACCGGCGAGGAGCATCCGGCGTCGTGTGAACAACTGATCCTTCTGCATGACTCATCAGTCGCCCGGCGAACCTCCGGCCCACCACAACGGCACCGGTGCGGCGGGGTGAAAGCACCCGGTCGGAGCAGTCCCGTGGCGGTGTGGAACCCGGTGGGGGCTTCTGATAGTCATTCAGTCCGCGGAATCGCCGGAGACTGCCGGGACGGCCGGCAACGGACAGGGGGGCGAGGAGAGTTGGTGCAGGGGGGAGCGGACGGTCCGCGGCACAGCGGTTTTGCGGTGGTGCTGCTGGGTGCGGCCCAGGTGCTGGTCGTCTTCGACACCACGGTGTTCACGATGGGTCTGCCGCGGATCATGTACCGGTCGGGGCTGGACTTCACCGGGCTGGTCTGGCTGCTGACCGTGTACAGCGTGTGCTTCGCCGCGCTGCCGGTGCTCGCGACGGCGCTCGGCCGGGCGTTCGGGCAGCGGCGGGTGCTGGTGGGAGGGCTGGCGCTGTCCAGCGCGGCCGCGGTGGTGCCGGCGGTGACGGCGGACGCCACGCTGCTGCTGGCCTCGCGGGCGGTGCAGGGGATCGCGGCGGCGGTCATCACGGCCGGCGCGCTGGCCCTGATCGACGCCACGCATCCCGCGGGGCCGGGCCGGGACCGGGCGCTGAACGTGCACTTCGCGGTGGTCGCCTGTGCCGGGCCGGCCGTGCTGCTGCCGACGCTGATGCTGCTGGATTTCTCGGAGTCCCCGGAGACGGTGTTCTGGGTGCAGGCCGCGGCCGGACTGCTGCTTCTGCTGCTGACCCCGGTCGCGCTCGGCGAGTCCGAGCCCGTGCCGGATGCCGCCGGACGGGTGGGCCGGGCGGCGCTGGCCGTCGTACCGCTGGGCTTCCTGGCGTGGTTCACGGACTGGCTGGGGAACCACAGCACGTCCGCGACCACGGTCATCGCCGTCGCGGTCGCCGGTGCGCTGGTGCCGTCGACGCTGGGCTGGTTCGGCCGGCGCGAGCAGATGCCCGAGCTGCTCGCCCGGCTGGGCCGGGAGCGGGCCGCGTTCGGCGCGTACACCGTGGTGGTGCTGCTGGGGGCCGGGCTGGCCGGTGCCATGTTCGCGGTCACGCTGGCCCTCCAGGCGATCGGCGGACTGTCGCCGATGCAGGTCGGCTGGACGATGCTGTCGGCCGTCGCCGGTCTGCTGCTGGGCTGTGTGGTGCTGCCCCGGCTGGCCGGGGCGGCCGGGGTCGGGGCGACGGTCGCCGGGGCGTGCGGTGTGGCGGCCGCCGGGTTTCTGCTGCTGACGCTGGAGGACTCGTTCGGGGCCGGCGATGTGCTGCTGCCCCTGCTGCTGGTCGGCTTCGGCTGCGGGGTGCTGGCCCTGCCGGTGGGGTTCGCGCGGTCCGGCAGCGGTGCGCTGCCGTCGGGGCTCAACGCGTCCCGGCAGCTGGGCGCCGGTCTGGGCGTGTCGCTGTTCGACGGGATCTTCACCGTGGCCCAGCAGAACATGCCCTCGACCGGGACGGTCGCGTTCAAGGACTACCGGACGTACCTCGGCGGCGCGGTCCGGGACGGCTTCGTCCTCGGGGTGGCCCTGGCGGTGACCGCCGCCGTGATCGCGCTGCTGACGCTGTCCCGGCGGTACCTGCCGGAGCCCGCCGGGGACCCCGGGGTCAGCGGCGGCGCACCAACGGGAACGGCAGGGTCTCCCGGATCGTCAGCCCCGTCAGGAACATGACGAGCCGGTCGACGCCGATGCCGAGGCCGCCGGTCGGCGGCATCGCGTACTCCAGGGCCTGGAGGAAGTCCTCGTCCAGCTCCATCGCCTCCGGGTCGCCGCCCGCGGCCAGCAGGGACTGCTCGGTGAGGCGGCGGCGCTGTTCGACGGGGTCGGTCAGCTCCGAGTAGGCGGTGCCGAGTTCGGTGCCGAAGGCGACGAGGTCCCAGCGTTCGGCGAGCCGCGGGTCGGTGCGGTGCTGCCGGGTGAGCGGGGAGACGTCGGTCGGGAAGTCCTTGTAGAAGGTGGGCAGCCGGGTGTGCTGTTCGATGAGCCGCTCGTACATCTCCAGCACGACGTCGCCGGGGGTGTCGTCCGCGGTGTACGGCACTCCGGTGCGGTCGCACAGCCGGTGCAGCCGCAGCAGTTCGGTGCCGGGGCCGATCTCCTCGCCCAGCGTCTCGGAGAGGGCGCCGTACACGGTCTTGACCTGCCAGGCGCCGGAGATGTCGTACTCCTGGCCGTCCTTGTGGGCCACCGGGGAGCCGAACGCGGCGGTGGCGGCGGCCTGGATCAGCTCCCGGGTGAGGTCGAGCATGACGTCGTAGTCGGCGTACGCCTGGTAGGCCTCGAGCATCGTGAACTCGGGGTTGTGCTTGTAGGAGACGCCCTCGTTGCGGAAGGTGCGGCCCAGTTCGAAGACCTTCTCCAGGCCTCCGACGCACAGCCGTTTCAGATACAGCTCGGGGGCGATGCGCAAATAGAGGCCGAGGTCGTAGGCGTTGCTGTGGGTGGTGAAGGGCCGGGCGTTGGCGCCGCCGTGCACCTGCTGGAGCATCGGTGTCTCGACCTCCAGGTAGCCGCGGTCGAGGAGGGTCTGACGCAGCGCCTGTACGGCGGCGGAGCGGGCGCGGAGCACGGCGCGGGCGTCCGGGCTGGTGATCAGGTCGAGATGGCGGCGGCGGACCTTGGTCTCGGGGTCGGCCAGGCCCCGGCGCTTGTCCGGCAGCGGGTGCAGGCACTTGCCGGTGAGCTGCCAGGAGGTGACGAAGACGGTGGGTTCGCCGCGGTCGCTGAGGCGGGTGCGGCCGCTTGCGGTGATGTGGTCGCCGATGTCGGTGTCGGCGGTGAACCGGTCGAGGGCGGCGGCGCCGGTCGTGTCGCGGGTGAGGGCGATCTGGTGGTCGCCGGACCAGTCGCGCAGCACGGCGAAGACGATGCCGCCGAAGTCACGCACCAGCATGACGCGTCCGGCCACGGTGACGTCCGTGTCGGGGGGCAGGCCGGCCAGGGTGTGGGTGGGGGCGGGGACGCCGACGGGGTAGGGGTCGGTGCCGGTGGCGCGCAGCCGGTCCAGGGTGCGGTGCCGGACGCGGACCTGGTCGGGCAGGCCCGCGTCCGGGGCTGCGGGCCCGGCCTGGTCCCCTCCGTCGAGGCCGAGCGCCGTCAGGGACGGCAGCCCGTGGGTGGTGGCGGGCCGCTGTCCGGTCTTCGGGTGCCCCTTTCCCCAGAGCTTGCGCAGGGACGGTACGGAGACGAAGCCCTCGGCGATCCCGGAGGCGAGGCCGATGCGGGCGAGGGCGCCAGTGTCGCCGTAGCAGAGGAACCGGGGGTACCACTCGGGGTGGTACTTGGCGTTGGAGCGGTACAGGGCCTCCAGTTGCCACCAGCGGGAGAAGAACAGCAGCAGGCGTCGCCAGAGCCTGAGGACCGGTCCGGCGCCGATGCGGGCGCCCTCCTCGAAGACGGACCGGAAGACGGCGAAGTTCAGCGAGATCCGGCGTACGCCCAGTTTGGGGGCGGCGGCGCACAGTTCGGCGACCATGAACTCCATCACCCCGTTGGGTGCGGACCGGTCACGGCGCATCAGGTCCAGGGAGATGCCGTCGCGGCCCCAGGGCACGAAGGAGAGCAGGGCGAGGAGCCGGCCGTCCTCGCCGAGGGCCTCGACGAGCAGGCAGTCGCCGTCGGCGGGGTCGCCGAGCCGGTCCAGGGCCATGGAGAAGCCGCGTTCGGTCTCGGTGTCGCGCCAGGCGTCCGCCTTGTCGACGATCTCCTCCATCTCGCGTTCGGTGAGGGTGGCGTGGCGGCGGATCCGGGTGGTGGCGCCGGTACGGCGGACCCGGTGCACGGCCTGCCGGGTGACCCGCATCTCGCGGCCGTCCAGGTCGAAGTCGGCGACGTGCACGATGGCCTCGTCGCCCAGTTGCAGGGCGCCGAGCCCGGCGCGGGCGTAGGCGCGGGCGCCGTCCTCGGAGGCGCCCATCACGGCGGGCGCCCAGGCGTAGCGGCGGGCCACGTCCAGCCAGGCGGCGATGGCGTGCGGCCAGGCCTCCGTGTCGCCGACGGGGTCGCCGCTGGCGAGGCAGACACCGGCCTCGACACGGTAGGTGACGGCGGCCTTGCCGCTGGGCGAGAAGACGACGGCCTTGTCCCGGCGGGTGGCGAAGTAGCCGAGGGAGTCGCGTGCGCCGTAGGCCCCGAGCAGGGCGCGGATGCGGGCCTCCTCGTCGTCGTGCAGGGCGGCTTCCAGGCGCTGGGAGCGGAACAGGGTGGCGGCGGCGTTGAGCAGGGCGAGCGCGCCGAGCAGGCCGAGGACGAAGGTGACCTGGCGCGGCGGCCGCCCGTCGAAGGAGCTTGCCGAGACGAGTCCGCCGCACACCCGGTCGGCCGCCCAGGCCAGGTGCTGGTCGGCCGGGAGCGTGCCGGGGAACAGCAGGACCAGGCCCCAGCCCAGCAGGATCGCCACGACGAGTCCGCCCAGCAGCACGGCGAGCGCCCGCCACACCGCACCGCGGCGGGAGGCGGCGTAGAACTCACGGCGGGCCACCACCAGCAGGAGCAGCAGCAGGGCGCACAGCACGAGGGACGGCAGTGACTGCGCGTACAGGCCGAGGGCCATGCCCAGGGCATCGCTGAGGACGAGCAGGCCGAGGTAGACGACGACCAGCCACCAGGCGACCTTCTTGCGGGCCGCGGTGGCCGCGGCCAGCAGGAACAGGAAGACGGCGTAGGCGAGGTTCGCGCTGATCGGGACCAGCAGCAGGTCGAGGGCGTGGACGACGGGGCGGAGCAGCCGGCGCAGCGGCTCGACGATCGCGAGTACGGCGCACAGCAGGCCCAGCGCGGCGAAGAGGGTCCCGAAGGCCTCCGGCACCCAGCCGAGGCGGCCGCCGGCGGCCGGGCGTATCGGGGCCGCGCCGTCCCGCCGTGCGGGGTGCTCCGCGGTGGCAGTCATGGTTCCGACTCTAGGAAGGGGCCGGGCCGCTCGCCCGTCGAGCGGGCCCGGCGGGCGGGGGGAACAGGGGGTTCCGATAGCCTCGGGCCGTGACGGAACAGCATCGGTTCGAGCGGGGCACGGACGGTCCGAAGGTGATTCTGGTCGGGGTGGACGGCTCCGACTCCTCGATGCGGGCGGCCGCCTACGCGAGCGGGCTCGCCCGGCGCCAGCACGCGCTGCTGGCAGTGGTGTACGTGCAGCCGGTACTTGCCGCCGGGACGGCGCTCGGGGTGCCGGTGGCGGACCCGGCCGAGGAGATCGCCGAGGACCTGGTCGCACAGATCCGGGCGGCCGCCGAGCGGGCCAAGGGGATGTTCGAGGTGCGCTGGGAGTTCCACACCTTCCGCGGCGACCCCTACACCGGCCTGGTGAAGGCGGCCGACGAGCTGAAGGCGGACGCGGTGGTGGTGGGCACCTCGGAACAGGCGGGACACCGGATCATCGGCTCGGTGGCGGTGCGGCTGGTAAAGGCCGGCCGCTGGCCGGTGACGGTGGTGCCGTAGGCACGGGCAGGGCGTGGCGCGGGGCGGTGAGCGGCGGGGTGCGGGGCCGGGGGCGGTGATGCCGATTCCGGTGAACCGGTGGTACCGATGCCGGGGGAACCCCCCGGGTGTGCCGAGTGGCGGGTGGGCCGTAGGGCGCCGCGGCAGCGCGTCCGCAGGTACGTGGGCTGGGAGTCGGGGGGCCGGTAGGCGGCGAGGTGCGCGGCCGGGGCCAGTGATGCCGATTCCCTGAGCCGGTGACACCGATGCCGGGAGCACTGCCCGGGCGTGCCGACTGGCGGGCGGGACGGGAGAGCCTCGCAGAAGCGCGACCGCAGCAGCGGGCGCGGGGCTGGGAGCCGGGAGGCCGGTAAGCGGCGAGGCGCGGGGGCGGTGAGTGGCGGGGTGCAGGGCCGGGGCAGTGACGCCGATTCCGGCGAGTTGGTGATACCGATGCCGGGGGCACCGCCCGGGCGTGCCGAGTGGCGGGCGGGCCGTAGGGCGCCGCGGCAGCGGGTGCAGGCGCGGGGGCTGGGAGCCGGGGGCGGTGAGGTGCGGGGTCCGTGCAGGGGGCGGTCTCTCCTGGCCCGCTCGGCAATAGGGTCGGAGGTGGTCCGGGTGTGATGTGCGTGGCGTCTTCCGTAGGGGTGCCGGGTGGGCCATCATGATCCGCCGTCAGCCGTTTGCCGTCGGGGAAGAGGTGAGGCGCATGGACCGGCTCCGCGCGGGTGAGGGGATTCTCCGCCGCAAACCCATCGAGCACATCGAGGAGACCGAGGTCGCCGAGGGCCCCCGGCTGGAGCGGTCGCTCGGGCTGTGGCAGCTGACCGCGATCGGCGTGGGCGGCATCATCGGAGCGGGCATCTTCACGCTGGCCGGCACGGTCGCCAACGGCATCGCCGGTCCCGCGGTGGTGGTGTCCTTCCTCATCGCCGGCCTGGCGAGCGCCTGCGCCGCGCTGTCGTACGCCGAGTTCGCGGGGCTGATCCCGAAGGCGGGGTCGGCGTACACCTACGGCTACGCGGTGCTCGGCGAGTTCGCGGGCTGGTTCATCGGCTGGGACCTGCTGCTGGAGTACACCGCGATCGTGGCGGTGGTGGCGATCGGCATCTCCGGCTACTTCGGCTTCCTGGTCCAGGAGATGGGCGCGAACCTGCCGCAGTGGATGCTGGGCGCGCCGGGCACCGGGAGCGGGCACCGGGTCGATCTGTTCGCGGCCGTGCTGTGCCTGCTGATCGCCTGGCTGCTGAACCTGGGCATCCGCAGCGCGGCCCGCTTCGAGACGGTGGTCGTGGTGCTGAAGGTACTGGTGGTGCTCCTGGTGATCGGGGTGGGCGTGTTCCACATCAACACCGCGAACTACCACCCGTTCTTCCCCTACGGCATCAGCGGTGCCTTCACCGGTGCGGCGACGGTGTTCTTCGCGGTGTTCGGGTACGACGCGATGTCGACGGCGGCCGAGGAGTCGAAGGACGCCCAGCGGCACATGCCCAAGGCGATCATCTACTCGCTGGCGATCTCGATGGTGCTGTACGTGGCGGCCTGCCTGGTGCTGACCGGCATGCAGAACTACAAGGACATCGACAAGAAGAGCGGCTTCTCCACGGCGTTCAAGTCGGTGGGGCTGGACCGGCTGGCGGATGTGATCGCAGTGGGCGCGATCATCGGCATCCTGACGGTCATGTTCACGTTCATGTTGGGGGTTACTCGTGTCTGGTTCTCCATGTCCCGGGACGGACTGCTCCCCCGCTGGTTCGCCAAGACGCACCCGACCCGGCATGTGCCGACCCGGGTGACCTGGATCGTCGGGGTGGCCTCGGCGGCCATCGCCGGATTCGTCCCGATCGCCGAGGCGGCCGAACTGACCAACATCGGCATCCTGCTGGCGTTCGTCGTGGTGTGCGCGGCGGTGATCGTGCTGCGCTACCGGCAGCCGGAGCTGCCGCGCACCTTCCGCACCCCGTGGATGCCGGTCGTGCCGGCGCTGGGGGTCGTCTTCTCGATCTGGCTGATCACGTTCCTCCAGTGGCAGACGTGGGTGCGGTTCGCGGTGTGGTTCGTGATCGGGTGCGCGATCTACTTCACCTACTCGTACCGGCGGTCGGTACTGGCCACCCGGCCCCCGGCGGCCTGAGCAACACCGGCGCCGGCACCGCTCACTCCCCCATGACCAGGCCGTCCTTGGCGGCCCCCCGGCTGAGCACCACCTCCCGGATGCGGTCCCGCACCCCCTCCAGGTCGGCGCCGTCGGCGATGGCCCGGTTGAGGTTCACGACCCGGCCGGCGTCGAGGTCGTACAGCTGCGGCACGAACTCGGCCTTGGCCACCCGCCAGCGGCCGCCGGGGCGCGCGGGCGGGGCGAAGGTGAAGCGGGCGAGGGTGGACTCGTTGCCGCGCGGGTCCTGGACGCCCCGGTCGTTGTACATCTCGCCGGCGATCTGGTCGCCCATGCCGTAGACCACCCAGGTGCCGTTGACCTTCTCGTAGGCCTGCGGGATGTGGGCGTGGGTGCCGAGGATCAGATCGATGTCCGGGCGGCCGCCGGTGGTGGCGGCGGTGAGCCGCCGGGCGAGGGCGAGCTGCTGACGGTCGGGGTCGTCCTGCCACTCGGTGCCCCAGTGCACGGAGAGGACGACCACGTCGGCACCGGCCCGCCGGGCGGCACGGGCGTCGGCGATCATCCGCTCCGGGTCGATCAGCCGGACCGCCCAGGGCTCGCCGGGGGGCTGCGGATTGCCGTTGGTGTCGAAGGTGTACGCCAGATGGGCGACCTTGGCCGGGCCCGCCCGGTAGACGGTGACCGAGCCGGCCTCGGTCTCGGTGCGGGCGGTGCCGGCGTGCTTCAGACCCGCCTCGTCCAGGGCGTCGAGGGTGCGCTCGATGCCGGCGGCGCCGTCGTCGAGGGAGTGGTTGGAGGCGGTGGAGCAGCCGTCGTAGCCGGTGGCGGCGAGGGCCTGGGCGATCTGCGGCGGCGACTTGAAGACCGGGTAGCCGGAGTAGTCGCCGTCGGCGCCGTAGACGGTCTCCATGTGGCACAGCGCCAGGTCGGCGCGGGAGACGACGGGTTCGACACCGGAGAGCATGGGCCGGAAGTCGTAGCCGTCGCCTTCGGCGTCGTAGGCGGCACGGTCGATGACGGAGGTGTGCGGCAGCACGTCCCCGGAGGCGACCAGGGTGAAGCCGCGGTCCGCCGCGGGGGCCGGGCGCCCCTGCCCGGCGGACTCCTGGCGCTCCTGGTTCTGGCAGGCGGCCGCGGCCGCGAGGACGGCGGTCAGGGCCAGGGCCACCTGCTTTCTGCGTCCGATCATCAGCTCACCCCGGGTCGTCGAACAGGCGTACATGTCGTACGGCATAGGTATCGATGTCGTATTTACCGACAAAGGGAGGACGGGCCTGTCAGGGTGAAGCTGACGCACCGGACAAATGACCCGGACGCACTCATCCACCTCCGCCCAGGACCGCCCGGGCCGCCCTGGACCGCTCGTCCGACCGTTCGCCGACCCGATCGACCGTCCGGCGCACGGCAGGGCCCGCTCCCTGTGCGTCGCCCGCGGGCCTGCGCTGCGATACGGCCATGACGGCCGGAACCTCACTCCACCCCGGGACGACGACCGCCGAGCACGAGCTGGCCGCGCTCCAGCGCGAGCACGGCGGCCCCCTGTTCGCACTGCTCCACCGGCTCTGCGACGGCGACCGGCAGCGCGCCGAGGACCTCGTGCAGGAGACCCTGCTGCGGGCCTGGCAGCATCCCGAGGCACTGCACGCCGCGGACTTCGACTCGGTACGGCCCTGGCTGCTGACCGTCGCCCGGCGGCTCGCGATCGACGCCCGGCGGGCCCGGGAGGCGCGCCCCCGCGAGATCGGGGACGCCGTGCCCGAGGACGCGCGGGTCACCGCCGACCACGCCGAGCGGGCCACCGCGGCGCTCGATGTGCGCAGGGCTGTGAAAACGCTCACCCCGGAACACCGTGACGTGCTCGTACTCGTGTACTTCCGCGGGGCGAGTGTGGCGGAAGCGGCGGAAACCCTCGGCATTCCACCGGGTACCGTGAAGTCCCGCGCCTACTACGGGCTGCGCGCTCTGCGCCGGGTCCTGCCCGGTTATGCGACCGACCTGCGGTGAAACCGAAGGCAGCGCAAAGCCTTCGCAAAGCGCCTTGCTGAGGCCCCCGTCGGGGCAATGGGCTGTTCTCATCCGCGTTCCGGGCGGGATGGCGGCCCGGGGGGTTCGGGCGACGCGCACGCACCGGAGGAAGGGCAGGAAGGGATGCTGCACAGAGGTCACGAGAGCACGGACGGCACCGGTGGCGGGGAACTGGCCGTCCCGATGGCCTGGTTGTACGCCGAGTACATCGCCGACGAGCTGCTGCGCACAGGGGATCTGATGCCGCCGGCGTCCTTCGAGTTCCGGGCCGGCCGGGACGCCCTGGCGCTGACCGTCTTCCTGTCCGACACCGACGGGGAGCTGTCCGGCATCCGGGTGATCTCCCAGCTGGAGAAGTGGCTGTCGCTGACCGCCTACGACCAGCCGTGGCAGGACTGGGTGCGCACCCGCATGGCCGAGCTGACCGAGCGGGCGGCCGCCGCCGGCACCGCCTCGCCCGACCTGGCGCTCGCCGACCAGGCCTGGCGCTGGCTGGAGCAGACCGAGCTGCTCGCGCCGGACCTGGACGCGGTGCCGGGCGGCGGGGCACTGACCGGCGAGGAGGAGGGACCGCAGGTATGGACGCCGGCCTGGCGGCTCGGCCTCCCCCTCGGACACCTGGCGATCCACCTCTTCTGACCCCCTGCGCCTTCCGCCCCCCGGCTCCCCACCCGCCGGTTCATCAGCCTGCCTCTTACGGCCCGCGGCCTTCCGGGGACGTCTCTCACCGCCCCGCCCTACCGGCCCGCGCCGTCCTCCCTCCTCGTGCAGCCCGCAGCATCCGGCCGGCAGGCCCGTTTCCGGGGCCGGAGAGTTTTTCGGGAAAGCGACCAATCCGCCGGGCCGGCCGCTCCGAATCCTCTGAGCGTGATTCTCGGCCTGGCTTGAGTGATTCGGCCGTCGGCTGCGTACGGATGGGAGCAAGGAGTAACCCCACCCCCACTCACCGGCACGAGGATTCGGCATGAGGTCCCTGGAAAGGCATCGCGACGTCGGCGCATACGCGCTCGGCGTGCTGGACGAGGCGGAGGCCTTCCGCTTCGAGGACCACCTCATGGAGTGCCCCCGGTGCGCGGCGCAGGTGACCGAATTCCGCCCCACCGCACGACAGTTGTCGCTCTACCGCCGGGCCACGCCGCGCTTTGTGCAGCCCCTGGCGCACCCCGGCCACCGGCTGCTGGACCGGCTGCTCGCCGAGCTGGCGCACCGGCGCCGGTCGGCGCGCCGCCGGCTGCTGTACGGCCTGGCCGCCTCGGTGGTGCTGGCCGCGGCCGGCTCGGGGATCACGGCCTTCGCCGGCCAGGGGGCCCCGGCCGCGCGGGTCAGCGCGGCGACCGATCCGCACACCGGGGTGTGGGCCGAGGTCACGGCCGCGGACGGGGACTCGGGCAGCCGGCTGCTGCTGCGGGTGAAGGACGGCACCGGACCGCACACCTGCCGGCTGGTGGCGGTGGGCCGCGACGGCTCCGAACAGGTTGTCGGCACCTGGCAGGAGTCCGGCCACGGCACCGCCGTCTTCACCGGACTCGGCTCCACCGCCCTGCACCCGGACCAGATCGCCCACTTCGACGTGCGCACCGCCGACGGCCGGCCCCTGGTGACCGTCAAGGCGCCCTGAAGCCTCTGCCGCCCCGCCCGCTCACTTCAGCAGCCGGGACAGCCGCCGGTCCGCGAGCGGCTTGCCGCCCGTCTGGCAGGTGGGGCAGTACTGGAGCGAGGAGTCGCTGAAGGAGACCTCGCGGATGGTGTCGCCGCACACCGGGCAGGGCTCGCCGGTGCGGCCGTGGACGCGCAGTCCGCTCTTCTTCTCCGCCTTCAGCCGCCCGGCGGCCGTCCCCCGCGAGCGCTCGACCGCCTCGGTGAGGGTGGTGCGCAGGGCCTCGTACAGCTGGTGGGTCTCCTCAGGGGTGAGGGAGGCGGCGAGCTTGAACGGGGACATCTTCGCCGCGTGCAGGATCTCGTCGCTGTAGGCGTTGCCGACGCCCGCGATCAGGGACTGGTCGCGCAGCGCGCCCTTCAGCTGCCGCCGCTCGTCCGTCAGCAGGGCGGCGAAGCGGGCCTCGTCGAAACCGGCGGCGAGCGGGTCCGGGCCGAGCCGGGCGATACCGGGCACCTCCTGCGGGTCGCGGACCACGTACACCGCGAGGCGCTTCTGGGTGCCGGCCTCGGTCAGATCGAAGCCCTCGCCGCCGTCCAGCGCCACGCGCAGCGCGAGCGGGCCCTTGCCGGGGCGGGGCGGGGTGTCCGGCAGCCGGTCCTTCCACTGGAGCCAGCCCGCGCGGGCCAGGTGGGTCACCAGGTGCAGCCCGCTGTCCGCGGCGATGTCCAGGAACTTGCCGTACCGGCGCACGGCCGTCACAGTGCTGCCCTCGAAGGCGCCGACCGGTGGGTCGTACGTCTTCAGGACGCTGATCGCGACCGGCAGCACCCGCACCACCCGGCGGCCGGCCAGGTGCTCGGCGAGGAAGTCCGCCAGCGCTTCCACTTCGGGCAGTTCCGGCATACGTCCAGGGTGCCATCAGGTACCGGCACCGCCAGCCGGGACTCAGCCGCCCGGGACGCGGAACTCGCACCACACCGCCTTGCCGCTGCCGCGCGCCTCCACCCCCCAGCCGTCGGCGAGCATCTCCACCAGGAACAGGCCGCGGCCGGAGACGCCGTCCTCGCCCGCCTCGCGGCGGCGCGGCAGGGCGCTGGAGGAGTCCTCCACCTCGATCCGGAGCCTGCGGTCACTGCCGGCCAGCTCCCGCAGGGTGACGATCGCCGAGCCCTCGGTGTGCATCAGCGCGTTGGTGACCAGCTCGTCGGCGACCAGCTCGATCTCGTCGGCCCGGTCACCCGCGCCCCACACGCCGACCGCGGCACGGATCATGTGCCGGGCCTGGGTGAGGGCGTCCGGGTCGCCGGGGGCCACATGCTGCTGGAGCCGTCCGCCCGGCCCGGCGGCCTCGGGCTCCTGGCGGTGCAGCAGGAGCAGGGCCACGTCGTCGTCGCCGCCGCGCTCCTCGGCCAGCTGGATCAGCCGGTCGGCCAGGGCACGCACGTCGTCCGGGCCGGCGCAGATGTGCTCCACGAGACTGCGCACACCGTCGTCCAGGTCGGTGCCGGGCTGTTCGACCAGCCCGTCGGTGCACAGCAGCAGGGTCTGTCCGGGGTCGAGTTCCAGGGTGCCGACCGGGTACTCCAGGCGCCCGAACTCGGCGGACAGGCCGAGCGGCAGGCCGCCGTCGACCTGGATGCGCCGACAGGTGCCGTCGGTGTCCCGGATGAACGGGTCGATGTGTCCGGCGCGCACCACCTGCACCACTCCGGTGGACAGGTCGGCCTCCGTGTACAGGCAGGTGGCGAAGCGGTCGGTGTCCAGTTCGTGCAGGAAGACGGAGGCGCGGGCCATCACGGTGGCCGGGGTGTGGCCCTCGGCGGCGTAGGCGCGCAGCACGATCCGCAGCTGCCCCATCACGGCGGCCGCGTGGGTGTCATGGCCCTGGACGTCGCCGATGACCGCGCCGACCCGGCCGCCGGGCAGCGGGATGAGGTCGTACCAGTCGCCGCCGATGTCCCGGCCGAGGGTGCCGCCGGCGGTGGCGGCGCGGTAGCGGACGGCGATGTCGGCGCCGGGGACGCTGGGGATGGTGCGGGGCAGCATGGCCTGCTGGAGGCCCTGGGCGAGGTCTTTCTCCTGCTCGTAGAGCATGGCCCGCTGGAGGCTCTGCGCGATGCTGCTGCCGAGCGCGACCAGCACCGCGCGCTCTTCGGCGGAGAAGCCGCGCCGGTCGTTGTAGAGCAGCCCGATTCCGCCGATCGGGCGAGCCTGGGCGATCAGCGGGAGGTAGGCGGCCGAGGTGATGTGCAGATCGGTGAGGTGCGGCCAGAGGATCGGGTAGTCCTCGGCGAACTCCTCCGGGGACTCGATGAACCGCGGTACGAGGGTGCGGACGACCTCGCTCATCGGGTACGGCTCGTCGATCCGGGTGACTTCCGTGCCGGGCACCGAGGCGTAGGCGGGGCCCTCCGCGACGAGCCGGATCCGGCCCGCCTCGACCAGCCCCATCACCAGGCTGGCCGCGCCGACGTTGCGGATGCCGTGGGTGTCCTTGAGGACCTCGATGACGTCCTGGACGGTGCGGGCGTGGGCGAGGGCCGCGGAGATGGCCTGGACGACGTTGGTCTGCTGGCGGAACGCCTCGTCCTGGGCGGTGCGCACGGTGCGGGCCACGCTGTCGGTGAGCTCCTCGGTGGCGTCGCGGACGACGCCGACGACCCGGCGCGGGCGGCCGGTGCCGTCCCGGCGGATGTAGCCCTGGGTGTGGGTCCAGCGCGTGCTGCCGTCCTGGCGGCGGATGCGGAAGTAGGCGCCGTAGTTCTCGCTGCCGTCCTTGATGGCGCGGGCCACCACCGCGTCCAGCCGGGCCAGCTCGGGCTGGGGCACGCGGGCGGCCAGCGACTCGATGCGGCCGTCGAATTCGTCCGGCCGCATATCGAACACCCGGTGAGCCTGGGCGTCCATGTGGTATTGGCCCGTGTCCAGGTCCCAGTCGAAGGTGCCCATGTGGTTGAGCTCCAGGATCGGGTCCGGATGGGCGGGCCAGTCCTCCGGGAGTGACAGGGCACTCGCTCCCCGATCAGCCATGCGCCCACCTTGCCAGGATTTGCCTGATTCTTCGACTCGGTCGACCGGTTGGGTGCGCGAGATGCCCCATCAGGCCATCTCCGCACTGTACGCCTATCATCACTGTGAGTGATTCCCTGCCATGGTGGACATCGCCCCCGTCCTGATGGCAACTCGAAGGGCAGACCATGAGGGAGACGACCGAGGCGTGGACTGGTTCACCGCACCCGACTACTGGCTGACCCGGCTGGTCTTCCAGCGGGCTCTGGCCGGCGTGTACCTGTTCGCGTTCCTGACGGCCGCACGGCAGTTCCGCGCCCTGCTCGGCGAGCGCGGCATGCTGCCGGTCCCCCGGTTCGTGGCGCGGGTGCCCTTCAAGCGGGCTCCGAGCCTGTTCCAGCTGCACTACTCCGACCGGTACTTCGCGGGGTGCGCCTGGGCGGGCTGCGCGGCCTCGGCGGCCCTGCTGGCCGGTGCGGACTCACTGCTGCCGCTGTGGGCCGGGATCCTGCTGTGGCTGGTGCCGTGGGCGCTGTATCTGTCGATCGTCAACGTGGGACAGACCTGGTACGCGTTCGGCTGGGAGTCGCTGCTGCTGGAGACGGGCTTCCTCGCCGCGTTCCTCGGCAACGGCACGGTGGCTCCGCCGATCGTCGTGCTGTTCCTGCTGCGCTGGATCCTGTTCCGCGTCGAGTTCGGCGCGGGGCTGATCAAGCTGCGCGGCGACGCGTGCTGGCGCAAGCTGACCTGCCTGGACTACCACCACGAGACGCAGCCCATGCCGGGCCCGCTGAGCTGGTTCTTCCACCATCTGCCGAAGCCGCTGCACCGGGTGGAGGTGGCCGCCAACCACGTCACCCAGTTGGCCGTCCCGGTGCTGCTGTTCACCCCGCAGCCGATCGCCTCGGGCGCCGCCGCACTGATGATCGTCACCCAGCTGTGGCTGGTCCTCTCGGGCAACTTCTCCTGGCTGAACTGGATCACCATCGTGCTCGCGCTGTCCGCGCTGCGGCTCCCGGCGACCGCGCCGCAGGTCCCCGCGGCGCCGCTGTGGTACGAGGTGCTGCTGCTCGCCGTCGCCGCGCTGCTGCTCTTCCTCAGCTACCGCCCGGCGGCGAACATGGTCTCCCGGCGCCAGGTGATGAACCGCTCCTTCGACCCGCTGCACCTGGTCAACACCTACGGCGCGTTCGGCAGCGTCAGCCGGGTCCGCTACGAGGTGGTGGTCGAGGGCACGCTGGACGAGGTGCCGCGGGAGGACTCGGACTGGCGGGAGTACGAGTTCCGCGGCAAGCCCGGCGATCCCCGGCGCTGGCCGCGCCAGTTCGCGCCGTACCATCTGCGCCTGGACTGGCTGATGTGGTTCGCGGCACTGTCCCCGGCCTATGCCGGCGACTGGTTCGGCCCCCTGGTGGAACGCCTGCTGGAGAACGACCGCGACACCCTGCGGCTGCTGCGCCGCTCCCCCTTCCCGCCGGACACCCCGCCCCGGCACATCCGCGCCCGGCTCTTCCGCTACCGGTACACCACCTGGCGGCAGCTGCGGGAGACGGGCGCCTGCTGGGAGCGGACGTATGTCCGTGAGTACCTTCCGCCAACCCGCTTGGCGGGGGCGGTACGGCAGTCGTAGGCGGGAGCGGGCTACCGCCGGTCGAGCGCCCTGTCGAGGGTGAGGGCGGCGTCGATGAGGGCGAGATGCGTGAAGGCCTGGGGGAAGTTGCCCAGTTGGCGGCCGGTCGGGTCGATCTCCTCCGAATACAGGCCCAGATGGTTGGCGTACCCCATCATCTTCTCGAACACCAGCCGTGCCATGTCCGTCCGCCCCGCACGGACGAGAGCGTCCACGTACATGAACGTGCACAGCGAGAAGGTGCCCTCCGAGCCGCGCAGTCCGTCGGGCGACGCCTCCGGGTTGTAGCGGTAGACGAGGCTGTCACAGACCAGTTCCCGGTCGATGGCGTCCAGCGTCGAGGCCCACATCGGGTCCTCGGGGCTGACGAACCCGACCGTCGCCATGCGCAGCAGTGAGGAGTCCAGCACCTCGCTGCCGTAGTGCTGGACGAAGGCCTGCCGTTCCTCGCTCCATCCCTTCGTCATGACCTGTTCGTAGACGGCGTCCCGCTCGGTCTGCCAGCGTCCGGCCGCCGACGGCCAGCCGTTCGTCTCGGCGAGCCGCAGCGCACGGTCGAACGCCACCCACGACATGACCCGGCCGTAGGTGTAGTCCTGGCTCCCGCTGCGGGTCTCCCAGATCCCCTGCTCCGCCTGGTCCCAGTGGTCGGCGAGCCAGTCCAGGTCCTCCCGTATCGACGTCCACCCCTTGTACCCGACCCGGATTCCGCGCTGCTGCGCGAAGTAGATGCTGTCCAGGGCCTCGCCGTAGATGTCCAGCTGGAGCTGTGTCGCGGCGCCGTTGCCGATCCGTACCGGCGCGGAGCCCGCATAGCCCTCCCAGTGGTGGAGGATCTGCTCCTCCAGGTCGGACGAGCCGTCGACCCTGTACATGATGTTGAGCGGGCCCGTGGTCCCGCCGGCCCGCTCCTTGACCCGGTCGGCCAGCCAGCCGATGAACGCCCGGGCCTCCTCCGTGAAGCCCAGCCCGAGCAGCGCGTAGACGGAGAAGGAGGCGTCCCGGATCCAGGTGAAGCGGTAGTCCCAGTTGCGCTCGCCGCCCAGTTTCTCCGGGAGAGCCGCCGTCGGGGCGGCCACCACGGCGCCGCTCGGGGCGAACGTCATGAGTTTCAGTGTGATCGCGGAACGGTGCACCATCTCCCGCCAGCGTCCGGTGTAGCGCGACTGCGCCAGCCAGGAGCGCCAGAACGCCGCGGTCTCGTCGAAGAGCCGTTCGTACGCGTCCAGGCGGATCTCGGCGGGTGGTCCCTCGGCGCCCGTCTCCAGGACCAGTCCGCGCTGCTGACCGGCCTGCAACGTCAGCGACAGTTGCAGATCGGCACCCTGGTCGGTGAAAACGTCGACGAGCCGCTCGTCCTCCGGTTCCCGGATCGGGTGCACGGTGAGCGCCGCGCCGTCCTCCGCGGCGAAGACCGCGCCGTGCCCGGTGATGTGCAACTCGTGCTTGCTGCGGCCGTAGTCGAACCGCGGGGCGATCTCCACCTGGAAGGTCATGCTGCCGCGCACACAGCGGATCAGACGCACCAGCCGGTGGCGGGAGGTGGCCCGCGTACCGGTCACGGGCATGAAGTCGACCACCTCGCCCGCGCCCGCCTCGGTCATGAACCGGGTGACCAGCACCGCCGTGTCGGGCAGGTACAGCTGCTTGGTCGCATGCGTACGGTGCACCGGCCGGACCGTGCAGTGCCCGCCGTTCTGCTGGTCCAGCAGCGCCCCGAAGACACTCGGCGAGTCGAACCGCGGGGAGCAGAACCAGTCGACGGCTCCCTCGGTGGTCACGAGCGCTGCGGTTTGCAGATCGCCGATGAGACCGTGGTTCTCGATCAGCGGGTAACCGTCCATCGGGGCGCCCCCCTTCGGTGTCGGCTTCACCTGGACGCACGGCACGGGAATGGACAGCGAGCACCTTCATTTCCATCAAAGCACTCGTGGGATGGCCCGCAACACGGCTGCCCGGCGGGCGCAGGGGCCGTACCCGGCACCTGCCCACGGCTCACGGCTCACGGCTCACGCGGCGATCGTGAGGGTTCCGGCGTATCGTGGGTGACGCGGCAGTGGTCTGCGCGCCAGGCTTTTGCCGGCAGCGACACCGACTCGCAGCTTGATCATCGAACCCCTCGAACCATCTACGGCCTCTTGCGCCGTCCATCTGGCTTGGCTGCGCCGGAAACCCTTCTCTGCGACGAGTTCAGACATGTCCGAGTCCCCCACGCCCGACAGGCACACCCGTACCAACCGGCCGACCCGAGCGCGGGCCAGCGTGCGGATCTCCCTCGCCCCGGGAGCGGTCGACCCCCCGGGAGCGATTGATCTGCCCTCGCTCGCGCCGATCATGTACACCTTGATGTTCCGCAACATCGCGAGTGAAGGTTTCGTATTCAGCAATCCCCGGTCGCTGTGCGACATCTCCCGCGACTCCAAGCCGGGGTGCATCATCGCGTCCCCGTCCTTCCCCATCCTGACCCCCGGCATCGACCAGGACTACGTCTACAACTGGGTGCGCGACGGGGCCATCACGGCCATGGAGGTGGCCAAGGCCGACGTGCCCATGGACCCGGAGGGGACGGTTCAGACGCTCAACGACTACGTGCAGTTCGCCGACCGCTGCCACTCCAACGCCGAGGCTCCATGGACCCCGGGTCACGCCTGCTTCGACATCACCGGCGATGTCCGCAACCCGTGGAGCGAACAGAACGACGGTCCGGCCCTCCAGACCATCACCCTCCTGGCCGCCTACGACCGGCTCGACCCCGGCACCGGCACCCAGAAGCTGGCGGTCGACCTCGTGAACTCCAACGTGGCCTACCTCCTCGACGTCTACGAACGCCCCACCATGAACCTGTGGGAGGAGCACAGCGGATACAGCTTCTTCGCCCGCTCCGCCCAGCGGCGCTGCTTCGAGGAGGTCCAGGCCTCGACCGTCGCCGGCGTCGAGAAGCCGGACGAGCTGGCGCCCGCCATCGTCCGGCTGAAGAAACTGCTCGACAGCCACTGGGACGGGAGTACGAGGACGTACATCAGCGTGCTGGCCGACCCCGGTAACGGGGCCGAGCCCTCGCCCGAGAATCCCGTCGTCAGTGGATACGACCCGAACATCGACATCGTCCAGGCGGCCCTCTACGGCGCCGTTCCCGTCGACGACACCAAGCTGCTGGCCACAGCGGCCCAGCTGCGCTCACAGTGGGAGGAAGGCGGCATCGCCTTCTACCCGATCAACAAGGCCGACAAAGAACAGTTCGGTATCGGGCCGCTGTTCGGCCGCTACCCGGGCGACGCCTACGACGGTGACACCGCGCACCCGGTCCTCGGCGGCCACCCCTGGGCCCTCTGCACGTGCAACGTCGCCGAGCTGCACTACCAGCTGGCCGCCGAGATCAAGCCGAGCGCCAAGGTCCCCGTGGACGACCTGTCCGCACCCTTCTTCGCCCAGTCCGGCATCGACAAGCAGACGGATCCGGCAGCAGCCGCCGAGAAGCTGACGGCCACGGGCGATGCCATGGTGAAGGCCGTCGTGTACCACAGCGACCATCTGGAGCTCTCCGAGCAGTTCGACGGCACCACCGGCTACGAGCGCAGTGTCCGCAACCTGACGTGGAGCTACGCCGCCTATCTGTCCGCCATGCGAGCCAGGGCCGAGGCCGTGTGACCGTGGCCGAGCGACTCGGATCCCTGCCGCCACGCCAGTCCCCGGCTGTGCCTGGCAGAGGAGGAGTGACTGCCTCATGTACGCGAAGTTCCCCCAGGGGGCGACGAAGCGCACCGACCCCGAGGCCGCGGCGAACGTCCTCTACGACGTCGTCATCGTCGGCGGCGGCATCTCCGGCTCCCTCATCGCCCTGCGGCTGAGCGAGGCCGGCAAGAGGGTGCTGATGCTCGAAGCCGGCCCGGCGGAGGACCTCACCCTGAGGGGATACGAGCGCTATCTCGACCGGTTCTACTCGGCCATCAGCAAGGACAACCAGGCCCCCTACCCGGCCGTACCGAACGCCCCGATGCCCCGGGGCACCGACGCACGGCCCATCACCCCGGGGGCGCCCGACGCCTCGTCCTACATCGTCCAGAGCGGGCCCTTCGCCACCGACACCACCTACACGCGGGTCCTCGGCGGCACCACCATGCACTGGGAGGGCAAGACGCTGCGCATGCTGCCCGAGGACTTCCGGATGCGCACGCTCTACGGCGAGGGGGCGGACTGGCCGCTCGGCTACGAGGACCTCGCCCCCTACTACAACGAGGCGGAACGCGAGATCGGGGTCTCCGCCGACGTGGCGGACCAGGCCTACCTCGGGATCGCCTTCGACGAGGGCTATGTGTACCCCATGAAGGGGCTGCCCCTGTCCTACCTGGACCGGATGGTCGCCAGGGACGTCGACGGGATGCCTGTCGAACTCGACGGAGAGCGGCGGGAGTTGCGCGTCCG
This sequence comes from Streptomyces sp. NPDC001606, assembly GCF_053596835.1. Taxonomy (NCBI): domain Bacteria; kingdom Bacillati; phylum Actinomycetota; class Actinomycetes; order Kitasatosporales; family Streptomycetaceae; genus Streptomyces; species Streptomyces sp. NPDC001606. The sequence goes on from NZ_JBSFHC010000001.1 coordinate 738,326, forward strand.
GCCGTTCCCGCAGGGCCGGAACGGGATACCGAACCCGGCCTACGACGGTGGGAAGGGCTACATGCCGCGGGGGGCGGTGAGCGCGTACCAGGTCGAGGTCGGCGGGCGGTGCCAGGGCAACAACAACTGCGTGCCCCTCTGCCCGGTGCAGGCCAAGTACAACGCCGGGAAGACGCTCGCACTGGCCCTCCAGAGCGGCCGGGTCGATCTGGTGGCGCAGGCGGTGGCCTACAAGGTGCACATCGACGAGCACACGCGCCGGGTGACCGAGATCGAGTACCGCCGCTATGCGCGGCCCGACAGCCCCGGCTTCACCCCGGCGAGGGCCCGCGGTCGGCTGTACGTCCTCGCCGCCAACGCGGTGGAGAACCCCCGGCTGATGCTGGCCTCCGGCCTGCGCGGTTCGAGCGGCCTGATGGGGCGGAACTTCATGGACCACGCCTATCTGCTGGCGTGGGGTCTGCTGCCCAAGGTGGCCGGCACCTTCCGTGGCACGAACTGCACCGGCGGCATCACCGACCTGCGCGGGGGCAGCTTCCGCAGCCGCCAGGCGGCGTTCAGCATCGACATCCACAACGACGGCTGGGGCTGGGCCCGGGGCGCGCCGATGACCGATCTGATCGACCTGGTGGACTCCGCCGGCCGCTACGGCGAGTCCCTCCGCCAGGGCCTGGTGGACCGGGTGTCCCGCCAGCTTCAGCTGGCGTTCATGGTCGAGGTGCCCGCCGACCCGAGCAACCGGGTCACCGTGAGCCCCGACTTCACCGACCAGCTGGGGAACATGCGGCCCGTCCTCAGCTACGGGATCCCCGAGTACACGATGCGGGGAGTGGCGTACGCCCGGCAGCTGTCGAAACGGATCTTCGCCCGGCTCGGGGCCGAGGACCATACCGTGTACGACCCGAACTTCTGGGGCTACACCGTCCATGACGGAGTGGGGTACGAGATCCGCGGGGGCAACCATCTCGCCGGCACCCACCTGATGGGCGCCACCCCGCGGACCTCGGTGGTCGACGCGGACCAGCGGTGCTGGGACCACGAGAACCTGTACCTGGTGGGCGGGGGCAGCATGCCCACCGTGGGCACGTCGAACGTGACGCTCACCGTCGCCGCCCTGTGCCTGCGCAGCGCCCGGGCCATGCTGGCCCAGCTCGACTCCGAGACCGCACCGATCAACGCGACCTCAGGGGAGGTGGCCCGGTGACCGCGTCGACCATCGAGAACCGCGACGACCTGATCAGCTACCTGAACGCGGCGATGGCGCTGGAACACGCGACCATCCCCCCGTACCTGACCGCGTACTACTCCATACGCTCGACCACCAACTCCGACGCCGCCCACATCATCCGGGTGGCCGCGGTGGAGGAGATGCTGCACCTGACCCTCGTCGCCAACGTCCTGAACGCCATCGGCGGGAGCCCCGACCTGACCCGTCCCGGCTTCGTGCCGTCGTATCCGGCCTATCTTCCGGACGGCGAGGACGACTTCACCGTCGATCTGCGGCCGTTCTCCCGGGAGGCGGTGGAGACGTTCTGCAAGATCGAGCGGCCGGGCAAGGCCCCCAGTGCCGACGCACGGCTGCTGAGGACACCGGCCGGCGCGACTCCGCTCCTGATCTCCAGTCCCACGGCCGAGGGGCTGCGCTTCTACAGCATCGGCGAGTTCTACGAGGAGATCATCGAGGGGCTCGAAAAGGTGGCGGCCGGCGACCCCAAGCTCTTCTGCGGGGACCCGGCCCTCCAGGTGGGGCCCGAGTACTTCTACTCGGGCGGCGGGGTGATGATCGTCGTCACCGACCTCGACTCGGCCCAGCGGGCGCTGCGTTTCATCGCCGCCCAGGGCGAGGGCCTCGATTCGGGCATGTACGACGCGGACGGGGAGCTGGCCCACTACTACCGGTTCCGGCAGCTGCTCCTCGAGCGCTACTACCAGGTCGGCGACCACCCCGATGAACCCTCGGGGCCCGCGCTGAGCATCGACTGGGACGATGTGTACCGGGTGAAGGTGAGCACCCGGCTGACCGACTACCCGGCGGGATCGGAGCTGGCCCGTGTCGCCCGGGACTTCAACGCCGACTACGGGGCCTTCCTCGCCCTGCTGACCAAGGCGCTCAACGGGCAGCCGGACCTCCTGGAGGAGGCCGTCTGCGAGATGTTCCGCCTGCGGGACGGGTTCAACCGGCTGGTGCGCACACCCCTGCCGGGCAGCGGCGGCCTGCACGCCGCTCCCACCTTCGAGATTCCGGCCGCGGCCGGGCCCGATCCGCAGGGCCCGGCGGGTGCCGGCGGGACCGTCGAGGGGGTGACGCGATGACTGCGCCGTCGTTCGAGGAGTTCCTCTGCCTGTCGGTCGACCTCACCGCCTTCGAGGAGACCGATCTGCTGGGCACCGGCATGGCCCACACCTATCTGGCGAAAGTGCGGGCCGCCTGCGGCGACGAGATCGTCACCACCCTGCTGGAAGCGCACCGGGCGGCCCGGGCCGAGGCAGCGGGTGATGCCGGGGACCGTGCTCGGACCCCGCTCGACCGGGATGCGTTCGACGTGGCCCTGCGCCACCGGATCTTCAGCGACGACCGGCTCGGCCCGGTGGCCCGCAATGTGATCAAGCTCTGGTACGCCGGGATGTGGTACGCGCTGCCGCCCGAGTGGGTCGACCGCTACGGGGCCCATACCGCGGCGCGCACCTCCACGGTCACCGCCGCCTCCTATCAGGAAGGGCTGCTGTGGCGGGCCATCGGGGCCAATCCCCCCGGTGCCAAGGCACCCGGATACGGCTCCTGGGCCCAGCCGCCCCGTATCGAGGAGCGCTACCTGAAAGGGGCGACACGATGAGGGATCCGGCCGACCGCCTCAGCCCGGACACGGTGAAGCTCGGCGTCTGCTGCACCCTGTGGTGGAACGACGACTTCCCCGGCATCGACGCCGGTATCCCCTTCGGCCAGGCCGTGAGCGAGATGGCGCTCGCCGGCTTCGAGGGATGCAGTATCGGGCACAAGTACCCGACGGACGCCGCGGAGCTCAAGGCCGCTCTCGATCTGCGCGGCCTGCGGGTCTCCGAGCCCTGGACGAGCACGTACTTCACCATCAGCAGGATGCGGCGGAAGACGATCGCCGCCTTCGAGGAGACGCTGGCCCACATCAGGGCACTGGGCGGGACCGAGCTGGTCGTGGCCGAGTTCGGCGCCTCGTCGCACCTGCTTCCGGTGGACGTGTTCGCCAACCGCCCGGTCTTCACCGACGCCCAGTGGGACGACCTGACGTCGGGCCTGGACGAGCTGGGCAAGATCGCCTGCTCGGCCGGGATGAGGCTCAGCTATCACCACCACATGGGCACCGGCGTCATGACCCGGGCCGACATCGACCGGCTGATGGATTCGACCGACCCGCACCTGGTCCATCTGCTGCTCGACACCGGGCACGCGGCCTTCGCGGGCGACGACCCGCTGCTGGTGGCCCGGGCCCACGCCGACCGCATCGGCCACGTCCACCTGAAGAGCATCCGGCCCGAGGTCGTGAACCGGGTGCGCGACGAGGGCCTTTCCTTCCAGGAGGCCATCGCGCTCGGCGTCTTCACCGTGCCCGGAGACGGCGCGATCGACTTCCGGCCCATCCTCGACGTGCTGGCCGCAGCGCAGTACCAGGGGTGGCTGGTCGTGGAAGCGGAGCAGGATCCGAACAAGGCCGTTCCGCTCGAGTACGCCAAGAAGGCCCGCGCCTACCTCACCGACGTTCTGGGCTGGTGACGATGAACGCGAAACGACGAGACGTGTTCTTCAGCTTCTTCATGTTCACGGCCGACCTGCGGCCGCTGGACGCACGGTACACGCGAACCCTGATCGATCACCTGGACGCCCTGACCGCCATGGGCTACGACGGCTTCGACGTGCATATCGCCGCCCAGCCCCCGACCGTCGTGCACAAGCTCGAGGTCGACAGCTATGTCCGCCTCAGGAAGGCGTTCGACCAGGCCGGGTTCGGCGGGGTGAGGTTCACCACCAATGTGGGGACCACGCGGACCTTCGACCCGACGTCCCCGTACGAGGAGCAGCGCAGGCAGGCTCTGTCCTACCTGAAGTCACGCGTCGACATCACGAGCGTCCTGGGCGGCGACTCGATCATGTCCGGGCCGTTCCTCTACCCCTACGGGGTCTTTCCGGTCACCGACACCGATGAGCCGATCTGGAGCGACGCCCTGCAAGACTGGATGGAGCCGCGCTACGACGCGGCGCGTTCCGTCTTCGAAGAGCTGGTGGAGTACGCCACCGCGCAAGAGGTGAAGCTCGCCGTCGAACCCGTCAAGAGCTGGGAGACGCCGCCACCCAACATGGTCTCGGAAGCACTGGACTTCCTGGAGGGCCTGGAGCACCCGCAGGGCGGCGTGACGATCGACACCGCGCAGCTCGTGATGGAGAGCCAGGGTCCGTCGGTCCTCAAGGACAACGTCAGACGAGCCGTGGAACAGAAGCGGCTCTACTACGTCCATATCTCTGCCCCCGACCGGGGCGCGGTGAAGGACAGCTGGATCCCGTGGGACACCGTCCTGAACGAGATCGAGCCGGTGTATCAGGGGCCGTACCTGATCGAAGTGTTCAACGCGATCCCGCCGTTCGACCGCTCCATGCGCATGGCACGCCGGCGGTTCTGGCGACCGGGCGAGGACGACGCGGTGCCCGGCAGGGACAGCGCCTACGACGTCGCAGAGGCCGCGCTGGAGGAGCTGCGGTCGCGGATCCCATAGCCTCCGGGAGGTTTCGCATGCCGGGTCAGCTGTCAGATCCCATCGTCATGGTCGTGAAGCAGACGGACGATGTCCGTATTCACACGTTCGTCGCGTCCTTCGCGTACAGCAATATCGCGAACGCCACGCACATCATAGAGACCAAGAACCAGCTGGTTCTCGTCGACGGGCAGTTCCTCGCCCCCTATGCGAGGGCGTTCCGGGACTACGCGGACAGTCTGGGCAAGCCGATCGAGCGGCTGTACCTCTCTCACCGGCACCCCGACCACTGGTTCGGTCTGGGGACCGCGTTCACCGACATCACGGTCCACGCGCTGTCCGAAACCATGACCTTCATCCACGACCACGGGGAGGAGTCGAGAAGCGACCACTGGAAACTCGGTGACCTCGCCCCGGAGCGCATAGTGGTGCCGAAAGAAGTCGCCCGTCCCGGTGAGGAGACGATCGACGGGGTCAGGTATGTCCTCGACCGGGTGACGGATACCGAGATCGACTACCACCTCACCGTGGAACTCCCCGACCTGGGCGTGTTCTTCGCTCAGGACCTGGTCTACAGCGGCACCCATCTGTATCTGACGAAACACATGGACCACTGGATTCGGGTGCTGCAAGGAATCCTGGCGTCGGACTGCGAGTTGATCATGCCGGGCCACGGCTTGCCCGCCGACAAGAACGAGGTCGCCCGCAACATCGAGTACCTCGCCGCCGCACAACAGGCCATCGGCAACGGGCTGGTGGACGACGCCTTCAAGGACTTCCTGCTGCAACGGTATCCGGAGCGGAAGTGCCCGGGAATCTTCGACATCTACATGCCCCGGCTGTTCGGCGGCGCGAGCGACTACTGACCACGGAGGTGTTCCGCCATGAACGAGGGCTGCACTGTAGGACAATACCTGGTGGACCGCCTGCGCCAGCTCGGTCTGGAGCACCTGTTCGCCATCGCGGGCGACTACTCGATAGAGTGGCTGAACCGGTATGTCGCGCCCAACGGAATCGACATCGTCGAGGAAGTCAACGAGGTGAACGCCGGTTATGCGGCGGACGGCTATGCACGGCTGAAGGGAATCGGCGCCCTCTGCGTCACCTACTCCGCGGGGGCGCTGTGTGCCGTGAATGCTGTCGCCGGCGCCTATGTCGAGAAGGTGCCGCTGGTGCTGATCAACGGCACACCGAGCGTCAAGAAGACCATCACCTTCGAGCAGACCGGCTTCAGTGCGCATCACTTCATCAGCGGACGCCAGACGGATCTTCAGTCCTTCGAGCATCTGACGGTCGCGGCTATACGGATCGACAATCCGGACCTCGCACCGACGTTGATCGATTATGCGCTGACCCAGTGCATCAGCGAGCGGCGTCCGATCTATATCGAGCTGCTCCAGGACATGGTCGACCTGGAGTGCGAGCAGCCGAGAGGCGAGCTGAAGCCGGCCAGGATCCTGTCGGACGAGACCAGCCTGCAACAGTCGGTGGACAGGATCTGCGCACGGCTCGCAAGCGCCGAGAACCCGCTCGTCTGGCTCGGTGTGGAGATCGACCGGTTCGGCCTCCAGGACAAGGCCCTGAGTCTGATCCACCAACTCAACGTCCCGTTCGTCACGGAACTCCTGAGCAAGGCGGTCGTCTCCGAGGACGACGGGCTGTTCGTCGGCGTGCTCGACGGCCAGGCATCCTCGACGGCCGTGACGAGTCTGGCGGACCAGTCCGACTTCATCCTGGCCCTCGGCGTGTGGCTGACGGACATCAACTCGCTGGGCTGGGACCCGGACTACGACAAGACGGCGTTCGCCTCGTTCGACGCGGTCAAGTTCGGAACCTTTTTCGGCGGCCAGGTCGCGCTCGAGCACCTGGTCGACGACATCCTGGCGAGACAGATCGAACGCAAAGAGCGCAAGCTCCCGGACAAGCCGGCGCACAGCGTGCCGACCGGGGGCGATACCGACGTCATCACGTACCAGGGGTTCTACACCTACATCCAGCAGTACGTCGACACCAACACCATCGTGAGCGCCGACGCGAGCATGAACTATTTCGGGAGCCTGCTGCTCGATGTGCCCAGGCCGGGCGGGTTCGTCGTGCAGTCGTCCTACTCGTCGATCGGTTACAGCGGACCGGCTGCGACGGGGATCTGCCTGGCGAAGGGGCCCGAACAGAGGGTCATGGTCTTCTCGGGTGACGGCGGCTTCCAGATGACCGCCCAATGCCTCTCGACACAGACCCGGTTCGGGCTCGATCCGATCATCTTCGTCATCGACAACGGCGTCTACGCCGTGGAGCAGTGGCTCGCCGACGCAGGGATATTCCATTCCGACGAACCGTTCTACAAGCCCTGTCTGCTGCACCGGTGGAAGTACAGCAAGCTGGCAGAGGTCTTCGGCTGCCGGGGGTGGGAAGTGGGGACGTACGGCGAGTTGCGGGATGCCGTGACGGGTGCGCTGGAGAACACCGACGGCCCGTCCCTCATCCAGGTGCATGTGCCCGAAAAGACGATCCCCGACAATGCGAACTGGAAAGCCCATTGACAGGGTGTCAGGGCAGCGTCGTACTTGTCAGACCAACCGCGCCACCCACCCCCTCAGCTCCAGGCTGATCCGCGTACGGTCGGAGCATGGTTGATCGGATCCCTCCCCTGCTTTCCCCGCCCTCCTCCACCTCCCTCCACGACTTCGCGACCTGGGCGCCCGTGCTGCGGCTGCTGCGGGGCAGCGCTGCGGCCGAGCAGGGCGCGGCCGGTCTCCGCGTCGCGGGGAACATAGGCCGGCACGGCTGGAGTCTGCCCGTGCGGCACCGGCGGCGGCCGGGCCGGGCCGCACAGTACGAGGACATGCGCGAGGAGGTCGAGGCCGTGGAGCGGGTGCAGGGCGCGCTCGCGGAAGCCGGCATCGGTGACATCTCGTTCACGGCACAGACGGCACCGGACGGCAGGACGGTACTGCGGCTGCTCGCCCCCAGCCCGGCCGTGGAGCCCGGCATCGGCAGGCCGCATCCGGGGGCGCTCGTGCTGGTCGAGGGCGCCGTGCCCGAGCCGTGGCGCCGCGGACCCGAACCGGTGCCGGGGGCGGTGCCGGCCCCGTCCGCCGACGTACGGCTCCTGCACCGCACGCTCCGCGAGCGGCTGCCCGGCGCCGTCGGCGCGACGGAGGAGGAGATCGCGGCGGCCGAAGCACGCCTCGGCATCGCCCTGCCCGAGGAGCTGAAGGCGCTCTACCGGGTGACCCGGGCCCGCTGGGAGGACTGGGGTGACGACGACGAGGCGGCGGAACGCGAATGCAGAGCGGTCGGCTGCGAACTCTTCCCGCTGGACGACCTCTACGTCGCCGTGGCATCGTCCCGGCGCTGCCCCTGGCGGTTCGCGGCCAAGGAAGCGGTCGTCACCCCGCCGGACGCCGCCGTGCAGGGCCTGGTCGGCTCCCCCGGCTGGATCGTGTTCGGGGACAACGGCGGCGGCGACCGGCTGGCCGTCGATCTGACGCCCGGTCCGCGGGGCCACCTGGGGCAGATCATCATGATCGGCCATGAGGAGAACATCGGCGCCGAACTGATCGCCGACTCGCTGACCGACCTGGTGCTGGGCCGGCACGCCGAGCACGGCAGAGGCTCGGGAGGCACGGGCGGGCCGGAGGCGGTGGCGTACGTCAACAGCAGTGGCGTGGGCGTGCCCGGTGTCGAGGCCGCCGCACACCCCGGCCTGGAGGTCCTGTCCATCGGGGTGTGGGACGCCGAACCCCTCAGCCTGGCCCCGGTCGTCGGGCTGCCCCGGCTGCGGACCCTCACCGCCTACCCCGGCACGCTCGCCGATCCGCTGGAGATCGCCGCCCTCACCGGGCTGGAGTTCCTGGAACTCGGTCCCGCGGACTGGCGCCGCCTCCTGGACGCCGAAGCTGTGCCGCGCACCCTGTCGGCCGCCGCCGTCTCGGTGTACGGCACCGAGGATCCGCTGTCGGTCGTGGCGCTCGCCAATGAACTGCTGGCCCTGTGGGGCCGGCCCCCGATCGTCCAGACCACCCTCGAAGGAGACCTCGGCCCCCTGCCGGACGGCAGGTGATGCCGGGTGCGACGGCCTGCCTGCCCGCGTCGGCACAGGGGACGCGGGCAGGCCCCGGGTCAGCGGCGCCGCAGACGCAGCGTCATCAGTTGGAACGGCCGCAGCGCGACCGTGAGCCGGTTGCCGTCCCGGGCCGGTGGCTCGTCCTCGCCGCAGGGCCGTTCCAGCAGGTCCGTCACCGTGTGCTCCGCGATGTCGAAGCCGGCCGTGAGGGTGGCGCGGACCCGGCCGCCGTGTGCCTCGTGGAAGCGGACCACCACGTCACCGCTGCCGTCGTCGGCGAGTTTGACCGCCGTGATGACGACCGCGTCGTCGTCCACGGTGACCAGCGGGGCGACCGGGTGGGCGCCGGTGGTGGGCCGCTCGGGCAGATTGATCCGCCAGCCCTCGCGGACCGCGTCCGCGATCGAGGCGCCCGGCACCAGGGCGTGCCGGAAGCGGTGGACGCCCTGGTCGGTCTCGGGGTCGGGAAAGCGCGGGGCGCGCAGCAGCGAGACCCGGACCGTGGTGGTCGTACCGCGCTCACCGGGTCCGCGGACGGTTCGGGTCACATCGTGGCCGTACGTCGAGTCGTTGACGACGGCGACGCCCCAGCCGGGCTCGGCCAGGTGGACGAAGCGGTGGTTGCAGGCCTCGAACTTGGCGGCTTCCCAGGAGGTGTTGGTGTGGGTCGGGCGGTAGGCGTGCCCGAACTGGGTCTCGGACGCGTACCGTTCGGCGTGCAGGTCGAGCGGGAAGGCCAGCTTCAGGAACTTCTCGGTCTCGTGCCAGTCGACCTCGGTGTCGATGACCAGCCGGGGCTCGCCCGGCGGCAGTGACAGCAGCTGGGTGACCCGCGAGCCGCCGAAGGTCCGTACGATCCGCACCGACGCGCCGTCCTCGCCCGCGCCGGTCTCGTCGGCGTCCGTGAGGTCGGTGACGGTGTTGCGGTAGAAGGCGTCGACGTCCCAGGCGTCCCACATGTTCGGGAAGTCCGGGTGCAGCTGGAGCAGGTTGGCGGCGGCGCCGGGGGCGATGGTCTCGCGGCCCGCGGCCAGGTCGTAGGCCGACACGACGAGACCGCGTGCGTCGACCTCGACGCGCAGCAGTCCGTTGTCGAGGACGTGTCCGCCGCCCTCGCGTGCGGTGAGTGTCGTCCGGCCGTCCACGGCCGCCGGGGCGGCACCGCCGGCGGGGACGCCGTGCCGCGGGTGCGGAGCGGAGTTGAAGACCAGCTGCGTGGTGCCGTCCCCGGCCAGGGCGCGCTGGGCGGCGGCGATGATGCCGTTCAGTTCGGCGGCGACCCGCTCGTAGGTGGCGCGTGCCTCCCGGTGCACCCAGGCGATGGACGAGCCGGGCAGGATGTCGTGGAACTGGTGCAGCAGGACCGTCTTCCAGATGCGGTCCAGCTCCGCATAGGGGTAGCGGAAACCGGTGCGTACGGCGGCGGTCGCGGCCCAGAGTTCCGCCTCACGCAGCAGGTGTTCGGCACGCCGGTTGCCCTGCTTGGTCCGGGCCTGGCTGGTGAGGGTGGCGCGGTGCAGTTCGAGGTACAGCTCGCCGACCCAGACGGGCGGGTCGGGGTACTCGGCCTCGGCCTTCTCGAAGAAGGCGCGCGGGGTCTCCCAGACGACGGTGGCGGAGCCTTCGAGGTCGCGCAGCCGGGCGGCCTTGGCGACCATCTCCCGGGTGGTGCCGCCTCCTCCGTCGCCCCAGCCGGTGGGGGCGAGGGAGTGCCGGGCCCGGCCCTTGTCCCTGAAGTTCCGTGCCGCGTGGGCGAGTTCGCTGCCCTTCATGGAGCAGTTGTAGGTGTCGACGGGCGGGAAGTGGGTGAAGATCCGGGTGCCGTCGATGCCCTCCCACCAGAAGGTGTGGTGCGGGAAGGTGTTCGTCTGCGACCAGGAGATCTTCTGGGTCAGCAGCCACTTCGAGCCGGCCGCCCGGATGATCTGCGGGAGTCCGGCGGCGAAGCCGAAGGTGTCCGGCAGCCAGGCCTCCTCGTTCTCGATGCCGAACTCGTCGAGGAAGAACCGCTTGCCGTGCACGAACTGCCGGGCCATCGCCTCCGAGCCGGGCATGTTGGTGTCCGACTCCACCCACATCCCGCCGGCCGGCACGAACCGGCCCTCGGCCACCGCCTTCTTGACCCGCGCCCAGACCTCGGGCCGGTGCTCCTTCACCCACGCCCACTGCTGGGCCTGGGACATGGCGAAGACGAAGTCGGGCTCGTCGTCCAGCAATGCGGTCATGTTGGACGTCGTACGGGCCACCTTGCGTACCGTCTCGCGCAGCGGCCACAGCCAGGCCGAGTCGATGTGCGCATGTCCGACGGCGCTGATGCGGTGCGCGGAGGGCACGGCGGGCGCGGACAGCACCCCGGTCAGCTGCTGCCGGGCGCGGTCGGCGGTGGCGTTGACGTCCTGGAGGTCGACGGCGTCCAGGGCCCGCTCCACCGCGCGCAGGAGGTCGTGGCGGCGGGCGGAGTCCACGGGCAGCTCGGCCATCAGCTCACCGAGCACCTCCAGGTCCAGCACGAGCTGCCAGACGGTCTCGTCGAAGACGGCGAGGTCCATGCGGGTGAGGGTGTACTGCGGTTCGTGCCCGGCGGTGTCCTGGTCGCCGAGCCGGGTGGGCAGGAAGGGGTGGTAGTCGAGGATGACCGGGTTGGAGGCGGCCTCGATGTGCAGCCGGACCTCCTCGCCGCCGGCGACGGGCGCGCCGACGCGGACCCACTGGTTGCGCGGGTTGAGGCCCTTCACCGGGGTGCCGTCGGGCCGGTAGACCAGGCCCTCGCACTGGAAGCCGGGCATGTTCTCGTCGAAGCCCAGGTCGAGCAGGGCCTCGACGGTCCGGCCGGCCCACTCCGGCGGCACGGTGCCGGTCACCCGGAACCAGCTGGTGCCCCAGGGGGCGCCCCAGCGGGCGCCCACCGCGATCGGCTCGGGCTCGGCGGCGAGCCCCTGCGCCACGGGTACGGGCTCCCCGGACGCGTGCCACACCGCGACCTGGAGCGGCACGGACTCGGGGTACACGGCGGGACGGATGCGTTCGTCGAGGACACGCCGGAGGCGGGCTTCCACCAGAGTGCGGTCGTCATGCATACGGGGGTGCTCCCTGCTGGGTTCCGGTGACCGCGGTGATCACCAGGGGTGGGTGACGGTGGCGGGCGCTGACGAGGTGTACAGCTCCCCTACGGCGCGTATCTCCAACCGTGCGGTCCGCTCGCCCGGTTCGCGGCGGAGGCCGGAGAGGAAGTAGGCGTGCTGACAGGTGGCGCCGAGGAAGCGGCGGGTGCCGTCGCGGAGGAGGCGGTGCAGGGTGTAGTGGCGGACGGTGCCGGGGGCCGGGTGCCAGGCGAGCCGGAGATCGCCGCCCGTGGCCGCGGTGACGCGGGCGCCGGAGGGGGCGGCGGGGGTGGGCGGGGTGCCGGCGGCGCGGACGGCGATCCCGCCGAGCCGCCAGCGCACCGGCCCGGCGGGGGTGCCCGGGGTGGCACCGGCGGTGGCGGTGAGGCGGACGCCGAGGGCGTGGATCGTGCCGGACCACCCGGTGAGCCGCAGCGTCGACCGCTGCCAGCGGTGGACCGGCTCGGTGTTGACCGAGTTCACCGGCAGATAGGTGTACGGCGGTGTCGCCCCGGCGCCGCTCGGCTCGGCCATGGCCACGGCGAGCTCCACGTGCACACGCCCCGCGTCGGTCCGGTGGATCAGCTCGACCACCGCGTCGTCACCGATCGGCAGCCGGGTGGCGTACACATCGACCACCACGGGTTGATCCGGTTCGCCGGCGACCAGCACACTGCTGCCGCCCCGCCACGCGTCCGCGAAGTCGAAGCCGACCGTGGGCCGCGCTCCGGCCGTCCGCACCACCCACTGCCGGGACGGCAGCCGGTCCTGGAGCCCGAGATGGTTCCACGGCGTCCGCGAGGTGACGACCCCCGCCTCGTACCAGCGCAGCCCGTGGCCGGTGTTGAAGACGCTCGCGAACGGCACCGAGGTCACCGTCGACCGGTCCGCCACCGACACCGCCGGCGCCCGCCAGGGATCGTCGGGGTCCGGCCGGGCGGGATCCAGGGACCGCCCGGTCCAGAACCGGTCGTCGGCGGCGTGGAAGTCCTCGGGGGCGCGCCGGTCGGCGGGCAGGTGGTTCCGCGTCCACTCCGGCCGGTAGAAGCCGATCGAGGTGGTGTGCGGCGAGCCGGCCGGCACGATCGCGTCCCAGTCGACGGGCGTACCGGTCCCGTTCGACTCGACGTCGACCCCGGCCCACAGCTGGTACCGGCTGCGCCCCAGCCGGCCGGCCTCGGTGCCCGAGGCGGCGAGCGTGGCCGCGCTCCAGCCGAAGTCCACGAACAGGGCGTCGGCGGCCTGGAAGAAGGCTTCGTTCCGGCTGTCCAGGGCGCCCTGCCAGTCCACGGTGCCGTCCACGGTCATCGCGTCGTACCAGGTCACCCGCTGTCCCCGGGCGGCCGCGAGCGTCCTCAGCTCCTGGACGAAGCCGGTCATCGCGGTGCCGAGCGCGGTGTCCCCGCCGCCGGTCTCGGCGTTGAGGAACCAGCCGTCGAAGCCGTACGCCGCCGCGACCGCGACGAGCCGGGCCGCCAGCGGATGGCGCCCGGCGGCGTCCCGCTGCACCAGGTCCCGGGTCCACCGCAGCTGTCCGCCGTACGCCTCCGGGGGCAGGAAGACGGTGCCGAGGACGGGGACGCCGTGCCGGTGGGCCGCGTCCACGACCGGCGCGTTGGGGGCCAGGATCAGCCCCTCGCCGGCCGAGCCGCCCCAGAACACCAGCTCGTCGAGGTAGGCCCAGTGGGTCGGGGTGTAGTAGTCGGCGGTGGCCGAGCCCTGGGCGGGGTTGGCGGAGGTGGGGGCGAAGGAGACCAGGGCCTGGATGCGGGCCTGGCCGGACCGGGCCGAGCGGTTGGCCGGGGTGGGGGTGAAGCGGGGGGCGAGCGGCACGGACGCGGCGTTGCAGGGCAGGTCGGGATCGTCGGCCGGGTGCCAGCTCTTCAGGCTGCGCCAGGTGATGCCGGGGCCGGGGCTGCCGGAGGGCAGGGAGTCCGGGTACCAGTAGGAGGCGTACGGCGGGGTGGCCGCGGTGGAGCGCGGGGAAGCGGCGGCGGGCCGGGCGGGGCCGAGGGCGGCCGCGCCGGCGGCGAGCAGGACGGCGCGTCGGGTGGGGTTCACGAGCGGGTGCCTCCCGGGGGTGTGGGGCGTACCTGGTCGTGGGTGACGACCTCGGTGATGCCGCGCGCGGCGAGGTGGCCGTGGTCGCCGGCGCGGGTGTCCAGCACGGTGGTGGGGCGGGCGCCGTCGGCGACGAGGCGGAAGAAGGCGTCGTAGACCGGGCCGCCGGGGGCGCAGCGGGAGCGGTGCCGGGGGTCGGCGGGGACGACCAGGGCGGTGCCGCGTACGGCCGGGGCGGAGCGCGGGGTCCGGGCCGCGGCGGCCAGCACCCGGGCGATGTCCTTGGGGCGCCGGGCGCTGGTGAAGAGGCCGAGGGTGTGTTCGAGTTCGGGGAAGTCGGCCAGTTCACGGGCGACGTCGTGGGAGCACCACCAGGTGATGCCCCACAGGTCCGGGCAGTCCAGGGCGTTGTCGATGGTGGCCGTGGCGAAGGCGGCCGCGTGTTCGGCGGGGACGAGCGGCGCGGGTGCGCCGACCTCCTGGAGCCAGACGGGGCGGTGCGGGTCGTCGGCCCAGGCCTTGCTCAGCTCGATCAGATAGGCGGCGTGGTGTTCGGCCGGGACGGAGGTAGGGCCGTGGCGCTGGGCGGTGCCGTTGAAGACCCAGGAGTGCACCGCGGTGAGGGCGCCGCGGCGGGCGGCCTGGGCGGGGGTGAACGGCATGTCGTCCTGGTACCAGGTGGCGTCGTACTCGGCGTGCAGGTGCTGCCGGCCGGGGGCGCCCTGTTCGCAGGCGGCGAGCATGCGGGTGAGCCAGGCGTCGATCTGGTCGGCGCTCGCCCGGTCGGGGTCCGGGTGGGGGCCGGCGGAGAACTGGTTGACCTCGTTGCCCAGGGTCATGCCGAGGAAGGTGGGCCGGTCGGCGAGGGCGGCGGCGAGGGTGCGCAGATAGTCGGCCTGGCCGTCGAGCACGCGCGGGTCGGTGAACAGGTTGCGCCGGTGCCAGGTGCGGGTCCAGGCGGGCAGGAAGTCGAAGCTGCTCAGGTGCCCTTGGAGGCCGTCCACGCTGATGTCGAGGCCGCGTTCGGCGGCGGCGTCGGCGAGCGCCACCAGCTGGGCGACGGCGCGGGGCCGGATCAGGGTGCGGTTGGGCTGGAAGTAGGGCCAGAGCGGGAAGACCCGGATGTGGTCCAGGCCCAGTCGTGCGATGCCGTCGAGGTCGGCGCGCACGGAGTCGAGGTCGAAGTCGAGCCAGTGGTGGAACCATCCTTCGCTGGGCGTGTAGTTGACGCCGAAGCGTACGGCAGCAGGCATGGTGTGTCCTTGTGGCGTACGGCGGTTCAGCCCTTGACGGCGCCCTCGCCGACGCCGCGGAAGAAGTACCGCTGGAGGCAGGCGAAGAGGGCGAGGAGCGGCGCCACGGCGATGACGGTGCCGGCGGCGACGAGCCGTTCGTCGTCGGCGAAGGTGCCGTGCAGATAGTCGAGGCCGATGGTGAGGGTGAACCGGGACGGGTCGCTGAGCACGATCAGCGGCCAGAGGAAGTCGTCCCAGGCGCCCATGAAGGCGAAGATCGCCACGACGGCGAGACTGCCCTTGACGGAGGGCAGGGCGATGCGCAGGAACCGCTGCCAGACGTTCGCGCCGTCGACGTAGGCCGCCTCCTCGATCTCGTACGGCAGGTTGCGGAAGGCGCCGCGCATCAGCAGCACGTTCAGCGCGCCGATCGAGCCGGGCAGGACGACGCCGACGAGGGTGTTGTTCAGGCCGAGTTCGCGCATGGTGGTGAACTGGGCGATGAGGATGCCCTCGCCGGGCACCAGCATGGCCAGCACGAACACGAGCGCGGTCACGCGGCGGCCGCGGTAGCGCAGCCGGGCCAGGGCGTATCCGGCGAGGGCCGCGCCGACGCAGTTGGTCACGACGTTGGCCGCGGCGACCTTCAGGGAGTTGAGGGCGTAGTCCCAGACGGGGATGGTCCGGGCGACCCGGGTGTAGTTGTGCAGCGTGGGGTGGGCGGGCAGGAGGCTCGGCGGGGAGCCGTAGATGTCCTCGGTGGGGCCCTTGAGGGAGGTGGACAGCTCCCACAGGAACGGGCCGGCGGTCAGGGCGAGGACCGCGAGCAGCAGCAGGTAGCGCAGGCCCAGCTCGACCGCACCGGGCCGGCGGCCGGACCAAGCGGTGCGCCGGGCCGCCCGGGGCGCGGGGCCGGCGGGCGGCGCCTGCCGGGTCCGCTCCACGACGCTCACGGCTCCTCCCGCCGGTCGGCGCGCAGCACCAGCAGCATCAGCGCGACGGTGACGGCGAACACGACGACGGAGAGGGCGGAGGCGTAGCCGACCCGTCCGGTCAGTCCGGTGCCGGTGCGCTGGACGAGCATGACCAGGGTGGTGTCCTCGCCGGCCGGTCCGCCGCTCGGTCCGGCCATCAGGTACACCTCGGAGAAGACCTTGAACGCGGCGACCGAGGACAGCGCGGCGACCAGGACCATGGTGGGGCGTACGGCGGGCACGGTGACCGTGAGGAAGCGGCGTACCGGTCCGGCGCCGTCGACGGCGGCGGCCTCGTGCAGTTCGCGGGGCACGTCGGCGAGCGCGGCGAGGTAGATGATCATGTAGTAGCCGAGGCCCTTCCACACGGTGACGGCCATCGCGCTGAGCAGGAGCAGCCACTGGTCGCTGAGGAACCCGATCCGGCCGATGCCCACCGCCTCCAGCACCGAGTTGACCAGGCCCCGCTCGTCCAGCAGCCACACCCAGATCAGTCCGACCACCACGATGGAGGCGACGACGGGGGTGTAGAAGGCGGAGCGGAAGAAGGCGATGCCGGGGATGTTCTTCTGCACCAGCAGGGCGAGCAGCAGGGGCAGCACGACCAGCGCGGGTACGACGCCGAGGACGTACAGCGCACTGTTGCGCAGCCCGGTCCAGAACATGTCGTCGTGGAGCAGCTCACGGAAGTTGGCGAGGCCGACGAAGCGGCCGGGCAGCAGGGTGCGCCGGTCGGTGAGGGAGTTCACCAGGGTGGACAGGAACGGGTAGAGCACGAAGGCGCCGGTGACCAGCAGTCCCGGTGCGGCGAACAGCCAGGGGCTGAGCAGGCGTTGTCGTCTGATGCGGGTGGCGGCGGCCATGGCCGGGTCAGCTCTGCTGGAGCAGGCGGTCGGCGGCCCTGACAGCGTTGTCGAGGGCTTCCCGGGGGGTCTCCTTGCCCTGGAGCGCCTTGGCGACCTCGTTGCGCAGCGCGGTCTTCATCTGGTCGCTGAACAGCACCGGGGTGTAGTTGACCGCTGTCTTCAGGGACGTGGCGGCGGCGATCCGGACCCGGGTCTCGTCGGTGCCGTCCTCCTTGGTGAAGTACGGGTCGTCGAGGGAGCCGGCGGTGCTGGGGAAGATGGCGACCTTCCGGGCGAAGGACATCTGGTTGCGCGCGTCGGTGACGAAGTGGGCGAACGCGACGGCGGCCGGGATGTGCCCGCTCCGGGAGTTGACCATCACGCCCATCACGTACATGTTGACGTGCCCGGTGCTGGTGATCTGGTCGGTGATGCCGATGTGCCGGTAGAGGTCCGGCGCGTTCTTCTTGAAGTTGTCGAGGTCGAGGGCGCTGCCGGGGTTCATGGCGACGGCGCCGGTGAGGAACTTCTTTCCGGAGGACTCCGGGGTGGCGGTCAGCGCCTGCGGGTCGAGCGCCTTGGCGTCGTACAACTCCTTGTACCTGGTGAGCAGTTCGATGCCCTTGGCGTCGTTGAAGGCGAACGCGGTGCCCTGCTTGTTCATCAGCGGGACGCCGTAGCGCCCGAAGTCCTCGATGGTGGGCACGTTGGCGAGGGTGGCGACCCGGCCGCCGCTGCGGTGGGCCATCCGCAGGGCGTCGGCGAAGAGTTCGCCGTACGTCCTGGGCGGCCGGTCGGGGTCGAGCCCGGCCTGTGCGAACAGGTCCTTGTTGTAGAACAGCGGCCCGGTGTTCAGATACCAGGGGAAGGCGTAGGTGCCGCTCATGCCCGGCACCCGGTGGCCGGCCCAGGCGCCGGGCAGGTACTCGGCCCGGTACTTCGCGGCGGCCTTGTCGAGGTCGAGGGCGAGTCCGGCCCTGGCGAGCGGGGCGACCAGGTCCGGGGAGACGTTGACGACGTCGGGCAGGGTGCCGCCGGCGGCGTCCGCGCTGAGCTTGTCCGGGTAGCCCTCGGCGGGCTGGTCGATCCATTTCACATGGGTGCCGGGGTGCTGTTTCTCGAAGTCGGCGATCAGGCCGTCGAAGTACGGCGTGAAGTCGGCCCGCAGATTCCAGGTCTGGAAGGTGATGTCCCCCTGGATCTTTCCGGAGGCGTCGGGCTGTCCCCCACCGCCGCTTCCGGAGCCGCAGGCGCTCAGCGGCAGCAGGAGGGTGAGGGCAGCGGCGGCGAGGGATCTGCGGGACAGGGGCATGGCGGCACGACTCCCTTGACCAGGAGGGCAGTTGGGGGCGACGCCGACGACATTGCCCGGCGTTTTCCGGGAAAGTCAATGAGCCCGTCCTGGCTAAAGAAATTAGCGTTTCAACAGGGCAGGTCAGCGGGGCTCTGGCGGAAAGCTTGCCGCGATTCGCTAATGCGCTTTAGGGTCTTGACCCTCAAGCGCATTAGCTCGTACCGGAAGGGGGCGGGACATGGATGTGCCGGCCAGACGGTCTCCCGCGCGCCGACCGACCATGAAGGACATCGCCCGCCGGGCCGGGGTCTCCGAGAGCGCCGTCTCCTTCGCGCTGAACGGCCGTCCCGGTGTCTCCGAGGCCACCCGGGCGCGGGTCCGCCGGGTCGCGGAGCAGCTGGGCTGGCGGCCCAGCACGGCGGCCCGCGCGCTGTCCGGCGAGGGCGCCGCGACGGTCGGCCTGGTCCTCGCGCGGCCCGCGCCCACGCTGGGCGTCGACTCCTTCTTCCTGCAACTCGTCTCCGGCGTCCAGGAGGTGCTGGCCGAGCGCCACCTGGGTCTGCTGTTCCAGGTGGCGCAGAACGTGACCGAGGAGTGCGCGGTGTACCGGCGCTGGTGGGCCGAGCACCGGGTGGACGGCGTCCTCGTGGCCGACCCGCGCGCCGAGGACCCGCGCCCCACCCTCCTGGACGAGCTGGGCCTGCCCGCCGTGCTGATCGGCGGCGCGCCGGGCACGCACCACCCCGGCCTGTCCACGGTGTGGGCGGACGACGCCGGCGCGATGGCCTCCGTGGTGGACGAGCTGACGGCACTCGGGCACCGCCGGATCGTGCACATCGCCGGCCTGCCGGAGCTGGCGCACACCCAGCGCCGTATCGCCACGCTGCGCGCCCAGGCGCAGCGGCACGGCCTCACCGAGGTCCGCTCGGTCCCCACCGACTACTCCGACGCGCAGGGGGCCGCCGTGACCCGCCGGGTGCTGCGGGGGCCGGCACCGCCGACGGCGCTCATCTACGACAACGACGTGATGGCCGTGGCCGGTCTGGCCGCCGCGGCCGAACTCGGTTTCCGCGTCCCCGGGGACGTCTCCGTGGTGTCCTGGGAGGACTCGGCCCTGTGCCGTATGGTCACCCCCCGCCTCTCCGCCCTCTCCCGCGACAGCGCGGAGTTCGGCCGTACGGCGGCCCGTGAACTGCTCGCGCTGCTGGACGGCGCACCGGCCCGCGCGGTCCGCGTACCGGTGCCGCGGCTGACGGGCCGGGCCAGCACGGGGGCGGCGGCGGGCGGCGGGCCCGGCTCGTCCGGATGAGCCCGCCCGCCTCTCGACGTGGCGGCGCGGAGGCGGCACAGTTCTCCCTGCACCGTGCTTGATACCAGCGAGTAGTCGAGGAGTGCCGTGGGGAACTGGGCCGGGCGGAGCGCCATCGAGATCGCCGACGCCGTGCGCGGGAAGCGGGTCACGCCCCGGGAGGTGGTGGCCGAGCACCTCGCGCGGATCGAGCGGCTCGACGGACGGATCGAGGCGTTCCGGAAGGTCCGCGGCGCGGCGGCGCTCGCCGAGGCGGACGAGGTGGCCGCCCGTTCCGACCTCGCCGAACTGCCGCTCGCCGGTGTGCCGGTGGCGGTGAAGGACAATCTGGCCGTGCGCGGTGAGGCGTGCCGGAACGGCTCGGCCGCCACCGCGGACACACCGGCCGCCGAGGACCATGTCACGGTGGCCCGGCTGCGGGCCGCCGGTGCGGTCGTGGTGGGTCTGACGAACGTGCCCGAGCTGTGTGTCTTCGGCACCACGGAGGGGGTGTACGGCACCACGCGCAATCCGTGGGACCCCTCCCGTACGGCGGGCGGTTCCTCCGGGGGCAGCGCGGCCGCGGTGGCCGCAGGGCTGGTGCCGCTGGCGCTCGGCAACGACGGCATGGGCTCGCTGCGCATCCCGGCCGCCAACTGCGGCCTGGTGACGCTGAAGCCGGGACACGGGGTGCTGCCGGCAGGGATCGGCAACGGCGACTGGTTCGGCATGTCGGAGAACGGTCCGCTGGCCACGACGGTGGCGGATCTGCGGCTGCTGCTCGGTGTGCTGGGCGGCACGGATGTCCCGGCGGCGGACGAGCCGGCCCGTCTGACGATCGCCGTGGGGCTGCGCAGTCCGCTCGCCGGGGTGCGCGTGAGCCGCCCGTACACGACCGCGGTGCGGCAGGCGGCGGGGGTGCTGGCACGGGCCGGGCACCGAGTGCGGCGGGCCGAGCCGCCGTACCCGCTGTCGTTGGGCGTGACCTCGCTCCAGCACTGGACGGCGGGTACGGCGGTGGACGCGGCGGCGCTGGATCCGGCACGGCTGGCCCCGCGGACCCGGGTGCACGCGGCGGTGGGCCGGCAGTTCGTCCGCACGGTGCGCACCGGCGACGGCCGGGAGCGGCTGCGGAACCGGCTGCTGCCGTTCCTCACCGAACACGACGTGCTGCTCACCCCGGCGCTGGCCCGGCGTTCCCCGCAGGCGGGGCCGTGGCACCAGCGCGGCTGGCTGCGCAATGTGCTGGCCAACACGGCGTACTCGCCGTTCACCCCGCCGTGGAACCTGACGGGCTGGCCCGCGATGTCCGTCCCCTTCGGCACCCTGCCCTCGGGCGCACCGTGCGCCGTCCAGCTCGTCGGCCGCCCGGGCACGGAGGCCGCCCTGCTGGCCGTGGCGGAGGAGCTGGAGCGGCTGCACCCCTGGCGGCGGACGGCGCCGGTGGCGGGCTAGCGGCGCCGTCCCGGGCCGACCCGGGGACGCCTCCTAGGCGAACACCGCCTTGACTAGGGTCTGCTTCACCTTCTCGAACGTCCCGGCCAGGGTGGGCAGGTCCATTTCGGCGTCCCCGGAGGTCAGCGAGCCGGTCAGGGTCCTGGTGCCGTCGGGCGTGCTGTACATCAGCGCGCCCCAGCCCCAGAACCCTCCGTTGTGGTGGAGGATGGTGCCGCCGCCGTCCAGTTCCTCCACGAACACGCCCAGTCCGTACCCCATCGTGGGGTCAGGGACGCGCATTTCGGCCAGCAGCTCGGACGGGATGAGCTTGCCGCCGTTCAGTGCGGCGAAGAACGTGTGGAGGTCCCGGCTGGTCGAGATCATGTCGCCGGCGGCGGATATCCAGGAAGGGTTGAAACGGGTGGTGTCGATCACCTTCCACCGGCCGGCGTCGTCGTAGCCGTAGTAGCCGTGGGCGTGCGGCTCGGGGATCTCCTCGCGGGTCTCCGGCAGCAGGGTGCCCGTCAGCCCAAGCGGGCCCAGGATCAGCCGGTGCGTCTCCTCGGGCAGCGAGCGGCCGGTGACCTGCTCGATCAGCAGCCTGGCCAGGACGTAGTTGGTGTTGGAGTAGCTCCAGGCCGTCCCCGGGTCGAACCGCGCCGGCTTCGCCAGCGCCCCCCGCACCAGCTCTTCCGGCCGGTAGGTCGCATGCTGGAGGTCCGCCCACTCCTTGCCCCATCCGGCGACCACACCGGCCTCGACCGACCCGTCCTGGGAGAACTCGCCGGTGAAGTTGAACAGCCCGCTGGTGTGCTGGAGGAGCATCCGTACCGTGATCCGCCGGTCGAGCCCGAACTCGGGCAGGTGGTCGGCCACCGGGTCCTCCAGGCCGAGCCGGCCCTCGGCCACCAGCTTCAGGACGACGGTCGCGACGAAGGTCTTGGTGGCGCTGCCGACCCTGAAGTGCCCGTCGGTCGGCGGCTTCGCGGTCCGGCCCAGCTCGCTCACCCCGGCACTGCCGGCCCACTCTCCGAGTTCGTCGTTCACGCGCAGCTGCACGCCGGCGAAACCGGCGTCGACGATCTCCTGCATGGCCTTCCGCAGCTCGGGGCGGTCCTGCGCGGCGGCGGTGTTCTGCTCACTCATGGTGATTCCTCATCTCGCGTCGGCGGGTGCGAGAGGAGCGTGGACCCTGCCCCAAGGTCAAGGTCAAGGCGACAGATGAGCGCTAGGCTCGCGCCATGGCAGACGGGCTCACGATCGGTCAGGCGGCGGCTTTCGTCGGCATCACCGTGAAGACGGTGCGGCACTACCACCGGCTCGGCCTGGTCGCCGAGCCGGAACGGGACCATTCCGGCTACCGGCGCTACGGGTCAGCCGATCTGCTGCGCCTCGTCCAGGTCAGGGCCGTGGCGGGGGCGGGCGTGCCGCTGGCCGAGATCGGCGAGCTGCTCGACGCCGAGCCCGAGCGGTTCGCCACCGCCCTGGACGACGTCCGCCGCCGGCTCACCGCACAGATCGAGGAGCTGACCGCCCGCCGCGACACCCTGCACCGGCTGGCCCACGGCGATCGGGCCCTGCTGCCCGACCGGGCCTGCGCGGTCCTGGACCGACTCGCCGAGCTCGGCTTCAGCCCCGAATACGTCACCACCCAGCGGGAGGCCCTGGTGCTGTCGCGGGCGCTGGCTCCCGAGGTCTTCGACCTCTTCCTGGTCAACCTCGAACACCGGCTGGGCGACCCCGAGTTCGTCGAGCTGACCAAGCGCGGCTGGGAGGCGAGGTCCTGGGATCCCGACGACCCGCGGATCGAGGAGCTGGCCTCCGCGGTGGCCGCCAACCTGCTGGCGGACCGCGCGCTGCTGACGATGCCGGCCGTACGACGGCACCGGCCCGACGCGGCCTCCCGGTACGGCGTGGTCAACCACCATCGGGAGGACGAGGCACCGTCCATCGCACGGCTGAACACGCTGATCGAGGGGCATCTGCGCGCGGCGGGCATCGAGGTCCCGCGTCAGTGACGGACCCTAGTCCAGCGCGCGGTACATGATGTGCAGCCCCACCGGTCCGTGCCGGGGGTGGTCGAACGCCGCCGGGACCGTGCCGAGGACGGTGAAGCCGAGGGAGGTCCACAGGCGGACGGCGGGGTTGGTCTCCACCACGGCGTTGAAGACCATCGCGCGGTAGCCGTGCGTGCGGGCCTCGGCCAGGACGTGCTCGGCGAGGGCGCGGCCGACGCCGCGGCCGGTGTGGTCGGGGTCGACCATGAAGCCGGCGTTGGCCACGCGGGCCGCGGGCCCGCCGTAGTTGGCGGTGAGATAGGCGGAGCCGACCACGGTGCCGTCGTGGTCCTCGGCGACGTAGACGCACTTGGCGGGGGCCATCCACAGAGCGCGGGCCGCTTCCTCGGTGGTGTCGGGGTCCCAGGAGTAGGTCTCGGCGGCGGCGACGATGCGGTGCCAGAAAGGCCAGATCCGCTGCCAGTCCTCGGCCACGGCTTCTCTGATCTGCATGGGCGTGAGTCTGTCATGTCACGCCCATGCGAGCGGCCATCGTGAGGAGGCGGCCCGGGGTCAGTCGACGCTGGGCAGGATGTGGGGTTCGGCGAGGTCGTCCTCGTAGCCGGCGAGGCGGATCGGGGCCGACCGGGCCCAGACGTCGAGGCTGCCGATCTCTCCGGGCCGTCGGCCCGTGCGCTCCGTGCGTTCCTTGGGGCGCTGTTCGGGATTCGTCTTCTCCGGTGTCACCGCGCACTCCTTATGTGTCGGGTCACCCTTGGGGCATACCGGACAGCTTGCGTTCCGGCGGTCGACGCCCGCTCAGGTCTGGATACAGGGCCAGTTCGGACGCGGTGGCGCCGGTACCTCATGCGGAGCAGGCCGTTGTCGACCGGCTCGCCCCGGGACGGACGATGGGTGTGGGTGGGACCCCTGACTGCTGTCCGTCCACCTCAGGTTAACCAAATGAGCGCCCCTGCGCTCGATAGGGAGCGCAAACTTGGTGTAACTATCGCGCTAAGCCCAGCCCCTCAATACCCCTCAATATGCCGCTATTTGTAACGAAGCGCAGCACATGAGGGGTCGACTGAATCACCCGTCCGGCCTACGTGCGCGAACGTCCGGTCACCACTTGCCGGGCGCGTAGTCCTTCATGAAGACGCCGTAGAGGTCATCGCCGGCCTCGCCGCGGACGATCGGGTCGTATACGCGCGCGGCGCCGTCGACCAGGTCGAGCGGGGCGTGGAAACCCTCCTCGGCCAGCCGCAGCTTGTCGAAGTGCGGGCGCTCGTCGGTGATCCAGCCGGTGTCGACGGAGGTCATGAGGATGCCGTCGGTCCGGAACATCTCGTCGGCGCTGGTCCGCGTGACCATGTTCATGGCCGCCTTGGCGGCGTTGGTGTTGGGGTGACCGGCGCCCTTGTAACCGCGGTTGAAGACGCCCTCCATCGCCGAGACGTTGACGACGTACGAGCGCCCGCTGGACGCCTTCCGCGCGGCCTCGGCCATCGCCGGGCGCAGCTTGCTGATGAGGATGAACGGCGCGGTGTAGTTGCACAGCTGGGTCTCGAGCAGCTCGACCGGGGAGATCTGCTCGATGGTCTGCACCCAGGTGTTGCTCTCGACGACGTCGGGGAGGAGGCCGCCGGCGTCGATGGCGGTGCCGTCCAGGTGCCGGGCGACGCTGGCGTTGCCCGCGACGAGGGCGAGGTCGGCGACCTTCTGCGCCTCCAGGCCGCTGGTGCCGACGGGCAGCGCGGCGATGCCGTCGACGGCGCCGGAGTTGAAGGCGCCGATGACCTGGTGGGCGGGGAGTTCACCGGCGGGCAGCGGGGCGTTCTCGCCCTCGACCAGGGCCGCGTAGGCGGAGGGCAGCCGGCGCACGGTCTGGGTGGCGTTGTTGATCAGGATGTCGAGCGGGCCGGCCTCGGCGACCTGCTCGGACAGGGCCACGGCCTGCGCCGGGTCGCGCAGGTCGATGCCGACGACCTCCAGCCGGTGCAGCCAGTCCGCCGAGTCCTCCATCGCCTTGAACCGGCGGATGGCGTCCTTGGGGAACCGCGTGGTGATGGTGGTGTGCGCGCCGTCCCGCAGCAGCCGCAGCGCGATGTACATGCCGATCTTGGCGCGGCCGCCGGTGAGCAGGGCGCGCTTGCCAGTGAGGTCGGCGCGGGCGTCCCGCTTGGCCCGGTTCAGCCGGGCGCACTCGGGACAGAGCTGGTGGTAGAAGTAGTCGACCTCGACATAGCGGGTCTTGCAGGTGTAGCAGGAGCGCGGGCGCTGGAGTATGCCCGCGATCCGCCCCTCCTCGACCTTGGAGGAGGGCAGGATGCCCTCGGTCTCGTCGTCGATGCGCTCGGCGGAGCCGGTGGCGGTGGCCTCGGTGACCGCCTTGTCGTGCGCGGTCTTGGCGGCCCGGCGCTCCTGGCGGCGGCGCTGCTTCACCGTGCGGTAGATGTGCGAGGTGGCCCGGCGCACCGCGATCGCGTCGGGGTGGTCCACGTCGAGCCGGTCCAGCTCCTCCAGCACGCTCAGGCAGACGGCGAGCCGCTCCGGGTCGATACCGGGGCCGTAGACGACCTCGTCCATGGCCGTGGGGCCGTCTTCTGTCACCGTCATCGCGCTGCCGCTTCCCTGATCACCTGCGCAGCGCTCCGACTCGCGCCCGCTTTCGAACGCTGAATTTTACGAAGCGGTGGGCCCGGCCACCAAACCCATGATCAGGAACGGGTCTGCCGGGGCTTTCGGGGCTGGCGGGGCATCCGTGGCTGTGGGGCGGAACCGGCTCCGCCCCACCTCCCGCGGCCGTGGCTCAGGCCTGGCAGGCCACCAGCAGCGACCCCACCTCCTCCACCACCGCCCGCGCGAACACGTCCAGGTCCGGCACGGCCTGCGCGTCGGCGACCAGGCCGTAGTGGACCCGCCCCCGGTAGGTGGAGATCGCCACCGCCAGGGACTGCCCGGGCGCGAGCGGCGCCAGCGGATACACCTCGGCCAGTTCGTGGCCCCCGAGCCGGAGCCCGGTCCCCGGCAGCGGCACGCTGGTGACGAGGATGTCGAACCACAGCCGGGCGGCCTGGCCGACGAGCGGCCCGCCGAGCCGGTGGCCGAGCGCGGGGACATGGTCGGCGAGCAGGGCGACGGCACCCGCGCCCCGGTCGGGGCCCGCGTCCTTGTTCCGGACCATCGCGGCCCGCACGGCACCGAGGCGGTGGAGCGGGTCGGGTTCGTCCACCGGCAGCGGTATCAGGTAGCCGGAGAGCCGGTTGCCCTGCGGGTGCGCGGTGCGCGGGCGGCGCCGCGAGACGGGGATCAGGGCGCGGGGCGCCACCCCTTTGCTGCCGTCGCCGCGCTCGTCCAGCCAGCGGCGCAGCGCACCGGCGACGACGGCGATGAGGACGTCGTTCACGGTGCCGCCGACGGTCTTGCGCACCCGGTGCACATCGTCGATGTCGAGGACGACCCCGGCGGTGCGACGGGTGCCGCTGGGCGGGGAGGTGAGCGCGGAGGTCGGGCGCATGCCGAGGGTCGAGCGGGCCAGCGAGGCGCCGATGTCCAGGGCCCGGCCGACGTCGGACAGGGCGCCCCTGACCAGCTCGGGGACGAGTCCGGGCAGCCGGCGCACGTCGGCCAGCAGGCCGCGCGGCGGTTCGATGGCACGGGGCGGGCGCTCGGGCAGGTCGATGGGGTCCAGGACGCCGGCGGCGAGCTTGAGCGCGCGCAGCCCGTCGGCGAGCGCGTGGTGGAACTTGAACAGCACCGCGAAGGACACCCCGTCCTCGCCGGGCAGTACGTGCGCCTCCCACGGCGGCCGGCCGCGCTCCAGCGGGCGCTCCATCAGCCGGCCGGCGACCGCCTGGAAGTCGCCGGTGGGGGCGTGCAGCCGGACGTGGTGCAGCGGGTCGAAGTCCGGGTCGGGTTCCCGGGCGGCGGCGCCGAAGGCGAGCGGCTGCCAGACGTCCCGGATGCGCATGCGCAGCCCGGGGACGGCGGCCGCGCGGGCCGCGAGCAGGTCGGCCGCGTGCGCTCCCGCGGTCGGCGAGTGCGCGCCGAAGACACCGAGCGCACCGAGGTGCATCGGATGCCGGTCGGACTCCATGTTCCAGAACGCCAGGTCGAGGGGAGCGAGCAGATCGGAAGTCAAGGGCTTGCCTCACACATCGGCGACGGATGCACAGCAGTCAATCCCTGTCCGCCGATTACGGTCAAGTACGATCAAGTTACGCACAGTTAACGGCGGATTAAGTCCCGCCCCTGGAACGGGGCGGAACTCGGCAAACAGCTGGTCACCTGAGTACGGGCGGGGCCGCGTCGGGTGACGTACCCCACTCGGACGGGCGCGGGCCGACGGTGAACGCGAGGGAGCGCAGCGAGCGCAGCGCGCCGGTGGTCACATAGGTCCGTGCCTGCGGCCGTCCGTCGGCGCGCACGTCCTGGATGTAGCGGTCGGCGGCGGAGGTGCCGGGCGCCGTGACCGTCAGCCGGCCGCTCGGCCACCAGCGGCGGTCGAGGGCGAGGTCGACCCGGTCGAAGACCGGGGTGGACAGGCCCCAGGTGTCGTAGCCGGGCTGGATCGGGAACAGGCCGATGGACGACAGCACGTTCCACGCGGACATCGTGCCGAGGTCGTCGTTGCCGGTCATCCCGGTGGGACCGTCGGTGAACAGGGTCAGGGCCGCGTGCACGACATCGGTGGTCTTCCAGGGCCGGCCGGTGGCCAGGTAGGTGTACGGCGCGATGAGGTCGGGCTCGTTCATCGGGTTGTACACGGCCGCGTTGTAGTAGGCGTACGGGTCTCCGTGCACCCACACCTCGCGGGCGGTGCGCGCCGGGTCGGCGAGCAGCCGGTCGTAGGCGAAGAAGCGGTCGAGGCGCTGGTTCGCGGCGTTCCTGCCGCCGATCAGGTCGATCATGCCGGGCAGGTCCTGCGGGACGAGCCACTGGTACTGCCAGGGCGTGCCCTCGTGGAAGCCGGTACCGCGGGCCGGGTCGGCCGGGCCGGTGAAGGCGCCGGAGGCGTCGCGGGCCCGGAAGAAGCCGGTGGCCGGGTCGAAGACGTTCCGGTAGTTGCGCGACCGGGCCGCGTACCGCGCGGCGTCGCCCTCATGGCCGAGACCGCGGGCCATCTGGGCGAGCATCGCGTCGGCGAGGGCGTACTCCAGGGTGACCGAGCCGCCGTGGTGGTAGTCGGAGTCGCCCATCTTGGTGTACGGGCGGTCCTTGATGTACGGCGCGAACCCGTGCTCGATGTACTCGGCGTTGGCCTCGCGGCCGATGCCCGGGTAGTCGGCGGGCGGCACCCCGTCGGCGTTCTTCCGGAGCACGCGGTAGGCCCGCTCCTCGAACCCCTTGAGCAGGCCCGTCTGGTAGGCGGTGGTCAGGAAGGGGGTGACCGGGTCGCCGCTCATCACGTTCGTCTCGACCGGCCCGTACCCCCACTTGGGCAGCCAGCCGCCGTCCTCGTCGACCGCGAGCAGCGACCGGGCCATGTCCCTGGTCTCGCGCGGCGCGAGCAGCGCGAGCAGCTGGACCTGGGTGCGGTAGGTGTCCCACAGCGACCAGTTCTGGTAGTACGTGTAGCCGTCCGCGTGATGGGTGCGGCGGTCCCAGCCGGTGTAGCGGCCGTCGGCGTCGCTGCCGACGTTCGGCGCGAGGAACGACCGGTACAGCGAGGAGTAGAAGGTACGGCGCAGGGTGCCCGTGCCGCCCTGGACCCGCACGGCGGAGAGGCGCCGCTCCCACTGCCCGCGCGCCCGTTCGCGCACGGCGTCGAAGGAACGCCCGCCCTCGGCCCGCAGATTGGTGGCGGCGCCGCGCGCGTCGACGTACGACAGCGCGGTGGTCGCCTCGACGGTGCGGTCCCGGGTGGTGTCGAAGCGGACGTAGGCGCCGCCCGTCCCACTGCGCGCGCCCGGGGTGACGGCCGGGCCGTCCCAGGTGCCGTACGCCGTGAAGGGCCGGTTGAAGCGGGTGATGGTGTACACGGTGTACGGGCCGGTGTCCCGGCAGAAGCCGTGGCCGGTGATCTCCGTGCGCACGGTGCGGTCGTCGAGGATCTCGACCCTGCTGCCGGCCGGCTTGTGCAGTGCCTGGGCCGCGTTCAGCAGGACGTTGGCCTTGTCGGTGGCGGGGAAGGTGTAGCGCTGCACGCCGGTGCGCGCGGTCGCGGTCAGTTCGGCGCGGATGCCGGAGGCGAGACCGACGCGGTAGTAGCCGGGGCTCGCCTCCTCGTCCCGGTGCGAGAAGGCGGCCGCGTACCGGGCGGCGTCCGTCTGGGTGACCTCGCCGGTGGTGGGCAGGACGGGCAGGTCGCCGCCGATCCGGCAGCCGACGCCGGAGAGATGGACGAGGGAGAAGCCGCGGATGCGGTCCTGGGTGTAGTCGTAGCCGGTGCTGTGCCCGGTGTCCGGGGAGAGTTGGACCATGCCGAAGGGCACGGCCGCGCCCGGGAAGGTGTTGCCCTCGTTCTGGCTCCCGATGAAGGGGTTCACCAGGTCGGTGAGGTGGCCGTCGGTCCGCTCGGCGGCCCGTGCGGCGGGGGTGGCGATCAGCGCGGACGCTGCCATCACCCCGGCCAGGCACAGCCGTGTGCGCCGGGTCCCTCTCATGTCGGATGACCTCCGGAGGTTCGACATCGTTGCCTGCATCCTGAGGGCCGGGCGGCGCAAACCCGGGCAACCGACAGGAATCACACGGAACGCGTCGCCCGCACCGGGCGCGCTTGTGGCGAGACAACCTCCGTACGCACGGGAACGGAGCCCCGTGAGAAACCATCCGAACATGCCCCGGTCGCCGGCCAGTTGGGTCCGCGAGGCCATGCGGAATTCCCCGGTCCGGATGCGCAGCACGGGCGCTACGGCCTCCAGACCGTGCTCGCCTGCCTGGCCGAACCGGCGGACCGCGGGGTGGGCGGCGGCCGGCCGGGGCTCAGGGGACCCGCTGGCCCTTCCCCAGGGCGATCACCCCGCCCTTGGAGACCGTGTACAGCTCGGCGTCCCGCTCCGGGTTGACGCCGATCGTCGCGCCGGGCGGAACCTCCACGTTCTTGTCCAGGACGGCGCCCCGGACCACCGCGCCGCGGCCGATGTGCACGTTGTCGTGGAGCACCGAGCCCTGGACGACCGCGCCGGGGTCGACGCGCACCCCGGGCGAGAGCACCGAACGGGTGACCTGGCCGCGGATCAGGCAGCCCGCGCTGATGATGGACTCGCCGGCGATGCCGCCCGCGTTGAAGCGGGCCGGGGACAGCTGGCCCGAGTGGGTGTAGATGGGCCACTGGCGATTGTAGAGGTTGAACGCGGGCCGCTCGGCGATGAGGTCCATGTGCGCCTCGTAGTAGGCGTCCAGCGTGCCCACGTCCCGCCAGTAGCCCTGGTCGCGGGTGGTCTCGCCCGGCACGTGGTTGTCCTCGAAGTCGTACAGCGCGGCCTCGCCGCGGGCGGTGAGCCGGGGCAGGATCGAGCCGCCCATGTCGTGCACGGAACTCTCGTCCTCGGCGTCCCGGTGCAGCGCGTCGATCAGCGCCTTGGTGGTGAAGACGTAGTTGCCCATCGAGGCGAACACGGTTTCGGGGTCGTCGGGCAGCCCGGGCGGATCGGCCGGCTTCTCCAGGAAGCGCTCCACGGTACGGCCGTCCGGGCCCGGTGTGATCACGCCGAACGCGGAGGACTCCGCGCGCGGCACCCGGATGCCGGCGACGGTCACCCCCGCGCCGCTCTCGGCGTGCTGGGCGATCATCTGCCGCGGGTCCATGCGGTAGACGTGGTCGGCGCCGAACACGGCCACGAACTCGGGCTGTTCGTCGTGGACGAGGTTGAGGGACTGAAGGATCGCGTCGGCGCTGCCCAGGTACCAGCGTGGGCCGAGCCGCTGCTGGGCCGGGACGGGGGTGACGTAGTTGCCGAGCAGGCTGGACATCCGCCAGGTGGTGGTGATGTGCCGGTCCAGCGAGTGCGACTTGTACTGGGTCAGCACACAGATGCGCAGGATGTCGGCGTTGACGAGGTTGGACAGCACGAAGTCGACGAGCCGGTAGGTGCCGCCGAAGGTGACCGCGGGTTTGGCACGGTCGGCGGTCAGCGGCATCAGGCGCTTGCCCTCCCCGCCCGCCAGCACGATCCCGAGCACCGAAGGCTTTCCACGACGCATGGCCGCTCCCCTCACCCTGCTTGAACCATGGCTGCCCCGCGCAGACGGCGCTACGCCTGCTTGAGGACGTCCTCGTAGAGCGCCGCGGTCCGGCGGGCCACCGCGTCCCAGCCGAACTCCCCGGCCGCGCGCTCCCGTCCGGCCTCGCCCATCCGCCGGGCCGCGGCCGGATCGCCGAGCACGGCGTCGAGCGCCCCGGCGAGACGCGCGGGGAAGGCGTCGTCCAGGTCCACCAGCACGCCCGTACGGCCGTCGTCCACCACCTCGGGTATCCCGCCGACCCGGGAGGCGACGACCGGGGTGCCACAGGCCATCGCCTCCAGGTTGACGATGCCGAGCGGCTCGTACACCGAGGGACAGACGAACACGGCGGCGTGCGTGAGGAGTTGGACCACCTCGGTGCGCGGCAGCATCTGCGGGATCCAGAACACCCCCGCGCGCACCCGGCCCAGTTCGGCGAACAGCTCCCGGAACTCCCGGTCCAGCTCCGGTGTGTCGGGCGCGCCGGCGCACAGCACGACCTGGACTCCCGGGTCGATGTCCCGTACCGCGCGCAGCAGGTGGGGCACGCCCTTCTGCCGGGTGATCCGGCCGACGAACAGGACGTACGGGCGGGCGGGGTCGATGCCGTGCCGGAGCAGGGCGTCGGTGCCGGGATGGGGCCGGTAGAGGCGGGTGTCGATGCCGTTGTGCACGACGTGGACGCGGGCCGGGTCCAGGGCGGGGTAGCACTCCAGGATGTCCGCGCGCATGGCGCCGGAGACGGCGATGACCGCGTCGGCCGCCTCCAGCGCGGTCCGCTCGGCCCAGCCGGACAGCGCGTAGCCGCCGCCGAGCTGCTCGGTCTTCCAGGGGCGCAGCGGCTCCAGCGAGTGGGCGGTCGCCACGTGCGGGACGCCGTACAGCAGCTTGGCGACATGGCCGGCGAGGTTCGCGTACCAGGTGTGGGAGTGGACGAGTTCGCGGCCCTCCAGCGCGGCGGCCATGGCGAGGTCGACCGAGAAGGTGCGCAGTGCGTCGTTCGAGCCGTCGAGGGCGGCCCAGGGGCGATGGCGTACGACGCCCACGCCGCGGCCCTCGCCCCAGCAGTGCACCTCCAGGTCGACCAGGGCGGCCAGTTCCCGGGCGAGGAACTCCACATGGACACCGGCGCCGCCGTACACGTCCGGGGGGTACTCCCGGGTCAGCAGTCCCACTCGCACCCGACAACCCCCTGGTCTCGGCGGCAGGTTCCCCTCATGGTCACCCAGATGCGCCCCCCGGGGAAGAGCGCGGGGGCCGGGTGAAGCAGCAGTCGCCGCAGACCCCGCCGCCGGGCACCCGGTAGTACAGGCAGCAGCTGCCGCGGCGGAACGCCGTCCCGGTGCGGGTGCCGGTGGCGCGCAGCAGCGGATGGGAGAAGAGTTCCGCGGTGAGGACCTGGGTCCTGGCGGCGAGGTCGGTACGGCCGTGGGCGCGGGCCCAGCGGTCCAGTTCCCGGGCGGCCGCGGCGAGCGCGGAGCCCGCGTTGCCCCACAGCAGGCCCGCCGCGATCCCGTGACGGCCGGTCAGAGCCTGGGCCAGCGGCTCCAGATGGCCGTGCAGCACGGCGTCGGCGAGGCCGGCCGCGTCCCCGGGGAGCGGGCGCACCTCGGTGAGCCACAGGTCGTCGGGGGCGGAGGCGAGCAGGTCCCAGCGCAGCAGCCGCGGGTCGAGATCGGGCAGCCGGCCGTACCGGACGGCGCAGCCGAGGGCCACCGACCACAGCCGGGCGGCGAGCCCCTGCTGCCCGATGGACGCGGCGACCCGCGGCTCGGTGGTGCGCAGCCGGCCGGCGACGGTGGTGACGCGCAGCGTCAGCGGGTCGCCGTGCCCCGGCACCGGCACGCCCGCGTAGGCCTCGGCGAGGGTCGGCGGCGGACCGGGGTGTTCCCCCGCGGGGGCGGTGGTGCGCAGCACGAAGAAGCCGCCCAGCGGGCGGAGTGCGGCGAGTTCGGGATCGAGGTCGAGGTCCACGACAGGTACAGGTACCAGGCCGGGCGGTGGCCGCGGGCGCCGGGTCCGCGCTCACCCTTGCGGCCGCCGCATCTGTTGGGGCGGGTGAGCGGCACGGATCCGCACCCAAAGGATGATCACCGGGCCGGTGTACTCCATCGGCAGTAGGAGGCATTGCGTGCTCAGGTACGACGACGGGAGGGGGCGCGAGCGGGCAGAGTGTGCGCCATGGAAGCCGACCATACGCCGCGCCGGGCTCTGGGCCCACGCCCCTCGCAGAGGAGACGCCGATGAGCGCCCTCGCGTTGTCCGTGCTGCTGTCGTTCGTGTCCGCGCTCGCCTATGCGGGCGGCGCGATCGTGCAGGAGCGGGTCGCGGTGTCCTCCCCCGGCGGTGCCTGTCTGCCGCTGCGCCGGCCGGGCTGGTGGGGGGCGCTGGCGCTCAACGGCACCGGTGGCGTGCTGCATGTCGTCGCGCTGGCCTACGGCCCGCTGAGCATCGTGCAGCCGCTCGGCGCGCTGACCATCGTGCTGGCGCTGCCGCTGGCGGCGGTGTGCGTCGGGCGCCGGGCCGGGGCGACGGCCTGGCGGGGCGCGGTCATGGCCACGGTCGGCCTCGCCGGACTGCTGTCCCTGGTCGGTTCCTCCGGCGAGCACTCCCTCGGCGCGCCGCAGCGGTTGGCCGTCGCGCTGCTCACCGGCGGGGCGGTGGCGGCGCTGCTGTGCGCGGGGCTGGCCGCGCACCGGCATCCGGCGGTCCGCAGCGTGCTGCTGGCGACCGCCGCCGGCACGGCGTTCGGCAGCTCGTCGGTGTTCACCAAGACCGCCGCCGTCGACTGGGCGAGCGGGTTAGGCGGCCGCGAGCTGTTCTGCTGCGCGGTCATCGCCCTGTTCGCCATCGCTGGCGTGCTGTTGTCGCAGGCGTCGTACCGGGGTGGTGGGCTGGCCGCCCCGCTGGCCACGCTGACCGTGGCCAACCCGGTGCTGGCCGCAGCGGTGGGCATTCTGATGTTCGGCGAGTCGTTCCGGTACGGCGCCACCGGCACCCTGCTGGCACTGGGCTGCGGAGTCCTGGCGGCGGGGGGTCTGATCATGCTGACGACGGAGCGGATCGAGGCCACCGCCGAGCCCTCGGCGGAGGTGCCGGTGTCCGTGGAGGTGCCGGGGCAGCGGACGGCGCCGGGGACGACAGGGGCGCCGGCCGGGTACGGCAGGGCGGCGGACGAGCCGCAGGGGCCCGCCGTACGGGAGGAGTTGCGCGTCCCGCCCCCGGGCGAGAACGGAGACAGGGACGGGAACGGGGACGGAGGCGAGGACGGGTACGGGGTGGGCGCGGCCGACGGCGAGAAGTCGGCCGGCCGCGTATCCGGCGTGCCGTACGTCCCCGAGCCGGCGCCGCCCCGGCACCGGGCGCGGGTCAGATCCTGACGCCGTGGGCCCGGAGGTAGGCGATCGGGTCGATGTCCGAGCCGAATGCGGGCCCGGTGCGCACCTCGAAGTGCAGGTGCGGGCCCGTGACATTGCCGGTGGAGCCGGAGCGGCCGATGCGCTGGCCGCCGGTGACCCGCTGGCCGACCCGCACGGAGATGGCCGACAGATGGGCGTACTGGGTGTAGCGGCCGTCGGCGTGCCGGATCTCCACCTGGTAGCCGTAGGAGCCGCCCCAGCCTGCCGCCACCACCTGCCCGGCCTCGGCCGCCCGCACCGTGGTGCCGGTCGGCACGAGGAAGTCGACGCCGGTGTGGTAGCCCTTCGACCAGTGCGAGCCGGCCACCCGGTAGCCGGTGCCGATGGGCGCGTCGACCGGCGCGACGACGGTGTGGCCGGGGGTCCGGGGCCGGTGCGGGGTGGTCCTGTGCCCCGCGTGCTCCTTCTTCCCGGGTGATGTGGGGCCGGCCGTCGGGGTGCCGCGCAGGCTGAGCCGCTGCCCCGGCAGGATCAGGTCGGGATCGGCGCCGATGGTCGCGCGGTTGCCCGCGTAGAGGCCGCGCCAGCCGCCCCGGACGTGGTGTCCGTCGGCGATCCCGGAGAGGGTGTCGCCGGGCACGACCGTGTACATCTCGGCGCGTCCCGCGCGGGACTGGGGGGTGGTGTGCGGCTGTACGTCCTTCACTGAGCTGCTGCCGGCCGGGTGGGCCGCGACGGTCTCGGTGTGCGCGCCGCCACCGTCCCTGGTCAGTCCCGCCCGCACCGAGCACACCGGCCAGGCGCCGGGCCCCTGTCCGTCGAGGACCTTCTCGGCGACGGCGATCTGCTCGCCCCGGCCGGCGAGGTCGGCGCGCGGCGCGTACCGGGTGCCGCCGTACGCCTCCCAGGTGGACTGGGTGAACTGAAGGCCCCCGTAATAGCCGTTGCCCGTGTTGATGCCCCAGTCGCCGCTGGACTCGCACGCGGCGACCTTGTTCCAGGTAGCCGCGTCGGCGGCGTCGGCGCTGCCCGCGGCGACCAGCGGGAGGGCGAGGCCGGCGCCGCCCGCGGTGACGGTCAGTGAGGCGCGGTTGATCCTGTTCGGCTGGAACCGGCGATGCCGGCCGCGTACGGCCATGTCCGATTATCCCCTCGGCATGCGTCAGGAGGGGCCACAGCCAACCACCGCGAACAGGCCATGACAAGAGAACAATCCGGCCTCGTGCGCGGTCCAAGTGGCCGGGAACGCATCCTCTTTGACCGGCTGCCCCGAAGACTGAGGCCAGAAGCGGTGCTTCCCGTATGTGTGTGGGGCGGGTCGGATGTGCGCTCGCCGGAGCGGCACGCCAGGATGGGCGATGGCCCGTACTGACGGAGCCGTAGTCACCAAGCAGCCAGGGAGCAGGCGGTATGAGCACTTCAGCGCAGATCGGCGTCACCGGCCTCGCGGTCATGGGCCGGAATCTGGCCCGGAACTTCGCGCGCAACGGCTACACGGTCGCCGTGCACAACCGTACGGCGGCGCGGACGCGGGCGCTGGTGGAGGAGTTCGGGCACGAGGGCGAGTTCGTCGCCGCCGAGACCGCCAAGGAGTTCGTGGCGGCGCTGGAGCGGCCCCGGCGCCTGGTGATCATGGTCAAGGCGGGTGAGCCGACGGACGCGGTGATCCAGGAGTTCGCGCCGCTGCTGGAGCCCGGCGACATGATCATCGACGGGGGCAACGCGCACTTCGCGGACACCCGGCGCCGCGAGCGGGAGCTGCGCGAGCACGGCATCCACTTCGTGGGCACCGGCATCTCCGGCGGCGAGGAGGGCGCGCTGCACGGGCCGAGCATCATGCCGGGCGGTTCGAAGGAGTCGTACGACTCGCTGGGCCCGATGCTGGAGAAGATCTCCGCGAAGGCCGCGGACGGCGCGCCGTGCGTGACGCACGTCGGTCCGGACGGCGCCGGGCACTTCGTGAAGATGGTCCACAACGGCATCGAGTACGCCGACATGCAGCTGATCGGCGAGGCGTACCAGCTGCTGCGGGACGTCGCCGGCTACACCCCGGCGCAGATCGCGGACATCTTCCGCACCTGGAACACCGGCCGGCTGGACTCCTACCTGATCGAGATCACCGCCGAGGTGCTGTCCCATGTGGACGCGGCGAGCGGGAAGCCGTTCGTGGACGTGGTGGTGGACCAGGCGGAGCAGAAGGGCACCGGCCGCTGGACGGTGCAGATCGCGCTCGACCTCGGAGTGCCGGTCTCCGGTATCGCGGAGGCGGTCTTCGCCCGCTCCCTGTCCGGCCACGCGGACCTGCGGGCGGCCTCGCGCGGTCTCGCCGGCCCCAAGGCGACCCCGCTGAGCGAGGCGGAGGCGGCGGCCTTCGCGGACCGGGTGGAGCAGGCGCTGTACGCGTCCAAGATCGTGTCGTACACGCAGGGCTTCCACGAGATCGCGGCGGGCAGCGCGGAGTACGGCTGGGACATCGACCTCGGTGCGGTGTCCTCGATCTGGCGCGGCGGCTGCATCATCCGGGCGGCCTTCCTGGACCGCATCCGCGCCGCGTACGACGCCCGTGCCGACCTGCCGAGCCTGCTGTCGGACGAGACGTTCGCCCGCGAGATCGCCGAGGCGCAGGACGACTGGCGCGAGGTGCTGATCGCGGCGGTCCGCCAGGGCGTCCCCACGCCCGGCTTCGCCGCGGCCCTCGCCTACTACGACGCACTGCGGGCCGAGCGGCTGCCTGCGGCGCTGACGCAGGGCCAGCGGGACTTCTTCGGCGCGCACACCTACCGGCGTGTGGACCGCGAGGGCGCGTTCCACACGCTGTGGGGCGACGACCGGTCCGAGGTGTCGGCGTAGGGCCTCTCGTCCGTCGGCGAAGGTCTCAGCTGAGGGGCGGCCCGGGCTCGGGGTTCGGTACGGGCTCGGGCCCCGGCGGAATGGGGGACGGCGAGGGTTCCGGGGGCGCCGGAGGCGGAGTCGGCACCGGACCCGGTGCGGGGGGCGTCGGGCCGGGGCCCGGTGCGGGAGGTGTGGGCTCCGGGCCGGGACCCGGCGGGGTGGGCTGCGGGCCCGGCTCCGGCGGCGGGACCGGGGTGGGGTACGGGTCCGGCGGGGTCGGATCCGGTCCCGGGGCGGGTCCCGGTGTGGCGGGGTCGGGGTACGGCGTGGTCATCGGGTCCTCCGGGCAATCGCTGGACATCGCCTCTGGACTACTCCCCCACCTACCCGAGCCCCGCTCGCCCACTCACCCCGAGGCAGCATCGAAGGGGGCCGGGTGGGTGGGGGCAGTGGCCGGGGCGTGGGGCCGGTGGCCGGGGAAACACGGGCCTGGAGGCAGGACCGGGCCCAGCGACGGGGGATCCAGAGCGCTGGCGAAAGACAGGGCCGGGGGGCCTCGGTCGGAGACCAGGGACTGGGGGCCCGGTCGGAGACCAGGGGCCGGGGCCGAGCCGTGGGCCACAGGCCGAGGCCAAGGGCGCCGAGCACAGGCCGGGAGGCCAAGGACGAGGGAGCGGGAACCCCGGTCGGAGACCAAGGGCCGGGGGCCGAGCCATGGAGCACAGGCCGAGGCCAAGGGCCGCGAGCACAGGCCAGGAGGCCAAGGGAGGGGGCGGGAACCCCGGGCAGGGTGCCGAGGGGCACGGGCCGGAGACCAGGGGCCCGGTGGACCGAGGAGTACGTACACAACGCGGGAAACCTAGGGGCTGGGCCGAGAGCCAGAGGCCGAGGCCAGTGATCGCAGCCGGGGGCCGGGGCAAGGAGCGGCCAAGACCCCGAGCCAGCGGCCAGGCTGGTGGGCCGGGACCTCGGGCCGCGGGGACCCGGGGACGGTGGCCCGGGGACAGGGATCGCCAGCCGGAGCCACGGGCACGGCCCGAGGAGCCTGGGCCGGAGGCTGAGGGCGGCGAGCCAAGAGCCGGGGCGGGCCAGGGCCAGTGGGCCGGGACCTCGGGCCGCGGGTCAAGGAGCCGGGAGCCGGGGTAGGTGGCCCGGGGACAGGGATCGCCAGCCGGAGCCAGGGCTAGTGGGCCGGGACCTCGGGCCGCGGGTCAAGGAGCCGGGAGCCGGGAGCCGGGGACAGGGATCGCCAGCCGGAGCCAGGGGCCACGGGCCGAGGGGCCGGAGGCTGAGGGCGGCGAGCCAAGGGCCGGGGCCAGGGTCGTACACGGGTCGGAGGCCAGAGCAGCGAGTCAACGGCCGGGAGGAGGGGAGCCCGGGGTTCGGCCTTAGGGGCTTCCCTGGGTTGGCGGTCAGAATCGGTCGGGGTGGGCCCGCAGCCAGTCCTTCGCGGCTTCGCGGAGGGCAGGGTCGGCCGGCGGGGCGGTCTCGGGGTGGCGTTCGGCCCACTTGGCGACGTACGGGCACAGCGGCACCACCGGGACGCCCTCGCTCTCGGCGAGGGCGTACAGCTCGCGGGCGAGCGAACCGGCGATGCCCTGCCCCTCGTGTGCGGGCTCGACGATCGTGTGCACCGGGACCAGGGCGCGCGCGGGCGACTCCAGGACGAAGTACTCGACGCGGCCGACGACGTCACCGGCGCCGACGGCCTCCAGGCGGCCCGCCGCCCGGTCGTCGCGGATCTCGATCTCGCTCATCGGCACGCACGCTCCTGGTCCTGGGGGCTCCGTGTCAGCCGCGTACGGCCTGCGGGCTGCGCTGCTGCTCGGTGCCGGGCACCGGCTCGGACGGGTCGGCGCCGAGGGACACGATCCGGTTGTCGCCGTCCACGTGCACGACCCGCGGCTCCAGCTCCCGCGCCTCGGCGTCGGTGACCTGAGCGTAGCTGATGATGATCACCAGGTCTCCCGGATGCACGAGATGGGCGGCTGCACCGTTGATCCCGATGACACCGGACCCGCGCTCGCCCTCGATGACGTACGTCTCCAGCCGGGCGCCGTTGGTGATGTCGACGATGTGCACGAGTTCCCCGGGCAGCAGGTCGGCGGCGTCGAGGAGGTCGGCGTCGATGGTCACGGATCCCACGTAGTGCAGGTCGGCCTGGGTGACGGTGGCACGGTGGATC
This sequence comes from Streptomyces sp. NPDC001606, assembly GCF_053596835.1. Classification (NCBI taxonomy): domain Bacteria; kingdom Bacillati; phylum Actinomycetota; class Actinomycetes; order Kitasatosporales; family Streptomycetaceae; genus Streptomyces; species Streptomyces sp. NPDC001606. The sequence continues at coordinate 777,885 of NZ_JBSFHC010000001.1, forward strand.
TTGGACTTGAACAGAGTACGCAGCACTTTGGACTCCTGAAAGACAGCTCCCTGCCTACTTTGTGCAGGTCAAGGGCGGTCTTTACTCTACACCGGCAGGCTTCTGGGTCCATGAGTGTGAGGAACATCGCTTCACTCGGACGACAGGGTTCCCTGCCTGCATTTCCGTGCGAACGCCGCAGCACTCGTTGAAGGTCCAGCGGCCGGTCGGCGCGCATGGGCGCCGACGCTCTCAGGAACGAAGCCCGTTATGCCCCATTAAGATGATTTTTGTGATCAGGACAGGACGACCCCGGCGCCACCGCCCTTCATCCGATGCCCGACGCGAGATCGTCCTGCTGTCCCCCGTGCTGCTCACCGCCCTCATCACCGGCTTGGCCTTCGCCACTCCCAGGGAGATCGCCTTCAGCCGTCTCCTGCCTGCCGCACCCGCCCTGGCCGCTGCGCTGTGGCCCGTGCTCCCGACGATCGCGCTGGGGGCCTTCTGCCTGCTGACCATGATCGGGCTGAGCCTCGTGTACTCCGATCTCGGAACGCCCTACACGGCGGCTGCGATCGTCGCGGTCACTCTGACGGCCGCATATACGAGTCATCTTCGACTCCGACGAGAGGAAACGCTCTTCCAGGTCCGGCTCGTCGCCGACGCAGCGCAGCAGGTGTTGCTGCGCCCGCTGCCGCGCCGTGTCCAAGGCCTCGATGTCGAGTCGCTGTATGTGGCGGCTCAGGAGCAGGCCCGGATCGGAGGCGACTTCTACGAGGTGGCCGACACGCCGTACGGGGTTCGGCTGCTCATCGGTGACGTACGCGGCAAAGGGCTGTCGGCCGTGGGAGCCGCCTCGGCGGTGATCAACTGCTTCAGGGAGAACGCGTACGACCAGCCCGATCTGAGGGGCGTCATCCATCGGCTGGAGACGAGCATGAGGCGCTACAGCGTGGCCATCCTCGACCCGGATCAGCCTGAGCACTTCGCCACTGCTCTGATCGCCGAGATTCCCAGTGGCGGCGGACACGTCAGAATCCTCAATTGTGGACATCCTCCGCCACTGGTGATGCACAGCGGCGAGATCCGCGTCCTTGAGCCCACCGTTCCCTCACCGCCCCTCAATCTCGCGACCCTCCTCGGGGGCGAGTACAACGTCGACACCGTCGCCTTCGCCTCCGGCGACCAGATGCTGCTCTACACCGACGGCGTGACGGAGACCCGGGACCGGGCCGGCACGTTCTTCCCGCTACCGGAGTGGATGCGGCAACTCGGCCCGGCGACGCCCCGTGAGCTGCTGGACCGGCTTCACCGAGACCTACTCCATTACAGCGGCGGAAGGCTCGATGACGACATCGCGGCCGTCGCCGTCCGCTGTAGGCGCCCCGGGACCCCAGAGCGCTCCGCGTAGGTGGCTGGAAGCCGTGTCATGGTTGCGTCTGCTCCCGGTGAGCAGGCGGGCATCTGCTCTCGACGCCCTGCTCCCGCTCAGCTCGTTCCCTCCTGCACCGACGCCCTCTGTTGCTGCGACCGGCAGCCGCGCGACGGATGCGATCAGCGTCGGCTTGCCCGCAGTGGTGTTATCAAGGGGGTATGGAGGCATTCTCCGGACGCCCTCTGGGCCCGGAACGTCATCCGCCCGTCGGACGCTCGCGCAAGGGTCGCGCTTCCCGGACGGACCTGCGCAGTGCGGCCGGTCAGGTGTTCCTCCTCCAGGTCGTCATCGTGGTCCTGCTGGTGGCGGCCGCGGTGGTGGGCATGGTGCTCCAGGCGGCGCGTGACGCTCTGCAGCAAGGACGACGGGAGTCGGTCATCGCGGCCCAGTCGTTCGCGAGTTCCCCCGGCGTGGCCGCGGCACTGAAGAGCCGGAACCCCTCAGCGGTGCTCCAACCGCGGGCCGAGGAGGCGCGCAAGCGCACAGGCGTGGATTTCGTCGTCGTCATGAGCACGAAGGGGATTCGTTACACGTACCCCTATCCGCGGGAGATCGGGAAGAAGTTCGTCGGCGACATCGCACCGGCGCTGAAGGGCCGTACCGTCGTCGAGCAGGCCGGTGGGCCGCCTCTGCCCGCGGGCCAGGGGACGGACGTGCAGGCGGTGGTCCCGGTGACCGACTCGCGCGGCACGGTGGTCGGCCTGGTCTCCGCCGGAATCACGGTCAAGAACGTGGCGGGGCTGTGGCTGCCGCAGCTGACGATCATCTTGGCCAGCGGCGTGGTCGCGCTGGCGCTGGCCATGACGGGAACGACGCTGGTGTCCCGGCGGCTGCGGCGGCAGACCTACGGCCTGACTCCGGTGGAGCTGGCACATCTGTACGAGCACCACGACGCGGTCCTGCACGCGGTGCGGGAAGGGGTGCTGATCACGGGCGCCGACGGGCGGCTGCTGTTGGCGAACGACGAGGCGACGCGGCTTCTCGGACTGCCGGCTGACTGCGGGGGCGCTCGGTTGCGGAGCTGGGACTTTCGGAGCCGGTCATGAGCCTGCTGTCGTCGCGGGAGGAGGTCACCGACGAGGTGCGGCGCGCGGGCGACCGACTGCTGGCGGTGAACAAACGGCCGACGTACCCGCAGGGCGACCGGGGAGGCAGCGTGGTGACCCTCCGGGACACCACGGAGCTGGCGGAGATCTCGGGTCGGGCCGAGGTCGCGCGGGAGCGGCTGAGGCTGCTGTACGAGGCCGGGGTGCGGATCGGGACGACGCTGGATGTGAGGCGTACGGCCCAGGAGCTGGCCGACGTGGCGGCGCCGCAGTTCGCCGACCTCGTGACCGTGGATCTGCTCGACGCGGTGCTGCGGGGGTGGGAGCCGACGGCGGAGGGCTGGCGGCATCTGCGCCGGGCGGCGATCGGGGGCGAACAGCGGATGATGCCGGTGTATCCGCTGGACGAAGTGATCGCGTTCTCGCCCGACACCCCGCAGATGCGGACGCTGCAGGAGGGGCGGGGGATGCTGGAGACGGACCTGCGCCGGTCACACGGCTGGCGGGAACAGGACCCGGAGCGCTCCCGGAAGGCCCTGGAGGGCGGACTGCGGTCGCTGGTGGCCGTGCCGCTGCGGGCGCGGAACGTACCGCTGGGCGTGGCGAACTTCTACCGGACGGCGGATTCCCCCGCGTTCGAGCCGGAGGATCTCACCTTCGCGGAGGAACTGGCCGTGCGGGCGGCGGTAGCCCTCGACAACGCCCGGAGGTTCACCCGGGAGCACGCGATGGCGGTGGCACTGCAGCGCAGTCTGCTGCCGCGTGGACAGCCGGAGCAGGACGCGCTGGAGGTGGCCTGGCGGTATCTGCCCTCGGAGGAGGGGGTGGGCGGGGACTGGTTCGACGTCATCCCGCTTCCGGGCGCGCGTGTGGCCCTGGTGATGGGTGACGTCGTCGGTCACGGGCTGCACGCGACGGCGACGATGGGTCGGCTGCGCACCGCTGTGCACAACTTCTCCACCCTGGACCTGCCCGTGGACGAGGTGCTCGGGAACCTGGACGACCTGGTCGTGCGCATGGACAACGAGAGGAACAGGGGGGATGCGGATGGCCACGAAGGGGAGGCGGTGACCGGAGCGACCTGTCTGTACGCGGTGTACGACCCGGTGGCGGGGACCTGCACCATGGCCCGTGCGGGACACCCGGAACCGGTGGTGGTGCGCCCCGACGGGACGGTCACCTGCATCGGTGTACCGGTCTCGGCACCCCTCGGTCTGGGCGGCTACCCCTTCGAGAGCGCAGAGGTGTCCCTGCCGGAGGGTTCACAACTGGTGCTGTACACCGACGGCCTGGTGGAGAACCGCGCCCACGACTTCGACGTCGGGATGGAGAGGCTGCGCCGGGCTTTGGACGGGTCCGGGAAACGCACTCCGGAGGAGACGTGTCAGGCGGTGATCGACGCGCTGAAGCCGTCACGCCCCTCCGACGACATCGCGCTGCTGACGGCACGTACCCGTATGTTCCCGCCCTCGCGCGTGGCCGAGTGGGACGTGCCGCCCGATCCGGCGTTGGTTCCCTCGGTGCGGGCGCGCTGCAGGGAGACGTTGTCGGAGTGGGGGCTGGAAGAGACCGGATTCGCCACGGAGCTGATCGTCAGCGAGTTGGTCACGAACGCGATCCGGTACGGCTCGCCGCCGATCGGCGTGCGGCTGTTGCACGGGCGCTGTCTGATCTGCGAGGTCTCGGACGGCAGCGGTACCTCGCCGCGCCTGCGGCGGGCGGCGGCCACGGACGAAGGCGGGCGGGGGCTCTTTCTGGTGGCGCAGTTCGCGCAGCGATGGGGAACGCGGTACACGGCCCGCGGCAAGGTCATCTGGACGGAGCAGCTTCTTCACGACGGCGAATCCGACGCCTCGGGCCTCGCACCGGTCGACTTCCTTCTCGACCAGTTCGACCTCGACCAGTTCGATGATCCCGGTTTGTGAGCCCACGTTGACCCCAAGCACCATGGGCAGCGGCATGTCCGGCGCAACGAACCCCTTCGGCTTGACTCCGGGGACCGGCCTCACCCCCGACGACCTCGCCGAAGCCCCGCTCATCCGGCTCGGCGCAGCGGACGGCGACCGAGAGGGCGTCAGGAGGAGCGTTACCGCCCAGGAGCACCCGGCGGGTTCGTCGGTCAGGCGGCAGGGTGGACCACGTACGTCCCAGGTGCGGATGCTCGGGCCCCGCTGCAAGCTGGTGCCGTAGGCCGCACCTGTCGAAGGAGTGTCATGGTGGCGGTGGCCGCACATGCGATCGCCGGAGCGTCGGCCCGGACGGGGCCGGCGCCGCCGGCTGCGGGTGTGATCGCGGCAGTCCTGTTGTCGCTCCTGAAGTGCGCCGGGCCGGTGCGTGCGGCTTATCGGTACGTGCCGTGACCGAGAGCGCGTGGCGACCTGCGACCGGCGCGCGACGGCCCTATCTGATCGTGAACCCGCGTTCAGGGGGAGGGAAAGCGAGCCGGTTCCGGATCGCGGAACGCGCCCGTGCGTTCGGGGCTCAGGTTTTCCTGATCGATCCTTCCCTGCCCCAGGACCTGGCGACTGTCGCGCGACGCGCCGTGGACGACGGTGCGGATCTGCTCGGGGTGGCCGGCGGAGACGGCACACAGGCACGTGTGGCCGAGGTGGCCGCAGCGAGCGGCCTGCCGTTCATGGTCATTCCGGCGGGTACCCGCAACCACTTCGCGATGGATCTCGGCCTGGACCGTAACGACCCTTCGGCCGCTCTGGAGGCCCTCAGGGACGGCGTCGAGCTGCGCGTGGATCTCGGATACGCAGGCGAGCGGGCATTCGTCAACAACGTGTCGTTCGGCGCGTATGCCGCCCTGGTCCAGGACCCGGCCTACCGGGAGGACAAGATCGGCACGATGGTACGGATCCTCCCGGATTTCCTGGCCCGCCACGAGGGTCCGGAGCTGCGGGTACGCGCAGGGCTGCTCACTGTGGACCGGCCCGATGCCGTGCTGGTGAGCAACAATCCCTACCAACTCGACGACCCGGCCGGGCTCGACAGGCGGGCGCGGCTCGACTCCGGGCTCCTGGGAGTACTGACCGCCAGGGCGGAGACGCCCACCGAAACCGCCGCCAGGCTGCGAAGCGGGCAGACGCACGGACTGACCCGGCTGGCGACACCCGATGACGTCGTCATCCACGCCGACGCCCCGGTCGTCCCCGTCGGGCTCGACGGCGAAGCCGTCACCCTGCGGACTCCCGTGCGGTGCCGGATCAGCCCCGGGACGCTGCGGGTGTGGGTGCCCCGCCATCGGCCGGGCGTCGCGCCCACCGGATGGCGGCCGGCGGGATGGGCCGTCGTCCAGCGGGCGGCCTCACTCGTCGGACGGCCTCATGGCCGTCACACCGACTGACCGGAGCACGCCGCAGGGTAGACAACAGGTCCCGGAGACAGGGCCCGGCGGCCCCGGGCGGTGGGCGCCGATGGTGACCATCGTCGGGGCGAGGCCGGTGGCCGCGGGGCGTGCCGTCTCGGTGGCCGCCCTGCCCACCGCGCAGGTGCTCCGTGATCTTCAGGTACCGGAAGGCGGCCTGACGTCGGAGGAGGCGGCAAGACGGCTGAAGCGCTGGGGCCCGAACGGCGTCCACTCCCCCCGGGCTCGGGCGTGGCTGGTGCTGTGGCATCAGCTGCGGTCCCCGCTGCTCGGCCTGCTGCTGGCCGCGGCCGTCGTGTCGTACTTCGTCGGGGAGCGCAGCGACGCCATGATGATCACGGTGATCGTCGCGCTCTCGGTCGGCCTGGGTTACGGCGCCCCCGGCGGCCGATCAGTGCTGTGGGTGCGCACGTGCGTGGAACAGAGGGCGCCGCTGGGTGGCCGTACCGTCAGCGATATGGCCGATCTCGACGCGTGTACTGATGGCGCGGACCACCTCGGTCAGGCCCAGAACTATGGCCATGACGCCCACCACCAGGGTGAGTGTGGCGATGGACGCGAACGGCATGATGATCATCACAATGCCGGCCATGGTGCCGATGATGCCGAAGGCCACGTGCCAGCCGCGCCCCGGCATGGTCCGATCCGAGGCTGCGGCCACCGTCTCCAGCGTGCCCCGCATGAGCCAGCTGAAGCCGATCCACAGGGCGAGCAGAAAGATCGACTCGAGGGTGCCCTTGAAGCAGATCAGTCCCAGCAGGATGGAGGCCGCACCGGTGACGAAGTGCAGTACGCGAAGATGCCGGGGGACGTGGGTGCCGAAGGCGGCGGCGAGTTGGAAGACACCCGTGGCAAGCAGGTAGACGCCGAAGAGCACGCCGACGACACGAAGCGTCGCACCGGGCCAGACCAGCGCGACGACGCCCAGGGCGATGGTGGCGAGGCCCATGGTGAGCAGGAGCTGCCAGCCCAGGTTCGCCAGTGCTGTCATGCCTTCGGTCAGGCCGCCCTCCTGCGGCTCGGTGCCGTATGGGGAATCGGAGCCGGAGGAATGTGAAGGAGTTGTCATCGCACCTGCCTCCTTTTCGGGGCAGCGTCGTCACATCCGTCTGTTCCCTTCCATCGTCACCCGATCAGCCTCGTGTTGCCCGCTGGAGAGGGCGGGGGCGGGGCACACGAGGTCCAGCACGAGCTGAGCGCCCTGCTGCGCCGGGACCAGGCCCCGGAGGGGCGGGTGCGTGTCGAACGCTCGTTGCATCACACAGGCAATGGATCATCCTGTCCCGCTTTCCGGGTACCGTCAGGGTATGAGTCATCCGCACCCCGAACTGAAAGCCGCCCCGCCCCTTCCCGAAGGAGGGCTGCGGGTCATCGCCCTGGGCGGCCTGGGTGAGATCGGCCGCAACATGACCGTCTTCGAGCACGCGGGCAAGCTGCTCATCGTCGACTGCGGCGTGCTGTTCCCCGAGGAGACCCAGCCCGGCGTGGACGTGATCCTGCCGGACTTCACCTCGATCCGGGACCGGCTGGACGACATCGTGGCCGTGGTCCTCACCCACGGCCACGAGGACCACATCGGCGGCGTGCCGTACCTGCTGCGCGAGCGGTCCGACATCCCCGTCGTCGGCTCCAAGCTGACGCTGGCGTTCCTGGAGGCCAAGCTCAAGGAACACGGCATCCGGCCGCGCACGGTGCGGGTGCGGGAGGGCGACCGCCGTGGCTTCGGGCCCTTCGACTGCGAGTTCGTGGCGGTCAACCACTCCATCCCCGACAGCCTCGCGGTCGCGATCCGCACCCGGGCCGGGATGGTGCTGCACACCGGCGACTTCAAGATGGACCAGTTCCCTCTCGACGACCGCATCACCGATCTGCGCGCCTTCGCCCGCCTCGGCGAGGAGGGCGTGGACCTGTTCCTCACCGACTCCACCAACGCCGAAGTACCCGGCTTCACCACCTCCGAGCGAGAGCTGAACCCAGCGATCGAGCAGGTGATGCGCACCGCGCCGCGCCGGGTCATCGTCTCCAGCTTCGCCAGCCACGTGCACCGCATCCAGCAGGTCCTGGACGCCGCCCACCAGCACGGCCGCAAGGTCGCCTTCGTCGGCCGGTCGATGGTGCGCAACATGGGCATCGCCCGGGACCTGGGGTATCTGAAGGTCCCCTCCGGTCTGGTCGTGAGCACGAAGGAGCTGGAGAAGCTCCCGGACCACAAGATCACTCTGGTGTGCACCGGCTCCCAGGGCGAACCGATGGCCGCGCTGTCACGGATGGCCAACCGCGACCACCTGATCCGCATCGGCAAGGGCGACACCGTCCTGCTCGCCAGCTCCCTCATCCCCGGCAACGAGAACGCCATCTACCGGGTGATCAACGGACTCACCCGGTGGGGCGCCCACGTGGTCCACAAGGGCAATGCCAAGGTGCACGTCTCCGGGCACGCCAGCGCCGGCGAACTCGTCTACTGCTACAACATCGTCAAACCCCGCAACGTCATGCCCGTGCACGGCGAATGGCGCCACCTGCGGGCCAACGCCGACCTCGCCATCCGTACCGGTGTCGACCCCGACCGGGTCGTCATCGCCGAGGACGGCGTCGTCGTCGACCTGGTCGACGGACGCGCATCCATCACCGGCAAGGTCCCCGCCGGCAACGTCTACGTGGACGGCATGGAAGTCGGCGGCGCCACCGAGGCGTCCCTCAAGGACCGCCTCACCCTCGCCGCCGAAGGCGTGGTCACGGTGGTGGCGATCGTCGACGCGGACACCGGCGCCCTCGCCGAGGCCCCCGACTTCCTGGCCCGCGGCTTCGTCCACGACGACGCCACCTTCGAGCCGGTCATCCCCGTCATCGAGAAGACCCTGGCCACCGCAGCCGAGGAAGGCGTCGGAGACGCCCGCCAACTCGAACAACTCATCGCCCGCGCCGTGGCGAACTGGGCGTTCCGCACCTACCGCCGCAAGCCCCTCATCATCCCCGTCATCATCGACGCCTGAGCCAGTGGGTCCGCTTCGGCCAATTGCACTCCGTGGACCGGCCCGTACAGATTCACGGACGCAGCGGGAGATCTGTCGGAGGTGCTCGGGCCGGCCGGTTCCACCTGGTCGGGCACCACACCGGCCGGTGATCGCCGTGGGGCCGGCCGCCCGCTTCAGGCGACGCGGCGTCTATCGGATGGAGGGCCACAAAGCGGTACTCCGCCACGCCGTGGAACCCCGCCTGCCGCAGATCCCCTCCGTGATGATCAGCCCGGCGCCGGCGCGCTGCACGTCCCGCAGCCGGCCGTACGCGCGGGGGAACGCGAGCGGGCCGGGGGCAAACTCCTCAAGGGCCGTATCCGGGAACAGGTGCGGTGGGGTGCCCCGCTGCGATGACGTCCCCTCGCTGACTTACCCGACCGCGCGTCCGTCATCACGGCGCGAGGACCCTGTGCGACGGACACGGACTACGCTCATGACAGCTGTCACACGGCAGCCTGGTCAGGAGGGGAAGCGTGACCGACACCAGCAGTACCCGGCCCGCCGAGGGTGAGGCGCGAGCGCAGCGGCCGAGCCGGCTGCACCGCCTGATGCGCTACCTCCCCGCGATCGCCCCCGTCCTGCTGTGGGCCGTGCCCTGCTGGGTGCTGCTGTACGGCGGCCAGCACTGGCCGCTGCCCGTCACCCTGGCCGGCACCGTCCTGTTCGTCCTCGGCCTCGTCGGTATGCCGCTCGCGATGGTGCGCGGCCACGGCCCGCGCCAGCAGGACCGGGCGGCGATCGTCGGTGACACCCTGCTGGGCGCCGGCTGGGTGCTGTTCACCTGGTCCGTTCTGCTCGGCCTCTTCCTGCGGCTCGCCCTGACCGTGGCCGGCGTCGGGGACGGTCAGGGCCGGGCCCGGATCGTCACGTGGGCCGTCCTCGGTGTGACCGCCGTCCTGCTCGCCTGGGGGTACGCCGAGGCCCGCCGCGTGCCGCGGGTGCGCCGGCTCGACGTGCAGCTCCCCCGGCTGGGTGCCGGGCTGGACGGCCTCCGTGTCGTCCTGATCACCGACACCCACTACGGCCCGCTCGACCGCGCCCGCTGGTCGGCGCGGGTGTGCGAGACGGTGAACACCCTGGAGGCCGACCTGGTCTGCCACACCGGCGACATCGCGGACGGCACGGCCGACCGCCGCCGCGCCCAGGCCGCCCCCCTCGGGACCGTGCGGGCCACTCGTGCCCGGGTCTACGTCACCGGCAACCACGAGTACTACAGCGAGGCCCAGGGCTGGGTCGACCTGATGGACGAGCTGGGCTGGGAGCCGCTGCGCAACCGCCATCTGCTGCTCGAACGCGGGGGCGACACCCTCGTGGTCGCCGGCGTGGACGACGTCACCGCCGAGTCCTCCGGCCTGGCAGGCCACCGTGCCCACCTCGCCGGAGCCCTGGACGGCGCCGATCCCGGCCTGCCTGTCCTGCTCCTGGCACACCAGCCGAAGTTCGTCGACCGGGCGGCAGCCGCCGGCGTCGACCTCCAGCTCTCCGGCCACACCCACGGCGGCCAGATCTGGCCCTTCCACCACCTGGTCCGCATCGACCAGCCCGTCCTCGCCGGCCTCAGCCGCCACGGCACCCGCACCCTCCTCTACACCAGCCGTGGCACCGGCTTCTGGGGCCCGCCGTTCCGCGTCTTCGCCCCCAGCGAGATCACCCTGCTCGTGCTCCGCTCCCCGCAGCTGCCGACCTCGCCGTAGCGGCCGGTACGGCCCTTCGACGAGCGCGGCCGGCCACCGCGGGCGCGGCCGCCCAGCGGGTGGTCACTTCTCCCAGCCGACCGTCTCCGGGAGCGGGTTGTAGAAGATGGTCGCGCCGACGTTGGCGAGGCCCTTCTTCACGCCGTAGGTCGAGGGGCCGCTGAACAGCGGGAGGAAGGCGTACTGCCGGAGTGCCTTGCGCTCGACCTGGTTGGCCGCCGCGGCCTGCTTGCCGAGGTCGGCGATCCGGCCGGTGGCCCGGATCTCCTTGTCCAGCGCGGGCGAACCCGCACCGGTGATGTTGGAGTCGCGGTCGGAGCAGTAGAAGTCGCACAGGTAGCGGGCGCCGAACGGGTCCATCGAGCGGTTGCCCGACAGGAACAGATCGAACCTGCGGTCGCTGAGGATCTTGGAGAAGTCCGCCTCGTCGGCCTTCCTGATGTCGAGGCGTACGCCCACCGGCTTCAGCATCGCCGCGAAGGCGCCGGCGGTCGCCTTGTCCAGCGGGTCGTCACCCAGGAGCGTGTAGCCGACTTCGAGCTTCTTGCCGTTCTTCACGCGCACACCGTCACTCCCGGGCTTCCAGCCCGCGGCGTCGAGTGCCTTGCGTGCCGCGTCCGGCGCGTACCTCAGCACGGCCGAGACGTTGTCCTGGTAGCCCTTCTGGAAGCTGTACAGGATGGCGGAACCGGGCAGCGGCTCCTTGTAGTCCAGGCCCTGGAACCGGATCCTGGCGATCTGCGTGCGGTCGATGCTCTCCTCGATGGCCTTCCGTACGGCCGGGTCGGCGAGCACCGGGGACTTGGTGTTGAAGTACAGCGAGTACTCGAAGGGACTTCCGCCGCTGCGGATCTCCGTGCCCTTGAGCCCCTTGATCTGCTTGAGGCTTTCCGCGTCGACCGCGGAGACGTAGTCGAGCTGCCCGTTCTTGAAGGCGTTGACCGCCGCGGTCGATTCCAGGTTGACGTAGACGCGCCGGTCGAGCTTGCCCTTCCTGCCCCACCACTTCGGATTGCGGACGAACGTGATGTCGCCCGAGTGGGTGTCCCACTTACCGACGGTGTACGGCCCCACACCCCACTCCGGGTGGGCCTTCTTGACGTAGGCGTTGTTGAAGTTCCGGACCGTTGCGGCCTTGGGATGCAGGAAGGTGGTGAACAGGCTCGACCAGGAGGGGTTCACTCCCTTGAAGGTGATCACGGCCTGCTTGGCGTTCCGGCCCTTCTCGACCGAGGTGATCTGGTCGTAGCCGTCCGTGGAGGAGGCGGCGTACGCCGGGTTGGAACCGTTGTTGGCCTGCCAAGTGGCCTTGATCGCGGTCCAGTCGATGGGGGTGCCGTCGTTGAAGACGGCCTTGGGGTTGATGGTGAGCGTGACCTTCTGGTTGCCGCCCTCCACGGAGACCTTCACATCGCTGAAGTAGTCCGGGTTGTACTGCACCTCGCCGGTCGGCGAGTAGGTGATCGCGTCGGCGTTGTACCAGGACCATACGCGGGACGCGGTCAGCGTGGAGTTGACGTTGAACGGGTTGCCCTGGTCGTCGAAGGTCCCGACCGTGGTGTACGTGCCGCCGTCCTTGATCCGGTCGTACGGCGTGGGGTTGTAGTCGGCGACGGACGACGCGGCCGAGGGGGCGTTCTTCGCGTCCGACTGCGCGGAGTTCCCCGACGAGGACTGGCACGCGGTGGCGGTGACGGAGACGGCGGCGATCAGAGCGACGGGCAGGGCCAGTCTCGTGCGCATGGTGGAAGGTTCCTTAGAGGTCGGTGAGGGACAAGGTCGCGGGCCGGTGTTCAGACGCCGTGGCAGGCGTACTGATGGCCGGGGGACCCGGCCACGGAGGTCGGCACGGGGGGCTGGGTGCGGCAGCGGTTTTGCAGTTCCTCGCCGGCGAGCCGGTACAGCGGGCAGCGGTCGACGAAGACACAGCCCGCGGGCATGCGCGCGGCGTTCGGCTGCTCCCCCGTCAGCACGACGCGCTCGCGGGTGCGTTCGCGCCCGGGGTCGGGGATCGGGATCGCCGACAGCAGCGCCCGGGTGTACGGGTGCTTCGGATCGGAGAAGATCGTCTCGGTGTCTCCGGTCTCGACGATGTGCCCCAGGTACATCACCGCGATGCGATCGGAGATGTACCGGATCACGGCCAGATCGTGGGCGACCACGAGGTAGGCGAGGCCGAGTTCGCGCTTGAGCCGCGCCAACAGGTTAATCACTCCGGCCTGCACGGAGACGTCCAGGGCGGAGAGCGGCTCGTCGAGCGCAAGCAGCTTCGGCTCCGTGGCCAGGGCACGGGCGATGCCGACGCGTTGGCGCTGGCCGCCGGAGAGTGCGGCCGGGAAGCGGTCGCCCACCGAGTCGTCCAGCCCCACCAGGGCCAGCAGTTCGTGGACCCGTGCGCGTATCGACTCGCGGTCGCGCCCGATCGCCCGCAGGGGTTCGGCCAGCGAGTGGAAGACGGGCATCCGGGGGTCCAGGGCCCCGAGGGGGTCCTGCATGACGATCTGTACGTCCTGCCGCAGCTCCCGTCGGCGCACCCCGGATGTGTCGGCGCCGATGTCGATGCCGGAGACCTCGATCCGGCCGCCTTCGGGCCGCCTGAGCCGCAGGATCTCCATCAGGGTCGTGGTCTTGCCGCTGCCGGACTCCCCGACCAGGCCGAGCGTCTCACCGGCACGCAGCTCGAAGCTGACCCGGTTGACGGCGTGCAGCGTGCCGACCCGGCGCTTGAGGAGGGCGCCCTTGGTGACCGGGAAGGTCTTGACGAGGTCCTCGACACGCAGCACCACCTCGCCGGCCCCGGCACCACCCGCGGGTGCGGGCGGGTCGACGGGCGCGGCATCGCCCGCCGGGTCCAGGGATCCGTCGGCGATCTCGGTGGCGCGAAGGCAGGCCACGTCCCCGTGCCCGGTGACATGGCGCAGCTCCGGTTCGTCGGAGCGGCAGGCGTCGAGGGCGACAACACAGCGGGGGGCGAAGGGGCAGCCGGCCGGGAGGTCGACCAGGGCGGGGGGTTCTCCGCCGATGGGCACCAGGGGTCTGCGGGAGCCGCCGTCCACGGTCGGCACGGCGGCCAGCAGCCGTGCGGTGTACGGCATGGCCGGCCGGCGGAAGAGTTCCTCGACGCCCGCGTGCTCCACGAACCGGCCTGCGTACATGACGGCGACGTCGTCCGCGTGGCCTGCGACGACCCCGAGGTCGTGCGTGATCAGGACGAGACCGGCGCCCGTCTCCCGCTGGGCCAGCCGCAGCACGTCGAGGATCTGGGCCTGCACGGTGACGTCGAGTGCGGTGGTGGGTTCGTCGGCCACGAGCACGGACGGCCGGTTGGCGATGGCCATGGCGATGACCACGCGTTGGCGCATGCCTCCGGAGAACTCGTGCGGAAAGGCGGCGGCCCGGTTGCGCGGGTCGGGGATGCCGACGAGATCGAGCAGCTGCACGGCCTGTTCCCAGGCCGCCCGCCTGGTCAGGTCCTGATGGACGCGCAGGGCGTCGGAGAGCAGCCTGCCCACCGAGAAGATCGGCGTGAGGGCGGACAGGGGGTCCTGGAAGACCATGCCGATGGAGTTGCCGCGGATCTTGGACAGGGCCCGGTCGTCGAGGCCGATGAGGTTCTGTCCGCCGAGCAGCACCTGGCCGCGCAGGTCGGCGGTGGGCGGCAGCAGGCCCATGACGCCCATCGCGGTGGCCGACTTGCCCGAGCCGGATTCGCCGACGATACAGAGGGTCCGGCCGGGGAGCAGGTCGAAGCTCACGCCGCGCACCGCTTCGACGGTGCCCGCCTCGGAGGGGAAGGAGATCCGCAGATCCCGCACGGAGAGGACGGGAGTCGCGTCGGCCGGTGGGGCCGAGGCGGGCAGTGGGGTGGCGAGGGTCATCGTCGGCCTCCTGCCGAGCCGGTCACCGAGGTGGGGTCGAGGGCGTCGCGCAAGCCGTCGCCGATGAAGGTCATCGACACGGTGAGCAGGACGACCAGACCGGCGGGGAAGGCGAAGAGCCAGGGGGCGCTCGTGACGGTGCTCGCGCCGTCCGCGAGCATCGTGCCGAGGGAGACGTCCGGGGTCTGGACGCCGAACCCGAGGAAAGAGAGGGCGGTTTCGCTGAGCACGGTCGCCACGACCCCGAGCGTCAGGTTGACGATCAGCAGGGAGCCCAGGTTGGGGATGATGTGCCGGAAGATGATCCGCAGCGGACCGACTCCCATGAACTCGGCCGCCTTCACGTAGTCCCGTTCGCGCAGTGAGGTCGAGACGGACCAGATCACCCGGGCCGTGGACATCCAGCCGAACACGGTCAGCACGACGATGAGGACGCGCCAGTCGCCGGCCAGCCGGTGGGAGACCAGCGCGAGGATGAGGAACGAGGGGACGATCAGCAGGAAGTGGATGACGGCGAGGGTCACTCGCTCGACCCGGCCCCCGAAGTAGGCGGCGCCGGAGCCGATGATCGCGGCCAGGACGATCGTCAGGACCGAAACGGTCACGGCGATCGTCAGGGAGCGCTGGAGCCCGTGCACGGCACAGGCGTAGATGTCGTTGCCACCCTGGTTGGTGCCGAACCAGTGGAGGCTGCTCGGCGGCTGGGTGAGTGCGGCGAAGTCGGTGTCGGTGTAGGCGTAGGAGGTGAACCGGCCGCCGAAGGCTGCGAACAGCACCAGCAGCGCGAAGATCGCCAGTCCGACGACGGCGAGGCGGTTGCGCAGGAAGCGGCGCAGATAGAGCCGACCGAGGCCGAGGTTCGAACGCTTCCGCGCGGTGGTGGCGATGTGCTCCGCGACCGGACGGGAAGGGGCATCGGTGCTCACGTCAGCTCACCCGCACTCTCGGGTCGAGGAAGACCGTGGCGATGTCCGCGAGGATCGCACCGATCGCGGTCAGAGCCGCGGCGAAGGCGGCCGTCGCGACCGCGCCGTGTACGTCGTTCTTGCTGATGGTCTGGATGAAGTAGCGGCCCATGCCGTTCCAGCCGAAGACCGTCTCCGTGATGACGGCACCGGTGAAGACGGCCGGGACACTGAACGCCACGGACGCAGCCGTCGGGATGAGCGCGGCCCGCAACGCGTGCCTGCGGATGGCCTGGGCGCGGGTGAGGCCGGTGGCCTGGGCGGTCCGCACGAAGTCGGCGTGGAGGGTGTCGAGCAGGAGCGATCGCTGCGTCAGGTGATAGCCGACGTAGCCGATCAGCGTGAGCGTCAGCGTCGGCAGGATCAGGTGCAGCAGGCGGTCACCGATCGTGGGGAGCAGTCCTTCGACGCCCGGCGAGTTCTCCCCCGCGACATAGAGGAAGTGCAGCCCGGCGTGCTGGTTCAGCCAGATGGCGACGAAGACCACGACGAGGGCGGCGACGGAGGTGGGGACGTTGAACACCACGATGGACACGGCCTGCGAGATGCGGTCGGCCCAGCCGTACTGCCGTGCGGCGGTGTAGACACCGAGCGCGACGCCGAGCACGACGGACAGCACGGTCGCGATGACGACCAACTCCGCGCTGATGAGCGCCCGGTAGCCCACTTCACCGTTGACGGAGACACCGGTGGGGGACTTGCCCCAGTCGAAGCGCAGGACGACCGAGGTCAGCCAGTCCCACCAGCGGTGCGCCAGGGGGACCCTGGGGTCCAGGTTGTACGGCGCGAGGGCGCGGTCGATCTGTGCCTCGCTGCGGACGGGCCGCAGTTCCTTGAAGTTCGACCGCGGGTCGAGGAACCAACTGGCCAGGAAGTAGGTGGCGTTCGTCGCGACCACGATCATCAGGAGCCAGCCGACCGCCTTGCGCATCACATAGCGGGCCACGCGCGGCACCTCCTCGCCCCACACGAGGTGTGTGCTTCCGGAGCACCGAGGAGACAGGTCGAATACATGCGCGGTGAGGCTTTCTGGGGCTGTGAAGAGGACGTGGAGATGTACACGTCAGCTTGGTCCGCGGTGTGGCGCGGCACCAGGTTTTGCCTGGCGACGCCATAAAGTCGTCATGTTGCCGTAGCACACAGTCCGGCATACGGAGCGATTCGGATGCCGTGCCAGGTGGGCGCGGCCGGTTCGCCGAACATCCCGCCCGCCCGATGTCTCACATGATGGGAGGCCGGGACGGCGGATGCTCCCACCGTCCCACTGAAAGCCCAGGTCAGCGGCAGTTCCCGCAGTCCGTCAGGTGGCGCAACAATCCAGCAACACCACCATTCCCATCGGATAGCTATGGTTCGGGCCATGCCGCCCACCGACCGCATCCGAGACCACGCCGGCCACGGCGCCGCGACCACGGTCGCCGCCCACCGCAGCCGGCGCAGGTTGCGCGCCGACCGGGCCAGGCAACTCGCCGACCTGCTCCGGCGCCAGCTCCTCAGCGACGCCTTTCCGGACGGTGCGCTCCCCCACGAGTCGACCCTCGCCACCGAGTACGGCGCCTCGCGCAACACCGTCCGCCAGGCCCTCGACCTGCTGCGCACCGAGGGCCTCGTCGAACGCCAGCCCGGTGTCGGCACCCTGGTCGTGGCCCGCAAATACCCGCATGGTCTCGACCGCCTGATGGGCCTCGCGGAGACCCTCCGCGAACACGGCCGGGTCACCAACGAGGTCCGCACCATGGGCCCCGTCCCGGCCCCCGCCCCCGTCGCCGACCGACTCCGCCTGCCCGCGGGCGCCGACGTCCTCTACATCGAGCGCCTGCGCCGCCTGAACGGCCTCCCCCTCTCCCTCGACCTCACCTACCTCCCCCTGGACATCGGCACCGCGCTGCTGACCGCGGACCTGGAGAACACCGACGTCTTCCGCCTGCTGGAGGCGGTCTGCGGGCTGCCGCTCGGCCATGCCGAGATCACCCTGGAAGCCGTCAACGCCGACGCCCACTCCGCCGCCGTGCTCGAGGCCCCGCACGGCTCGGCCGTCCTGATGCTGGAACGCCTCACGCATCTCGCCGACGGCCGGCCCGTCGACCTCGAGTTCATCCGCTTCCGCGGCGACCGCATCACGATGAGCGGCCTGCTGCACCGCTCCGTCTGACGTCCCCGAACAGCTCGACATCCACTGGAGACAGCCATGCCCTTGGCGCCCCAGCGGGCCGACGTGCCCGTGACCATCGACGAGTCGAAGTGCATCGACGGCTGCACGCTCTGCGTGGACATGTGTCCGCTGGACTCCCTCGCCATCGACGTCAGCAGCGGCAAGGCGTACATGCACGTCGACGAGTGCTGGTACTGCGGCCCGTGCGCGGCCCGCTGTCCCACCGGAGCCGTCACGGTCAACATGCCCTACCTGCTCCGCTGAGAGGCCCGAACTCCCATGAAACGCACGGCAGTCGCACTCGCCGCATCCGCTCTGCTGCTCCCCCTGTCCGGCTGCGGCGGCAGCGCCGAGGCGGGTGGCGGCTCCACGGTCACCGTCACCGTCGGATACCAGTCCAAGACCATCAACACCGTCACCGCCGGCACCCTCCTGCGCTCCCTCGGCTACTTCGAGAAGCAGCTCGACGCCCTTCATGACGGAAAGACGTACAAGGTCGACTGGCAGGACTACGCCACCGGCGCACCCATCACGGCCCAGATGACCGCCGGGAAGATCGACATCGGCTCGATGGGGGACTTTCCGCTGCTCATCAACGCGGCCCGCGGCAAGCAGCTGGGCCGGCCCACCCACCTGGTCTCGGTCACCGGCTACAACCTCAAGGGCGGCCTGAACACGGTCGTCGTCGCACCGAAGTCCACCCTCACGTCCCTGGACGGCCTGAAGGGCAGGAGGGTTTCCACGAGCGTCGGCTCGGCCGCCGACGGCACCCTGGTGCGGGCCCTGCAACGGGCCGGCATCGCGCCGGACACGGGGATCGAGAAGCTGAACCAGCAGCCCGCGGTGGGCGCGTCGGCCCTCTCGGCGGGGAGCGTGGACGCACTGTCGCAGTTCGTGGCCTGGCCGGGCCTGCTCGCCTACCAGGGCAAGGCGAAGGCCCTGTACGACGGCGCCCAGCTGAACCTGCCCACCTTCCACGGCGTCACCGCCCGCGAGGACTTCGCCCGGCAGCACCCCGCCGTGCTGGAGGCGTTCCTGAAGGCCCAGGCGGAAGCGACCGACTACCTCAACGCCCGTCCGGTGGACGCCGCCGAGAAGGTCGCGAAGGCCACCGGCCTGCCCGCCGAGGTCGTCTACCTCTACAACGGCGCCCACGGCATCGCCACGTTCGACCCCGCCGTCAAACCGCAGCTCGTCTCCGCGCTCGAGCAGGACGTGTCGGTGCTGAAGGCGGCCAAGCTGACCGGCGACATCGACGTGAAGGCCTTCGTCGACGACCGGTACGTCAGGAAGGCCCTCGGCGCCGGCTACGCCAAGCGGCTCGCGGCGGCCCCGCCCGCCGCCGGGAGCGAGGTCTGGCCCAAGGGGGCCCCGAAGACCCGGAGTTTCACGTCCCCCGCCCGGCTGCTGGCCTACGTCGCCCGGCACCAGGACGGCATCCGCGCGGCCTATGTCCCCGACGCCACGACCGGCACCCTCTGGTTCGCCGACAAGGCCGTCTGGGTGGCGGACGGCGAGCAGCTGCTGCCCTTCGTCGCCCCGGCCACCGCACAGGCCTATGTGGCCGGTCACAGCGGGGCCCGGGTGATCACCTACGCGGACGCCCTGGGGCGGGCCTCATGAGCGGGTACCCCCGGCGGACGGGACGGCTCGCGCTGCGGGCCGGCTCGCTGGCCACCGCTCTCGGCCTGTGGCAGCTGCTGACCGCACTCCATGTGGACGTGTGGGTGCGCTTCTCGCAGTTCCCGACGGTGACCGACGTCGCCCGGACCTTCGCCGACCGGCTGTCCGGCGCCGACTACTGGACCGACCTCACCGACAGCCTCACCCGGATCCTGACGGGCTTCCTCCTCGCCGCCGTCCTGGGCGTGGCCACCGGCGTGCTCGTGGCACGCTCGCGGCTCGCCGAGGACCTGCTCGGTCCGGTCCTGGAGGTGGTGCGGCCCATCCCCGCCATCGCCCTGGTCCCGGTCGCGATCCTCGCCTTCCCCTCCAACGAGCAGGGCATCGTCTTCATCACCTTCACCGCGGCCTACTTCCCCGTGCTGGTCTCCACCCGGCACGCGGTGCGCGCCCTGACCCCGGTATGGGAGGAGGCGGTACGCACCATGGGCGGCAGCCGGTGGCGGATCCTCCGCTCCGTCGTCCTGCCCGGCGCACTGCCCGGCATCTTCGGCGGCCTCTCCGTCGGCATCGGCGTGTCCTGGATCTGTGTGATCTCAGCCGAGATGATTTCCGGCCAGTACGGCGTCGGGTACCGCACCTGGCAGGACTACACGATCGTCAACTACCCGGGCGTCTTCGTCGGCATGGTCACCATCGGCCTGCTGGGCTGGCTCACCTCCACCGCCGTCGAACTGCTCGGCCGCCGCCTCACCCGCTGGCTGCCGCGCACGTCGTACGTACCCGGCACACGGCCCCGGCCCCGGCCGGCCCGGGCCCTGACCGTCACGTCCCCCACCGAACCCGCACCGGCCGAGGAGGCACGCGATGAGCACCTCGTCTGAGACCCGACCGGCCGGGGCGAGGGGCGGTCCGGCGGCCCCGCGCGGCGCCCGCCTCACCCTGCGCGGCGCCGTGCTCGGCCGGCCGGGCGCCCCCGCCGTGGCCGACGTCGACCTGGACGTCGCCGCGGGCGAGATCCTCACCGTCGTCGGCCCCTCCGGCTGCGGGAAGTCGACGCTGCTGCGCACCTGGGCCGGGCTGTTGCCCCCGCTGGACGGGGCGGTGGAACAGGACGGCCGGCCGGTGACCGCCCCGGGTGCGGACCGGGCCCTGGTCTTCCAGGAGGACGCCCTGCTGCCCTGGCGCACTCTGCGCGCCAACGTCGAACTGCCCCTCGCCATCCAGGGCCTGCCCCGCGCGGGGCGCAGGGAACAGGCCGAGATCTGGCTGGCACGGGTGGGACTCGCCGACCGGGCCCGGCAGCTGCCGCACCGCGTCTCCGGCGGTCAGCGCCAGCGCACCCAGCTGGCCCGCGCCCTCGCCGGACGCCCACGCGCCCTCCTGATGGACGAACCCTTCGGCGGCCTCGACGCCCAGACCCGCGCCGGCATGCAGGACCTGCTGGTGGAGGTGTTGCGCGGGACGGGCGCGACGGTCGCCTTCGTCACCCACGACGTCGACGAGGCCCTGTTCCTCGGCGACCGCGTGGCCGTGCTCGGGGCGGGCCGCCTCGTCGCCGTACGGGACGTACCGCGCCCGCGCGAGCGCGGCGCGCACGACGATCCGGCGCGCACCGCGCTGCGGCGCGACATCCTCACGTCACTCGGTTCTTGAAAGGCACCCTGGTGGACACCCCTCTGGAGATCCCGGCACTCACCGACGCCGAGGAGCTGACCTGCGACGTCCTCGTGATCGGGGGCGGCACGGCCGGCACCATGGCGGCGCTGACCGCCGCCGAGCACGGTGCGGACGTCCTGCTGCTGGAGAAGGCGCACGTACGTCACTCCGGCGCACTCGCGATGGGCATGGACGGCGTCAACAACGCGGTCGTCCCGGGCCGCGCCGAACCCGACGACTACGTCGCCGAGATCACCCGCGCCAACGACGGCATCGTCGACCAGACCACCGTCCGCCAGACCGCCACCCGCGGCTTCGCCATGGTGCAGCGACTGGAGTCGTACGGCGTCAAGTTCGAGAAGGACGAGCACGGCGAGTACGCGGTGCGCCAGGTCCACCGCTCCGGCTCGTACGTGCTGCCGATGCCGGAGGGCAAGGACGTCAAGAAGGTCCTGTACCGGCAGCTGCGGCGGCGGGAGATGCGCGAACGGATCCGGATCGAGAACCGCGTGATGCCGGTCCGCGTGCTCACCGCCGAGGGCCGGGCGGTGGGGGCGGCCGGCTTCCACACCCGCACGGGCGCGTTCGTGGTGGTGCGCGCAGGCGCCGTGATCCTGGCGACCGGCGCGTGCGGCCGGCTCGGCCTGCCCGCGTCCGGCTACCTGTACGGCACCTACGAGAACCCGACCAACGCAGGCGACGGCTACGCGATGGCGTACCACGCGGGCGCGGAACTGACCGGCATCGAGTGCTTCCAGATCAACCCGCTGATCAAGGACTACAACGGCCCGGCCTGCGCCTACGTCGCCAACCCGTTCGGCGGCTACCAGGTCAACCGGCACGGGGAACGCTTCGTCGACTCCGATTACTGGTCGGGCCAGATGATGGCGGAGTTCGCCGCGGAGGTGGCGTCGGACCGCGGCCCGGTGTACCTGAAGCTGAGCCACCTCCCCGAGGAGTCGATCACGGCCCTGGAGTCGATCCTGCACTCCACCGAGCGGCCCACCCGCGGCAGCTTCCACGCCGGCCGCGGCCACGACTACCGCACCCACGACGTCGAGATGCACATCTCCGAGATCGGCCTGTGCGGCGGCCACTCCGCCTCCGGCGTCCGCGTCGACGACCACGCCCGTACGACCGTCCCGCGCCTGTACGCCGCCGGCGACCTGGCCTGCGTACCGCACAACTACATGATCGGCGCGTTCGTCTTCGGCGACCTGGCGGGCGCGGACGCCGCCCAGTACAGGCCCTATCGAGGGGAAGTCCCCGCCGGGCAACTGCGCGAGGCGCACGAGCTGATCTACCGCCCGCTGCGCAACCCCGACGGCCCTCCGCAGCCCCAGGTCGAGTACAAGCTGCGCCGCTTCGTGAACGACTACGTGGCGCCGCCCAAGTCCGGCGCCCGGCTGTCCCTCGCCCTGGAGGCGTTCGAGCGGATGCGCGCCGACATCGCCGCGATGGGGGCGCGCACCCCGCACGAGCTGATGCGGTGCGCGGAGGTCACGTTCATCCGCGACTGCGCGGAGATGGCCGCCCGCGCCTCCCTGGCCCGCACGGAATCCCGCTGGGGCCTCTACCACGACCGTCTCGACCACCCCGACCGTGACGACGCGTCCTGGTTCCACCACCTCGACCTGCGCAAGTCACCGTCCGGCGCGATGGAGTTCACGGCACGCCCGGTGGCGCCCTATCCGGTGCCGGTACCCGGCTTCACCCCGGTCGGCGGCCCCTCACGGCACCTCGGCGAAGTCCACCCGGAGCAGGTGGCGACGGCGGGACCCCCGCAGGCGGCCCCGGCGACGACGCGGCCGGACCCCGCTCGCGCGGCCACGGCTGCCCGCCCCGGTACGGAGGCGGAGGCACCGGCCACGCCGCGTCTCCTGGAACTCCTCGCCCTCACGGAGGACCAACCGGAACTCGCCACACTCGGCCCCTACTTGACCGACCCCGAGCCCGCCGTCCGCCGAACGGCCATCGCCGTCCTGACGGAAACCACACCGCCGGGCACCGGAGCGGCACTGGCCGCGGCGCTCGCCGACACCGACGCCGGCGTCCGCGCCGCCGCGGCCGCCTCCCTGCGGGAACTGGCCGAGACGCTGACCCCGGAACCTGTGCTGCGGGACGGTCTCGTCACCGCCCTCTCCCAGGCCGATCCTGTCGTCCGTGCGGCCGCACTCGACATTCTGCGCGGCCTGCGCGCCGGGGACGCGGACCTGTTCGCGGCCTTCCTGTCCGACGCCGACATCGCCGTCCGCATCGCGGCCGTGCGGGCGCTGGTGTCGGTCGACGCCGTCGCGGAGGTCGCCCGCGAGGCGGCCACCGAGCCGTCCCGCGAGGTCCGCGTCACGATCGCCAAGGCCCTGGCCGGCGTGGCGCCGGGCCGGGACCCGGACGTGATCCACGCGGCCCTCGCCGGGCTGGCCGGCGATCCCGACGCCCTGGTGCGCGGCGTGGCCTACGAGGCCCTGGGCACGGCCGGCTGCCCGGCGCCGCTCGCCGTGCAGGCCGAGTCCGCGCTGTCCGACCCCGCCTGGCAGGTGCGGGCCGGCGCCGCCGCCGCGCTGTCCGCCGCGGACCCCGACGTGGCCGTCCCCGCGCTCGCCAAGGCCGTGGCCGATCCCAACGCCGACGTCCGGAAGGCCGCCGTACTGGCCCTGACCCGGCACCGCGCCGCCGAGGAAGCCCGAGCGGCCCTGGCCACGGCGACGGCGGACTCGGACGCGGACGTCAGGGCCTATGCGGCGCGGGCACTGTGACGACGGTCGTTCTGGTGCCGTCGCGGCCGCCATCGGACACCGAGGGGAGGGGCGGTCAGAGGACCTTGGAGAGGAAGGCGCGGGTGCGGTCCTGCCGCGGGGCGTCCAGCACGGCCGCGGGCGGCCCCTGCTCCACGACGACTCCGCCGTCCATGAACACCACGGTGTCGGCGACCTCGCGGGCGAAGCCGATCTCGTGAGTGACGACGATCATGGTCGTCCCGGTACGGGCGAGGTCCTTGATGACGTCGAGGACCTCGCCGACCAGTTCCGGGTCGAGCGCCGAGGTGGGCTCGTCGAAGAGCAGCACCTTCGGTTCGAGGGCGAGCGCGCGGGCGATGGCCACGCGCTGCTGCTGGCCGCCGGAGAGCTGCCGCGGGTAGGCGTCGGCCTTGTCGGCGAGGCCGACCCGCGCCAGCAGCCGACGGGCCGTGTCCGCCGCCTCTCCGCGGGGCCGGCGCAGCACGGAGACGGGGGCCTCGACGAGGTTCTCCAGCACGGTCAGATGCGGGAAGAGGTTGAAGTTCTGGAACACGAACCCGATGTGGGTGCGCTGTTTCAGTACGTCCCTCTCCCTCAGCTCGTGCAGCTTGTCACCCGCGCGGCGGTAGCCGATGAGTTCGCCGTCGATGCTGATCCAGCCACGGTCCACCTTCTCCAGGTGGTTGATGGTGCGCAGCAGGGTGGACTTTCCGGAGCCGGACGGGCCGAGGATCACGGTGACCTCGCCGGTGCGGACCTTCAGGTCGACGCCGCGGAGCACGTCCAGCGGGCCGAAGCTCTTGTGGACGCCGTGGACATCCACCATGACCTCACTCATCGGCTTCCTCCCAGGGGTTGCCATTACTTGAGCAGGACGTCTCGCGTCTCGTCAACCACGGCCCGAATACCGGACGGAAAGCCGGAGATTGTGAACGCAGTACTTCACCCACATGTCGAACGTTGAGAATATGAGACCGCCACGCAAGCGCCGTTGACTTGGCCGAATTCCGCTGCAAGTCTCTTGGCTGTGAGCACGTTCGAGAACCTCTCCGCCCTCTGTCCCGCCGGTCTCTGTACCCGCTGACAGACGCAGCTCACCCGCGCTTCATTTCACGCATCGGCCTCTCTGTCAGGCCGTGTCTGCGCAATTCCCGGGCCCCCCACAGCCATTTCCGCTGGGCTTGTGCGCTCTGTTCACCATATTCGGCAATCGCCGTACGCACTCCAGTCGCTCCATCGAACTCGAACAGGACCCATCCATGGGCACGACGGCATCGACTCGACGCCAGTTTCTCTCTCTGCTCGGCCTTTCGGCGGTGGCCGTGAGCTGTGGCACGAACGCGAGCGGAGCTTCCTCGGGGAAGGGAGGAACCACGACGCTGCGCTACCAGGGCTGGGCGGGCCAGGTCATCCTGCCGGAGCTGGCCGAGGACCTCGGCTACCTGGGCGACGTGAAGCTGAAGTGGATCGGCAACACGATCAGCGGGCCGCAGGACATCCAGTCCGCGGCCACGGGCCAGGTCGACTTCGGCGGGGCCTTCAACGGCGCGGTCGTGAAACTCGCGGCGAACGGGGCCCCCGTGAAGGCCGTCATCAGCTACTACGGCTCCGACAAGTACGCCTACAACGGCTTCTACGTGTCCGAGGACAGCCCGATCCGGTCGGCCAGGGACCTGATCGGCAAGAAGGTCGGCATGAACACCCTCGGCGCCCATGCCGAGGCGATGCTCGACATCTATCTCCAGCGCGGCGGTCTGTCCCGGGCGGAGATCGACAAGGTCGAGCCTCTGGTGGTGCCTCCGGTCAACACCGAGCAGACACTGCGCCAGAAGCAGATAGACGTGGCCGTACTCGGCGGCATCCTGCGCGACAAGGCCCTGGCAGCCGGCGGCATCCGGCCGCTGTTCACCGACTACCAGCTGCTCGGCGCGTTCAGCGCCGGCACCTATGTGATGACCGACCGCTTCCTGAAGCAGAACCCCGACACGGCCCGGGCCTTCGTCACCGGGGTCGGAAAGGCCATCGAGTGGGCCCGCTCCACTCCGCGCGGCGAGGTCGTCGCCCGGATGACGGACATCGTGAAGAAGCGCGGCCGCGAGGAGGACACCGCGCCGCTGAAGTACTGGCGCTCCTTCGGCGTCGCCGAGACGGCGGGCCGGATCACCGACAAGGAGTTCCAGCTGTGGATCGACTGGCTGGCCGAGCGCGGAGACATCAAGAAGGGCCAGGTCAAGGCGGCCGATCTCTACACCAACGAGTTCAGCGCGGCTTCTTCCTCCTCGACCAGCGGGAGCTGACCCATGCCGGAAACCATCACGCCGAAGATTGCTCTGCGGCAGGTGCGCAAGGAGTTCGCCGTCAGGGACCGGGGGCCGCATCCGACCGGGCAGGGGTCCCGGTTCACCGCCCTGGACGGCATCGACCTGGAGGTGGCGGCCGGCGAGTTCATCGTCGTGGTCGGCCCCAGCGGCTGCGGGAAGTCGACCCTGCTCGACCTCCTCGGCGGCCTCGCCCAGCCCACCGGCGGACAGATCCTGCTGGACGGCACACCGGTCACCGGGCCGGGCCTGGACCGCGGCATCGTCTTCCAGCAGTACGCGCTGCTGCCGTGGCGAACGGCGCTGGGCAACGTCGAGTTCGGTCTTGAGGCCACCGGTGTCCCGCGGCGTCAACGCGCCGCGCGCGCCCGGGAGTTCCTCGACCTGGTGGGCCTGACCGGGTTCGAGAGCCGGCATCCGCACGAGCTGTCGGGCGGGATGCGGCAGCGGGTGGCGATCGCCCGCAGTCTCGCCTACGACCCCGATGTGCTGCTGATGGACGAGCCGTTCGCCGCGCTGGACGCGCAGACCCGGGAGTCGCTCCAGGACGAACTGCTGCGGATCTGGCAGCGCACCGGCAAGACCGTCGTCTTCATCACGCACGGCATCGACGAGGCCGTCTACCTGGGACAGCGCGTCGCCGTCATGACATCGAGGCCCGGCCGTATCAAGCAGATCGTGCCGGTCGCCTTCGACGCCCGCACGGCGACGGACGACCTCCGCTCCAGTCCCGAGTTCGCCCGCTACCGGCACGAGATCTGGTCGCTGCTGCACGACGAGGTGGCCAGGGCCCAGCAGTTGGAGAAGGAGGAGGCTTCCGTATGAGCCCCACGACCGGCACGACCACCGGCACCACCGCAGTGCCGGGGACTGCGAGCACCACCGCGCCCGTCCCGCCTCCTTCCTCCGCTGCGGCGCCCACCCCCTCACGGGCCCCCGAGGCACCGGCCGTACACCGCGGCCCCTCCCCCACGGCCCGGGCGCGCCGCGCGGCGTCGCGCCTGCCGTCCCTCCTGGTGAAGGGGGCGACCAAGTCCGTGGCGATCGTGGCCCTGCTGATCCTGTGGGAGACCGCGCCACGGCTCGGCCTGGTCGACCGGACCTTTCTGCCGCCGTTCAGCGAGGTCGCCCGCGCCTGGTGGGGGCTGGCAGCCGACGGCCGGCTCGCCGACAACGCACGCGCCAGCCTGGTCCGCTCCTTCAGCGGATTCGGCATCGCCGTGGCCGTCGCGGTTCCGCTCGGCCTGCTGATCGGCTGGTACCGGCCCGTCGCCGACCTTCTCGGACCGCTGCTGGAGGTCTTCCGCAACACCGCGGCTCTCGCCCTGCTGCCGGTGTTCGTGCTGTTGCTGGGCATCGGCGAGACCTCGAAGATCTCCATCGTGGTGTACGCGTGCACCTGGCCGATCCTGCTCAACACGATCAGCGCGGTGCGCACCGTCGACCCGACCCTGCTGAAGCTGGCGAAGTCGATGGACCTGTCCGCACCGCGCCTGTTCCAGAAGGTCATCCTGCCCGCCTCGGTGCCGGTGGTCTTCACCGGCATCCGGCTGGCCGGAGCGGCGTCCATCCTGGTCCTGGTGGCCGCCGAGATGGTGGGCGCCAAGGCGGGCCTCGGCTATCTGATCAACGCCTCGCAGTACAACTTCGCGATCCCGCAGATGTACGCCGGGATCCTCACGATCGCCGCCATAGGCGTGGCCTTCAACCAGGTTCTGGTCGCCGTCGAGCGACGGCTCACGTCCTGGCGGGTGCCCGCGGGCGGCTGACCCGGCCGTCGGCCTGTCCCGCCGTCGGTCCGTCCCGCCGCCTCCCGGTCCCGTCGTACGAGCGATCCGGCTCAGGGACCGCGACGGCTCGCGCGCCCGGCGTCCGCTGTGCACCCATCGGCCCTACTCCACCGACCGAGGTACCCCATGACCGCCACCGCCCCCCGTCAGCTGCACCTCAACGCCTTCCTGATGAACGCCGGCCACCACGACGCCGCCTGGCGGCACCCCCGCACCCAGCCGGAACGCGTCACCGATCTGCGCTACTTCCAGCAGCTCGCGCAGACCGCCGAGCGCGGCCTGCTCGACTCGGTCTTCCTCGCCGACGGCCTCGCGCTGTGGGGCAAGGTCCGGCACAACGCGCTCGGCGGCTTCGAACCGCTGACCCTGCTGTCCGCCCTGGCGGCCGTCACGGAGCACGTCGGCCTGATCGCCACCGTCTCCACGACCTTCAACGAGCCCTACCATACCGCCCGCAAGTTCGCCTCCCTGGACCACATCAGCGGTGGCCGGGCGGGCTGGAACATCGTCACCTCCGGAACGGTGGACGAGGCCCGCAACTTCGGGCAGGACGAGCATCTGGAACACCGGCTGCGCTACGAGCGGGCACGGGAGTTCGTCGAGGTCGCCACCAAGCTGTGGGACAGCTGGGAGGACGGGGCGATCCTGCTCGACCGTGAGCGCGGCGTCTACGCCGACGCCGACAAGGTGCGGGCGATCAACCACCGCGGGGAGTACTTCGGCGTGCAGGGCCCCCTCAACGTGCCCCGCCCACCCCAGGGATATCCGCTGCTGGTGCAGGCGGGCTCCTCGGAGGACGGCAAGGAGTTCGCCGCCCGGTACGCCGAGGCGGTCTTCACCGCCCAGCAGACCCTCGCCGACGCCCAGTCCTTCTACAAGGACCTCAAGTCCCGGCTGGCCCGCTACGGCCGTACGGTGGACCAGTTGCTGATCCTGCCGGGCATCGCCCCCGTCATCGGCTCGACCGAGGCCGAGGCCCGGGCGCTGGAGCGGGAGCTGACCGAACTCCAGGTCCCCGAGTACGGGCTCGCCCAGCTCTCCGGGATGCTCGGCACCGACCTGACCGGGCTGCCCCTGGACGGACCGCTGCCCGACCTGCCCGAGGAACGGGACATCAACGGCAACAAGAGCCGGTTCACCCTGGTCGCCGAACTCGCCCGGCGCGACGGCCTCACCCTGCGCCAGCTCATCGCCCGTCTCGGTGCCGGGCGCGGCCACCGCGTCTTCGCCGGCACCCCCGAGCAGGTGGCCGACCAGCTCGAGGAGTGGTTCACCCAGGGCGCCGCCGACGGCTTCAACATCATGCCGCCCCATCTGCCGGGCGGCCTGGACGACTTCGTCGACCACGTGGTGCCGCTCCTCCAGCGGCGCGGCCTGTTCCGCACCGAGTACACCGGCCGCACCCTGCGCGACCACTACGGCCTGGCCCGCCCCGCCAACCGGCTGGTCGCGGCAGCCGCCGAAGAGAGGCAACCGGTATGAGCGGGCTGGACCTCACCGCCGACGTCCTGGTGGTCGGCGGCGGCCCCGCGGCCACCTGGGCCGCGCTCAAGGCGGCGCAGGACGGGGCCGACGTGGTCCTCGCCGACAAGGGCTACTGCGGCACCAGCGGCGCCACCGCCTCGGCCGGTACCGGCGTCTGGTACGTCCCGCCGGAGCCCGCCGCACGGGAGGCGGCCATGGCGAGCAGGGAGGCCCTGGGCGGACACCTGGCCGACCGACGCTGGATGGCCCGGGTCCTGGACCAGACGTACGCCGGCATGAACGAACTCGCGGCGGCCGCGCGCTACCCCTTCCCGACCGGGCCCGACGGGAAGCAGCTCAGGAACGGGTTGCAGGGGCCGGAATACATGCGCAGGATGCGGATCCGCGTCCAGCGGGCCGGGGCGCGCATCCTCGACCACAGCCCGGTCACCGAACTGCTCACCGACCCCTCCGGCGCCGTCGCCGGTGCCAGGGGCCACCGGCGGCAGGCCGGGCAGTCGTACCGGGTGCGCGCCGGGGCGGTCGTCCTGGCCACCGGCGGCTGCGCATTCCTCAGCGGCGCGCTCGGCTGCAACGTCAACACCGGCGACGGTGCCCTGTTCGCCGCCGAGGCGGGGGCAGAGCTGTCGGGGATGGAGTTCTCCAACGCGTACGGCATCGCGCCCGAGGGCACCTCCGTCACCAAGACCGCGTTCTACTCCTTCGCGACCTTCTACCGGGCGGACGGCTCCGTCCTGGAGGGCGCGGCCGCCCAGGGCGGCAGGTCCGTGATCGCGCGGACGCTGCTCAGCGAGAAGGTGTACTGCCGGCTGGACCGGGCCGACGCGGCCGCCCGGCGGGCGATGCGGCTGGCCCAGCCGAACTTCTTCCTCACCTTCGACCGGCTCGGCATCGACCCCTTCACCCAGCTCTTCGCCGTCACGCTCCTCGCCGAGGGCACCGTGCGCGGTACCGGCGGCATCCGTGTCTCCGGGGAGGACTGCTCCACCACCGTCCCCGGGCTGTACGCGGCCGGTGATGCCGCGACCCGCGAGCTGATCTGCGGCGGCTTCACCGGCGGCGGCAGCCACAACGCCGCCTGGGCCATCTCCTCCGGCACCTGGGCGGGCCGGGGCGCGGCCCGCCACGCCCGCTCCCTGGGTGTGCGCGCCGGTACCAGGCGGCTGGTGGCGGCGGGCGGAGCCGGACTCCGGCCCATCGGGGCACCCGGTCCGGCCGACGGCTTCCGGCACGTCATCGCCGCCGTCCAGGCCGAAGTGCTCCCGTACGAGAAGAACTACCTGCGCCATGGTGACCGGCTCACGGCCTCACTAAAGGTGCTCGACACCGTGTGGGAGGAGTCGCGCGCCTCCCTGTACGCCGGAGGCGGGGACGTCGTACGGGCCAGGCAGGCGGCAGCCATGACGGCGCACGCCCGCTGGATGTACACCGCCGCCCTGGCCCGCACCGAGACGCGCGGCATGGCCAAGCGGCTGGACTTCCCGGACCAGGACCCCGGGCAGCACCACCGCATCGTCACCGGTGGCCTGGACCGGGTATGGACCCGCGCCGAACCCCTGCCGTGCACGCCGGCCGCACCCCTCGCACCCGCGTCATCGCTGGAGGTGGCTTCGTGATCGAACTGGTCTCGGCGGAGCGATGCATCGCCTGCGACAAGTGCATCAAGGTCTGCCCGACCGACGTCTTCGACCGGGGCGCGGACGGCATCCCCGTACTCGCCCGTCGCGACGACTGTCAGACCTGCTTCCAGTGCGAGGCGAACTGCCCTGCCGACGCCCTCTACGTCTCGCCCCTGGCACACCCGCTGCCCGACGACTCCGCCGCCCGCGACGAGGAGTACCTGAGCCGTACCGGGCAGCTCGGCAGCTACCGCCGGCACATCGGCTGGGGACACGGCCGCACACCCGGCGCCCTGCGCGCCGTCGGTCCGCCCCTCGCACCGCCGGGCTCCACGGAAACCACCCTGCCCATCACCTCCTGATCACCGACCGGTCGATCGCATGCACCGATCGCTCTCGAAAGGACACCCGCGCATGACCACCAGCACCGGATTCGACATCCGCAGGATCGGCGGCCGGATCGGCGCCGAGATCATCGGCGTGGATCTCTCCACCGACCTCGACCCCGCCGTCGTCACCGAGATCAACTCCGCGCTCCTGGAACACAAGGCGCTCGTCTTCCGCAACCAGGACCTCGACGACGCCGGCCAGCTCCGCTTCGCCTCCCTCTTCGGCGAGCTCACCACCGCCCACCCCACCGTGCCGTCCGTCGAGGGCCGGCCGCAGATCCTGCCCGTCGACGGTGACGAAGGCATCCGCGCCAACCACTGGCACACGGACGTCACCTTCGTCCGTACGCCTCCGAAGGCGTCCACGCTGCGCAGCATCGTGGTCCCGCCCTACGGCGGCAACACCCTCATCGCCAACTCGGCCGCCGCGTACCGCGATCTGCCCGAGCCGCTGCGCGAGCTGGCCGACAAGCTGTGGGCGGTGCACACCAACGACTACGACTACGCCGCACCGAAGAGCGAGAAGGCCGCCGAACACCGCAGGCAGTTCGTCTCCCGGAAGTACCGCACCGCGCACCCCGTCGTCCGCGTCCACCCCGAGACCGGCGAGCGCGGCCTGTTCATCGGCGGCTTCGCCCAGAGCATCGTCGGCCTCGGTCCGTCCGACTCCCGCGACCTGCTGCGCATCTTCCAGTCGTACGTCACCCGCCCGGAGAACATCGTACGGGTGGCCTGGACGCCGGGGGACCTCGTCCTCTTCGACAACCGCATCACCCAGCACTACGCCCCCGACGACTACGGCGACCTCCCGCGCCTGCTGCACCGGGTGACCGTCGCGGGCGATGTCCCCGCCGGTGTCGACGGCAGGCTCAGCCACACCATCGAGGGCGACGACGCCTCCCACTACACGCCCGTGGCGGCCTGAACCTACCGGTCGCCGGGCGGGGAGACCTGTCCGGCGACCTGTGTCCGATGGCCAGTTGAGCAACTGCTACGCTGCCCGGAGGTGGCGTCGGCCCCTGTCACGGTGACCGAGAAGACACACCTCCCGGCAGCGCAAGCGCTGTCCTGGGTCCGCCTTTTGCCGCACACACGCAGTCCTGGAAGCCACCTCATGAGTGACCGCCCCCGCGAGGAGCCGCCACCGGCACCCGAAGCTCCGCGGCCGGCCGATGAGGCACCGGAACCGGCTGCACCGGTCGACGAGGCTCCGGAACCTTCCGGCGACACCGCGCCCACGCCCGCACCCTCGTCCGACGAGGCTCCGGAGCCCGGTGCGGGCGGTCAGGACCAGGGTGCCGAGGCCCCGAAGTCGCCCACGGATGCCGCAGGTTCGGACGATGAGGCCCCGGAACCGACGGCACCCACGGACGCCCCCGAACCGTCCGCGCCCGAGCCCGCGGCGGAGGCCGATCCGGAACGCACCGAAGCCGCTCAGCCGCCCGCGGACATCCTGGACCCGACCGCGGAAGCCCCGGAGCCCCCGGCCCCGAGCGACACACCGGAAGAGCCGGAGCAGCCGGAACAGGCAGCCCCGGTCGACGAGGCTCGGGATTCGGCCGACGAGGGATCGGACCCGTCCGACGAGGCCCCTGAACCCCCCATGCCTTCCGACGCTTCAGAGCCGCCGGCTGACGCTTCGGATACGGCGGATGAAGCGCCGGAACCGGCTGTGGAGGGCCCGGAGTCGGCCGACGAGGCCCCGGAACCGGCAACGGAGGGAGCGGAGTCGGTTGACGAGGCACCGCAACCGGCCATGGACGGCCCGGAGTCGGCTGACAAGGCCCCGGAACCGACCACGGACAGCCCGGAGTCGGCTGACAAGGCCCCGGAACCGGCCATGGACAGCCCGGAATCGGCCGACGAGGCACCGGAACCGGCCATGGACGGACGGGAGTCGGCTGACGAGGCACCGGAACCGACGATGGACAGCCCGGAATCGGCCGACGAGGCGCCAGATCCCACGACCGACAGCCCGGAGTCGACCGATGAAGCCCCGGAACCGACCACGGACAGCCCGGAGTCGGCCGACGAGGAGCCGCGGTCGCCCACCGACGCCGCGCGCGCGGCTGACGATGCTCCGGAGCCGACGGCACCCACGGACGCCCCCGAATCACCCGCACCCGACACCACGACAGAGGCCGAGCCGGAGGCCAAGCCGCAGGCCGAAGCGCCCGAGGTGGGTGCCGGACAGTACGACAACGCAGCGCTGCGCGACGGCCCCGGCTACCAGAAGGAGATCGACGACCAGCTCGCGGCACGCGGCCTGGACCGCTCCGAGCACGACAAGCTCCGGCTCGCACCGACCAACGAGCTGACCGAGCCGCAGGCCCGCGAGGTCGTCGGGGTCCGTGACGGGATCAAGCTCGACGATGGCCAGATGGTGACCAAGGTGGTCAAGCCCGAGGTCGCGCAGGCCTACCTGGACAACGCCACGAAGCTCGGCAGCTACGACTTCCATCCCGGCGAGTTCCGCGGATCCATCGCGCGCGGCTGCGACACCGCGGACCTGCGCACCATGGACCAACTGCGCGAAGGGCTCGCTCTCGGCGATGCCCACTGGTCCCCCGTCCCACCGGGCGCGACCGAGGCGTACCAGCTGCGCTTCCCCGCACCGCCCGACATGCGCGCCGACCCGACCCTCGGCGCCGTCGGCGACCAGGATCTGGCCGACAGCGTGGCCGGCATGGCCGGTCAGAGCCCGGGACGGGCCTGGGACGAACCGTTCCTCGGCACCGGTTACACCGGCGGGGGCATCCCCGAGTGGGAGGCCAAGCCCACCGGCTTCCCGGACCATGCGGAGATCTGGCGTCTCCACGATGACGGATCCGAAGAGGCGGTCGGCTTCTTCGACAAGAGCGAAGGGCTGTGGCATTACTATGACTGACCCTGCGGGCTCCCCCTTCCCGGTCAAGGGGGAGGTCGCCGTCTTCCGTGGCGACCTCTACCCGGCCCGTGCGGCCGCGGGTCTGTGGCCGTACGTCGAGCTGCTGCCGGAGCCCGGCCGCCCCGCACCCGCGGACCTCGCGCCGCGCGAGGGCGCCGACGGGTCGGTGGGCTACCCGGTTGCGCCGGACGACCTCGAAGCCTGGTACGCCGTGACATGGACGTTCCGCTGGCGCGGTGAGCCCTTCGAGTGCACCGCCGCGACGCCCACGACGCTCTCCGGCACCTACCTCGGTTCCGACGAGCACTTCGCCAAGGAGCACCTCAAGCGCCGGGTCGTCGGGTATCGCGGTACGTTCCCACGCCAGGAGGTCACCGAGCTGGCGGAGCACCGCGAGGATCTGCTCCAGCCGCTGCGCGACCTGGTACGGCGTCTGTCCGAGGTCGACCATTTCCGCCCCAAGGCCTACGCGGTCCACCGCGGCCGGACCTATCCGGCTGCCGCCGAGGCCGACGCCTCGGGCCTGGTCGCGCTGAGCACCGGACAGGACCGGCCCGAGGATCTCGTCGCCGATCCCCGTCACCCGGGCGGCGGGCATTTCCTGGCCGCGCCGGAGCAGTTGGAGGCCTGGTACCGCATCCACTGGACCTTCCGCTGGCAGGGCGGCCCCTTCGACGCCGTCGGAACGGTGGACGGAAAGATCAAGGGCGTCTACACGGGCGGCAGCTGGGGCTTCGCGGACAACTGGCAGCTGACCCAGGAGACGGGACCCGACGGGGTGCACACCCGGTACACGGCCACGGTGGACCTCGACGGTGTCACCGATCTCGAACAGCACCGCACCGACCTGCCTGACAGGGCATAACCGCAGCCGGCGTCCGGCCGACAGCCGACGCGCTGCCCGATCCGTCGTCAGCCGAGGTCGGGCAGCGGGCGCCGGGCGACCGCGCGGGCGTCCTGCGGCGGCACGCCCAGCATGCACAGCAGCATCTCGGCCAGGTTGGACGCGGCCTCGTCGCCGTCCAGCTCCGGCCGGGCGAACCGCAGCTCCACCAGCGCGAGCAGGGAACCGCCCAGGGCGGTCACCGCGACGGTCGGATCGGCGACGGTGAAACGGCCGGAGGCGATACCGGCCTCCAGGTCGCGCAGGGCGCGGGGAGCGAGGCCCGAGTCCGAGTAGACGTAGCCGAGGCCACGGCGGCGCAGCACCTGCATCAGTTCCCGCCGGGAGTCGGCAAGGCGCGCGCTGAGGCGGAAGCCGGCCGCGACGAGTTCCGCGGGGTCCTCGACGCCCTCCAGATGCTCGTCGAAGGCCTGGCCGAGTTCCTCGAGGGCGTCTCGCACCGCCGCGTCGAACAGCTCGGTCTTGGACTCGAAGTGGTTGTAGAAGGAGCCGAAGCCGACGTCCGCGCGCTCGGCGATCGCCTGGATGCTGGCGCTGGTGTCGCCGGTCTCGGCGAGGATCTGCCGCGCGGCGCGGACGAGCGCCTGCCGGGTCTCGGCACGGCGCCGCTCGAAGCGGTTGCGGGGCGGGGCTGACGTGGGCATACGCACAAGTCTACCCATGACTCCCATGGCACCACAGTTCTGATGAAAGGGTCAACCTGTCCCTGCCGAATTCCTCGGACGTGGAGCCTTGCTGCGCGAGGGGCGGGCGGACGCCCCGCTGCTGCGGCCGGACCGGATCGTGAGGGATGTCCGCTCCTCCGGCGGGCACGATGTCACCGCGACCGCCGACCGGGCGGCCCAGCTGCACACCGCACGGACCCCGGGCAACGCTGCCGAGAACCTGACGAGGAGACCGCACGATGACCGCACCGGCCCCCTTCTTCACCCTCGATCCGGAGACCGTCGCGGCCAGCCGCATCGCGGACTTCGCCCGTCACGCCGGAATGGACGGCACCGACTACGCCGCGCTGCACCGCTGGTCGGTGACCGACCTGGAGGGCTTCTGGAGCGCGGTGTGGGACTACTTCGGCATCGACGCGCAGACGCCGTACGAGCGGGTGCTGGCCGAGGAGACCATGCCGGGTGCCCGCTGGTTCACCGGCGCCACCCTCAACTACGCCCAGCACGCCCTGCGCGCGCATGCCGACGACGACGTCGCGGTCATCGCCCTCGACGAGACGGGCTCGGCGCACGAGGTGA
Organism: Streptomyces sp. NPDC001606; assembly: GCF_053596835.1. Taxonomy (NCBI): domain Bacteria; kingdom Bacillati; phylum Actinomycetota; class Actinomycetes; order Kitasatosporales; family Streptomycetaceae; genus Streptomyces; species Streptomyces sp. NPDC001606. Next base: position 814,077 of record NZ_JBSFHC010000001.1, read on the forward strand.
CCGGGGCCCGGCTGCGCTCCCAGGTCGCCTCGGTGGCCGCGACCCTGCGCGAGCTGGGCGTCGGGCGGGGCGACCGGGTCGTGGGGTACCTGCCCAACACCCCGCACGCGATCGTCGCGTTCCTGGCCGCCGTGAGTCTCGGCGCCGTCTGGTCGGTGTGCGGCCAGGACTACGCCCCCAGGGCCGCCGCCGACCGCTTCGCCCAGCTCGAACCGACCGTCCTGGTCGCCGCCGACGGCTACCTCTTCAACGGCACCACTCACGACCGCCGCGGGGCCGCGCTCGAACTCGCCCGGTCGCTCCCGACGTTGAAGGCGACGCTGCTGGTGGGCCACGTGGGCCTGCCCTGGCCCGAGGCCGACGGCCCCTCCCTCGTGGTGCCATGGGAGGAGGCCTCCACCCGGACCGAGGAACTCGTCTGCACCCCGGTGCCGTTCGACCACCCGCTGTGGGTGGTGTTCTCGTCCGGCACCACCGGCCGGCCCAAGGGCATCGTCCACGGCCACGGTGGCGTCCTGCTGGAGCACCTGAAGACCCTGGCTCTCCACTCCGACGTCGGTCCCGGCGACCGTCTGCTCTGGTACACCACCACCAACTGGATGATGTGGAACATGGTCGTCTCGGCCCTGCTGACCGGGGCCACGACGTGCACCTACGACGGCAGTCCGGCGCCCGTCGCCAGGCTCGACGTCCTGTGGGAGCTGGCCGCGTGCCACCGGGTGACGGTGTTCGGGACCAGCCCCCAGTACCTGCTGGGCATGGCCAAGGCCGGCATCGAACCGTCCCGGCACGACCTGTCGTCCATACGGGTGCTCGGCTGCACCGGCTCCGCCCTGCCGGCCTCCGCCTACCCCTGGGTGCGCGACCACGTCGGCGCACATGTCCTGCTCGCGTCGACCAGCGGCGGCACGGACGTGGTGTCCGGCTTCGTCGGCAGCGCTCCCAACACCCGTGTCTGGGCGGGCGAGTTGTCCGCGCCGCACCTGGGTGTGGCGCTGGCCGCCTACGACGCCGAGGGGCTGCCGGTGGTGGACCGGGTCGGTGAGCTGGTCGTCACCCTGCCCATGCCGTCGATGCCGCTGTACTTCTGGAACGACCCGGACGGCAGCCGCTACCGGGACGCCTACTTCGGCACCTACCCCGGTGTGTGGCGGCACGGCGACTGGATCACGGTCACGGGGCACGGCTCGGTGATCGTCCACGGCCGCTCCGACTCCACGCTGAACCGCAACGGCGTGCGGCTGGGCAGCGCCGACATCCATGACGCCGTAGAGCGCCTGCCCGAGATCGCCGAGGCCCTGGTCATCGGCGCGGAGGAGCCCGACGGCGGCTACTGGATGCCGCTGTTCGTGGTGCCGGCCGACGGAGTGGTCCTGGACGACGCGCTCCGCGAGCGGATCAGGGAGGAGATCCGCGCCGGGGCCTCGCCGCGCCATGTCCCCGACGAGATCCTCGTCGTGCCGGGGATCCCGCACACCCGCACCGGCAAGAAGCTGGAGGTCCCCGTCAAGCGGCTCCTCCAGGGCGCTCCCGCCGAGCAGGTCGTCAACCCCGCGGCGGTCGACCGCCCCGACCTCATGAACCACTTCGCCCGGCTGGGGGCCGAGCGGCGCGAGCGGCGCAGCGCCCGGTCCGTACCGGAGAGGTGACGTTCACCGGCACAATTCGCGGTACTTTTCGGACGGAATAGGAGTCGCCTCTTTCTCTTGTGTCCCACCAGGCGAACGATGTTTCGAGAAACGATACGTCTCATCGCTGGGTGTCACCGAGCACACCGCTCACGTTCAGCACCTCGTGGCACTGCTGTGCCTGCCGGCCGGTGGCCGGTGTGCCCGGCTTGGCGCAGGTGACGTTCACGGTGACGGTGGCGTTCTGGGGGATCTTGATGGGGGTGACCCAGTGGTAGTCCTGGTTGCGGAAGGTCTCCAGTGCGATCGTGGTGATCTTCCGGTCGCCGAAGCTGATGGTCATCACCCCTTCGTCGCCCTGGAAGTTGGCGGCCACCAGGTCCGTGACCCCGAAGATCTTTCCTGCGGGCACCACATAGGTGCCGGTCTTCGTCTGTCCGCCGGAGGTCTGGAGGTCGATGGTGGCCGAGCTCTGCTGGCCCCCGGCGAGACCGGCGTCGCCGCCGGTGCCGCCTCCGCTGCCGCCACCCGTGGTGCCGGTGCCGCCCGAGGGCACGGCCGCCTTGCCCTGGCCGCCCTGCTGTTCCGCCGAGCCGTTGCCCGTCCCGGTCCCCGGCGCCCCGGCGTTCTGCCGGGCGCCGGGTGTCGGCCTCGGGTGGACCACCTCGTCGGCGGCCTCCTTGGCCGTGCTGCGCACCGCCGGACGGACCAGCGTGAACCAGGCCAGCAGCAGCGCGAGCAGCGCCGCGAGCAGGGCCAGCAGCCACTTCGGGAACACCGGGATCTGGACGAACTCGGCTTCCAGGGGCGGTCGTACGACGGTCCCGGCCCGCTCCGCCTCCGCCGCGCCGGCGTCCTGGGTGCGTACCGTGAACGGCCAGGTCGCGGGCTTGCCGAACCAGACCGGCTTGCCGATGCGCACCCGCAGCCGCGTCTCCGCCGACTCACCGGGCTCCAGTGTCAGCTCGGCCGGGGTGAAGCCGAACCGCAGCTCCTCCCCCGCCTGCTCCGGGGTGAAGGACACCCGGGCCGGGGAGTTGCCCTCGTTGCGCACCGCCAGCCGGTACCGGCCGCGCAGCCAGCCGCGCCGGCGGCGCGGGGCCAGCTCGGCGCGCAGCTCGTGGAACTCCTCGACGTGCACCGTGGTCTCGGGCACCGTGACGGCCTCGGGGTGTTCGGCCGGCAGCACCCGTACGGCCAGCGGCACATCACCCGCGCGAACCTCCGGGGAACGCGGAGGGTTCAGGCGGATGGTCACCGTCTCGGAGGTGCCGGGGTAGAGCGAGACCCGCTCGGGTTCCACGGTGGCCCATGGCGCGCAGTCGCCGACCACCTCCAGCGCGTACGCCTCGACGATGTCGCTGTCGTTGCGGACGGTCAGGCTGGTGGCGGCGGTACCGCCCGGCGTCACCGTCACGGCCGGTATGTCGAGGCCGGGGGCTCCGGGGCCGGAAGAGGCAGCAGATGGCGTCACGCCACGACCGTAGGGCCGGGCGCGCGGCGCCACGAGAGACGCGAGGGCAACACCGGGGCAATCGCCGTGCCCCGTGCGGTCAAGACCGACTCGGCTGTGCGGGCAGCTGGTTGAGCCGGTACACGGCGCGCGCGCCGCCCACGGCGGAGGCTCCCCGGTGTCCATTGTTCCCGCCTCCGTCCAGGAAACGAGTAACCCATCATGTCCGGCTCCACGAAAGACATTCCGTTCATGACCACCGGCACGCCACGCACGGGCACACCTGCCCGTACGGCGTCCCCCAAAACCCCGGCCGACGGCCCGCGTCGGGTGACCGTGGCCGTCTACGCCCAGGACCCGGTCCTGCACATCGGCATCGTCCATCAGCTGCGGCAGCGCCCCGAGGTGGAGCTGGTCGGCGCGGCCGAGGCGGACCGGGCGCAGACCTCGCTCGTGGTCGTCGACGCCGTGGACGACGAGGTGATCGCCCTGCTGCAACGGTTACAGCGTGGCTCCGCCACCCGCACCGGCCTGGTCGCCGGCGCGTTCGACTCCGCGGCGCTCCAGCGGGTGCTCGAGTGCGGTGTCGCGGCGGTGCTGCGGCGCGCCGAGGCTGACCAGGACCGGCTGCTGCACCTGGTGCTCGCGCTGGCCAACGGGGAGGGAGTGCTCCCCGGTGACCTGCTCGCCACCCTGTTGGCCCAGGTCGGCAGCCTCCAGCGCGCCGGGCTCGACCCGCACGCCCTGTCCCTGTCCACGCTCACCGCGCGCGAGGCCGACATGCTGCGCCTGGTGTCGGAGGGGTTCGACACCGCCGAGATAGCGCAGAAGACCGCGTACTCCGAACGGACCGTCAAGAACGTGCTGCACGAGATCACCACGCGTCTGCAACTGCGCAACCGGGCGCACGCCGTCGGCTACGCGCTGCGCAACGGGCTGATCTGACGTCCGTCCGTCACCCGGGCGCTGCCCGAAAGCGCAGGCGCGCTTCCCTCCGGCACGGCCCCGCCGCCCTGCCGCGTACGCCAGGTGCGCGGCAGGGTGGCGGGGCGCACCCAGGTGTTCCGAGACTGCGAGGTGGACCGTGAACGGCACCGCTGACCCCGGCGGACGGCACCGGCTGCGGAGGTTCGGCGCGTCGTTGCTGCTGCTCGTCCCGCTGTGCGCGGTGACGGCGGCCTCGGGGCCGGGCCACGCCGAACCACAGCCGACGGCGGCGCCTACCGACGCGTCCGCCACCCGGATCGCCTACGCGGGCACCGCGCACCGCAGCCTCGGCCGGGTCGTCAAGACGACGTCCAGCGAGCCCCTGTTCGGGACGGGCCCGGCACACTTCGACATCCAGCCGTCGGCGCTGGGCGAGACGCTGGTGTTCGCCAGCCGCCGCGACGACAAGCGCCCGCAGATCTATCTGCGGGCCCCGGACGGGACGGTGCGCAAGCTGACCGACGGCCGGGACGCGGCGCATCCACGGCTCACGCCGGACGGCGGGGCGGTGGTGTTCGACTCGGCGGAGCCCGGCGGCCCGGACGGCAGGAAGCAGCGCGACCTCTGGCTGGTGCACACCGACGGCACCCGCCTGACCCGACTCACCGACACGCCGTACGACGAGGAGAGTCCGACCGTGTCGCCGGACGGGCGGCGGCTCGCCTACTCCGGCGACGACGATCCGGCGGCGGGGACGCAGATCTATGTCCGGCCGCTGACCGGGGGAACCCCGGCCCGGATCACCGGGACGCTCGGCGGCAAGGCGACCGAGCCCGTGTGGAACCCGGTGGGCGACGCGGCGCACCGGGACCTCGTCGCGTACACCTTCACCGCCGACCCGACGACCGGTCCACGGCTGCGGGTGACCGGCGGTGCGGCCGGGGACCAGCCGCTCCTCGCGGGGGCGCAGGCACAGTGGCGGGCCCATGGGGCTGCCTGGCTGCCCGACGGGGACGGGGTGCTGTTCCTCAGCCCGAACCGCACCTGCTCCTGCGAGGGCGACTGGGACCATGTGTTCCGGGTGCCGGCGCACTCCGCGGACACCCCTCAGCTGGTGCTCAGCGAGGACCGCGCGGTCGGCACGGCCACCTGGGTGGGCCCGTCGTCCGGCGGATACGCGGTGGTGGACCGCATCTCGGCGCTCGGCCCGCACGTGGTGACGCTCCAGGACGTACGACGGGACGGCAGCGATCCGCGCGACCTCGGGCTGACCCTGCTGAACGAGGACCCGGCCGCCGACACGAACACCGACCCGACCAAGGACCCGCTGTTCCAGCCGGCCGCCGGGTACGACCCGTGGACCGAGCGGCAGACCTACACCCCGGACGGCCGCCGCATCGTGGTCACCCGGTTCGAGGACGGGCCGGCCGGGCGGATCGAACGGATCTGGACGGTCGACGCCGACGGCACCCACCAGATGGCGATGCCGCTGGCCGGACGCGGGCCGCGGGACTGGGACACCGACCCGGCGTTCTCACCGGACGGCAGATACCTCGCCTTCACCCGGACCTCGCCGGGCGGCGTCGGTTCCGCCTCGGGCCCCGGCCGCATCCTGATCGCCGATGCCGAAACCGGGGCGATCCTCCACGAGATCGTGCCGCCGGCCGGGGAACAGACGGGCGGTGACGCACAGCCGACCTGGTCCTCCGACGGCACCACCCTCGCCTTCACCCGCAACGAGGTGATCGACGGGCGCGGCGGCAACAAGCACATCTGGACCGTGCCGGTGACCGACCTCGACCGGCAGCGGGACCTCAGCTCGGCGATCTGCCCCGGCACGTGCGCGGTCATCGACGACAGCCCGGCCTTCTCCCCGGACGGCCGTCTCATCGCCTTCAACCGGAAGAACGGCGGCGGCCTGGTCGACGAGCGCAACGGCCTGCTGCTCACCTCGGTGTCCGGCACCGACTGCCGGGTGCTGCTGCCCGAGGCCGCGCGGAACAGCGCCGACGGCTGCCATCGGGAGCTGCCGGACACCACGGTCACCGGCCCGCACCAGCCGCGCGACGCGGCCTGGAAGGCGGACGGCACCAACCTGGTCTTCACCGCCCGCGAAAAGCAGCCGGTCAACTGCCCCGAGAAGCTCTACCGGTTGAACATCAGGACCGGCCGGGTGTCCGCGATCACGACCGAGCTGCCGGGGCGGCAGAAGGAGCCGAGCGTCCAGCAGTCGGTGGACCTGGCCGTGCACGCCCCGGTCGCGGTGCCCTCGACCGGTGTCGGCACCGCCCGGGACGTCCGCGTCGACGTGGTCAACAACGGCCCGGCCGCCTCCCCCGGCACCCGGCTGACCATCGCTCCCCCGCCGGGTGTGACGGTCACCAAGGTCCGCCTTCCGGGCGGCAGTTGTGCCGCCATCACCCTCCAGTGCAACCTCGGGGTGGTGCCGCCCGGCAGGACCGTGCCGGTGACCGTGACCCTGACCGGGCACACCCCCGGCGCGCAGCCGGTGGACTGGTCCGTCACCGGCAGCGTCATCGACCCCGCGCCCGGCGACAACACCGCCCGGACCGTGGTGCCGGTGCGCCCGGTCACCCCGCCGCACCCGACCCCGTCCCCGCCCCCGTCCCCGTCTCCCAGGCCCACACCGACGCCGAAGCCCGCGCCGCCCGCGCCCGAGGCCGGACCCGGGGTGCAGGTCACCGCCCAGCCGAACCCCGGTTACGTCGGCGGCCGGGTCGTGGTGACGTACACCGTGCGCAACGGGCGCAACGCGCTCGCCACCGGGCTGCGGCTGCGGCTCGGGCTGCCCGCCGGGATACCGAACGGTGGGCCGCCGCCGGGCTGCGACACCTCGTGGAGGTGCGCGCTGCCCGACCTGGCACCGGGCGGCCGGACCGTCGTCCAGGTGGTGCTCGCCCCCGACCGGGCGCTGACCGGCCGCGTCACCGGCGTCCTCACCACCACCGGCACGGACGCCGACCGGAGCGACAACACGGCCCGTACGACGCTGCGCATCCTCCAGCCGCGGATCGTCGCCGTCCCGCCGATCGGCAAGCCCGGCTTCGTCACCTCGGTGCGCGGCAAGGACTTCCCGCCGGGGGTGCCCGTGCGGTTCACCTGGAAGCCGGGGATCACCGCGGCCGCCGTACCGACCGTGCCGAAGCCGGACGGCACGTTCATCGGCCAGCTGCTCATCCTTGCCAAGGACCAGACGGGGCCGCGCACGATCACCGCGCGGGGCCCCGGATTCTCCCCGGTGAAGACGGACTTCCTGGTGGTGACCGGGAGCGTGCAGCCGCCCGACGAGGTGACCCGCCGGTGATCCACGAGGTCGACGAGGCACTGCGCGGACTGCTCGCCGAGTCCGGGCTGGAGGCGTCCGGCGTCGAGGTCGTCCTCGACGCGCCCACCCGCGACTGGGCGGCGCGCCGGACCGCGCCCACCGTCTGTGCCTTCCTCTACGACATCCGGGAGGACACCACCCGGCGCGGCAGCGGCGCGGGGGAGGTGTACGACGCGGACGGGTATGTGGTGGCGCGGCGCACCCCGCCCCGCTGGTTCGAGCTGACCTACCTGGTCACGGCGTGGGCGAGCCGCCCGCAGGACGAACACCGGCTGCTCTCGCAGGTGCTGGCCGCGCTCGTGGCCACCGACACGCTGCCCGAGCGGCTGCTCACCGGGACGCTCGCGGACCTCGGCCTGACCGTGTCCCTGGACACCTCCGGCGCCGAACTCGACGCGCCCGCCGCCTGCGATGTGTGGTCGGCGCTCGGCGGCGAGCTGCGGGCGTCGCTCGGGGTACGGGTGCGTGCCCCGCTCGCCGCGGTACGCAGGGCGGCCGCGCCGCCGGTGACGGAGGGCCTCGTGATGCGCTCCGCCGACCGCACCGGGGAGAGCGATGCCGAGGCGGGACGCCGGTTGCGGGGCGAGGAGGCGGGCGATCCGGAGGCCGGACGTCGGCTGCGGTACCGGGACGTCAGCGACCCGGGCCGGGACGGCTTCGGCGGCCCGCGCGAGCGCCGCCCGGCCCCCGCCCGGCGCCGGAGGGGACGACAGCCGTGACGGACCTCGCCGAGGCGGGCACGGCCGTCTCCGTGGACCCGCTGTGGGCGCGGCTGCGGCTCGTGGAGGAGCGGGTGCGGCAGGCCGTCGCGGCCCGTCGCGCCGTCGATCCCGACCCCGACGATCCCTACCGGGGCCAGTACCTCTCCCCCGAGGCCGTCCAGCGGATCCTGGACCCGCCGGCCGGCCTCGGCCTGCCGGGCCACACGCCGCTGCCCGCGCCGACCGGCTCCGTGCTCGGCACGCTCGCCGCGCGGTTCGCGCTGTCGCCGCTGGACCTGGATCTGCTGCTGGTCGCGGTGGCCCCCGATCTGGACGCCCGGTTCGAGCGCCTGTACGGCTATCTCAACGACGATCTGACACGCCGCCGGCCGACGGTCGGGCTGGCGCTGGAACTGTGCGGGTGCGCCGCCGCGTCGACCGCCCGGTTCCGGCTCTCCCCCGCGGCGCCCCTGATCGCGAGCGGCCTGCTGGAGATCACCGAGCCGGACCGCCCGGTCCTGTCCCGCACCCTGACCGTCCCGGACCGGGTCACCGCCCATCTGCTGGGCGACACCCACCCGGACACCCGGCTCACGGGGGTGCTGGACGGGGAGGGTTTCCTCGAAGAGGTGGTCGACGGTGATCCGGCAGCGACCGAAGCCGGAAACCGGGAGTCGGAGGATGTGGCGCGGGCGGCCGCGGCCGTTCGGTCGGGGGCGGAGTTCGTGCATCTGCTCGATCGGGGCGGAGACCCGCAGGGCCTCGCCGTCGCGGCGCTGCGGGCGGCCGGGCTGCGGCCGCTGGTGCTCGACGCGGCGGCACTCGCCCGACGGGCCGGCGACCTGCCCGTGCTCGCCCGGGTGGCGGCGCTGGAGGCCCGGCTCACCGGGGCGGGTGTCGTCCTCGGCCCGGTGACGGCGCTGCCGCCGGAGCCGTCCCAACGGGCGGGCGCGCTGCGGGAGTTGTGCACGGCACTGCGCGGCATCCCGCTGTTCACCCACGGGGTGGACGGCTGGGACCCGGCCTGGTCCGCCGACACCCCGGTCGTCCTGCCGGTCGGCCCGCCCTCCGCCGCACAGCGGGCGGCACGCTGGCGGCACGCCCTGCACCGGGCCGGCGCCACCGTTACCGGGGACACGGAGACGCTCGCCGGGGCGGTCGCCGCGCACCGCCTCGACGGCGGGCAACTGCGCCGCGCCGCCGGGGCCGCGGTGCGCGCCGCCGCGCTGGCGGGCCGCCCGGTCACCGCCGACGACCTGCGGTCCGCCGTACGGGCGCAGAACGGGGCGGGGCTCGCCCGGCTGGCCCGCCGGGTGGAGCCCGGCGTCGGCTGGGACGACCTGGTGCTGCCCGCGCCGACCCACCGCAGGCTGCGTGAGCTGGCGGTGCGCGCCCGCCACCGCGACCAGGTGCTCGGGCAATGGCGGATGCGTCCGGGCGGCGGCCGGGGCCGCGGGGTGATCGCCCTGTTCGCGGGCGAGTCGGGCACCGGCAAGACCATGTCCGCCGAGGTGGTCGCCGCGGACCTCGGGATGGACCTGTACGTGGTCGATCTGTCCACGGTCGTCGACAAGTACGTCGGCGAGACCGAGAAGAACCTGGAGCGGATCTTCACCGAGGCCTCCGCGGTCAACGCGGTCCTGCTCTTCGACGAGGCCGACGCGATCTTCGGCAAGCGTGCGGAGGTGAAGGACGCGCACGACCGGCACGCCAACATCGAGTCGGCGTACCTGCTCCAGCGGATGGAGTCGTTCGACGGCATCGCCGTACTGACCACGAATCTCCGGGCCAACCTGGACGAGGCGTTCACCCGGCGGCTCGACGTGGTGGCGGACTTCCCGGTGCCGGACGCCGCCCAGCGGCTGGCCCTGTGGGAGCGGTGTCTCGGGCAGCGGCTGCCGCGCGCCGCCGATCTGGACCTCGGCTTCTGCGCGGACCGCTTCGAGCTGGCCGGCGGCTCCATCCGGGCCTGCGCGGTGACCGCCGCCTATCTCACGGCGGAGTCCGGACAGCCGCTCGGCATGCGGCAGTTGGTGACGGCGGTGGCCCAGGAGTACCGCAAGCTCGGCCGGCTGGTCCTGGAGAGCGAGTTCGGCCCGTGGACCCGGGATGTGCTGAGCGAGGGCTGACCACCGCCCTCCGGCCGGTCCTGCACCCGTCCACCGCCGAGTGCCGCTCGGAGCCCCCTTGCCCGGCGGCCGCGCTGCCCGGAACCGCCCTGCGCGGCGGCCGTGCTGCCCGGACGGCCCGAGCGGGCGTCCGGAAAGGCAGCGCGGTTGCCCCCGGCGAGGTACCCGCGCACCTGTCGCCGCGCCCGACCGGCCTCGGAGACTCGGCATCGACGCAGGTGACCACGCTGGACCACGAAGGAGCGAGCATGCCGACGTACCTCACCCCGGGCGTGTACGTGGAGGAGGTGCAGTCCGGTGCCCGCCCGATCGAGGGGGTCGGCACCGCCGTCGCCGCGTTCGTCGGGTTCGCCGGGACCGGGCCGTTCCACGAACCGACCCTGGTCACCACTTGGGACCAGTACGTCCAGCTGTTCGGCGGCTTCGTCGAGGGCGCCTACCTCGCGCACGCCGTGTACGGCTACTTCGCCAACGGCGGCGGCGCGGCCTACGTGGTCCGGATCGGCGGCCCCGGAGCCGGCTCCGAGGCCGCGGGAGACGGCGGCCGGCGGCCCCGGGAGGTCCGCGCGGCGGAGCCCGTCGCGCTCGGCGGCTTCCTGGTGGCGGCGCGGCCCGGCGCGTCCGGGGTGTCGGTGGAGGTCGCCGACGCGGACGGCGAGAACCCGCCCGAGGACCGGTTCAAGCTGCTGGTCCGCCAGGGCGACCAGGTGGTGGAGTCGTACGACGTCTCCACCCGCAAGAACGTCAAGGGGTACGTGGTCACCCAGCTGCGCGCCTCCCGGCTGGTCGAGGTGACCGAGCAGCAGGACGCCGCCCCGGCCCGGCCCGCGAGCCAGACGGTGGCGGTGCCCGACGCGCCGGCCGCTCCCGCGGGCCCCGCCGTCGGCGAGGTCTCCCGGACCGACCCCGCCGAGTACGTCGGCGACGCCGCCGCCCGCACCGGTTTCGCCGGGCTGGAGGCCATCGACGAGATCACCATGGTCGCGGTCCCGGACCTGATGGGCGCCTACCAGCGCGGCGACATCGACGCCGAGGGCGTGCGCACCGTCCAGCTCGCGGTCATCTCGCACTGCGAGCAGATGGGCGACCGGGTCGCGGTCCTCGACACCCCGCCCGGGCTCACCGCCCAGCAGGTGCGGACCTGGCGCAACGACGAGGCCGGCTACGACTCCCGGTACGCCACCCTCTACTACCCGTGGGTGAAGGTCTTCGACCCGGCGGCCGGCCGCACCGCGACGGTTCCGCCGAGCGGACACATCGCCGGTGTGTGGGCGCGCAGCGACGCCGAGCGCGGGGTGCACAAGGCGCCCGCCAACGAGGTGATCCGGGGCGCGGTGGACCTGGAGATCCGGCTCAGCAAGGGCGAGCAGGACCTGCTCAACCCGATCGGGGTGAACTGCGTGCGCGCCTTCCCCGGCCGCGGCATCCGGATCTGGGGCGCCCGCACCCTGTCCTCCGACCCGGCCTGGCGCTATCTGAACGTACGGCGTCTCTTCAACTACCTCGAGGAATCCATCCTGTTGGGCACCCAGTGGGTGGTCTTCGAGCCGAACGACGACCGGCTGTGGTCGAGCATCCGCCGCAACGTCACCGCGTTCCTCACCGAGGAATGGCGCCGGGGCGCGCTCTTCGGCCGCACCGCCGAGGAGGCGTTCTATGTGAAGTGCGACCGCGACAACAACCCGCAGACCTCCATCGACCAGGGCCGGGTCGTCTGCGAGATCGGCGTCTCCCCCGTCAAGCCCGCCGAGTTCGTGGTGTTCCGGCTGGCCCAGTTCTCCGACAGCACCAGCCTCATCGACGAGTGACCCGCGGGTCGGCCAAGGAAAGGTGACAGACAGTCATGGCAGAGGGCGATGCTCTTTCCACCCACGTCTTCGGCGTGCAGCTCGGCGGATACCTGGTGGAGTCCATCCAGGAGATCAGCGGGCTGACCGTCGAGGAGGAGGTCGTCGAGGTACGGCAGGTCAGCTCGGAGGGCAAGCAGATCATCCGCAAGCAGCCCGGCGCCCGCCAGGCCGGCGAGATCACGATCACCCGGGGACTCGACAAGAGCAGCGAGTTCACCAAGTGGATCAAGGAGACGCTCAACAACGGTGCCGTCGACACCGCCCGGCAGAACCTGACCATCGAGATCAAGGACAGCAAGGGGGAGACGGTCCGCCGTATCCAGCTGATGAACGGCTGGGCCTCCCGCTGGGAGGGGCCGTCCCTCAAGGCCGGTGAGTCGGCCGCGGCCACCGAGTCCGTCACGATCGTGTTCGAGGAGATCGTCGTCGAATGAGGCGCCGTACCGTCACGGCGGGCAGCCTGGAGGAGATCCTGGAGGCGACGGCGCCCGCCCCGGCCGCCGAGCAGCCGCCCACCCCGCCCGCCGCCACCCCCTCCACGACACCGCGGGAGCAGGGCCTGCGCACGGAGTTCGAGTTCGAGCTGCCGCGCGGGTACGTGGACGAGGCGGGCACCGTGCACCGGCACGGCGCGATGCGGCTGGCGACCGCCCGCGACGAGCTGCGGCCGCAGATCGATCTGCGGGTCAAGGAGAACCCGGCGTATCTGAGCGTGGTGCTGCTGAGCCAGGTGATCACCCGGCTCGGCACCATCACCGATGTGCACGCGGGGATCGTGGAGCGGATGTACGCCACCGATGTGGCGTTCCTCCAGGACTTCTACCGCCGTGTCAACAGTGAGGGGCACACCCGTGCCGCGGTGACCTGTCCGCACTGCGAGGGCGCCTTCGAGGTGGACCTCTCGGGTGGGCGCCTGGGGGAATCGTGACGTACGCGCTCCCCCGGCTCCGGGAGGAGATCGCGTACGTCGCCTACCACTTCCACTGGCAGCGCGAGGAGATCCTCGACCTCACCCACGCCGAGCGGCAGACCTGGGTGGCCGAGATCGCCCGTATCAACACCCGGATGAACGAGGGCGGTTGAGTTCATGGCATGGTGGCACGCCCTGCGCCGCCGGGCCGCGGCGGCGACGGGCACGGCGGAGCGCACCGTCCCGGCCCCCGCGTCCGATGCGGGTTCCGGTTCCGTCGTCGCGCCCGCGCCCGCGTCCGTGCCCGGGGACTGGGACGGCGGGTGGCGCAGCGCCCCGCCGCCGACGCTGACCGTCGCCCGCGCCCCGATCGGCGTCAGCGACGGCCTCGCCTTCCGCGCGGGCCTCGCCTCCTGGCAGAACCCGGCCTTCGACGCGGGCCTCGGCCACGCGCTGCTGCCCTCCGCCCCGGCCGGGCTGCTGCACGGCGTCACCCAGCGGGCCACCGCGCCCGCCGCCCGCCACCACGCCGACGGCGGTCCACTGCTGCTGCGGGCCGCCGTCCGCCCGGACACCGAGGAACCGGCCGAATCCGCCGGCCGACCGGGCGACTCCTCTCGTACGACGGCCCCCGCGCGTCGCCGTACGGCCGGCGGGGACATCAGCACGGCGCCTGCTGCACCGCAGCGCTCGGCCCCGACCGCGAACGGTCACGCGCCCGGCGCGGGAGCCGCGGCCGTCCAGCGGGCCGCAGCGGGGTCCGCCGGTCAGCTGGTCCGCCCCGCCGAGCCCGGCCGCCCGGCGGCAGGGCCCGAGCTTCCACCGGTGCGGCGGATCGCCGTGGTACCGGTCGCCCCGCGCGGGGGGACGGCGGGCCCGGCTCCGGCGGGCGGCCCGGACAGGGGCACGCTCACCGCCCAACGAGCTACGACCGTACGGCCCCGGCCTCTGGGTCCCTCACTCACGGTTGCCCGGCGGTCGACGGGACCCGTACGCCGGATCACGGCCCTGAAGCCCGAGATCCGGCGTGGGGCAGCCCCGGGCAGGGGCACGGCCAGCACCACGGACGCGGCCGCGACACCCTCGATCACCACCGAGCCGGCCCCCAAGGACACCTCTCGTGCCGACTCCCCGGAGCGACGGGTCGGCCAAGCCCCGTTGGGCACGCCCCTGCCCGAACTGCCGCCCACCGCACGCCCCTCGGCCACCGACAGAGCGACAGACCCGGCACAGCCTGCGGTGTCACCCGCGCTTCCCCTCACCGGTCAGCAGGCGCACACCCTCGGCCCCGCTTCCGGCCCGGCCTCCGCACCAGCCGGCACCCGACACCAGAGCACGCTGGGCCCGTCCCTGACCGAACTGCCGGTCACTGCGCGCCCCTCGGTCACGGGCCGACCGGCAGACCCGTCCCACAACACGGCACCACCCGCACTCCCCCTCACCGGGCGACAGCAGGAGACTCCTGACCCCGCACCGTCCGACACCCGCCACCGGGCCGGACTGGGCTCGCCCCTGCCCGAACTGCCGCCCACCGCACGCCCCGCGGCCACCGGCCGACCAACGGACCCCTCCCGCCCCACGGCACCGCCCGCACTCCCCCTCACCGGTCAGCAGGGGCCCACCCCCGGCGCCGCGCCGTCCGACACCCGACACCGGAGCGGACTGGGCACGCCCCTGACCGAACCGCCGCCCACCGCACGCCCCTCGGCCACCGGCCGACCCACAGACCCACCCCACCCCACGGCACCACCCGCACTCCCCCTCGCCGGGCGACAGCCGGAGACTCCCGGCCCCGCGCCGTCCGATGTCCGCCACCGGGCCGGATTGGGGGCGCCGCTGCCCGCGATGCCCCCCACCGCCGCTCCACCCCGCTCCCCCGGCTCCAGCGGGCGGCCGGTCACCGCGCGCTCCGGCAACGCGCCCCTGCTGGGCGCGACGGACACCGGACGCCCCGGCCTGTCCGTCAACTCCGGGGAGGGCGGCAGGCTTTCACCTGCGGCCGGCGGAACCTCAGCCGTGCTGCCGGGCGCCTCGACGGCTGACGGCACTCCGCCGGTCGTCACGGCAGGGCCCGGACCGGCGCAGCCCCCGTCCGCCCCGGCGCCCTCGACGGCCGACCGGGCGGCCCCTGGTGCGCGCGGTGCGTCACCGGCGGACCGTCCGCGCTCCGGCGGTCACGGCGCGCCGGGCCCGGTCGTCGTCGCCCGTGCGGTCTCGGGACCGGCGCGGCCGGCGGGTCCGGGCGGCGCGGGAACGCCCGGTGTCATCGGCCGGCCGCCGTACACGGTGCAGCGGCGAAGCTCGGGCGTCGCGCCGGGTGCACCCCGTGCCCTGGCGCTGCTCGCCGCGCGTCCACTGATGCTCAACACCCGCGCGCCGCAGGGCTTCGCGCCGCCTGCCACGCCCCGCGCCGCCGTGCGCCCGGTCGTGGCCGCGTCCTGGCGCCGCGAACCGGCACCGGCACCGGCACCGGCTCCCGCACCCGCCGTACCGAGGAACGCGGCATCGGGCACATCCGCGCGACCGGCCCGGGGTGTCCCCGCGCGCGCCGCCGCACCGCCGGTACAGCGAGCCGCCCCCGGCCCCGCGCCGGCACCGATGCCAGCGGCCACCTCCGTCTCCCCGACGAGCCATCCCGGACCTGTCGCCGATGCCGGGCCGGTGACGGCACTCCCGCCGTCGGGCAGCCCCACGCCCCCGGCAGCGCTGTCGTATCCCTCCCCGTCGGCGACCCCGGCTACCGACCCTCCGTCACCCGGCGGCCCCGGCCGCCCCCCGGCTCGGCGGGTCCTTCCCGTCGTACGGCCTGAGCCTCCCGTTCAGCGGGCGGTGGGCGGGGTGGATGCGGTGTCGCGGCCGCCGGTGCTGCCGTTGGCCGAGTCGCCGGCCGGGCCGCTGCACCTGCCGGACCGCCCGATGCCGTCGGCCTCACCGGCACCGCCCGTGCCCGTGGTGCGCGCCGGCCGCGCGGCGACGGCGCCGGTCGTCCAGCGGGACGGGGCCGGCAAGGCGGGTGGGGTTCCGGTGACGGCGGTGCCCGCGCGCGGGAGGCAGCGGTCGGCCTCGGCACCGCCCGCGCCCGGCAGGGCCCCGGCGTCGGCACCGGCACCGACACCGGCACCGCAGGAGGCCGGTATCGACCTGGACGACCTGGCGCGGCGGCTCCTGGAGCCGATGTCCCGGCTGCTCCGCGCCGACCTGCGGCGCGGCCGGGAACGCGCGGGCCGCCCCTACGACGGCCGCCGTTGAAGAACGAGGAACGGATGAACCACGGATGACGGACAACATCTTCGCGACGAGCGTGTTCTTCCGGCTCGCGATCGGCGGCAACGACCTGGGGGCCTTCCACACCTGCTCCGGCATGGGGGCGGAGGTGGAGATGGAGACGTACGCCGAGGGCGGCAACAACGGCTTCACCTGGCAGTTGCCCGGCCGCGTCAGCTGGTCGAACATCACGCTGACCCGGCCGGTCACCGCCGACACGGCGAAGATCGGCCGCTGGCTCGACGAGACGCTGCGGCGCGTGGAGCCGAAGGACGGGGAGATCGTGGCGCTCAGGCCGGACCTGACCCGGATCATCAGCTGGCAGGTGCTCGGCATCGTGCCGGTGCGCTGGCAGGGGCCGTCCTTCGACCCCTCGTCCTCGGAGCCGGCGGTGGAGACGCTGGAGATCGCCCACGAGGGACTGAGGCCTTCCTGATGCCGTCCCTGCGCACCAGCCGGGCCAGGGCCCAGCTGACACTGAAGGAGCCGCCGACCGCGGTCGGTGCCAAGCCCGGCGGGACGATCGCGCGGCTGAACCTCCAGTTCAACCCGACCACGCTGCAACTGCGCAAGACCACCGAGTGGCGGCGCACTCCGTCGCGGATGGCCGGGCAGTCTGCGCTGCCCGAGTTCGTGGGCAGCGGCCCGCGGGAGTTGAGCCTGGAGGTCTTCCTCGACGCGACCTCGACGCACGACAACTCGGTCGAGCAGGCGGTGGAGAAGCTGATGAAGGCGTGTGTGCCGACGCCGGCGAGTCTCGCCCGCAAGAAGCCGGCCAGCCCCTGGGTGCGGTTCGAGTGGGGCACCGCGCGGACGACGTCGTTCGACGGGGTGCTGTCGAGCCTGTCGGTGACGTACACGCTGTTCGACGTGGACGGGAGGCCGCTGCGGGCGACCTGTGCGCTGTCGGTCGAGGAGGCGAGCGTCGACCCGCCGGGGCAGAACCCGACCTCGGGGGCGCGCACGGCCCGCAGTACGCACACGGTGGTGGCCGGGGACAGCCTGGCGCTGCTGGCGTGGCGGGAGTACGGCGACGCGACTGCCTGGCGGGTCATCGCCGAGGCGAACGGGATCGACGACCCGATGGCCCTGGTGCCCGGCACCGAACTGGTAGTGCCGGCGCTGGGGGACGCGGGCGCGGAGGAGGAGCGGTGACCACACCGGAGGCGCGGGGCGGCCGGTCGTTCGCGGCGGACCCCGTCGTGGAGGCACCCGGCGAGCTGCCGCAGGTCTGGGCGGCGCAGTTGGTGAGCTGTGTGGTGGACGAGAACGTGGGTCTGCCGGACACCGCAGTGCTCACCTACCGCGACCCCGACCACGAGTTCCTGAAGTCGACCGGCATCACGCTCGGCACACCGCTGCGGGTGTCCGTGGTGACGGTCGCCGGGCAGGCGCGCGAGCGGCTGTTCAACGGCGAGGTCACGGCGGTGGAGATCGACCGGGACGGCACCGGTTCGTTCACGGTGGTGCGGGCCTACTCGGCCGCGCACCGTCTCCAGCGGGGCCGGAAGGTGGTGGCGTACCGGAACATGACGGCCGCCGCCATCGTCCGCAAGGTGGCCGCCGGGGCGGGTCTGCCCTGCGGGAAGGTGGAGGCCGCGCCGGTCACCTACCGCCAGCTGTCGCAGGCCAACGTCTCCGACTGGGACTTCTTGCAGTACCTGGCCGGGGAGAGCGGGGCGCTGGTGCGGGTCGACGACAAGGGAATGCTCCAGTTCACCCGGCCCGAGAAGGCGTCCGGCGCGCCGGCGCCGTCGACACCCGCCACCCAGAACCCGATGGTGCTGGAGTACGGGCGGAACCTGCTCGCGCTGCGGGCCGCCCTGTCGGGCGCGGACGGCGCGGGCTCGGTCGAGGTGCGGGGCTGGGACGCCACCACCAAGACCCCGCTGGTGGCGCGGCAGCCCGCCGTGCACAGCGAGACCGTGCTGCCGGGTCTGAGCCCGGCGCTGGCCGCCCGGTTCGGTGCGACGGCGAAGCTGACGGTGACGGACACCCCGTATCGCAGCCAGGCCGAGACGACCGCGGCGGCGGACGCGATCGCCGCGCAGGTCAGTTCGGGGTTCGGCGAGCTGGAGGCGGTGGCCGAGGGGAACCCGCGGCTGCGGGCGGGCCGGCCGGTCGCGCTCGGCAACGTGGGGCCGGCGTTCTCCGGGCGGTACACGGCGACGGCGGTGCGGCACAGTCTGGAGCCGCACGGCGGCTACCGGACGACGGTGTGGGTCAGCGCCAGCCCGGACCGGTCCCTCGCGGGCCTGGTGACCGGCGCGAACGCGCCCGGCCGCGGACCGCGCATGCCGGGTCTGGCGATCGGTGTGGTGACGGACGTACGGGAGCCGGGCGGCGCCCAGAGCGGCGGGGTCCGGCTCAGGTTCCCCTGGCTGGACGACACCTATGTGACCGACTGGGTGCGCACCGTGCAGTGGGGCGGCAAGGGCGGCGGGGGCGTGGTGAGCCCCGAGGTCAACGACGAGGTACTGGTGGGCTTCGAGCAGGGGCTGCTGGACAGCCCGTATGTCATCGGCGGTCTGTACAACGGCGTGGACCGGCCCTCGCCGCACGACGTGCCGCTGGTGGACGCGACCAGCGGCAGGGTCAACCGCCGTTCGGTGGTGTCGCGTTCGGGTCATCGGGTGGAGCTGCTCGACGCCAGGGCGCCGGGGCCGTCCGGGGTGCGGCTGCGCACCGGGGACGGGCGGCTGGAGGTGCTGCTGCACGACCGTGAGAACACCATCGAGCTGACGGTGTTCGCGCCCGGCGGGCGGCGGCCGCTGTCCTCGGTGCGGCTGGACGAGCGGGGCATCGCACTCGACGCGGGAACCGGAAAGGTCAGCGTCAAGGGCGGCACCGTGGAGATCGACGGCACCACGGCGGTCCGCGTCGGCGCTCCGTCCGTGCACATCACCGGCCGGACGGACGTCACGGTCGACGGCGGCCTGCTGGGGGTGCTGAAGGCGGATCTCGTCCGCATCAACTGACGTCAATTCACTTAGCGTATGGGCCCGTTGGGGGCCGTACCGTACCGTTTTCACGAGGAGCCCGGATATGCCCGCCGCAGCCCGTACCGGCGATCCCACCAGCCACGGCGGTGTGATCGCCACCCCGCCGCCCGGCGCCGCCGCGACGGTGGCGCGCGTGCTGATCGGCGGCCGTCCCGCCGCCGTCGTGGGCAGCCTGCACACCTGTGTCATGCCCCCGCACGCGGCCCTCGGACCGGCCAATGTGATCCTGCCCTCCCCGGCCGCGCTGCTGTCGGGCCAGGTCCTCATCGGCGGGCTGCCGGCCGCGCGGGCGGGCGACTCCACCGCGTGCGGCGCGACGGTGCAGATCGGCGCGCTCAACGTGCAGATCGGCGGCGTGTGATGAGCGAGCGGTTCATCGGACGCGGCTGGGCGTTCCCGCTGCGGGTCGGGCCGACCGGCGGCATCGCCATGGTGGAACGGGAACGGGAGATCGAGGAGGCGATCCGGCTGGTGCTGGGCACGGCACCCGGTGAGCGCCCGATGCGGCCCGAGTTCGGCTGTGGCATCCACGACTTCGTCTTCGCGCCCGGCGACGGCGCCACCGCGGGGCGGATCGCGCAGGCGGTGCGCGAGGCGCTGGAGCGCTGGGAGCCGCGGATCGCGGTGGACGACGTGGTGGTGGCCTTCGACGAGGTGGACGCCGGGACCCTCTACATCGATGTGCACTACACGGTGCGCTCCACCAACGACCGGCGCAACCTGGTCTTCCCCTTCTACACGATCCCCTCCGAGGAGGGGGCCGAGGAAACGGTCGCGAACTGATGGCCCTGCCCTCCCCCAACCTGGACGACCGGCGGTTCCAGCAACTCGTCGACGAGGCGAAACGGTACGTGCAGCAGCGCGCCCCGGAGTGGACCGACCACAACGTCTCCGACCCGGGCGTCACCCTGATCGAGACGTTCGCCTACCTGGTGGACCAGTTGCTGTACCGGCTGAACCGGGTGCCGGACAAGAACTACACCGCGTTCCTGGACCTGTTGGGCATCCGGCTGTTCCCGCCGGCGGCGGCCTCGGCCGAGGTCGACTTCTGGCTGTCGGCACCGCAGCCGGACACGGTGACGCTGCCCGCCGGCACCGAGGTGACCACGGCGGACGGCGAGTCGGAGGAGCCCGTGGTGTTCGCGACCACCGAGGAACTGCGCATCGTGCCCAGCGAGTTGGTCCGGCTGGTGACGGCGCCCCGCTCCGGTGAGCAGACCGACCGGACCGGCCGGCTCGCCGAGGGCCTCGATGTGCCCTGCTTCCAGGCGGCGCCCGAGCCGGGGGACGCCCTGCTGTTCGGGCTGCCCTCGGCGGTGCCGCGCTGTGTGCTGGCGGTGCGGCTGGACAGCCGGGTGGAGGGCGTCGGCGTGGACCCGCGTCAGCCGCCGCTGGTCTGGGAGGCGTGGGACGGCGGCCGCTGGCAGCGGTGCGAGACCGGTGCGGACACCACCGGCGGGCTGAACCGGCCCGGCGAGGTGACCGTCTTCGTGCCGGCCGGGCACACCGCGTCGGTGATCGGCGGGCACCGGGCGGGCTGGCTGCGCTGCCGGGTCACCGAGCCGGAGCCGGGCCAGCCGTTCTACTCGGAGTCCCCGACGGTGCGGGAGGCGTCGGTGTTCACGGTGGGCGGCACCACCTCGGTCGAGCACGCCGAGACCGTCACCGATGTCCCGCTCGGCATCTCGGAGGGGGTCCCGGGCCAGACGTTCCGGCTCGGCCGCCCCCCGGTGCTGCTGGACGGCGAGCCGCCGGTGGTGGAGGTCTCCTCCGCGGACGGCTGGCTCCCGTGGCAGGTCGTGGAGCACTTCGGCCGCTCGGAGCCCACCGACCGGCATGTCCAAGTGGACGCCACCACCGGGGAGTTCATTTTCCCACCGGCGCTGCGCGAACCCGACGGCACGCTGCGCCCGTGCGGCGCGGTGCCCGAGAAGGGCGCGCACATCCGGGTGGCCCGCTACCGCACCGGCGGCGGCCCGGCGGGCAACGTGGCCCGCGGCGCGATCTCGGTGCTGCGCAGCTCCGTGCCGTACATCGCGCGGGTCGGCAACCGGGAGGCGGCCCGCGGCGGGGTGGACGGGGAGACCGTCGCCAACGCCAAACTGCGGGCTCCGGACGCGCTGCGGATGCAGGAGCGCGCGGTCACGGCCGAGGACTACGAGACCATCAGCCGGCAGGCGGCGCCCTCGGTGCGCCGGGTGCGCTGTCTGCCCGCCGCGGACGCGGCGGGGGCGGTGCGGGTGCTCGTCGTGCCGGACGCCGTGGCCGACGACGGCGACCGGCTGCGCTTCGAGCAGCTGATCCCCTCCGACCAGGTGCTCCAGGCGATCACCGCGAGTCTGGACGAGCGGCGGCTGATCGGCACCCGGCTGGTGGTGGAGCCGCCCGCCTTCCAGGGTGTCACCGTGGTCGCCCGGCTCGCGGCGGCGCCCGGCGACACCGACCGGGTGCGCGAGGCCGCCCTCGCCGCGCTGTTCCGGCACCTCAACCCGCTGCGCGGCGGGCCGGACGGCACCGGGTGGCCGTTCGGGCGGCCGGTGCAGTACGGGGAGGTCTTCGGCGTGCTGCAACAGGCCACCGGCAACGCGCTGGTGGAGGAGATCCGGCTGTTCCCCGCCGACCCGATCACCGGGCGGCGGGGCGCGCCGGTGGACCGCATCGACGTGGGGCCGGGCACGCTGGTGTTCTCGTACCAGCACCAGGTCGTCGTACAGCCGGTCGAGCCGGAGGCCGGGGCATGAGCCGCGCCGGAGTTCCGGGCCTGCCGAGCCGGCACCCGATCGGGGCGCTGCTGCCCGCGCTGTACGCCGAGGACGACTTCGCGCAGCGGTTCACCGCGGGCCTGGACACCGTCCTCGCCCCGGTGTTCGCGACCCTCGACAACCTGCCCGCCTACCTGGACCCGCGGGTGGCACCGCTCGACTTCGTGGCCTGGCTGGCGTCGTGGGTGGGCGCCGAGGACGACCCGCACCGGCCGGCCGCGCTGCGCCGGGAGGCGGTGCTCCGGGCGGTCGAGCTGCACCGCCGGCGCGGCACCCGGCGCGGCCTGGCCGACCGGCTGTGGCTCACCCTCGGCGTGCACGCCGAGGTCACCGGTGACGGCGGGGCGGTCTGGTCCCGTACCGCGGGCGCCGAGCTGCCGCCGGAGCCGTCCGGTGAGGTGGTGGTCCGGGTCTGGCCGGGCCGGGACCCCGAGGTGGACGAGGCCCGGGTCCGCGAGGTGGTCCGGGCCCTGTGTCCGGTGCATGTCTCGTGCCGGGTGGAGGTCCTGCCCGGCCCGCCCGTCGACGACGGAGGGAGGTGACGTCGTGCGCAGCTGTCCCTCGTGCGGGGCGTCCAACGATCCCGGGGACGACTTCTGCCGCAACTGCGGCTCCTACCTGGGCTGGTCCGAAGGGCGTACCCCGCCCGCGCAGGCCCCGGCTGCGGATCCCCCCGCTCCGCAGCCGGATCCCCCGGCTCCGCAGCCGGACCGGCCGACGGGCAGCCGAGCGGCCGACGCGCGGCCGGCCGACCTGCCGTCGGATGGCTTGGCGTCGGATGACACCTCATCGACCGGTGCGCCCTCGGCTGACGCCCCGTCGCCGGACCGCCGGCCGCAGGACGGCCCGTCGGCCGATGCCCCCTCGTCGGCGTCCGCGTCGGACGGCGGGTCCGCCGGGTCCCCGACCGGCCCCGACCATTCCCCGTCCCTGCGGGACCGGCTGACGAACCGTGCCCGACGGGAGCCACAGAACGCGCGCCGCACGAGCCCGGCGCCGAACGCCGGGCCTCCGGCGGCTGGGGCAGCCCGGGATTCCGGTTCCGCTTCGGCGTCGAGCCCGGCCGTCCCTGCGGGCGGCACCGCCAGCGACCGCCCCGATACGACCCGAACGGACCGCCCGGCTGCATCAGGAACGGCGTCACCCTCGACCGGTGCCACGCCCACCGACAACCCGGCACCGAGCCGCCCCACACTCGGCCCCTCACGCACCCAACCCTCCACCCCCGCACCCCCCACACCCCCCAGCCTCGCCTTCCCCGGCCCCCGTGCTCCCGCGTCCATCGAGCAGAGCGGGCCGCACGACGGGGCGGTGTTGCCCGTGCAGCCCGCGAAGCCGGTCGCGCCGCGTCCTGTCGTACGCCCCGCCGCACCCGCACCCGAGGAGGTCACCGGGCCGCCCTGCCGGGTGTGCGGCACGCCGAACCCGCCCGACCGCCGGTTCTGCCGCCGCTGCGCCGCCCCCCTGCGCCCGACGGAAGCCGCCGCCCCGCTGCCCTGGTGGCGCACCATCTGGCCGTTGCGCCGCCGGGTGCGGGCCGGGTCCGGCCGGGCGGTACGGCTGCTGGTGATCCTCGCCGTGGTGGTGGGTCTGTGTGTGGCCGGTTTCCTGCTGCTGCCCGCCGGGCGCGCCCTGTTCGAGGACACCCGCGACAAACTCGGCAACGCCAAGGCCGTCACCCCGGCGCATGTCTCGGCGAGCGCCCAGGTGCCCGGGCATCCGGCGGCGGACACGACGGACGGTCTCAGCAACCGCTACTGGGGGGCGCCGGGAGCGGGCGCCTCGGTGACGTACACCTTCGACAAGCCGTTCCGGCTGGTCGACCTCATCATCACGAACGGCGCGGCCACGCCGCCGGAGGAGTACGCCCGCGAGGCCCGGGCGCTCCGGATGGATGCGGAGGTCACCTCGGCGGACGGCACGGTGCACCGCAGCACGCTCTCGCTCAGCGACACACCGGGGCCCCAGACCTTCCCCACCGGGGTGAGCGACGTCGTCAGGGTGCGGCTGGTGCTGCGGTCGGTCACGGGACTGACGTCCGGCCGTCATGTCGCGGTCGCGGAGGTGGAGTTCCGTCAGCGCAGCTGAAACCCGGAGACCCGATGTCGCAACTCTGTGCAATTGATCGGTTACTCTAGGCGGCCATGAGGAGTGGCCCCGCCTCGCGCACCCGCCGCGCCGTGCTGCGTGCCGGCGCGGCGGTCGTGCTGCTCCTGGCCGTCCTCGTGCATCTCGCGGTGTGCGGACACGATTCCGTGTCACCGCCCCGGGCCGGCGCGCCCGTCGCGGCCGCGGCCGCTTCCGGCGAGCCCGGTTCCGTCCCCGACCCGCACTGCTGCCACGGCGACGAGCCGACGCTCCAGACGCCCCGCGGCACCGCAGGGCCGGTGCCGGCCGGGCACGAGGCGACCGCCGTGGCCGGACCGGCGCACGTCCCCGCGGCGGCCTCGTCCAGGCCCGGCGGGACACCGGGCAGGCGGGCGGAGAGCCGGTCGACCGGGCCGTCACCGGCCCGGCTCGGGGTGTGGCGGACCTGAGCGGCCCCGGCCGTGCCCCCGACCGTCCCTCGGGACCCGCCGGGGCGCGGCCGCCGTCTCCGTTCATCTCGCCCCCCACCTCACGGCCCTCAGCCGTCCGCCGAGCGGCCGCAGGAGCAGCACGCCATGAACCACACACCCCTGCCCACCCCCACCAGGCACCCCCTGCGCACGCCGGCCGGGCTCGTCGGCGACACCCCGGTCCTGTGGATCGGAGAGCCCTTCACCGCCGCCGGCCGCGGCTTCTGGGCCAAGCTGGAGGGACACAATCCCGGCGGTATCAAGGACCGCGCCGCCCTGCACATGGTGCGCGCGGCCCGGGAGCGCGGGCAGTTGCGGCCCGGCGCCCGGATCGTGGAGTCCAGCTCGGGCACCCTCGGCCTCGGTCTGGCGCTGGCCGGAGCCACGTTCGGCCACCCGGTGACCGTGGTCACCGACCCCGGTATGGAGCCCCTGCTGACCGGGCTGCTCACGGCGTACGGCGCGGAGGTCGACGTCGTCACCGAGGCGCACCCGGTCGGCGGCTGGCAGCAGGCCCGGCGCCGGCGCGTCGGACAGCTCCTCGCCCGGCACCCCGACGCCTGGCACCCGGACCAGTACGACAACCCCGACAACGTCGCCGCGTACGCCCCGCTCGCCCGGGAACTGGCCGCCCAGCTCGACCGTGTCGACACCCTCGTCGTCTCCGTCGGCACCGGCGGCCACTCCGCCGGCGTCGCCTCGGTGCTGCGCCGCTCCTTCCCGGGGCTGCGCGTGGTCGGCGTCGACGCGACCGGCTCGACGATCTTCGGCCAGCCCGCCGCGCCCCGGCTGATGCGCGGCCTGGGCAGCAGCATCCACCCGCGCAACGTCGCCCACCGGCTCTTCGACGAGGTGCACTGGGTCGCCGCCGCCGACGCGGTGTGGGCCGCCCGGCGGCTGGCCCGCGACCACTACGCCACCGGCGGCTGGAGCGTCGGCGCCGTCGCCCTGGTCGCGCGCTGGCTGGCCCGCACCCTGCCCGCCGGGAACCGTATCGTCGCCGTCTTCCCGGACGGGCCCCAGCGGTATGTGGGAACCGTCTACGACGACGCCTACTGCCGTGCCCACCAGTTGCTGGACCGGCCGCCCGCCGACGACCCGGACGAGATCGCGCACCCCGGCGAGCGCGCCGTCACCCGCTGGACCCGCTGCACCCGGGTCACCGACCCGACGCTGCCGCAGGGGGCCGCCCGATGAGGAGCCTGTGGCGGCAGACCCGCTCCTTCCCGGCGCCGGCCCGGCTGCTGATGGTGAACCAGTTCGCCATCAACCTCGCCTTCTACATGCTGATGCCCTACCTGGCCGGGCATCTCTCGCACGGACTGGGGCTCGCCGCCTGGGCCGTGGGGCTGGTGCTGGGGGTGCGGAACTTCTCCCAGCAGGGGATGTTCCTGATCGGCGGGACCCTCGCCGACCGCCTCGGCTACAAGGCGCCCATCATGGCCGGTTGCCTGCTGCGCACCGTCGGTTTCGGCCTGCTCGGCTGGGTGGACGACCTGCCGGCGCTGCTCGCCGCCTCCGCCGCGACCGGTTTCGCGGGGGCTTTGTTCAACCCGGCCGTCCGCGCGTATCTGGCCGGGGAGGCGGGCGAGCGGCGCGTCGACGCGTTCGCCGTGTTCAACGTGTACTACCAGGCCGGCATGCTGCTCGGGCCGCTGGTCGGACTCGCCCTGCTGGCGGCCGACTTCCGGCTGGTGTGCACGACGGCCGCGGCCGTCTTCGCCGGGCTGACCCTGCTCCAGTGGCGCGCCCTGCCCGCCCGGCACGGCCGCCCGGCCGGTTCCGGCGCGGGCGGGGTGGCCGCGCAGTGGCGCGGCGTCGTCGCGAACCGGCCGTTCCTGCTCTTCGCCACCGCGATGACCGGTTCCTATGTGCTGACGTTCCAGGTGTACCTGGCGCTGCCGCTCGCCGCGGCCGACGCCCTGGGCTCCGACGGTACGGCGGTCACCAGCGGGCTCTTCGTGGTCTCGGCCGGTGTGGCGGTGGCCGGGCAACTGCGGCTGACGGGCTGGGCGAAGCGGCGGTGGCGGCCCGAGCAGGCGCTGGTGTGCGGCCTGACGGCGCTGGGGCTCGCCTTCCTGCCGCTCGTCGCCGCCCCGCCCGGTTCGTCGCTCGCGGTGCTCGTCGCCCTGGTGGCGGCGGTGGTGCTCCTCGCGGCGGGTTCCGCGGTGGTCTACCCGTTCGAGATGGAGACCGTGGTCGCGCTGTCCGGCGGCCGTCTCGTCGCCACGCACTACGGCCTGTACAACACGGTCTCCGGCCTGGGCATCACGGCGGGCAACCTGGGCGTCGGCGCCCTCTGGGACTTCGCCGTACGGCACGACGCGCTCCGGCTGACCTGGACGGCGCTGACGGCCACGGGACTGGTGTGCGCCGCCTTCGTGGCCGTACTCGCACGGCGGGGACGGCTGACGGCGCGGCAGCCGGAGCCGGCCGCCCTCTGACCCCCTGCACGGCCGGCCGCGCAGGACGCGGCCGGCCACCCGTGCGGAGCCGCGGAGCGGCCCGGGGTCAGGCGCTCAGCCAGCCCTTGCCGCGTGCCAGTTCGAGGACGCAGCCGCGGATCTGCCGGATCTGCGCGGCGGTCAGCGAGTCGACCGACTCGACCAGCGCCTCGGTCAGTTCGGTACGGAACAGGGCGGCGCTCGTGGCCTCCCCGGGCGCCTGGAAACGGGCGGCGACCGGCTCCTCGCTCAGGACGGGACGGTTGGGCAGCCGGTTCGAGGAAGGCTGGTACACCAACCGGATCTGCGAGGCCTTCGGGCCCTTGTCCCCCATCTCCAGATGGAACTCGACCTCGCTGCCCTCACGGTAGAGGTACTTCTCGTCCAGCAGGTCGTTCGCGTGCATGAACACGTCCTCGCCCGGCTCCGACGGGGCGATGAACCCGTACCCCCGGACCTCGTCGAAACGCAGCACCTTGCCGGTCATCAGCACAGCCCACACACCTCCAGCAACAACACCAGTACAGCCGAGACGGCCCGCGCGCGGACGTCTCGCGAGCGAACCTACACACCTTCGGCCGCGGATACGAGCCCGGACCTGCGCGGCCCCGGGCCGGTCAGGGCGGCGGTGCCTGGATCCCGGGGCGGAACTTGGGGACCCGGACCGTGATCTTGGTGCCGGCGCCGACGCCCGTCTCGATGACCAGGCCGTGGTCGTCGCCGTACACCTGGCGCAGCCGGCGGTCCACGTTCCGCAGGCCGATGCCGGTCGCCGGGCCGGCGGTGCCCGCCAGGACGGCGCGCAGGCGTTCCGGTTCCATGCCGACGCCGTTGTCCTCGATGACGACGCGGGCCTCGGTGCCCTCGTCCTCGGCGGCGATCGTGATGCTGCTGCGCTCGACGGACTCCTCCAGGCCGTGTTTGAGGGCGTTCTCCACCAGGGGCTGGAGACACAGGAAGGGCAGGGTCACGGGCAGTACCTCGGGCGCGATGCGCAGGGTGACCCGCAGGCGGCGGCCGAAGCGGGCGCGGGCGAGTTCCAGGTACTGCTCGATGGAGCGCAACTCCTCGGCGAGGGTGGTGAAGTCGCCGTTGCGACGGAAGGAGTAGCGGGTGAAGTCGGCGAACTCCTGGAGGAGTTCACGGGCGCGCTCGGGGTCGGTGCGGACGAAGGAGGCGATGCTCGCGAGGGAGTTGTAGATGAAGTGCGGGGAGATCTGCGCGCGCAGAGCCCGTACCTCCGCCTCGTGGGCGCTGGACCGGGCCCGGTCCAGACCGGCGAGGTCCAGCTCCACGGCGAGCCGTCCGGCGACCTCCTCGGCGGCCCGGAGGGCGGCGGCGGACTCGCTGCCGGTGAACACGGCGAGCGCGCCCGCGGTTTCGCCGTCGGCCGTGAGCGGGACCAGGGCGCCCCAGCGGACGGCGCACTCCTCGGTGGCGCAGGACAGCGTGAAGCCCCGGGGGCGAAGGCCGTGGGCGAGCTGCGCCGTGAGCTGATCGCGGTGGTGTTCGGCGGCGCCGTCCCAGGCGAGCACCGCGGATCCGTCGGTCAGTGCGAGGGCGGGCACTCCCAGCAGCGGGCGGAGCCGGCGGGCCGCCCTGCGCGCCGTCTCCTCGGTCAGACCGGCCCGCAGCGGAGCGGCGGCGAGCGCGGCGCCGTGCAGGGCGTGCGCGACGGCACGCAGCCCGTCGGCACCGGCCGTGTGCTCCGACTGCCGCCGGGCGGCAGCGTGGCCGAGCGCGGCCCCCAGCACGAACAGGGCCAGCCCCGCCAGCACCAGCCCCGCGGTGACGAGCACGGTCATCGGCGACACGCTCACCCGGAACCCCCGCACCCGCGCCGCGGGGCCGGCACGGGTGTGCCCCGCTGCGCTGCGTCGGCCGGCACCGGCAGATGCCGTGGCGGAGGGGCGGCGGTGGGCATGCGGGTGCTCCTTCTCAGGGGAGGGGCTCGGGCTGGTGCAGGCGGGCCATGGTGGCAGCGGTGCCGGGCGGAACGCGGCGCCGGGTGGCCAGGGACGTCACGATCATGGCCGTGAAGCCGACCGGGACCGACCACACCGCGGGCCAGGCCAGCAGCGTGTGCAGCCAGCCCGACCGGGCGACGCCGGCGATGGTGGCCGTCACCGCGGTGAGCGCCGAGCCGCCGCCCAGCAGGAGCCCGGCGATGGCACCCGCCGGAGTGAGGCCGCGCCACCAGATACCGAGGACGAGCAACGGGCAGAACGAGGACGCCGAGACGGCGAACGCCATCCCGACCGCGTCGGCCACGGGCAGATCGCCGACCAGCGCGCCCGCGACGGTGGGCACCGCGATCGCGGGCACGGTGGCGAGCCGGAAGTGCCGCACGTGCCGGATGCCCAGGCTGGGCAGCACGTCCTGGGCGAGCACCCCGGCCACGGACATGGTGAGCCCGGCTGCGGTGGACAGGAACGCCGCGCACGCCCCGCCGGCCACCAGCGCGCCCAGCAGATCGCCCGCGGCCCCGCCGACCAGACGCCCGGGCAGAACCAGGACGGCCGCGTCGGTGTCGCCCGTGAGGAGCAGGTCGGGGGCGTACAGGCGGCCCAGCAGGCCGTACAGCGGGACCAGCACATAGAACGCGCCCAGCAGCGCCAGCACGATCACGGTGGTGCGGCGGGCGGCGCGGCCGTCGGGGTTGGTGTAGAAGCGGACGACGACATGCGGCAGGCCCATGGTGCCGAGGAAGGTGGCGAGAATCAGCCCGTAGGTGGCGTAGAGGCTGTGCTGCGCGCGGTCCGCCGAAAGAGGGTTGCTCCAGCTGGTGGGCGCGGTGTCGTGGGGCGGGCGGTCCGGCAGGGGGACCTCGGCTCCGGCCGGGAAGCGCAGGGCGGTGCCGGTGCCGATGCGGTGGCGGCCCGCGGGCAGGGTGAGGGAACCGCCGTGCAGGGCCCGGCCGTCGACGGTTCCGGAGGCGGTCACCCGGACCGGCCGGCGCACGGTCAGGGTGAGCGGCCGGTCGACGCGCACCTCGGTGGAGCGGTGGAACAGCGGCCGTTCGTCCCAGGAGGGGGCCGGGGTCCGGTCGGCGCGCCAGGCGAGCAGCAGGAACGCTATGGGCACCAGCAGAGCGGTGAGTTTCAGCCAGTACTGGAAGGCCTGGACGAAGGTGATGCTGCGCATGCCGCCGGCGGCCACGGCCACGGTGACCACGCCCGCGACGACCAGCCCGCCGAGCCAGCCGGGCAGACCGGTGAGCAGCCGCAGGGTCAGTCCGGCGCCGCTCAGCTGGGGCAGCAGATAGAGCCAGCCGACGCCGACGACGAGCACACCGGCGACCCGGCGGACGGCCCGGGACTCCAGCCGGGCCTCGGCGAAGTCGGGCAGGGTGTAGGCGCCGGAGCGGCGCAGCGGGGCGGCGACGAAGGCGAGCAGGACCAGGAATCCGGCAGTGTAGCCGATGGGGAACCACAGCATGTCGACGCCCTGCGCGAGGACGAGCCCGGCGACGCCGAGGAAGGAGGCGGCGGACAGGTACTCGCCGCTGACCGCACAGGCGTTGAGCCGGGGCGCGACGGTGCGCGAGGCGACGTAGAAGTCGGAGGTGGTGCGGGAGATCCGCAGGCCGAGCGCGCCGACGAGAACCGTGGCGAGGACCACGGCCGTGACGCCCGCGATGCCGTACGTCTGGTTCAAGGGCGGGTCCCGGCGGGTGCGCGGCGCATGGTCAGGGGCGCTCCGCCGGGGCGGCGGAACCGGTCTCGTTGCGTTCGGCCCGGCGCACGTACCAGGCGCCGATGGCCAGCAGGGCCGGGTAGGGGGCGACGCCCAGCAGCAGCCAGACGGCGAGCGGGACCCGGGGGGAGGCGTCGGCGGCGGCCGGCAGCAGCCGCAGCAGAACCGGGAGCAGGCCGAGCAGGACGGCCAGTGCGGCCGACACGGCGATCGCCGCCCGGAGTTGACGTCTCATCAGGTCGTCCACGCCGGGCCGGGACGCGGGGGCTGCGGGGTGCGGCGCCCCCGGCACGCCGTCCGGTGGGTGCGGTGTGTGCAGTGTGTGCGGCCGTCCGGTGACCACCTCTCTGCGAGGGACGGACTCCGCACCCATCACGCTCTCCCCGACGCCGCGGTGATCACCTTGTGTGCGGCGAGTGTACGCAGAGCGCCACCGCCGGCACAGCCGCCGTACGAGAATCGCTACACGTCCGTCACCTCGACGCCGTGCCGTCCGCGCGGCGGGCCCGGCCCGCCGCGTGGCTGGCCAGCAGGTCCCGCAGTTCGCGGGCGTTGCGGCGGCTGACGGCGAGCACCCGGTCGCCGATCCGGACGGTCACGTTGCCGCCGTCCAGCCGGAGTTCCTCGATCCGGCCGAGGGCGACGAGGCGGCTGCGGTGGATCCGTACGAACCCGTGCGGGCGCCACTGCTCCTCCAGCACGGACAGCGGGACGCGCACCAGATGGCTGCCGTCACCGGTGTGCAGCCGCGCGTAGTCGCCCTGCGCCTCGACGTAGGCGATGTCCGCGATGGGCACGAACCGGGTGACGCCGCCGAGTTCGACGGGGACGTGGTCGCCGCGGCCGGGTCCGGGAGCGGGAGCGGGGCCGGTCCGGGTCAGCTCGGCGACCCGCCGTACGGCCTCGGCGAAGCGCTCCTTGCGCAGGGGCTTGAGCAGGTAGTCGACGGCCTTCAGGTCGAAGGCGCGGACGGCGAAGTCCTCGTGGGCGGTGACGAAGACGATCAGCGGCGGGTCCGCGAACCCGCCGAGCAGCGCGGCCAGTTCGAGTCCGTTGAGGCCGGGCATGTCGATGTCGAGGAAGACGACGTCGACGCGTTCGGCGCCGTCCGGGCCCGCCTCCACGGCCCGGCTCAGCCGGCGCAGCGCCTCGGTCGCCGAGGAGGCGGGCACGACACCGCCGACCCGGGGGTCCTCGCCCAGCAGATACAGCAGTTCCTCGAGCGCGGGTTCCTCGTCGTCCACCGCGAGCACCCGCAGCCGATCACCCTGCGGCTGCACCTGCCCCCACCGGCCGGTCGCGCTCATACCGGCAACTCCCTTCCCCGTCGACCGTGTGCATGGTGCCGCCCCCGGCCGCCGCCGTCGAGGCCGTCTGCGCGTGGCCGGGGGCCGCAGTGGCGCGGGGTCAGACGGTGGCGGTGGGCTGTGCCGGGCCGAGGTAGTGCACGGTACTCGTCTCGCAGTGCGGCTGGAGCAGGGTCAGGAGGTCGTCCGCCGCGGTCTTGAGCAGGTGCCCGTCGCGGGCGGCGGCGACGGTCTCCAGGACGAAGGCGACCCGGGTGGAGTCTTCGGTGACGCGGGTGCGGTGGGCGTCGCGGTGGTTCCAGTGCCGGGTGAGCACGTCGGTGGTGTCGATGTAGATGATCTCGCCCGGCTTGGGGGTCTCGACCGTGTCGGGTTCGCCGAGCGGGGTGAAGGTCTCGGTGCCGTCGGCGGGGCGGATCTCGACGGCGCCGGTGACCTGGTCCAGGTCGAAGGCGCCGGCGGGCAGACCGTGGCGGACGGAGACGGCGTTGTAGGAGTCGACGGCCGGGTTGATGCGGGGCAGGGTGCCCCTCTTGGCCAGGCGGCGGCCGAGGGCGTCGACGCTGGGGCGGATGCGGCGGGGGTTGGTGCCGAAGGAGCGGTAGGCGGTGTGCCAGGCCTCGATGCGCGGGTCGCTCTCGTCGGCGGGCTGCCAGGCGCCGGCGGCGAGCTGCTGTTCCAGCTCCTGGAGGGCGGCGGTGGTGGCGGGCCAGGACTCGTGGCCGCGCAGGCCGACGGCGGTGACGACGGCGATCAGGGTGTCGGGGAAGGCGTCCACGACGGCGGGGCTGATGCGGAAGGTGGTCACAGGGGGTCCGTTCCGGGAAGGGGCGGGCGGGGAGGGAGGGCGCAGGGCCCTGGGCGGGGCGCCGGCGCCCGGCCCGGCAGGCCGTTGGCGCTGAGGATGCCGACGTCGTGGCCGTCGGCGATCCGGGTCTGCCACTCGGCGTCGTCCAGGGCGGCGCCCCAGGGCTGGATGACCATGCGCGGGTTTCTCCCGGGTCAGGCGAGGGCGTGCAGGCTGACGGCGACGGCGACACCGCCCACACCTACCATGGCGCGGGCACCGGGCCCTGCCACCTGATCATGACGGTGCACCTGCCGCCCGGCCCGGCGTGACGCCTGGAAGGACCGAGAGCCCGGCGAGGCCGAGCGCTCCCCCGGCGTGACCTGCCGACCCTCACCCCTCGGACAGCAGCGCCGTGAGGATCCGGTCCGGGGTCAGGGGCAGGTCGCGGAACCGGATGCCGGTGGCGTGGTGCACGGCGTTGCCGAGGGCGGCGGCGGTGCCGACGATGCCGATCTCGCCGATGCCCTTGCTGCCCATGGGGTTGAGATGGGGGTCGTCCTCGTCCACCCAGTAGGCCTCGACGTCGGGCACGTCCGCGTGGGCGGGCACATGGTAGGAGGCGAGGTCGGCCTCCGGGAAGTCGCCGAACGCCCGGTCCATGGTGCTGTGTTCGGTGAGGGCCATGCCCAGACCCATGATCATGCCGCCGACGAACTGGGAGCGGGCGGTACGGGCGTTGAGGATCCGGCCGGCGGCGAAGACGCCGAGCAGCCGCCGCACCCGGATCTCGCCCGTCACCGTGTCGACGGCGACCTCGGCGAAGTGCGCGCCGAAGGCGTGCCGGGCGTAGGGAGTGTCCGCGTCGGCGATGCCGTTGGTGTCGGCGCGGGCGGTGACTCCCTCGGGCGGCGGCGGCCCGGTGAGCCGGGCCGCGAGGTCGGTGCAGGCCTGGTGCACCGCCCAGCCCCAGGACGCGGTGCCCATGGAGCCGCCGGCCAGCCACGCCGAGGGCAGGTCGCTGTTCCCGATCTCGATGCTCACCCGGTCGAGGGGCACCCCGAGGGCGTCGGCGGCGATCTGGGCGAGCACGGTCCGGGCGCCGGTTCCGATGTCGGTGGCGTTGGTGCGTACGACGAAGCTGCCGTCGGGGCGGGCCTCGGCGGTGGCGGTGGCCGGGACGGCCGAGGCCGGGTAGGTGGCCGCGGCCACCCCGGTGCCGATCAGCAGCGGGCCCTCGCGGCGGGTGCCGGGGCGCGGGTCGCGGTCGGCCCAGCCGAAGCGGCGGGCTCCCTCGCGCAGGCACTCCACCAGGTGCCGGCTGCTGAACGGCCGGCCGCTGCCGGGCTCCCGGTCCGGTTCGTTGGCGACCCGCAGCTCCACCGGGTCCATGCCGAGCGCGTCGGCGAGTTCGTCCATCGCCGACTCCAGGGCGTACATGCCGGGGGCCTCGCCGGGGGCGCGCATCCAGGACGGTGTGGGCACGTCCAGGGGGACGACCCGGTGGGCGCTGAGCAGGTTCTCGGTGGCGTACATGACGCGGGCCGGCACCGCGGCCTGCTCCACGAACTCCTTGACCCGGGAGGTGTGGGTGGTCGCCTCGTGCAGCAGGGCGGTGAGCCGGCCGGTGCGGTCCGCGCCGAGCCGCAGCCGCTGGAGGGTGGGCGCGCGGTGGCCGACGGTGACGGGCAGATAGCGGCGGGGCCAGGCGATGGTGACCGGGCGGCCGGTGCGGCGCGCCGCCAGCACGGCGAGCACGACGTCGGGGCGGGGCGTGCCCTTGGAGCCGAAGCCGCCGCCGACGTGCTCGGTGACGACGGTGATCTGCTCTTCGGGCAGCTCGAACATCGCGGCGAGGACGGAGCGGACGGTCGTACCGCCCTGGCTGGAGGTGTGGACGGTGAGCCGGTCCCCGTCCCAGTGGGCCGTGCTGGTGTGCGGCTCCATGGGGTGGTTGTGCAGCGGGGGCACCCGGTAGACGGCGTCGACCCGGACCTCGGCGGCGGCGAAGGCGGCCTCCGGGTCGCCCTGCTCGACCCGGCCGGGATAGCCGGCGTTGGCCTCCTCCGGCTCGAAGGCGTCCGGGTGATCGGGGTCCAGGACGGCGTCGTGGGGTTCGGTGGTGTAGGTGACGCGGACCGCCCGGGCGGCGGCGCGGGCCGTCTCCAGGGTGTCGGCGACGGCCAGGGCCACGCACCAGCCCCGGTGCGGCACGTCCGGCCCCCGCAGTACGGCGAGGGTGGCGTCCTCCGGCTCGGCGAGGCGGGCCGCGTCGCCGGGGGTGAGGACGGCGAGGACGCCGGGCAGCGCGAGGGCGGTGGAGGGGTCCACGGCGGTGACCCGGCCCCGGGCGACCGCGGCGGGCACCGGCCAGCCGTAGGCGCGGCCGGGCTGCGGGTACTCGGCGGCGTAGCGGGCGGTGCCGGTGACCTTCTGCCGTCCTTCCCGGCGCTCGGCGGGGGCGCCCAGGGCAGTTCCGGTCATGGATTCCTCCCGGGGTGGGCCGGCCGGCTCAGACGCCGGCGGGCGTGGGGGCGAGGCGGTTGAGGACGTCCAGGGCGAGATTGTGGGCCAGGGGCACCTTGTAGGCGTTGTCGCGCAGGGGCTGGGCGTGGTCGAGTTCCAGGTCGACGGCTCCCTCGAAGGCGGCCGGGGTGGCGGGGGCGCCGTGCAGGGCCCGTTCGGCGTGGCGGGCCTTCCAGGGCCGGTGGGCGAGGCCGCCGAAGGCGAGTCCGACGTGCTCGACGGTCCCGTCCGTCACCCGCAGCACGACGGCGACGGAGGCGAGCGCGAAGGCGTACGACGCCCGGTCCCGGGCCTTGCGGTACGCGGAGGGGGCACCGGCGGGGGCGGCCGGGAGCAGCACGCCGGTGATCAGCTCGCCGGGGCGGATCTCGGTGTCCCGCTCGGGGTGGTCGCCGGGCAGCCGGTGGAAGTCGGCCACCGGGACGGTGCGGGGGCCCTCGGTGCCGTACAGCTCGACCTGGGCGTCCAGGGCGGCGAGGGCGACGGCCAGGTCGGAGGGGTGGGTGGCGATGCAGTGCGCGGAGTGGCCGAGCACGGCGTGGTCGCGGTGGACGCCGTCCCGGGCGCCGCAGCCGCTGCCCGGCTCGCGCTTGTTGCAGGGCTTGTCCAGGTCCTGGAAGTAGGGGCAGCGGGTGCGCTGGAGCAGGTTGCCGCCGGTGGTGGCGGCGTTGCGCAGTTGCCCGGAGGCGCCGGCCAGGAGGGCCTGGGACAGCACCGGGTAGCGGTCGCGGACCCGGGGGTCGGCGGCGAGGTCGCTGTTGCGGACGGTGGCACCGACGCGCAGCGCCCCGTCGGGCAGTTCCTCGACGGTGTCCAGCGGCAGCCGGTTCACGTCGATGAGGACGGCGGGGCGTTCCACGCCGAGTTTCATCAGGTCGACCAGGTTGGTGCCGCCGGCCAGGAAGCGGGCGCCGGGGTGGGTGGCGCAGGCCTCGACGGCCTCCTGGACGGTGGCGGGCCTGAGGTATCCGAAGCCGTTCACGGGATCACGTCCTCCACCGCCTCCACGATGCGCGGATAGGCGCCGCACCGGCACAGGTTGCCGCTCATGCGCTCCCGGATCTCGGACCGGTCCAGCGGGACGGGCCGGTCGGAGGGGGCCGTGGGGTCGGTGACGTGGGAGGGGTGGCCGGCCCGGGCCTCGGCGATCATGCCCACGGCGGAGCAGAGCTGTCCCGGGGTGCAGTAGCCGCACTGGAAGGCGTCGCGGTCCAGGAAGGCCCGTTGCAGCGGGTGCGGCGCCTCGCCGTCGCCGCCGAGGCCCTCGACGGTGGTGATCTCACTGCCGTCGAGGGTGACGGCGAGCAGCAGACAGCTGTTGAGCCGGCGGCCGTCGACCAGCACGGTGCAGGCGCCGCACTGGCCGTGGTCGCAGCCCTTCTTGGACCCGGTGAGACCGAGGTCCTCGCGCAGCAGGTCCAGCAGGACGCGCCGGTGGTCGACGAGCAGGGTGTGCGGTTTCCCGTTGACCCTGAGGGTGACCTCGGAGTGCTGGGAGCGGTGGCCGGACTGGTGTTCGCTGGTCATGGCATGGATTCCCCGTCCCGTCAGGCGTGGTGCCGTACCACCGCGTATCCAGACCCGCGGTGCTCACACGTCGGGAGGGGTGATCCGGACGTCCGGGGCTCAGATCACCGCCGCCTCCCCCGCCGGCTCGGCCGGCTCGCGCTGGGCGAACTGCGTCCGGTACAGCTCGGCGTAGCGTCCGTCCGCCGCCAGCAGCTCCTCGTGCGTGCCGCGTTCCGCGATCCGGCCGGCCTCCACCACCAGGATCTGGTCGGCGGCCCGCACGGTGGACAGGCGGTGGGCGATCACCACGGCGGTGCGCCCCTCCAGGGCCTCGGTGAGGGCCTCCTGCACGGCCGCCTCGGAGGTGTTGTCCAGGTGAGCGGTGGCCTCGTCCAGGATGACCACGCGCTGCCGGGCCAGCAGCAGCCGGGCGATGGTCATGCGCTGGCGCTCTCCGCCGGAGAGCCGGTAGCCGCGCTCGCCGACGACCGTGTCCAGGCCGTCGGGCAGGGACCGTACGACCTCGGCGAGGCGAGCACGTTCCAGGGCGTCCCACAGCTCGGCGTCCGACGCGTCGGGCCGGGCCAGCAGCAGGTTGGCGCGGACGCTGTCGTGGAAGAGGTGACCGTCCTGGGTGACCATGCCGAGGGTGCCGCGCAGCGAGGCGGCGGTCAGGTCCCGGACGTCGACGCCGCCGATCCGGACGGCGCCGGAATCGACGTCGTACAGGCGCGGCAGCAGCTGGGCGATGGTGGACTTGCCGGCGCCGGAGGAGCCCACGAGGGCGACGGTCTGGCCGGGTTCGGCGCGGAAGGAGATGCCGTGCAGGACCTCGGTGCCGCCCCGGGTGTCGAGCGCGGCGACCTCCTCCAGAGAGGCCAGCGAGACCTGGTCGGCGGCGGGGTAGCCGAAGCGGACGTCGTCGAACTCGACGGCGACCGGGCCCTCGGGCGCCGGGACCGCGTCCGGCTTCTCCTCGATCAGCGGCTTCAGGTCCAGCACCTCGAAGACCCGCTCGAAGCTGACCAGGGCGCTCATCACCTCGACCCGGGCCCCGGCGAGCGCGGTCAGCGGGGCGTACAGGCGGGTCAGCAGCAGGGCGAGGGAGACGACGGCGCCCGGCTGGAGGGTGCCGTGCAGCGCGAACCAGCCGCCGAGGCCGTAGACGAGGGCCAGGGCGAGGGCGGAGACGAGGGTGAGGGAGGTGATGAAGACGGACTGGGCGGTGGCCGTGCGGACGCCGATGTCCCGGACCCGGGCGGCGCGGGCCGCGAACTCGGCCGACTCCTCCTCGGGGCGGCCGAACAGCTTGACCAGGGTGGCGCCGGGAGCGGAGAAGCGCTCGGTCATCCGGGTGCCCATGGCCGCGTTCAGCGCCGCCGCCTCCCGCTGCATCCGGGCCATCCTGCTGCCCATGCGGCGCGCGGGCAGCACGAACACCGGCAGCAGGACGAGCGCGAGCAGGGTGATCTGCCAGGACAGGGTGAGCATCACGGCGAGCGTGAGCAGCAGCGTGACCAGGTTGCTCACCACGCCGGACAGGGTGTTGGCGAAGGCGCGCTGGGCACCGATCACGTCGTTGTTGAGACGGCTGACCAGCGCTCCCGTACGAGTCCGTGTGAAGAACGCGACGGGCATGCGCTGCACATGATCGAACACAGCCGTTCTGAGGTCGAGGATGAGTCCCTCCCCGAGCGTCGCCGACAGCCGCCGGCCGAGGATGCCGAGCCCTGCCTCGGCCAGCGCGACGAGGGCGATGAGCAGGGAGAGCCGGATCACCCTGCCGGAGTCGTGCCCCGCCACGATCGCGTCGACGACGCGGCCGGCGAGCACGGGAGTGGCCACGGCGAGGAGTGCCGTCACCACCCCGAGCAGGACGAACCGGACGATGCCCGCGCGGTGCGGGCGGGCGAAGGCGGCGATGCGGCGCAGCGTGGCGCGGGCGAGGGGACGGCGGTCTGCCTGCGCGTTCATCACGCTGTGCAGCTGCGTCCAGGCGGTGGTCTCCATGCTCATGGGAGAGAACGTAGAACCTCAAGCTTCGTTGAGGTCAATGTTCCTGCCTTTTCACCCCGCCCGGCGACCGCGCCCGTGCAGGCCCCGACTCTTGCGAAGGCCCCGATGACCTCAGTCTGTAAGCCGCCGTCCCCGCTTCTGCCACCCCCCGTTGGCGCGGCCGGGCGAACCTCTGCGGATATGACCGCCGTCCCGCTCCCTCCGCTGCCGCCGCTGTCCCGGGGACGACTCCCCCGTCGCGTCCCGCTGCGCCAGGTGCTGTGCCTGCTGCCGGTCCTGCTGGTCGCCGTGGCCGCCGTACGGAACCGCTCGGTGCTCGCCGAGGGCTTCGGCCAGCTGCGTACCGCCTCCTGGCCGTGGTTGCTGGCCGCGGCCGGCGCGACCTGTCTGACCTGGGTGGCGGCTGCGTGCACCCGGCAGGGCGCGGTGGTGCAGCCGCTGCCGAAGGGGCGGCTGCTGGCCACCCAGTTCGCGGCGGCCGCCGCCAACCACCTGCTGCCGACCGGGCTCGGCGCGAGCGCGGTGAACCTGCGGTTCATGACCGTGTGCGGGGTGCCGCTCGCCCGTTCCTCGGCCGCGCTCGCCCTGTATCTGCTCGCCGAGTGCGTGGGCCGGCTGGGTCTGCTGGCCACGCTGCTGATCGCCTTCCCGGACGCGCTGCGGCTCGGCCCGCTGCTCCCGGGCGGGTCGGCGCTCCCGCTGCTGCTCGGCGCGGCCGGCCTGCTGGCGGGCGGGGCGGCCGCCCTGGCATGGGTACGGCCGCTGCGCCGGCGTGTCTCGGGGTTCGTGCGGGACGCCATCGGCGAGGCGCGCTCGGTGCACACCCGGCCGGTCCGGGCGCTGGCCCTGTGGGGCGGCTCGCTGGCCTTCCCGGCGCTCCAGGCGGCCGGTCTGGCCGCGGTCGGCCAGGCGCTGCGGCTGCCGGTGCCGCCCGCGCACATGGTGCTCGCCTATCTCGCCGCCACGGCCGCGGTGGCGCTGGTGCCCACGCCGGGCGGCCTGGGCTCGGTCGAGGCGGCGCTGATCGTGGCGCTGGTCGCGGTGGGCGGTCCGGTGGCGGTGGCCACGGCGGTGGTACTGGCCTACCGGATCATCACGGTGTGGCTCCCCCTGGTGCCGGGTGCGCTGACGCTGGGGGCACTGGTCCGGCTGAAGGTGATCTGAGGCGCA
This sequence comes from Streptomyces sp. NPDC001606, assembly GCF_053596835.1. Taxonomy (NCBI): domain Bacteria; kingdom Bacillati; phylum Actinomycetota; class Actinomycetes; order Kitasatosporales; family Streptomycetaceae; genus Streptomyces; species Streptomyces sp. NPDC001606. The sequence continues at coordinate 854,062 of NZ_JBSFHC010000001.1, forward strand.
GCACGGCTCCACCGGGTGGGCGCGACCACGCCCCGCCGGACCGCTACTCCGGACGCCTCCGTCGCCCCCTGTCCCCGCCCAGCAGGTGAGAGACCGCCGCCGAGACCCCGACCGACCGCTGAAGCAGGTCCGCCTGCGTCTGCATGAGCAGCGCGGAACGGGTCAGCCCGCCGTCCACGCGGAGCACCTCCAGCAGGACGCCCAGGTCGGCATACGGCTCCGCCGGGCGGGCGCGACCAGCCCTGCCGGACCGGTACTCCGGACACCGGCCGTCCCCCTGCCCCCGGCTCAGCATGGTCCGCGCGAAGTGCCTCCGGCGGGCCGGCCAGGTCGGCTGCGGCTCCCACGGACCGGCGCTCCCGACAGCGGCCGTCACCCCCAGTCCCCGCTCCGGACACCAGCCGTTCCCCCCAGACCCCGCTCCGGACACCAGCCGTCGCCCGCCGGCCCCGCTTCCCGCGTCGCCGTTGCCCGCTATCCCCCGCTCAGCCCCCGCCCAGCAGGGAAGCGACCGCCGCCCGGAAAGCCGCCCGGCGTTCCTCCGCCGTCTCCGCCGGGATGCGCGGCTCGTACACCGCGGCCGGCTTCCACTCGGGCAGCGCCTCCTCGACGGTCAGCCCGTCGGCGGCCCCCACCCGGGCCAGGGCCGCCGCGCCCAGGGCCGTCGCGTCGGCGAGTGCCGAGACCTCCACCGGGCGCTGGAGCAGATCCGCCTGCGCCTGCATGAGCAGCGCGGAACGGGTCAGCCCGCCGTCCACGCGGAGCACCCCCAGCGGGCCGCCCAGGTCGGCCGCGGCGGCGTCCGCGAGTTCGGCGACCTGCGCGGCGATCCCCTCGCACAGGGCGCGCACCAGATGCCCGGCGGTGGTGTCGAGACCAAGGCCGGTGAGCGAGCCGCGCAGGTCGCCGCGCCACCAGGGGGCGGCGAGCCCGGCGAGGGCGGGGACGAAGGTGACGCCGCCGCTGTCGGCGACCGAGCCGCCGACCCGGTCGAGGTCGGCGGCGGAGGCGAGGACACCGAGATCGGTGAGCCAGCGGACGGCGGACGCGGCCGTGTACACCTGCCCGTCCAGGCAGTAGCCGGTGGTTCCGGCCAGCCGCCAGGCCACGCAGCCGACCAGACCGGAGGTGCTGCGCAGCGGGCACCCGCCGGTGTGGGCGAGCAGGAACGCCCCGGTGCCGTAGGTGCACTTGGCCGCCCCCGGCGCGGTGACGCGCTGGGCGAGCAGGGCGGCCTGCTGGTCGACGATCAGTCCGGTGAGCGGGATCTCCCGGCCGAACGCCGTGGTCGTACCGACCGGCTGGGCGACGTCGGTCACCTCGGGGAGGCGTTCGCCGGTCAGGCCGTACAGGTCGAGGGCGCGCGGGGACCACTCGGTGTCGTCGAGGCCGAGCAGCTGGGTGCGGCCGGCGGTGGCCGCGTCGGTGGCGAAGGCACCGGTGAGGCGGTGGACCAGCCAGGCGTCGGAGGTGGTGACGACGCCGTCGCGGGTGAGGTGACGGCGGATCCAGGCCATCTTGGGCGCGGCGAAGTACGGGTCCAGCGGGAGCCCGGTGAGGTGGTGCAACTCCTCGGCGTGTTCGACGAGTTCCTCGCACACGGTGGCGGCGCGCCGGTCCTGCCACACCAGGGCGTCGGTGAGCGGGCGGCCGGTGCCGGGGTCCCAGGCGAGGACGGTCTCGCCCTGGTTGGCCAGGCCCAGCGCGACGACGTCCTCCCCCGCCGCGGCGAGCGCCTGCCGGCCGGCGTCGAGGACCGAGGCGTACAGCTCGGCCGGGTCCACCTCGACCAGGCCTCCGGGCAGGTGGCGCGGCCGCACCTCGGCGAAGCCGGTGCCGAGCACACCGCGGTCCGGGCAGACGACGAGCGCCTTGGTGCCGGACGTGCCCTGGTCGACGGCGAGCACCGGCCCGGTCATCGCGTCCTCCCGCACTTCGCTGTGAAGATCACCGCGTCAGCCTGCCGCCGTGCCGCACCCAGCGTCAAGCGCTACTGACGAGTCATCAACTCACATGGCTGGTTAGTTGAGTTGATAACAATGGCGGGGTTCGGGCGACCCCTCTATAGTGACCGCCGACCAGGACCGGGAACATCACGAACACCGCCCAGGGGAGGGCTGTTGCCACGTCACCCCGCCGCCTCGCCCGCGCCCCCGGGCCCCGGGGCCGACGGCTGATGGCCAGGGAAGGAGCACGCCTCTCCTACGACCCCGCGGGCCCCGACCACGCCCTGCGCGCCGCGCTCCAGGAGCTGCGCACCGGCCGCTGGATGGCCATGCGCACGCTGCTCGCGGAGACCACGCGGGGCTGGGAGTGGACCCGGCGCACCCAGGTCCTCGCGACCGTCGCGGCCGGCAGCGACGTGGTGCGGGCCTGGCTCACGGAGGAACCGGACAGCGTCCACGCGGCGGTGATGCAGGCCCGGGTGGGTGTCGAGCGGGCGCTGCGGGCCCAGCGCGAACGGCACCGCCGTACCCACGAGTTGTGGATCGAGGCCTGGGACGCCGCGCAGACGGCCACCCGCATCGCACCGCGGGACCCGGTGCCCTGGATATGTCTGCTGGCGCTGGCCCAGCTCGATCCGGAGCAGCGCTGGGAGGAGCACCGGGCCGCGCCGCCCGCGCCGCTGCTGCCGCCGGGTCCGTGGGGGCTGCTGGCCGAGGCGCACGCCCGCGACCCGTACAACCGTGAGGCCCACCACCGGATGCTCCAGTTCCTGTACGCGCGCGGCGGCTCGGACCGGCTCACGGAGGCCGCCGGCTACGCCCAGTGGGCCGCCGCCGAGGCCCCGCCGGGCTCCGCGGTGCTTCTGCTGCCGCTGTACGTCCGGGTCGAGCGCTACCGCCGGGCCAGCGGGTACGACGCGGCGCTCGACCTGCACTGGGTGGCCGACGACGCGACCCGCGAGGCACGGCACGGGCTGCGCTCCTGGTTCGACCGGGCGCCGCACGCCGAGGCCTCGCCGCTGGACCTCAACCACCTCGCGCACGCCCTGTGGGGTGCGCTGCTCTTCCCGGACGCGGCCCGGGTGTTCGAGGCGATCGGCCCCTACGTCACCCCCGCGCCCTGGATGTACCGCACCCCGGACCGGGGCCGTGCCATGGAGGTCTTCATCCAGGCCCGGGACCGCTGCCGGGCGGCCGCCGACGACTCCCGTCCGTGAACTCCCCCCGACCGAAGGCACCTTGACTCCGGAGGTTTCCGCATGTCCCCCCGCACTTCCGACCCCGTGCCCGCCTCGGGGCCGCCGCCCCAGGACGAGGAGCAGCGGCTGCGCGAACTCGGCTACCAGCCTGTGCTGGCCCGCCGGATGGGCGGCTTCGGCAACTTCGCGATCAGCTTCTCGGTGATCTCGATCCTGTCCGGCTGCATGACCCTGTACGGCTTCGGCCTGAACACCGGCGGGCCCGCCGTGATGCTGTGGGGCTGGGCCGGGGTCGGCCTGTTCGTCCTGTGCGTGGGGCTCGCGCTCGCCGAGGTCACCAGCGCCTATCCGACCTCCGGCGCCCTGTACTACATGGCCGACCGACTCGGCGGGCGCCGCTGGGGCTGGTACACCGGCTGGCTGAACCTGCTCGGTCTGCTCGGCGCGATCGCCGGCATCGACTACGGCGCCGCGCTGTTCACCGGCGCCTTCGCCAACCTGCGGTGGGGCTTCACGCCGACACCGGGCCGGACCATGCTGATCTTCTGCGCCATCCTGTTGCTGCACGCCGTGCTGAACCTGTTCGGGGTCCGCCTGGTCAGCCTGCTCAACTCGGTCAGCGTGTGGTGGCATCTGGCGGGTGTCGCCCTGATCGTCGGCGCGCTCGCGATCGTCCCCGACCACCACCAGTCGCCGTCCTTCGTCTTCGGGAAGTTCGCCAACGAGACCGGCTGGCACAACCCCCTCTACGTGGCGGCGATCGGGCTGCTGCTCGCGCAGTACACCTTCTCCGGCTACGACGCCTCCGCCCATCTGTCCGAGGAGACCTCGCGCGCCTCGGTGGCCGCCGCGCGCGGCATCGTCCGGTCCATCTGGGTCTCCTGGCTCGCCGGCTTCGTCCTGCTCGCCGGGCTGACCTTCGCCATCCAGGACTACGACGCCACCCGCACCACCGCCACCGGGGTGCCGCCCGCGCAGATCCTGCTCGACGGCCTCGGCACGAACGGCGCGAGCGCGCTGCTGCTCGTCGTGATCATCGCCCAGCTGTTCTGCGGGAACGCCGAAGTCGCCGCGGCCAGCCGGATGGTGTTCGCGTTCAGCCGGGACCGCGCGCTGCCCGGCTCCCACCTGTGGCGCACGGTCAGCGGCCGCACCCAGACCCCGGTGGCCGCCGTATGGCTGTCGGTGGTCGTGGCCGGCGTCCTCGCGCTGCCGTCGCTGTACTCGTCGACCGCGTACAACGCGGTGACCGCCATCAACGTCATCGGCATCACCCCCGCCTACGCCATCCCGGTGCTGCTGCGGCTGCGCGCCGGGGACCGGTTCCGGCCGGGTCCGTGGCACCTGGGCCGCTGGAGCCGGCCGGTCGGCTGGATCGCGGTGGTCTGGGTGGCGTGTGTGACGGTGCTGTTCTGTCTGCCGCAGTCCTCGCCGGTCACGGTCGACACGATGAACTACGCGTCGCTGGCGCTCGCCGTGGTCCTGGTCCTCGCCAGCGTCTGGTGGTACGTGGCCCGCCGGTCGTACGGCACCCCCACCGCCGCCTATGGCAGCGGCCGCGACCAGGAGGAACTCGCGGAGGGCATCATCTGAGCGGCTGTCCGGCAAGCGCCGGTCCGGGTGCGAACTGGTGTGCCGGATACGGCAGGATGAGCGATCGCGCCGGTCACCGGAGTTCCCGGCCGGCGCGATCGCACATCCCGGACATCGAGCAGGTGACACCGTGACGAGACTTCACACCAGGCTCCCCGCAGCCGCTCCGCGCCTCGGAGGTGACCGGTGAACCGCGCCCTGACCCTGGACGACCTGGTCCTCGCCGGCATCGCCCTGGCGGCGGGCCTGCTGCTCGCCTTCCTCTCCCGGGCGGTGCTGCGGTGGCTCGCCAAGCACGCCAAGCGGACCCGCTGGAGCGGCGACGACGTCATCGTGGACGCGCTGCGCTCGGTCGTGCCGTGGGCGGCGATCGCGGGCGGCGCGGCGGCGGCCGCGGCCGTGCTGCCGCTCACCCGGCCCGTCCAGCACCATGTGAACCAGATCCTCGAGGTCGGGGTCATCTTCGTGGTGACGCTGTCCGCCGCCCGGGTCATCGCCGGTCTGGTGCGTACGGTCACCCAGTCCCGCTCCGGCGTGGCCGGTTCGGCGACCATCTTCGTCAACATCACCCGGGTGCTGGTCCTCGCCATCGGCTTCCTGGTGGTGCTGCAAACCCTCGGCATCTCCATAGCGCCGCTGCTGACCGCCCTCGGCGTGGGCGGTCTGGCCGTCGCCCTGGCCCTCCAGGACACGCTCGCCAACCTCTTCGCGGGCGTCCACATCCTCGCCTCCCGGACCGTCCAGCCGGGCGACTACATCCGGCTGAGCAGCGGGGAGGAGGGCTATGTGGTGGACATCAACTGGCGCCAGACGACGGTCCGCCAGCTCTCCAACAACCTCGTGGTCATCCCCAACGGCCAGCTGGCGAAGGCCAACATGACCAACTACACCCGCCCCGAGCAGCGGTTGACGGTGCTGGTCCAGGCGGGCGTGGGCTACGACGCCGATCTGGAGCACGTGGAGAAGGTCACGGCGGAGGTCGTGGCGGAGACCATGCGCGAGGTCGAGGGCGCCGTCCCGGAGCACGAGCCCGCGATCCGCTTCCACACCTTCGGCGACTCCCGCATCGGCTTCACGGTGGTCCTGGGCGTCGGCGAGTTCAGCGACCAGTACCGGATCAAACACGAGTTCATCAAGCGCCTGCACCGGCGCTTCCAGGCGGAGGGCATCTCCGTCCCGGCCCCGACCCGTTCGGTCTCCCTCCAGCAGGGAGCGGTGGTGATCCCCCAGCAGCGGTCGGGCCAGGGCGTCGGCGGCGGAGCGGCCTGAAAACGTCGGCGGCCGGCAGGCCCCTTTCGGGGCCCGCCGGCGCGGGGCGACGGTGTCCGGAGCTGCCCGGACCGGTCCGCTACGGGCTCTCGGGGAACTCGTCCTGCCTCACCACGCACAGGGCCCAGATGATGAAGCCGGACAGGGCGATCATCACCACGGACCACACCGGGTAGTACGGCAGCGAGAGGAAGTTGGCGATGATGACCAGCCCGGCGATGGTGATGCCGCCGACGCGTGCCCACAGCGAGGGCTGGAACAGGCCGAAGCTGACCACCAGAGCGATCACGCCCAGGACCAGATGGATCCAGCCCCAGCTGGTGAGGTCGAACTTGAAGACGTAGTTGGGTGTCGTGACGAAGACGTCGTCCTGCGCGATCGCCATGATGCCGCGGAACACACCGAGCATCCCGGCGACCATCAGCATGACGCCCGCGAACATCGTGAGCCCGCCCGCCCACGCCTGCTTGGCGGAGGAGGTGTGGCCGTGGGTGTGGTGCGTCGTAGCCATGTGCATGCCTCGATTCACACGGGGCGCGGTTCGGCGCCCGTGAGGGGTGGGAAACGGCCTACCGCTGCTGCGGTCCGGCACCGGTGAGGACGAGTTCCTTCGCCCTGCGGAACTCCTCGTCGGTGATGTCACCGCGGGAGCGCATGTCGGACAGCTTGCTGAGTTCGTCGGCGCTGCTGGGCCCGCCCCGGGCGGTCTCCCGGACGTAGGAGTCGAAGGCCTCCTGCCGGGTCCGCGCCTCGTTGATCTCCCGTGCACCCATGCCCTTGCCGCGGGCGATCAGGTAGACGAAGACGCCCAGGAAGGGCAGCACGATCACGAAGAGCGTCCAGCCGGCCTTGGCCCAGCCGCTCAGGTCGTCGTCGCGGAAGATGTCGACGATGATCCGGAACAGCAGGATGAACCACATGATCCACAGGAAGAACACCAACATGGTCCAGAAGGCGCTCAGCAGCGGATAGTCGTACGCGAGGTAGGTCTGTGCGCTCATGTCTCTTTCTCCGTCCGTGGCGCCGGCCCGCCGGGTTCACCAAGCCGGTCCGTGACGCTCTCAGCGTGCACACGCCGAGGACCGCGGCGCCTCACCCGGAGCGGGTGAGGCGCCGCGGTCCGGTCAGTCCATGGGCCCGGCCGCGCCCGGCAGCGCGCCGCCCCTGCGCAGCGCCGCCCGCCACATGACGGCGAACACCAGCTCTCCGACGCCCAGCAGCACGAGCCACAGACCGAGCAGCCTGGTCAGCGCCCGCGCCGACTCCATGGGCAGGACCAGCACGACGACCCCGGCGACGATGCCGAGCAGGGCGACGCCGAGCATGACCCCGCGGTGCGGCAGATCCCGGGCGGCGAGCGCCGTGTACAGCGTGAGGATGCCGGACACCAGCCAGGTGAGCCCGACGATCAGCGACAGCGCCGCGACCGTCTGCATGGGATGGCGCAGGCAGAGCACGCCGGCCAGTACGAAGAGCACGGCCACCAGCAGTCCCGGAATCCGCTCGCCGTGCTCCCGCCCGAACGCCGTCACGAACCGGAAGGCGCCCGTGAGCAGCAGATAGAGGCCGATGAGCACGGCGAGGACGTGCAGGGTCTCGTCCGGCCAGACGAGGACCAGCACGCCCGGTACGAGCGTCGCGATCGCCGACCCGAGGATCCAGGTCCACGAGCGCCCGATCGCCGTGAGCGTCCCGTCGGGATCGGTGGCCGCCTCGCCGGGCAGATACGACAGGCCGCTGCGCGGCGCCTGTCCACGCGACTCGGTCATGGCTCCTCCTCGCGTGATCCGGCCCGCCAGCGGAGCACCGGCGGGGCGGCTTGTGATCCCTCACCCGGCCAGCGTCCGTGCGCGGCCCGCGCCGCGCATCACCCGCGGCGAGTGATCCCGGCCCGGCCCCCCGCGGTCACTCGGGCAGCTGCCGCAGTTCCACGACCCGCAGCCCCAGCGACTGACAGCGGTTCAGCAGGCCGTACAGGTGCGCCTCGTCGATGACCGGACCGAACAGCACCGTCTGACCGGACATCCGCACATGCTCCAGCTCCGGGAAGGCCTGGACGAGGGTCTCCGACATATGGCCGTCGACGCGGATCTCGTAGTGCATGGGCCGTTCTCCCCCTCACTCCCGGGCACCGGCCGCGCCCGCCGAGGCGCCGCTTCTGGACTGCTTCGGCCCCCGGGCCGGCGCGCCCGGCAGATGGCCGGTGACCAGGAAGGCCGCCAGGGTGATCCCGCCGGTGGCGAGGATCGCCGCCTTCAGGCCGTCCAGCTGGGCGGAGGCGTACGAGGAGGTGACGGCGTCCACCTCGGACGGCGGCAGTCCGGCGTCCTGGGCGGCCGTGCGCACCTGGCTGGTGGGCACGAAACTGACCCCGGCCTCCAGGGCGACGCTCGTCTGGTGCTTGGCCTCGGACGACAGCTGGGGGTTGCTTTCCACCTCGGCCGTGAAGGCGTGCACGAGCGCGCCGATGAGCAGCGACCCGATGAGTGCGGTGCCCAGGGCCGAGCCCAGGTTCTGCGCCGTGAACTGGAGGCCGCCGACCTCGCTGCGCTGCTCCTCGCCCACGCTCGACTGGACGACGTTGCCCAGCTGGGAGGCGAGCAGCCCCATGCCGATGCCGAGCACCGCCATCGCCCCGGCGAACTGGGCGTTGTCGATGACCGGGTCGATCGTGGCGAGCAGCCACAGCACGGCCGCGGCCAGGGTCAGCAGCCCCAGCCGGACGACCCTGCGCGGCCCCAGGATCCGGCCGAGCCGGGCGGCGCCGAGGGAGGTGACGAGCATCGTGACGGACACCGGCACCAGCCGCAGCCCGGTCTGGAAGGCGTCGTAGCCCTGCACGACCTGGAGGTACAGGGGGATGGTGAAGAACAGGCCCAGCAGGATGAGGTTCTGGCAGAGCAGGGTGAGCAGTCCCGAGCGCAGCGGCGCCACCCGGAACAGGGACAGGTGCACCAAGGGGTCGGCCGCCGCCGCCTCCCGCCGCCGCTCCGCGTGCACGAAGAGCCACAGCACGGCCACCCCGGCGCCGACCACGAACAGGGTGGGCGCGAACCCGAAGACGGTGAAGGGCGGGTTGCGCGGCTGCACCCAGCCCCAGGTGCTGCTCTGGAGCACCCCGAGGACGCCCAGCCCGAGTCCGGCCGCCGACAGGGCCGCGCCGGGCAGGTCCAGCCGGGGCGGCGGTCCGGTCCGCGCGACCTCCTTGACCACCCGGTGGAACAGCAGCATGACGACCACGACCACGACCTCGCCCGCGAACACGAGCCGCCAGGTCAGATAGGTCGTCACCCAGCCGCCCAGCAGCGGGCCGACCGCGATTCCGGCCCCCGCCAGTCCGCCGATCACACCGTAGGCGACCGCCCGGTCCCTGCCCTGGTAGGACTCGGCGACCAGGGCAGCCATGGCGGGCAGCACCATCGCGGCGCCGAGCCCCTCGATCACCGACCAGCCCAGCGCGAGCACCCAGAGGGTCGGGGCCAGCGCGGTGAGGGCCGAGCCGATGCCGTAGACGACCAGGCCGACGGCGAAGAGGCGGCGGCGGCCGTGGATGTCGCCGAGCCTTCCTCCTATGATCATGAATGCCGCCATGACCAGGGCGTACAGCGTGATGACGCCCTGGATGGCGGTGACCTCGGTGTGGAAGTCCTCGACCAGTTGGCTGATCGAGACGTTCATCACGGAGGTGTCCAGGACCATCAGGAACTGGGCCGTCCCGAGCACCATCAGAGCGCGCCAGTGTCCCATGGTGTCCACCTCGCCGAGTCCTGCCGGCCGGCGGCCGGGAACTCGGCCGCCCCCCTCATCGCAGCGTCAGGCGTGTGGGCCGCGCCTCACCCGTCGCGGGGGAATCATCCGGCGGGAGGCCGGATCAGCCCGCGGTCGCGGGCCCGGCGCACCGCGGCGCCGCGCCCGTTCACGTCGAGCTTCCGGTAGACGCTCTTCAGGTGGGTCTTCACCGTGTTGACGGAGACGTACAGGTCGGCGGCGATCTCCTCGGTGGACATCAGCTGGGCCAGCCGGTCCACGACGTCGCGCTCGCGCCCGCTCAGCTCCTCGACGACCAGGGGCGGGGCATCCCCGGCCGCCTCCCGCCCGGCATCGGCCACGGGGCGGTCCGGGACGAGCCACCCGGCGGCCAGGCCTTGCAGGGGCGGGGTGTCCAGCAGGCGCCGGATCCGCGGTCCGGCTTCGAGGAAGGGCCGGCGCAGCCGCTCCCGGCGGGCCTCCCGCAGGGCACGGGCGAGCAGTCTGCGGGTGGTGTCGACGTCCGTCTCCTGCGCGGCTCCGGCGCGCACCAGGGCCGCCTGTACGGTCGCTCGCGGGCCGGTGCTGCCCGCCGGCATGTGGTCGAGCAGGTCGATCGCCGCCCGGTGGTTGCCGGCGGCGAACTGGGCCCAGGCCAGCTCCGCCGTGCACACGGGTTCACCGTCGCAGGCGACGTCGTCCAGCACCTTCACGGCGCTGTCCGGGCGGCCCTCGGCCAGCTGGGCCGCGGAGGCGACCAGCGCCGTCTGGGCCTCGGCCCAGGGGGAGGCCACCATGGCCGGGACCGTGAGGCCGGCGGCCGCCGCGGCCGCCTGCGGTTCGCCGCGCGCCAGCAGCAGCCGGGCCGTGACCAGAGAGCGGCCCGCGGCGGTGACGGGATCGGCCGGGCAGGCGCAGCCGTCCGCCTCGCCCAGGAGCGTCTCGGCGTGCCGGAGTTCGCCGCGGTCGACGGCGACCGCCGCGAGGACCAGCTGCCCCAGGTCCGCGCCGGAGCAGCGGGGGCGGCACAGGCCGAACTTCTCCGTCTCGCGCAGCGCCGCCTGCGCCGTGCGCTCCGCCCGGCACAGTCGGCCGTTCAGGTAGTCGATCAGCGCCAGCTGCCCCAGGGAGTCCTGCCGCGGCAGTGCGGTGGCGACACCGCTCGGGAAGCCGGCGGCCTCGGACAGGGCGGCCCGCGCGTCGTCGAAGCGCCCGGCCCACAGCCGGGCCGAGCCCAGGTGGGTCAGCAGCAGGGCCTGGAACTCGGGGTGGTTCTCCAGGAGTCGGGCGGAGACCTCGCCGCGCAGTTCCTCGGCCGTCGCCACGGCCCGCTCCGCCATGCCCGGCGAACCGGTCAGCCGGGCCGCCAGGGATTCCAGCAGCACACAGCTCATCCGGCCCGCGGCATCGGCCGGCCCCGCGGCCAGCCGGCCCTCGACCCGGCGCAGCCGGATCAGGCCGCGGTCGGCGTCGCCCACGGACAGGTCGTGCGCGGCGCGCACCAGCTCCGCCGCCGCGCTCGTCGGCTCGGGGCCCATCCGCGAGAACAGCTCGGCGAGGTCGTCCGCGCGCAGGCCGGTGAAGAGCTGGCCGATCGCCAGGTCGTCGACGAGGGCCTGGGCGGCGAAGTTCCAGTCACCCGCCGCAGCGCCGTGCGTCAGCGCGTCGGGCAGGGCGCCGGCGGCGCGCAGCCACCGCGCGGCGCGCCGGTGGAGTTCTGTTTCGAGCCCCGGCGAACGGGCCCTCAGATGGGCCCGGAGGATCTCGCCGAACAGCGGGTGCAGCCGGTACCACGAGTGCCCGAGGTCCTCCACGAACGCGTTCTGGCCGTGCAGTTCGGCCAGGGTCCGCTCGGCGCCGCCGCGCCCGGTCAGCTCCGCCACCAGGGCCGGGGAGAACCGCTCCACGACACTGACGCGCAGCAGCAGCTCCTGGGTGCGCGCCGGCTGCCGTTTCAGCACCTCGGCCAGCAGGAAGTCGGCGATCGTGCTGCGGTCCGCCTCGAAGTCCGTCAGATACGTGTCGGGGTCCGGGCTCTGCCGGGCCGCCAGGGCGCACAGCCGCAGTCCGGCGGCCCAGCCCCGGGTGCGCGCCAGCAGGGCCTGGACGGCCTGTGCGGGCAGCCGCAGTCCGTGCAGCTCCAGCAAGGCGGCGGCTTCCTCGGCAGTGAAGGCCAGCTCGGCGTCGCGGATCTCGGTCACGGTCCCGGCCGCCCGGTAGCGGTGCAGCGGAAGCAGCGGCTCGGTGCGGGTGACGAGGACCAGGCGCAGCCCCTGCCCGGCGTGGTGCAGGACGAACTCCAGCTCCTCCGCGATCCGCGCGGAGACCACCCGGTCGAACTCGTCGAGCACGAGGACGACGGGCCGCTCGCGCGCGCTCAGCTCACCGGCGAGCCGGGCCAGCAGGTTGCGGTCCACCCGGCCCGCGTCCGCCGGACAGCCGACGGCGGCCGTCAGCGGTACGCCGGCGGCGCGCAGGGACTGAAGCACATAGGCCCAGAACATTCCGCTGCCCTGGTCGCCCGCTTCGACGGTGAACCAGGCGACGGGCTGTCCGAGCCGGGCGGCCCAGTCCGCGACCAGGAGGGTCTTGCCCGCGCCCGCCGAGCCGTTGACCATCGTCAGCGGTGTTCCGAAGGCCTGGTCGAGGTGTTCGGTGAGCCGTCGGCGGAGCAGAAAGGTGGCGGGCCTGGCCGGCAGCGCGAACCGGGTCCGCAAGAACGGCTCTCCCAGCGGATCGACGTGCTCTCCGGCCGATCTCCTCGTGTGCTCCTGCCTGGTAGCCACAGGGTCACCACCCTGTCCCTCGGGCCCATGGAGAGGCTTTTGTCTGTCATTACCCAGTTTGCCGGTCCGGGCGTGGCTCGCACATGGACCGGTCGGGCCCTCCGTCCGTCCATCCGTCCCCGGACCGGGCGCAGCGGCCCCCGGTGTGCCCCGGTCCGGGGACGCCCGGCCGCCGTCAGTGCTCGCCCGCGGGCGGTTCCGGCTTGGTCCGTGCCGCCTCCAGCTGCACCCGGCCCCCGGCCGCCAGCAGCGCGAGCAGCGCCAGGATGCCGAGCAGCACCAGGACCAGCAGCAGCACCGTGAGAGCCGTCGGATGGTTCCACAGCGCGAAGACGAGCGCGATGATCAGCAGGCCGGCGAGGGCGATGGCCCGGCGGTAGGCCAGTGCCCAGGCGCCGACCCGCCCGGCGTGGATGTGGTGGCCGGCCGCCCAGCGCGCCGCGGAGTCCGCCGTGTGGTCGGAGTAGCCGCGCACGGCCACGGGCAGCCGGCCCGGTCCGACGAGATAGGCGCCGAGAGCGATGACCACCCCCAGGACGACGGCCGTACGCAGGCTGACCCGGAGGAACCTGAGGAGGGTGTCGAAGACGGCGGCGGCGGCCGCCTTGGACTGCACCTGCGGCGGCAGATGGTCGAGGTAGTAGCGGCGGGCCACGACCAGCGCGATGGCCACCACCAGGCAGGCGAAGGCGGCGCCCAGCGCGGTGCGGGCGAGGGCCCGGCGCCGGTGGCGGGCCAGGAAGACTCCGGCGACGCCCAGCAGGACGACCAGCACCGGCATCCAGTTCCCCACGACGTCGAGGAGGTGGGCGCCCTTACGGAACTTGGCGAGCTGGTCGGAGTGGAACAGCACCAGCTGCTTGTTCACCTGCGGGATCTTGGCGGCGGGCTTCAGACCGGCGTCCACCAGCTCCGTCTTGACCCGGTCGACGGCCGTGCCGACGTCCAGGGTGACGGTGCCGTCGCTGACCCCGACCGCACCGCGCCCCTCACCGGTCAACGCGTGGACGACGGCGTTGTGGGCGGCGCGGTTGGCGTTGCGCCACACCGTGGCGAAGGCGTCGCCGTGGACGACACGGGAGGCGATCTTGGTCACCGACGCGTCCACGGCGGAGTCGATCTGCGGTCCGAGCCGGCTCACCGCGTCGGCGGCCAGCGGCGGCAGTCCCTGGGACTGGAGCCAGGAGGCGATCTCCCCGGCGACCTGCTTGCCGTCCACGCGGGTGCCCACGGCCTCGGTGATCCGGTGGACCGCCGCGTCCTGGACGGCGGGTTCGGTGGCCAGCGGTGCCACCGTGGCGACGTAACGGTCGGTGTCGAGCACGATGTCGTGCACCCAGGTGGCGAGGAGCGCGACGGGGACGAGGATGCAGGTGAGCACGATGAGCACGGCGGAGGCGGTGCTCCGCACGGCGCGTCCGGCGCCGCCGCCCGCCGACCGGCCCCCGGGCGTCCCCGGCCGTCCGCCTCCGCCCCCGGCCCCGCCCCCGGAACTCGCGCCACGGTCCCGCGGCGGCCCCGGCGGTCCCCCGGCTGCGGGACCCGCCGCCTCCGCACGGTTCCGGTCCCGGTCGGGGTCCTGCGGGTTCGGGGCGGACCGGTCCCGGTCGGGCTCCTGCGGGTTCGGGGCGGGCGGCTCGGTCACGGGACCCTCCGGCGGGGCGATGGCCTGGACACCCTCCATTCCGTCAGTCCCGCCGCCGCTCCGCGCGCCGGAGTGGCCCGCACGGGCGAGTCCGTTCACCGTCCGCGCATCCCTGGTCACCGCTCCGCCCGCAGAAGTGCGGGCCCCTTCCGCGCGTGCTGGACTGGGGGAAACGGCGTTCTGACGAGTGTCGGCCGTACCGACTCCGATCCTTCTCGTGAGGAGAGGCCATGGACAGCGTCGAAGAGATGGGACCCGTCGACTACCTGGTCATCGAATTCGTCGGCAACCGCATGACGGGGGAGGCGTTCCCGCTCCTGGTCGATCTCGCCGAACGCGGCATCATCCGGATCATCGACCTCGCCTTCGTCCGCAAGGAGACCGACGGCACGACGACCGGTCTGGAGCTGCGGGACCTCGGCGACACGATCGATGTGTCGGTCTTCGAGGGGGCCTCGGCCGGCGTGCTGGACCAGAGCGACCTCGAGGAAGCCGCCAACGCCCTGGAACCCGGCAACTCGGCCGCCGTGCTGGTGTACGAGAACCTGTGGGCCGCACCGCTGGCCGCCGCGCTGAGGCGCAGTGGGGCACAGCTCGTGGCCAGCGGCCGTATCCCCGTCCAGGCCCTGCTGGCGGCCCTGGACGCCACGGAGGAGCCGGTGCCGCCCGGCGGCTCCGCGGCCGCCTGAGCACCCACGCATCGACACAGGGAGATGACCGCACATGCCCGGACTGCTTCGGGGAGTAGCGCGCACCGCCGTCGTCGCCGGAACGGCGACCGCCGTGTCCAACCGCGTCTCGCGGCGGCAGGCGGGCCGCTGGGCGCAGCAGGACTACGAGCAGCAGCAGAGCCAGGCTGCACCGCAGCAACCGCCCCCGCCCCCACCGCCGCCGGCTGCGCCCGCCGCCGACGACGACATGAGCCAGAAGATCGACCAGCTCAAGCAGCTGGGCGACATGCGAAGCCAGGGAATTCTGACCCAGGAGGAGTTCGAGCAGCAGAAGCGCCTGCTGCTGGGCTGACCCCCGAGCCGAACTCCCCGCACCCGCCCGTCCCGGAGCCAGGCTTGCTGGACCGGCGTCTGGACGCCCTCGCCCGCCAGCCGTTCCGGGCCCGGTTCCGGCTGCGTGGCCGGGACCGGGCGACCGCGGAGCTGAAGGGACCGGCGACGGTGCGCCGGCACGCGTACGACCTGATCGCCAGGCGTCTGGCACCGGCCGAGCCGCACAAGGACGGCCGGCAGACCCCCTACCGCGGCCACCCGGTCTTCGTCGCGCAGCATGCGACCGCCACCTGCTGCCGGAGCTGTCTGGAGCGCTGGCACGGCATCCCGAAGGGGCGGGAGCTGAGCCGCGCGGAGCGGGACTACGTGGTGGCCGTGATCTGCCGGTGGATCGAGCGGGAGATGACAGCCGGGCCCGGCTGATCGAAATCGGACGCCCGTGAGCGGACCCCTGTCGAGTCGGACCCGATCACGAGATATCTTGATGTCGAGCAATGTTGCAGACGTGGAGCGGAGCACCCGGTGACTGACTCGACCATCATCTACACCTACACTGACGAGGCCCCGGCCCTGGCGACGCATTCGTTCCTGCCGGTGATCCAGGCCTACGCCGCGCAGGCCGGTGTGCCCGTGGAGACCCGGGACATCTCGCTGGCCGGACGCATCATCGCCCACTTCCCGGAGTACCTGAACGAGGACCAGCGCATCCCGGACGCCCTGGCCGAGCTGGGTGACCTGGCCAAGACGCCCGCCGCGAACATCGTCAAGCTGCCGAACATCTCGGCGTCCATCCCGCAGCTGCGCGCCGCCGTCGCCGAGCTCCAGGGCAAGGGCTACGCACTGCCGGACTACCCGGACGACCCCAAGACCGACGAGGAGCGCGAGATCCGCGCCCGCTACGACAAGGTCAAGGGCTCCGCCGTCAACCCGGTCCTGCGCGAGGGCAACTCCGACCGCCGTGCCCCGGCGTCGGTGAAGAACTACGCCAAGACCCACCCGCACCGCATGGGCGCCTGGACCGGCGAGTCCAAGACGAACGTGGCGACCATGGGCGAGAACGACTTCCGCTCCACCGAGAAGTCGACCGTCATCGCCGAGGCCGGCACGCTGCGGATCGAGCTGGTCGGCGAGGACGGCACCACCACCGTGCTGCGCGAGTCCGTGCCGGTCCTGAAGGACGAGGTCGTCGACGCCTCCGTGATGCGCGTCGCCGCGCTGAACCGCTTCCTCGCCGCGCAGGTCGCGCGCGCCAAGGAGGAGGGCGTCCTGTTCTCCGTGCACCTGAAGGCCACGATGATGAAGGTCTCCGACCCGATCGTCTTCGGCCATGTGGTGCGCGCCTTCTTCCCGAAGACGTTCGCGAAGTACGGCGAGACCCTCAAGGCCGCCGGCCTCACCCCGAACGACGGCCTCGGCGGCATCCTGAAGGGCCTGGAGAACCTGCCCGAGGGCGCCGAGATCAAGGCCTCCTTCGACGCCGAGCTGGCCGAGGGCCCGGCCCTCGCGATGGTCGACTCCGACAAGGGCATCACCAACCTGCACGTCCCCTCGGACGTCATCGTCGACGCCTCCATGCCGGCGATGATCCGCACCTCCGGCCACATGTGGGGCCCGGACGGCGAGGAGCACGACACCCTCGCGGTGCTGCCGGACTCCTCCTACGCCGGTGTCTACCAGGCCGTGATCGACGACTGCCGCGCCCACGGCGCCTACGACCCGTCCACCATGGGCTCGGTGCCGAACGTCGGCCTGATGGCACAGAAGGCCGAGGAGTACGGCTCCCACGACAAGACCTTCGAGATCCCGGCCGCGGGCACGGTCCGCCTGGTCGACCAGAACGGCGACGTCGTCCTGGAGCAGCCGGTCTCCGCCGGCGACATCTTCCGCGCCTGCCAGACCAAGGACGCCCCGATCCGCGACTGGGTGAAGCTGGCCGTCACCCGCGCCCGCGCCACCGGCGACCCGGCCGTGTTCTGGCTGGACGAGGACCGCGCCCACGACGCGCAGCTGATCGCCAAGGTCCGCCAGTACCTGACGGAGCACGACACCGAGGGCCTGGACATCCGCATCCTGCCCCCCGTCGAGGCCACCAAGCTGTCGGTGGAGCGCATCCGCCGCGGCGAGAACACCATCTCGGTGACCGGCAACGTGCTGCGTGACTACCTGACCGACCTGTTCCCGATCCTGGAGCTGGGCACCAGCGCCAAGATGCTGTCGGTCGTCCCGCTGATGGCGGGCGGCGGCCTGTTCGAGACGGGTGCCGGCGGTTCCGCGCCGAAGCACGTCCAGCAGCTGGTCAAGGAGAACTACCTGCGCTGGGACTCGCTCGGTGAGTTCTTCGCGCTCGTCCCGGCCTTCGAGCAGTACGCGGCGGCCACCGGCAACACCCGTGCCAAGGTGCTGGCCGACACCCTCGACCGCGCCACGGCGACCTTCCTCAACGAGGACAAGTCCCCGACCCGTCGCGTCGGCGGCATCGACAACCGCGGCAGCCACTTCTACCTGTCCCTGTACTGGGCGCAGGAGCTGGCCCGGCAGACCGACGACGCCGACCTGGCCAAGGCGTTCGCGCCGCTCGCCGAGTCCCTCGCCGCCGACGAGCAGAAGATCGTGGACGAGCTGATCGCCGTCCAGGGCTCGCCGGCCGACATCGGCGGCTACTACCAGGTGGACAAGGCCAAGGCGGACGCGGTCATGCGCCCGTCGGCCACCTGGAACGCCGCGCTGGCGTCCCTGAGCAGCTGACGCCCGCGGCGCTCCGGCTGCCCGCCTGAGCCCGCACTCCGCCCCCGGCCGGTGTCTTTGGCCGGGGGCGGAGGCATGCCGGCACCTCGGTCCCGCACCGCCGTCCAGCAGTACGCCCCTTCGCCGCCCCCGGAGCCGCCCGTGTCCTCGTACGAACTCCTTCCCGGCGCCCCCGACTCGCCGGTCCTGCTGCACATACCGCACTCGGCACGGACGGTCCCCGCAGAGGTGCGGGCCGGGATCGTGCTGAGCGACGCGGAGCTGGAGCGGGAGCTGGACCACATCACCGACGCGCACACCGCACAGCTCGCCGAGCGGGCGGCCGGGCTGGCCGGGGTGACGCCCTGGCGGTTCGTGAACCGGCTGTCGCGGCTGGTCGTGGACCCCGAGCGGTTCCCGGACGAGCGTGAGGAGATGCTCGCGGCCGGGATGGGGGCGGTCTACACCCGCACCACGCACCGGGCGGAGCTGCGGCCCGCCGACACCGATCCGGAGCCGCTGCTCGCCCGGTACTTCCGGCCGTACGCCCGGGCCATGACCGAGGCGGTGGCGGACCGGCTGGCCGCCACCGGGCGGGCCGTCATCGTCGACGTGCACTCCTACCCCAGCCGGCCGCTCCCCTACGAGCTGCACGGCACCGGTCCGCGGCCGCCCGTCTGCCTGGGCACGGACGCCTTCCACACCCCGCCGGAACTGGTCGAGGCGGCCCGCACGGCGTTCGCCGGCTGCGGCGGCACCGGGCTGGACAGCCCGTTCGCCGGGACGTACGTACCGCTGGAGTTCTACGGCACGGACGCGCGGGTCGGCGCCCTGATGGTGGAGATCCGCCGGGACCTCTACATGACCGAGCCGGGCGGCGCGGCCGGGCCGGGGCTGGAGCGGCTCGCCGGCGCGCTGGCCGCGCTGGTGGACGCACTGTAGCCCGGGTGGAGCACGTCCGCAGGACAGTGAGCGGGGCCCGTACCAGGGTGGTGGGCATGACCGAGGAGATCACGCTGGCCGGCCAGGCCCCGCCGCCCGAACGGGTCTGGCCCGCACTCGACCTGGACGGCCCGGACTTCGACCCGGTCCTCGCCGACCTCATGCGCGAAGGTCCGCTGACCCGGATCAGGCTGCCGTTCGGCGAGGGCTGGGCATGGCTGGCGACCCGCTATCACGACGTACGGCTGATCACCAACGACCCCCGGTTCAGCCGCGCGGAGGTCACCCGCCGTCAGGTGACCCGGATGGCGCCCAACTTCGCGCCCCGGCCGGGCTCGCTGGCCTGGGTCGACCAGCCCGACCACAACCGGCTGCGCAAGCCGGTCGCGGCGGCCTTCACCGTGTCCGGGATGAAACGGCTGCGGCCGCGCGCCCAGGCGATCCTGGACGAGCTGATGGACGGCGTCGTACGCGACGGTCCCCCGGCCGACCTGGTCGAGCGGGTGCTGGAGCCGTTCCCGATCATCGTGGTCAGCGAGGTGATGGGGGTGCCGGCCGCCGACCGGGACCGGGTGCACGCATGGACCCGGGAGATCATCTGCACCACCGGGGCGGAGGCGGCCGGCGAGGCCAAGAACGGGCTGTACGGCTGGATCACCGCGACCGTGCGGGCCCGCGCGGACAGCACGGGCGAGGACGTCTACTCGCTGCTGGGCCGGGCCGTGGCGGCCGGTGAGATCCGCGAGGAGGAGGCCGTCGGGCTGGCCGGTCCGCTCCAGATCGGCGGTGAGGCGGTCACGCACAACTGCGGGCAGATGCTGTATCTGCTGCTGACCCGCCCGGAGCTGATGGAGCGGATGCGCTCGCGGCCCGGGGAACGCGGACCGGTGCTGGACGAGCTGCTGCGCTGGATCTCGCACCGCAGCTCGGTGGGGCTCGCCCGGATCGCGCTGGAGGACGTGGAGATCGCGGGCCACCGGATCGCGGCGGGCGATCCGGTCTACGTCTCCTATCTCGCCGCCAACCGCGACCCGGACGTCTTTCCCGACCCGGACCGCATCCACCCCGACCGCGAGCCCAACCCGCACCTGGCGTTCGGCAACGGCCCGCACCACTGCACCGGCGCGGTGCTGGCCCGGCTCCAGCTGGAGCTGCTGGTGGACACGGTGCTGGACCGGCTGCCCGGACTGCGGCTCGCGGTGCCGCCGCAGGAGGTGCGGTGGCGGCACCGGACGATGATCCGCGGCCCGCTGACGCTGCCGGTCACCTGGTGAGGGCGGTCAGGCCCGCAGCCACTCCGTGACGATCACCTCTCCGCCGGTCCGCAGCCTGAGGGCGAACGGGCCGACCGGCGGGGTGTCGCTGGTGAAGCGGCCGAGGGTGTCGACGGCGACCGGGCGGGCGCTCCCCGGACCGCCGAGCACCTCGACGTCGGCCGCCCGGGGCGGCAGCAGCTGCCCGATCAGCCCGTCCTCGGTGACCTCGACGTCGACGGTCACCCCGCCCGCGCGGAAGGTCAGCATCCGAGGCGCGTCCACGGCCCCCCTGACCGGCAGGGCGTCCACGAGCGAGTCGAAGGTCAGCTCGGCGACGCGGGCGTCCAGGTCGTGCAGGGCGTAGGCGTCCAGGGCGAGTTGGCACAGCTGCTCCGGGACGGGGTCGAGGACGGCGATCGCCCGGCGCAGCTCCTCCTCCAGCAGTCCGTCCTCGAACCCGCCGTCCGGTGCGTCGTGTTCGGGCATCCGGTTGTGGTCCTCGCCGCTCATGCCGCTCCCCGTGCGTCCATCCGGGCCCGCAGCCGGCGCAGACAGCGCTGGCGGAGGGGGCCGATACTGCCGACCGCGATACCGAGCGCGGCCGAGATCTCCAGGTAACTGGGCGGTGGCGAGGCCACCAGGACCCGCAGCAGCTGACGGCAGCGCTCGCCCAGTCCGTCCAGTTCCTGCCGCAGCCGGCGGATCCGCTCGGCGCGGTCCGCCGCCTCCTCCGAGTCGATCAGGGTCTGTTCCGGGGTGCGCTCCTCGCTGGCCCGGTCCAGGACCCGTGGATCGTCCGTGAGGGTCAGCCGGTTCAGGCCCTTGAGCACCTTCACGCACTCGTGCCGGGCCGTGGCGGCCAGCCAGGAGCCGGCCTTCTCGGGTTCGCGGATCCGGCCCAGGTACTGGGCGAAGCGGAACCACACGGTCTGGAAGACCTCGTGACCGTCGGCGTCGGACAGCCGGTGCGCGCGCACCACCGACCACACCAGCGGGCTCAAACCTTCCACGAGCGCTTTCCAGGCCGCGGCGTCTCCGTCGACGGCGGACCGGACCAACGCGCCGACCTCTGTTCGGTCCACGTCTCCACCCCTTGTGTACGGCACGTCATCGTACGCCGTGGAGCGGAGGGTTCCGGCGCTCATGCGGGCAGCGCGGGGGTCGCCAGCGGGACCGGGCGCCAGGTGGGCGGCCGGAGCACCGGGACGTGCGCCCCGCGCACCTCGGCCCGGTCGGCGGCCGCCAGCAGCCGGTCGCGGGCCACGCGCGGATCGCGCTCCCCGAGCGCCGTCATCTGCGCGGCGACGAGGCCCGCGGCGACCGGAGTGGCGAAGGAGGTGCCGCTCCACTGCGCCAGGCCGTCGAACATCACCTGGTCCGGCTTGGCCCCGGTGCTCTCCCGTCCCTCGCTCAACACACCGGTGTGGCGCGGGAACTGGCAGGTACAGGCGTAGTCGAAGCCGTACCGGCAGGCGTCGTAGGTGGAGTGCTGGTAGCGGTACGGCACCGGTGTGCCGAAGCCGGTGAGGGCGCTGGTGAGCCGCTCGCCGGGGGCGTAGACGCCGACCCAGGGGCCGTGGTTGCTGAAGCAGGCCGGGCCGTCGCCGTCGGAGCGCAGCGCCCCGACCGAGAGCACGCTGTCGGCGTACTCGGGCAGCGCGGCGTAGGCGGCCGGCCAGAACGGCACGTCGCTGCCGTTGTTGCCGGCGGCGGCCACCAGCAGGGTGCGCTGCTCGCGCAGTTCGCGCATGAAGGCGTCCAGGCCGAGCAGGCCGTCCGTGGTGTCCGCGGGGGTGCCCGCGGAGAGGCTGAGGATGTCGGGCCAGCCGCTCCCCTCCACCGCGTCGAAGAGCCTGCCGCCGAACTCGGACTCCAGCACGGCACCGGCGTCGTCGAGGGTGCCGCGGACGGTGAGGTCGGTGTCGGGGGCGACGGCCGCGAGCAGCCCGGCGATGAACGTGCCGTGTCCGACGTACTGGTGGAGCACGCCGTCGGTGTCGGTCTCGTGCCGCTGGAGGTCGCCCGTGGTGTGGGCCAGCAGCGGGTAGGCGCGGTGGTCGTGCACCAGCCCGGTGTCGATCACCAGGACGCGTACGGCGCGGTCCGGGTCGTAGCCGGTGGGATCTGCGGCCGGGTTGGCCCGCCCGGTGCGGGCGACGGGCACCGGTTCGTCGCCGGGGCAGGCGTTGACCGCGATGTGCACCACATGGTTGCGGCCGGCCAGCCGGCGCCCCTGGCGCTCCTCGGCCTCCCGCAGGGCGCGCAGGGCGTGCGGCACCTGGTCGTCGGCGAGGGCCGGGTCACCGACCCGGATGCGGGTGACACCGGTGCGGTCGGACTCCGGGCCGGTGCGGCGCACATGCTCGGGGGACAGGCCCCGGGCCTCGGTGAAGTGGGCGCGCACGGTGTCCTCGACGACCTGTGCCTCCTGGCCGGTGCGGGCGACGACGACACCCTTCTCGTACAGGAAGTGGGCGTCGTCGTCCGGTCCCATGGCGAGCGGGACGTCGGGCATGGAGCGCTGGATGTGTGCGAACTGCTCGTGGAATCGCTGTGGTGCCATGGTGTGTCTCCCCCTCGACGACGGTGTTCGACAGTGAGAGCCGTGGGGCCACCGTCTGATACAGCAGGCCACTACCATGCGAGACGTGACAGCGGGAAGCGCGGCGGTGACGGAGCTGCTGCCCATGGTGTTCGCCGATCCGGGCGAGGCCCGGGCACGCGCCGAACAGGTGCTGCGGGAGAATCCGCCGCCGCTGCACGCCAGCGTCGCCCACCAGGTGCTGGGCATCTGGCAGCGGGACTTCGGGGATCTCCGGGTCGCGCTCACCCATCTGCGGCGGGCCCGCGATCTGGCCGCGCGCGCCGAATCCGCCGACCGGGAGGCGGATGTCCTCGCGACACTGGGGGTCGCACTGGTGCACGCGGGGCGCACGCGACAGGGGCTCGCCTCCTTCGAGCGGGGGGTCGCCCGGGGCACCGGACACACCCGGGCCCGGGTGCTGTACCGGCGGGCCTATGTGTGGTGGGTGCTGGGACATCACCGGGAGGCGCTGGAGGACGTCCGGCGGGCGCTGCCGGTGCTGCGCCAGGTCGCCGACGACATCTGGACGGCACGGGCGCTGACCCTGCGGGCGACGGTGCATCTGGCGCTGGGCGCGGTGGACCGGGCGACCGCCGACTTCACGGCGGCGGAGCGGCTGTGGGACACCACCGGCCAGGAGCACGACAAGGCGGACGCGGTGGAGAGCCGCGGCCTGGCGGCGTTCCGGTCCGGGGACATCCCGGTGGCGCTGCGCCTGCTGGACGAGGCCGAGGAGCGGTACGCCAAGCTGGGCACGCCGACGTACAACCTGTCCATCCGGCGCTGCGAGGTGCTGATGGCGGCGGGTCTGGCGCCGGAGGCGCAGGCCGAGGCGGACGCGGCGATCGCGGTGCTGGAGCGGATCGGCGGTCAGTCCACGCGCCGGGCCGAGCTGCTGCTGGCCGCCGCGCGGGCCGCCCGGTCGGCCGGGGACGCGCAGACGGCCGTCGCCCGGGCCGCCGTCGCCGTACGGCTGTTCACGGCGCAGCGGCGGCTGTGGTGGGAGACCCATGCCCGGCTGGTGCTGATCGAGGCCCGGGTGGCGGCCGGGCGGCGATCCGGGCGGCTGGTCGGCGACGCGGCGGCGGTCGCGGAGCGGCTGGCCGCCTTCGACTCGCCGGCCGCGCCGGAGGCGTCGTTGCTCGCGGGCCGGATCGCGCTGGCGCTGGGCTGGACCGCGGACGCCGAACGGCACCTGGCGGTGGCGGCCCGCGGCCGGCGCTCGGGCCCGCCGCTCGCCCGGATGACGGGCTGGGTGGCCGAGGCGCTGCGGGCCCGGGCGGCCGGGTCCCGGCGCGGCGTGCTGGAGGCCTGCCGGCGCGGCCTCGACGTCCTCGACGACCACCGGATGACGCTCGGCGCCTCCGAGCTGCGCGCCCATGTGACCGCGAAGGGCGCCGAACTGGCCGCGCTGGCCCAAGAGGTGACCCTGGACCAGGGCGACCCGCGGCGGCTGCTGGGGTGGAGCGAACGGTGGCGGGCGACCGTGCTGTCCGCGCCGCCGACCCGGCCGCCCGCGGATCCGGCACTGCTGAGCAGCCTGACCGCCTACCGGGAGATCGCGGCCCGGGCGGAGGGCGCCCGGATGGACGGGCGGCCGGTCCCCGCGCTCGACCGTGAACAGCGGCGCCTGGAGCGGGAGATCCGCTCCCGCACCCATCACATCCGCGGTGCCGCCCCGCACGCGGGAAACCGGCTGGACGTGGCCCGGCTGCTGGACCGGCTGGGCGAGGCCACGCTGGTCGAACTCGCCGTGGTGCGGGGCCGGGTGCACATCCTGCTGTGCGGCCGGGGGCGGGTACGGCGGTTCGCCGGCGGGGCGCTGGCCGAGGCGGTGGCCGAGGCCGAGCACGTCCAGGCGGGGCTGCGACGGCTCGCCCATCCCGGCGCGGAGGCGCGGCTGCCGCTGGTGGAGGCGGGGGGCCGGCGGCTGGAGGAACTGCTGCTCGCGGGCGCCGTACCGCATCTGGGCCCCGGCCCGGTGGTGATCGTGCCGCCCGGGGCGCTGCACCGGGTGCCGTGGGCGCTGCTGCCCGCGCTGCGCGAGCGGGTGCTGAGCGTGTCGCCGTCGGCGGGCAGCTGGCTGCGCGCCCGCGAGACGTCACCCCCGCCGGCCGGCCGCCCGGTGCTGGTGCGCGGCCCGGGTCTGGCCACGGGCGGCGCCGAGGTGCCCGCGCTGGCGGACCGGTACGACACCGCGACGGTCCTGGAGGGCGAGGACGCCCAGGTCCCCCGGGTGCTGGCCGAGCTGGACGGCGCGGGTCTCGCCCATCTCGCCGCCCATGGCACGTTCCGCGCCGACAGCCCGCTGTTCTCCGCCCTGCGGATGGCCGACGGCCCGCTGATCGTCCACGACTTCGAGCGTCTGGCCCGCAGCCCGTACCGAATCATCCTCTCCAGCTGCGACACCGCCCGGCTGGCTTCGGTCGGCGCCGACGAACTCCTCGGCCTGGTCACCGCGTTGCTGCCGCTGGGCACGGCCGGGGTGGTCGCGGCCAGCGCACCGGTCAACGACGCGGCGGTGGTCCCGCTGATGCTCGCCCTGCACAAGGGCCTCGACACCGGCCTCAGCCTGGCGGAGGCTCTCCGCGACGCCCGCACGACCCTGCCGGACGACCCCCTCCACCAGGCAACGGGCTGGGCCTTCGCAGCGTTCGGAGCGGCATAGGGCCCCTGTCTGTCAGGGCTGCGCCCCCAGGGGCGCGGGGAACTGCGCGAGCCACCACAACACCCCCGCTCCCGGCATCCGGCGCCCAGCACCCACAGCACGCCCCTCCTACGCCGACTCCCCCACCGGCGTGTCCACCAACCAGGCCAGTGCCGCCCGGTCCCCCGTGCCGAGCCGGGTGTACGCGCCGTAGAGATGGTTCCCCACCGTCCGTACCGACAGCGTCAGCCGCTCGGCGATCTCCCGGTTGCTGAGCCCTTCCGCGGCCAGCCGCACGATCTGCCGCTGCCGGGCGGTGAGTTCACCGAGCACCAGCCCGTCCAGGGCCGGCGTGCGCACGCCCTGGCAGCACCGGGCGAGCGCGACCGCCCGGGTGCGCGACCGCCGCACCGCCCGGGGATCGCGGTGCATGCGTTCGGCCTGTGCGTACGCCTCCGCGGCGAACAGCGCGAACCCCCGCTCCGCCAGCCCCTCGGCGACCCGCTCCAGCTCGGCGGCGTCCCCGCGGGCCAGCGCCTCGGCGTGCCGGGCGAACACGCTGCCCGCCGGCAGCCGCCCCGCGGCCCGCTCGGGCGCGCCGAGGCGTACGGCGTCGTAGCGGGCGTACACGTCGTCACCCCGGGATTCGATCAACTGACCTTCACACAGCCGGAGTTCCATGCGGCACCCGGTGTCCTTCGGGGCCTCCCGCAGCCCCTCCCGGGCCCAGGCCGCCGCCTCCCGCAGCTCCCCGCGCAGGCGGGCGAACCGGGCGCGCACGGCGGCGTACCCGGCCGGGACCGGGCGGCCCTCCGCCACCAGCCACTCCCCCACCGGCGCCGGGACCGGACGGACGTCCAGCTGCTCCATCCGCCGTACCAGCAGCCGCCGTTCCGCCTCCAGGGCCGGGCCGTGCGCGACCGGCGCGCGGGACAGCCGGCGGGCCCGGAGCGGCCCGGTGGTGGCGCGCAGGGCCGGGCCGTGCAGGGGGTGGGCGAGGGTGACGGCGCCGTCGTCGTCGGCCTCGACCAGGCCGTCCGCCTCCAGCCGTTCCAGCACGTCCAGGTCGAGGCCGTCCAGCGGCAGCGGCAACGGCTCGGCGAAGGCGAGGCGTTCGAGGGTCTCGCGCTCGCCGGGGCCGGACCGCTCCAGGGCCGCCGCCAGATGCTCCCGCAGCGCGGGGGTGACCGGCAGCGCTCCGCGCCAGGCCCGCTCACCGGTGCCGGGGAGCGCCACCAGCCGCCCGGCCGCGCCGAGCGCGGCGACGAGGTCGCGCAGCAGGCGCAGATCGCCCCGGCAGCCGAGGTACAGGCGGCGCACGGTGAGCGGTTCCAGCGCGGCACCGGCCAGCAGCCGGGCGGTGTCCTCGCGGGGCAGCGGCGCCAGCTCCAGCCGGGGCAGCAGCTCCCCGGTCCACAGCCGGGACACCGCACTCGGTGCGGGCACGCCGTCCGTGGCGGTGACGACCAGCCGGGTACGGCCGTGCGCGGCGAGCTGGTGGACCAGCGCGGCGGAGGCCTCGTCCAGCAGATGGGCGTCGTCCACCACGAGCAGCCGTACGCCCGACAGGATCTGCACCGCGCGGTGCGGCGAGACCGGATCGGGCAGCAGGTGGGCGAACGCCGCGAAGGGCAGGTGCCGGGCCTGGGGGGTGCCGGTGACCAGAGCGTGGTCCAGGCCCCGGACCGCCTCCCTGATCAGACGGGTCTTGCCGCGGCCGGCGGGCCCGGTCACCACGATGCCGGGCCGGCCGGCGGCCGTCGCGCCGCGCACCAGCTCAAGTTCGTCGTCCCGGCCGGTGAAGGGCCAGGGCAGCTCCAGCGTCCTCGCGTCCGGTTCGTAAGTCGTCACGTCATCCGGAGTCCGCCTACTCGGATTTGATACAGGGGGACTTGAGTAGCTCCCGACTCAGGCGCCGGGCGCGGCGGCCGGGCACGCTGGCCGCATGACCCGACGCCTCTGCTCGCTACCGCGGCAGCCGGCCCCGTCCTTCGGACCGGGGCTGACGGCCGGGCGGCTGGGTGCCCTGCTCACCGGGCGGCGGATGTGGGTCAACGGCACGGTCCTGCACTACTGCTTCCTCGACGCCGACTCCGACGCCTCGGTGATCCCGGTCCCCGGGACCGGGGAGCTGCGCCGGGTGCCGTGGGCCGGCGGCAAGGAGCAGCGGGACGTGGTCCGCGAGTGCTTCGCCGAGTGGCGGGACCTCGGCATCGGCGTCACCTTCGCCGAGGTCGGCGACCGGGGCGAGGCGGAGCTGCGGATCGGCTTCCAGGCCGGCGGGGGTTCCTGGTCCGCGGTGGGCCGGGAGGCGCTGTCGGTCGGCCGGGGGGAACGCACCATGAACCTGGGCTGGGACGTGACCCCGCCCGGGGAGCGAGGGGCGGTGCTGCACCAGATCGGGCATGCGCTCGGGATGGTGCACGAGCACCAGAGTCCGTTCGCCGGGATCCACTGGGACGACGAGGCCGTGTACGCCGAGCTGGCGGGCCCGCCGAACTACTGGAGCCGGGAGACGACGTACACGAACGTGCTGCACGCGCTGGACGCCGGTGAGGCGGGTGGCGCGGTGTGGGATCCGCAGTCGGTCATGACGTTGCCGATCGGGCCGGGGCTGGTGCTGGAGCCGGAGCAGTACCGCGGGGGGCTGCGGCCGGCCGGCACACCGTCGGCGGCGGACAAGGAGTTCGTGCTTCGCTGGTATCCGCCGGTGGAGCCGGCCGGGCCCGCCCCGCTGGTGCCGTTCCGGTCGGTTCCGCTGGCCCTCGGGCCGGGTGAGCAGGCCGACTTCGTCATCGAACCGCCGGAGACCCGCGACTACACCGTGGGCACCTTCGGCGACGCGGACCGTGTGCTCGTGGTCTTCGAGGAGCGGGAGGGGGAGCCGCGCTTCCTCGCCGGCCACGACGACGGCGGCGCACCGGACAACGCCGCCGTCCGCGTCCGGCTCGTCATGGGCCGCCGCTATGTCGTCCGGGTCCGTCTCTACTCCGCGTGGGGGCCGGGGGAGACAGCCGTCATGTGCTGGTGACGGCACACGGGCGACCAGCACCACAGTCCGGCGCCGGGGGAGCGGCCGTGGACGTCACCTACGGGGGAGGTGACGTCCACGGCCGCGTCGGCGTGTCCGGGGCCTTCGCGGCGGGCGCGAGGCCGCACTGAAGACGTCCCGTCAATTAACGCCTCAAGAAGCGACGTCTCCTCGCGCGGACGTCTCCTCAAGAACAGCGGCATGTGACATAGTACTGCCGTGGCAAAGCGACTGACCTGCGATGTCGTGGTCGTCGGAGCCGGGATGGTGGGCGCGGCCTGTGCTCTGTACGCCGCGCGGGCCGGCCTCGACGTGGCGGTGGTGGACCGGGGCCCGGTGGCCGGCGGCACCACCGGCGCGGGCGAGGGCAACCTGCTCGTCTCCGACAAGGAACCCGGCCCCGAACTCCAACTCGCCCTGCTGTCCGCCCGGTTGTGGGCGGAGCTGGCCGAGGAGCTGGGGGCGGCGATCGAGTACGAGGCCAAGGGCGGTCTCGTCGTCGCCTCGTCCCCCGAGACCCTGGACGCGCTGCGGGACTTCACCGCGGGGCAACGGGCCGCCGGGGTCGCGGCCGATCCGGTCGGTCCGGACGAACTCCGCGCGCTGGAGCCCCATCTGGCCCCCGGCATGGCGGGCGGTGTGCACTATCCGCAGGACGCCCAGGTGATGCCCGCGCTGGCCGCCGCGCGGCTGCTGCGCGCATCCGGCGCCGCACTGCACACCGGGCGGACCGTGACCGGGGTGCTGCGCGCGGCGGACGGCACGGTCCGCGGCGTCCGCACCGACCGCGGCGACCTGTACGCCCCGGCGGTGGTGAACGCGGCCGGCACCTGGGGCGGCGAGCTGGCCGCGCTCGCGGGCGTCCGGCTGCCGGTGCTGCCCCGGCGCGGCTTCGTCCTGGTCACCGAGCCGCTGCCGCGGATGGTGCGGCACAAGGTGTACGCCGCGGACTATGTGGCGGACGTGGCGAGCGACTCGGCCGCGCTGCGCAGCTCGCCGGTCGTGGAGGGCACGGCCGCCGGGCCGGTGCTGATCGGCGCCACCCGGGAACGGGTCGGCTTCGACCGCTCTCTGTCGCTTCAGGCGGTACGGGCGCTGGCGGCCGGGGCGGTCGGACTCTTCCCCTTCCTGCGGCGGGTGCGGGCGCTGCGGACGTACGCGGGATTCCGGCCGTATCTGCCCGACCACCTCCCGGCGATCGGCCCGGACCCCCGAGTGCCCGGGCTGTACCACGCCTGCGGGCACGAGGGCGCGGGCATCGGACTGGCCACCGGCACCGGACAGTTGCTCGCCCGGGCCCTCACCGGCACGGCACCCGGGCTGGACCCGGCGCCGTTCCGGCCGGAGCGGTTCGACACGGACGGAAGGCGGCGCCCGGTGCGTCCGACGGACGGAGGAGAGACCCCGTGAACCCCCTGCGGTTGGCGAAGGCCCGGCCGGGCGAGCCCTGCACCCTCACCTTCGACGGGCGGCCTATCACGGCGCTGCCCGGTCAGACGGTCGCGGCGGCCCTGTGGGCGGCGGGCGTGACGTCCTGGCGCAGTACCCGGCGCACGGGCCGGCCCCGCGGGGTGTTCTGCGGGATCGGCGTGTGCTTCGACTGCCTGGTGACGGTCAACGGACGCCCCAACCAACGTGCTTGTCTGGTCCCGGCACGGCCGGGCGACGAGATCCGCAGCCAGGAGGGGACGGGCCGGGACGATGACTGAACCACCGCGCCTCGCCGTGGTCGGGGCGGGCCCGGCGGGTCTCGCCGGGGCGCTGGCGGCGGCCGCCCGCGGCGTGCACGTCACGCTCGTCGACGCCGCCGACCGGGCCGGCGGGCAGTTCTACCGGCAACCGGCCACCGCGCTCGGCGCCCGCCGTCCGCAGGCCCTGCACCACCAGTGGCGCACCTGGGAGCGGCTGCGGGACGGGCTGGAACGGCAGTGCGCGGCAGGGCGGATCACCCATCTGAGCGATCACCATGTGTGGTGTGCGGAGCTGTTGTCCGGGGCCGGATCCGTCGCTGTGCACGCGTTGCGCGGCCCGGCCCAGGAGGAGGGCGTCACCGTGCACGCCGACGCCGTCCTGCTCGCCACCGGCGGCTACGAGCGTGTGCTGCCCTTCCCGGGATGGACCCTGCCCGGGGTGGTCACCGCGGGCGGCGCCCAGGCCATGCTCAAGGGCGGCCTGGTGCTGCCCGGCCGCAGGGCCGTGGTCGCCGGCACCGGACCGCTGCTGCTGCCGGTGGCCACCGGACTGGCCGCGGCGGGCGCGCGGGTGGCGGCGCTGGTGGAGTCCGCCGATCCCGCGGCCCTGCTGCGCCGGGCACCGGCCCTGGCCGCCCAGCCCGGCAAACTCGCCGAGGGCGCCGGGTACGCGGGACGGCTGCTGCGGCACGGGGTGCGCGTGCTGCCCCGGCACACGGTGGTGGAGGCGCACGGCACCGAGCGGCTGACGGCGGTCACCGTGGCCGCCCTGGACCGCGCCGGGCGGATCCGGCCCGGCAGCGCCCGGCGCATCGCCTGTGACACCCTCGCCGTCGGCCACGGCATGCTGCCGCACACCGACCTGGCCGAGACCCTCGGCTGCACCCTGGCCGGCACGGACGTCCGGGTGGACGACGAGCAGCGCACCGATGTGCCGGGGGTCTGGGCCGCCGGGGAGACCACCGGCGTCGGCGGCGCGGCCCTCGCGCTCGCCGAGGGGCACATCGCCGGGCGCTCGATCGCGGCCCGGCTGCACGGCACCGCGCCCGACCCGCGGCGCTGGGCCGCCGCCGCCCGCGCCCGGACCCGGCTGCGCGCCTTCTTCGCGGCGCTCGACCCGGTGTACACGCCACCGGCGGGCTGGGCGGAGCAGGTCACCGACGACACCGTGGTGTGCCGCTGCGAGGAGGTCACCGCCGGCGAGGTCCGCACGGCCGTGAGCACCCTCGGCGCCGGTGACCTCCGTACCGTCAAGCTGCTCACCCGGGCCGGGATGGGCTGGTGCCAGGGCCGGGTGTGCGGGCCCGGAGTGGCCGGGCTGACCGGCTGCCCGCTCACCCCGGGGCGGCGGCCGTTCGCCCGCCCGGTACCGCTCGGCGTCCTGGCCGACCTGCCCGACCAGACCGATCAGTAATATGTCACACCCTACCCAGTGAGGGACCCTATGACGGACTCACCTGTCACCCACGCGGAGCGCCGCCCCTGGCGCGGCATCCTCGTCGCCACCGCACTCCCCCTGCGCGCCGACCTCTCCGTCGACCTCGACCGCTACGCCGAGCACTGCGCCTGGCTGGTGGCGAACGGCTGCGACGGCGTCGTACCGAACGGCTCCCTCGGCGAGTACCAGGTGCTCACCGCCGAGGAGCGCGCCCGCGTGGTGCGCACCGCCGTATCCGCGATCGGCGGTGAGCGGGTGATGCCGGGCGTCGCCGCGTACGGCTCGGCGGAGGCGCGCCGCTGGGCCGACCAGGCGGGCGAGGCCGGCTGTGCGGCGGTGATGCTGCTGCCGCCCAACGCCTACCGCGCCGACGACCGTGCCGTGCTCGCCCACTACGCGGAGGTGGCCAGGTCGGGGCTGCCGGTGGTGGCGTACAACAACCCGATCGACACCAAGGTCGACCTGGTGCCCGAACTCCTCGCCCGGCTGCACGGCGAGGGACACATCCACGCGGTGAAGGAGTTCTCCGGCGATGTCCGCCGCGCCTACCGCATCGCCGAACTCGCCCCGGAACTCGATCTGCTGATCGGCGCCGACGACGTCCTGCTGGAGCTGGCCGTGGCGGGCGCCAAGGGCTGGGTGGCCGGGTACCCCAACGCGCTCCCCCGGGCCTCGGCCGAGCTGTACCGGGCCGCGGTCTCCGGCGACCTCGGCACCGCGCTCCCCCTCTACCGGCAGCTGCACCCGCTGCTGCGCTGGGACTCCCGGGTGGAGTTCGTGCAGGCGATCAAGCTGTCCATGGATGTCGTCGGGCGGTACGGCGGGCCGGTGCGCCCGCCGCGCGTCCCCCTGCTGCCGGAGCAGCAGGCCGCGGTCCGCGCGGCCACCGAGAAAGCCGTCGCCGCAGGGCTCGTCTGACCAGGAGGCCACAGAGTGCGCAGCAGACTCGTCCTGCACGCCGTCGACTCCCACACCGAGGGCATGCCGACCCGGGTGATCACCGGCGGTATCGGCACCGTGCCCGGTGCGACGATGAACGAACGGCGGCTGTACTTCCGGGAACACCGCGATCACATCAAGCAGTTGCTGATGAACGAACCGCGCGGTCACTCCGCGATGAGCGGTGCG
Source organism: Streptomyces sp. NPDC001606 (assembly GCF_053596835.1). Lineage (NCBI taxonomy): Bacteria > Bacillati > Actinomycetota > Actinomycetes > Kitasatosporales > Streptomycetaceae > Streptomyces > Streptomyces sp. NPDC001606. The sequence continues at coordinate 886,692 of NZ_JBSFHC010000001.1, forward strand.
ATCCTCCAGCCGCCGAGCCGGCCCGACTGCGACTGGGGGGTCATCTACATCGAGGTCTCCGGCTATCTGCCGATGTGCGGACACGGCACGATCGGTGTGGCCACCGTGCTGGTGGAGACCGGCATGGTGGAGGTCGTGGAACCGGTGACCACGATCCGGCTCGACACCCCGGCGGGTGTCGTGGTCGCCGAGGTGGCCGTGGAGGACGGCGCCGCACGGCATGTCACCCTGCGCAACGTCCCGTCGTTCGCCGTGGGCCTGGACCGCGAGATCACCCTGCCCGACGGCCGCACGGTCCGCTACGACCTGGCCTACGGCGGCAACTTCTACGCCATCCTGCCGCTCGACTCCTTCGGGCTGCCCTTCGACCGGGCGCGCAAGGACGACATCCTCGCGGCCGGGCTGTCCCTGATGGACGCCATCAACTCGGCGGCGGAGCCGGTGCATCCGCAGGACGCCTCCATCCGCGGCTGCCACCATGTCCACCTCTACGCCCCCGGGGCCACCGCGCGGCACTCCCGGCACGCCATGGTCATCCACCCGGGCTGGTTCGACCGCTCCCCCTGCGGCACCGGCACCAGCGCGCGGATGGCGCAGCTCCACGCGCGCGGTGAACTCCCGCTGGACACCGAGTTCGTGAACGAGTCCTTCATCGGCACCCGGTTCACCGGCCGGCTGCTCGGGACGACCGAGGTGGCCGGCGTCCCGGCGGTGCTGCCCAGCTTCACCGGCCGCGCCTGGATCACCGGCACCGCCCAGTACCTCCTGGACCCGACCGACCCGTTTCCGCAAGGGTTCGTCCTCTAGACTCACCGGGTGATGCGTGACATGGCACAACAGGGGCGGGACGCCGGGATGCCCGCGCTCCCCCGGCTGGGCGGCCGGCGGAGCAGCTACCGGGAGCGGGTCGCCGACGCGCTGCGCGCCGCGCTGATCGCGGGCGAGCTGCGGCCGGGCGAGGTCTACTCGGCGCCCTCGCTCGCCGCCCGCTTCGGTGTCTCGGCGACCCCGGTGCGCGAGGCGATGCTGGACCTGGCCAAGGAGGGGCTGGTCGACACGGTGCCCAACAAGGGCTTCCGGGTGACCGCCGTCTCCGACCAGCAGCTGGACGAGTACACCCAGATCCGCGCCCTGATCGAGATCCCCACCGTGGCCGGATTGGCCCGCACCGCGGACCGGGTCTCGCTGGAGGCGCTCCGCCCGGCGGCCCGGGAGATCGTCGCCGCGGCGGCGGCCGGCGATCTGATCGCCTATGTCGAGGCCGACACCCGCTTCCACCTGGGTCTGCTCGCCCTGGCGGGCAACGCCCATCTGGTCGAGGTCGTCGCCGATCTGCGGGGGCGCTCCCGGCTCTACGGGCTGACCGCGCTGGTCGAGGCGGGCCGGCTGCTCGCCTCGGCCGAGGAGCACCTGGAACTCCTCGACGCCCTGCTGGACCGCGACGAGCAGGCCGTGCACGCGGTCATGACCCGGCATCTCGGGCACGTCAGGAGCCTGTGGGCAGCGTCGGAGTGACGGACGGGCCACTGTGCGGCGCCGCAGGACATCTCGCGGCCCGGGACCTGCCGCACCACGTTTTTTCCCCGGTCGAGCGGGCTTCGCGGGACAAGAAGCGGCGATTTTGAGCCAGACCGGGGCATCCCCGACCATGGGCGCGTCCCGGCGATCCCGGGAACGTCAGTTCCATGAGAGGCGCAGCACCCATGCACAGCACGGGAACCGTCCCGCAGTCGGCTCCGGCCCCTACGGAGATCCCCACGGCCTCTGCCGGGGACCCCCACGGCACCCCCGCCAGCCGCCATGCCCGCCGGTTCGGGCTGCCCGTCGCCACCGCCCTGGTCATGGGCAACATCATCGGCGGCGGCATCTTCCTCCTCCCTGCCTCCATCGCCCCCTTCGGCACGGTCAGCCTGGTCGCCTTCGGCGTGCTGACCGTCGGGGCGATCGCGCTCGCCCTGGTCTTCGGCCGCCTCGCGGCCCGCGACCCGCGCACCGGCGGGCCCTACGTCTACGCCCGCGAGGCGTTCGGCGACTTCGCCGGATTCCTCGCCGCCTGGGCGTACTGGATCACCACCTGGGTGTCCAACGCCGCGCTGGCCGTGGCCGCCGTCGGCTATCTGGACGTGCTGATCCCGGTCAACCACCACCGGTGGACCGCCTGCCTGGCCGCGCTGGCCCTGCAATGGCTGCCCGCGCTCGCCAACTTCGCCGGGACCCGCTATGTGGGCGCCGTGCAGCTGGTGTCGACGGTGCTGAAGTTCGTGCCGCTGCTGCTCGTCGCCGTCGGCGGACTGTTCTTCTTCGACCCCTCCCGGCTCGGCCCGTTCAACTCCAGCGGGCACAGCGCGGTCGGCGCGGTGTCCGCCTCGGCCGCCCTGCTGCTCTTCTCCTACCTCGGGGTGGAGTCCGCCGCGGTCAGCGCGGGCGAGGTCAGCGACGCCCGCCGGAACGTGGGGCGTGCCACCGTCATCGGCACCGCCGGCGCCGCGCTGGTGTACCTGCTGGGCACGCTGTCCGTGTTCGGCACGGTCCCGCACGACCGTCTGGTGTCCTCCACCGCGCCGTTCTCCGACGCCGTGAACACCATGTTCGGCGGCGCCTGGGGCGGTACGGCCGTGGCGCTGGCCGCGCTGGTGTCCATGACCGGCTGCCTCAACGGCTGGACCCTGCTGAGCGCCCAGACGCCGTACGCCGCCGCCCGGGACGGTCTCTTCCCGGCCGCCTTCGCCCGCCGGACCCGCGGCGTGCCGATCGTCGGTGTCACCGTCACGGTGGTCCTCTCCTCCCTGCTCACCGCCTACAACTACTTCTCGGGGTCGGCGAAGGTCTTCGACGTCCTGGTCCTGGTCACCACGTTCACCGCGACCGTGCCGTACCTGCTGGCCACCGCCGCCCAGATCTTCCATCTGGTCTCGGGCCGCCCCGGCTCCGTCGACCGGGCCCGGCTGCTGCGGGACTCGGTGATCACCGCGGTGGCCGCGGCCTTCTCGATCTGGCTGATGGCCGGAGCCGGCTATGCGGCGGTGTACCAGGGCGTGCTGTTCCTGTTCGTCGGGGTGATCGTCTACGCGGTGCTGGCCGCCCGAAGGCAGCGGCGGCAGCAGCTCCAGCAGTCGTAGCCCCCGGGGGGGCGGCGCCGGGCTACCGCGCCCCGGTGCCCGCGTGGCCGGGGCCGGTCCCGGAGCCGGTGCGTATGCGGGGGATCAGGGCCGGGACCTCGGCGCGGTAGGCGTCGTAGGAGGCGCCGAACCGGCCGGCCATCAGGGCGTCCTCGACCCGGACCCGCCGCAGCAGCCAGGGGACGGCGACCGCCAGGGCGCCTGTCCACACGCCGAAGCCGAAGCCGAGCATGGCACCGGTGATCAGGCCGAGCAGCCCGGTGTAGATGGGGTTGCGGACCAGCCGGTAGGGGCCGTCGGTCCGCAGCTCGTGGTGTTCCTGGACCGTCGGCACGCTGGCCCACATGGTGCCGAGGACCCAGCGGGCCCACAGCAGCAGCGCGGTGGAGGCGACCGCGAGCAGGGTCCCGAACACCGCCAGCCCCGGCTGCCAGTACTCCAGCCGGCGCCAGAAGCCGTGGGTGTGCCCGACCAGCAGCGAGAACGCGGCGGCGCCCGCGATCAGCAGCAGTCGGCGCGGCAGCTCGCGTCCCAGGGCGTGCCACCGGTCGGGGGCACCGGACCGCCGCCGCCCACCGAAGTAGACGGCTCCGACGATCCACGCCACGACGAAGACCGCGGCGCAGACACTGATGGTCACGGCGAGTGCCGTGTGCAGAGAGGCCATGCGTCAAGACTGCTCCGCGGCCGCAGCGGATCACCAGCACCCACGGGTCGATGGAGAACCTGCCGTGCGACTCCACCCACGGGTGGAGAGGACGCGGCCGGCGAACGACGAGGACCGGCAGCCCGGGCCGGCCGGCAGTGGGGCGCACCAGGCGACACCCACCGGAACCGGGCCGTCCGGATTCGCGTCCCGGCCGCCGGAGCGCCCCCGGCGGCTCCCCCCGCCGCTCCGCCGGAACCCCGGCGCGCCGTCGGCGTCGGGCCCACCTCGAAACGTTCCGCCACGCCCCGTCCGTCACCCGCTGCCGCTCCCGAGTCGGCCCACGGCACCCGCTCGGCACTCGAACAGAGCCTCAAGGGCCCCTATTTCCTGACAATATGACTGTTCTTCTCCGTCTTGCGACGCCACCCCGAACCCCGGCTACCTGGTGAGGAGCCGCCCCTCGGCGGGCGGACCAAACCCCGTGAGGAGAGCAAGGCATGAAGAAGGCATACGAGGCGCCGACCCTTGTCCGACTGGGCTCCTTCCGCAAGGAGACCGGACTGCTCCAGCGCTCCGGCAACGACCGTCTCATCCTGAGCAAGAACTGAACCGGCAGCCGAGCGACGGTCCTGAACCGACCTCATGGCTGATCCGCACGTAACGGCGGGAACGGGCCCCGGCGCCGCGCACTTCGCGGTCTTCGCAGACCGCGCGGACGCGGCCGCCGTGGCCCGCTCCCTCGCCCGCCCCGGCACCCGCACCCTCGACCACCCCTCGGGCCGGCCCTGGCTGGTCGGCCACTGGGACGACCAGGAGATCGTCAGCGCGCGGGTCGGTCCCGCCGCCCTCGCCCTCGTCGGCTGCACATCCGCCACCGCCACCGAACTGGAGCGGGTGGCGCGTTCCCTGCGGGACCTCGCCGCCCTGGACGCGTGGGCACGCTCGCTGTCCGGCAGCTGCCACCTGGTGGCCGCCCTCGACGGCCGGATCCGGGTGCAGGGCACGGCCTCCGGCCTCCGGCTGGTCTGGCACGCCCGGCTCGCCGGAACCCGGGTGGCAGCGACCCGCGCCGACCTGCTGGCCCGCGCCCTCGGCGCCGAACCCGACCGGGAACAGCTGGCGGTACGACTGCTGTGGCCGGTCCCGCATCCCCTGTCCGACGCGCCGCTGTGGCCCGGGGTCACCCCGGTCGCCCCGCACGACGCACTGATCCTCGACCCGGACGGGACCGGTTTCCGCCACACCCGATGGTGGACCCCGCCGGAGCCCGTCGTCCCCCTGCGCACCGCCGCACCCCGGGTCCGCGAGGCCCTCACCGCGGCCGTCGGCGCCCGCACCCGGCCCGGCTCCACCGTCAGCTGCGACCTCTCCGGCGGCCTGGACTCCACCTCCGTCTGCTTCCTCGCCGACCGCTCGCCGGCCCGCGTCATCGCCTCCACCTGGCCGGGCCGCGACCCGGCCGACACCGATCTGCACTGGGCGCGGCGGGCCGCCGCCGCCCTGCCGGACGTCGAGCACGTGGTCTGGGACCCCGAGGAGTCCCCCCTCGTCTACACCGGGCTGCTCGGCATCGACGACGTACTGGACGAGCCCACCATCGGTGTCATGGACCGGGCCCGGGTCCTGCACCATCTGCCCGCACTGGCCGAGCGGGGCAGCCGGGTGCATCTCACCGGCATCGGCGGCGACCACGTGGCCTGGTGCTCCGAGGCGTACTACCACCGGCTGGCGCGCCGCCGCCCGCTGTTCGCCCTGCGGCAGCTGCGCGGCTTCCGGGCCCTGTGGCAGTGGCCGCTCGGCCCGCTGCTCGGCGCCCTGGCCGACTCCCGGCCGTACGCCACCTGGCTCGCGGACGCCGAGCACCGGCTGCGCGACCCGCTGCCCCCGACGGTGACCACCAGCCTGGGCTGGGGCATGAGCCCGCGGCTGTTCGCCTGGGTCACCCCCGAGGCCGAGCAGCTGGCCCGCACCGCGCTGCGCACGGCCGCCCGGCAGGCACAGCCCCTGCACCCGGACCGCGGACTGCACACCGACCTGGAGCAGATCCGCGACTGCACCCGCATCGTCCGGCAGTGGGACCACATGGCCGCCCGCCACGGGCTCCCCATGGCCTCACCGTTCCTGGACGACCGGGTCATCGAGACCTGCCTCGCGGTGCGTCCCGAGGAACGCGTCTCGCCCTGGCGGTACAAGCCGCTGCTGACCGAGGCCATGCACGGTGTCGTACCCGAGGAGTGCCTGCGCCGGACCACCAAGGCGGCCGCCGCCATGGACGCGGCCGACGGGCTGCGCCGCCACCGCGGCGACCTCATGGCGCTGTGGGAGGACTCGCGGCTGGCCCGGCTGGGGCTGGTCGACGCCGCCGCGCTGCGCCGCCTGGCGGAACGGCCCGCCACCCGTCAGCTGCGGGAGGCCGTCCTGTACTCGACCATCGCCGTCGAGGTGTGGCTGCGCGCGCTGGACCGTACGGGCCGCAGCGCCCTCGCATGAACCCGTGACGTGAAGCCGAACGAAAGGAAGAACCGCCATGGCACTGCGGTTCGGAGCCGACGTCTGCACCGCCAAGACCGACTACGGCACCGTCCTCCTCGACCAACGCACCGGTGAGTACTGGGAGTTGAACCCGACCGCGACCCTGGTCGTGGACACCCTCATGGCGGGCGGTGACGAGGCGGCCGCGGCCGCGGCGGTCACCGAGGCGTTCGACGTCGACGCCGACCGGGCGCGGGCCGACGTCGGCGCGCTGGTGCAGCAGCTGCGCGCAGGCGGGCTGGCCGCATGAGCACGCCCAGCGCCCTGCAACGGCCGTACGACGTTCCGCTCGGCCGGCGGCTCGCCGCCCGCCTGGTCCTCGTCCCGGCCCTGCTGCTGGCCCTGTTGCCGCCCCGCCGCATCCGCGCCGCCCTCCAGCTGCTGCGCCGGGGCGCCGGGCCCGCCACCGCGGACCAGGCACAGGACGCCCGGGACGCCCTGTGCGCGGTGAGCCTGCGCTGTGCGAGCCCCAAGGGCTGTCTGCCGCGCTCCCTCGGCGCCGCCCTGCTGTGCCGGCTGGGCGGCAGCTGGCCGACCTGGTGCACGGGGGCGAGCGTGGTCCCGCCCTTCACCGCCCACGCGTGGATCGAGGCGGAGGGCCGGCCGGTCGGCGAGGACCTGCCCGACGACTACTTCGCCCGGCTGATCTCCGTCGGCCCGGTCCCCCGATGACGGCGGGCGCCGAGCGCGGTGCCGCCACCGGCCGGTCCACGCGGGCCGCGGTCCTCGCCGTCTGGCGGCTGGCCGGCCGGCACCGCGGGGCGATCGCCGCCGCCACCGTGCTGACACTGGCGGCGTCCGCGCTCGGGCTCGCCCAGCCGCTGCTGGCCAAGCGGGTGGTGGACGCGAGCGGCGGGCGGCAGCCGCTGTGGCCGCCGCTGCTGCTGCTCGCCGCCCTGTTCGCCGCGGAGGCCGCGACCGGCGCCGTCGGCCGGTTCCTGCTGGAGCGGACGGGCGAAGGCGTCGTACGCCAGCTGCGCCACAACCTGGTGGGGCGGTTGCTGCGGCTGGAGATGCGGGAGTACGACCACCAGCGCGGCGGTGATCTGATCGCGCGGGTGACCGCCGACACCACCCTGCTGCGCGAGGTCGTCGCCCAGGCCCTGGTCGACCTGGTCACCGGGGCACTGGTCGCGGCCGGCGCGCTCGCCCTGATGGCGTGGCTCGACCCGCTGCTGCTCCTGCTGGTCGCCGCGACCGTGGCCACCGCCGCGGCCGTGGTCACCCTGCTGCTCCAGGGCATCCGCAGCGCGGCCGAGCGGATGCAGACGTCCGTGGGCGCGGTCGCCGCCGACCTCGAACGGGCCCTGGGCGCCCTGCCCATGGTCCGGGTGTACCGCGCGGAATCGCGCGAGGCGGCCCGCATCGGGGCCCGGGTCGATGACGCCTGCGCGGCGGGGGTGCGCGCCGCGCGGTTCGCCGCGGTGATGAGCAGCGCGGTGGAACTCGCCGTACAGGGCTCCTTTTTGCTGGTCCTCGTCATCGGCGGGCTGCGCGTGCACGGCAGCGGGCACTCGCTGGGCGACCTGGTCGCGTTCCTGCTGTACGCGTCCTACCTCGTGGTGCCCCTGTCGTCGGTGTTCCGCGCGGTCGGCCTGATCCAGCGGGGCATGGGCGCCCAGCAGCGGATCGAGGAGACCCTGGAGCTGCCGGTGGAGCCCACCGTGCCCGCCGCCCCGCCCTTCTCCCGGCCCCCGGCCGACGTCCCCGCCCTCGCCCTGGAGGACGTCCACTTCGCCTACCGGCCGGGCCGGCCGGTGCTGCGCGGTGTCTCCTTCACCGTGCCGCAGCGGCACCAGGTCGCCCTCGTCGGCCTCTCCGGGGCGGGCAAGAGCACGGTGTTCGCGCTGATCGCCCGGTTCTACGAACCCGACAGCGGACTGCTGCGCTTCCACGGGCACCCGGCCCCGGACCTCGGCCGCGCCGCCTGCCGGAACCAGCTCGCCCTCGTCGACCAGGGCAGCCAGGTCGTCCAGGGCACGCTGTACGACAACATCGCCTACGGCCGCCCGGACGCCACGGACGACGAGGTGCGCCGGGTGGTCCGGCTGGCCCGGCTGGAGCAGCTGACCGAGCGGCTGCCCGGCGGGCTGCACGGCGCCGTCGGCGAGCACGGGGCCACCCTCTCCGGCGGTGAACGCCAGCGCGTCGCCCTGGCCCGCGCCCTGCTCACCCGCCCGGCACTGCTGCTGCTGGACGAGCCCACCTCGCATCTCGACGCCCTCAACGAGGCCGCGCTCACGGCCGCGCTGCGGGACGTCACCGAGGAGTGCGCGGTCCTCGTCATCGCCCACCGGCTCTCCACGGTCCAGCACGCGGACCGGATCGTCGTCCTGGACGAGGGCCGCGTCACCGCCTGCGGACGCCACGAGGAGCTGCTGACCACCAGCCCGGTCTACCGCAGTCTGGCCAGAGCCCAGATGCTGCGCCCGGCACCCGTCACCGGCCCGCTGCACCGCATGCCGCATCACGAACCCCGCTGACCCCCGGGCTCAGCGGGGGCGGGCCGGAGCCGCTCGACGCGTCACTTGAAGGGAACGGTGAGCCACGGACTGTCCGGGTCGGACATCAGGAGCCGGTGCAGGTCGACCATGTCGGTGTACCACTCCCCGAACTCCTCGTCGTCGAAGTGCAGGCAGCGGCCCAGGATGTAGCCGGCGGCGAAGTCCCGCCAGGACTTGTACGACCGCGCGGAGGCCCGGCCCGCCTCGATGACGGCGGCCTCGGCCTCCTGGAGGGAGCAGTACCGGGAGCCCAGTCCCCAGCGGGCCATGCCCGAGGCCCGCCCGAAGTTCCAGGCGTCCACGGAGGTGACGAACCGGTTCTCGTCGAGGATCCCGTCGGCCCGGAAGCGCGCCTCGTAGCGGGTGATGCGCCCGACGAGGTGCTGAACCCCCTTGATCCGTGCCTCCGTCTCCGCCTCGGGGACGGCGGGCGTGGTGGTGACCCCGTCCGGAGTGAGGACGGTCTCGCCGCCCGTACGGGCCCGCAGCACCCGGGCGACCGCGTCCCGCCAGTAAGCGGTGTCGACATGGCCGCCGAAGTCGCGGGCGATCGTACGGCGCAGCCCGAGGGCGAACTCCCAGACGGGGTTCGCGCCGTCCGGGTCGAGCAGGGCGCGCTGCTGTTCCTGCCACTCCTCCCGGCTGGTGACGCCCCACCACTCCTGGAGGGTCCGGCGTTCCTGGGGATAGCCGTTGCCGTGATACGCCATCGCGTTCCAGGGGAAGCCGTACCGCACGACCAGCAGCGCGCCGCAGGCGAGCCCCTGAGCGACGGGACCCTCCAGGGGCCCGCCGAACCGGAGTGTGCGCACCCTCGCGCGGTTCAGCGGGCCCTCGGCCCTGTGCTGCGCCCAGGCGGCCGAGTGCGGCGGCGCGGAGGGCAGGAACGCCTCGCAGGGGCTGCCCGGGTTGACCACGATCACGGGCGGATCGCTGGGCTCCCACACCCGGGCGAACCAGTCGAGGCTCTGCCAGTCGAGCACCCGCTGCGGGTCCGGCACGGGCAGCATGCCCTCCGTGTACACGGGCCAGATCCGGCCGCCGGCGACCCGGGGATCGTGTCCGAAGACGGGAATGGTCCGGCTCGGCCGGGCATCCGCGCCGTCGCGCCGTATCTCGAAGTACAGCCGGCTGTCCGCGAGTGTGTCGAAATAAGCCGCCCAGTCCTCACGCGACTTGGCCTCGAAGAGGGCCTGCTCGACAGCGGTCGGCGGAGTCCAGACCTGCGGGGAGGGGGCGGGCGGAGTCGGCGGATGCGGCCTCGCGGGCCCGAACCCGGCGGATGGCGGACCGAACGACATGTTCACCCTTTTCAACTTTCGACGCGCTGAGGCGACTTGACTGGCGTGGTCATGTTAGGAGACGCACCGCCGACGGCCTCGGCGGGGTGGACGTCTGTGCACGTCACATGGTCCGTGTCCGGTGACGGCATTGTCCGGAGTCCGTGACACGAGACGTTCCGGTGATGCGGCCTGAGCTGCGGCGTTGTTACTGTCCGACCGTTGCGCGGCCGACATGGCCGCCTCTGACCAGGGGGGACGTCCCGACATGCACACGCAGCGCCTCAGACCCGCCGCCATCGCACTCACCGTCGCCGCACTGGCCGCGGCGCTCACCGGTTGCCAGGGGAACGGTTCCCCCGCGGCAGCCGAGCACTCACCGGGCACCTCCGCCACGGCGAGCCGGACGCCCGGCGGTGACAAGGCCGGGGCCACGGGAGGCACCGGCGGCCCGGGGAGCGCGGCTCCCACGTCGACCGCGACGCCGGGTGCGGGCGGTGCCGCCACGCCCGCGGCGAAGCCCGCCGCCAAGACGCCCGGCTCCGCCCCGACCACGGCACCGGCCACCGGCTGCGTGAGCAAGGCACCGGACCCGGACCATGTCGACCCCGACGAGATCGCCGTCTACCGCGTCGAGGAACTGCCCGCCGGCACCGGCAAGGTGAACCTCGTCATCCAGCACGGGGCGTGGGGATGCCCCGGCAAGGACTCCGACGGCACGCCGTTCGTCGTCACCGGCGAGGACAGCCGCTGGGCCCTCGACCAGGCCGCCTACGTCACCGCCACCAACCCCGTCGTCGCCGGCAGCAAGAACCAGCGCATCGGCGTGCAGGAGCTGGTCGACTGGATCAAGGCGCACCCGAACTCCGGACTGGTCTTCAAGTACGCGACGGGCGACGACGGCGCCATCCACTCCCTGGAACAGGTCTACACGCCGTAACCACGAGCGGGTCATGGGCCCTACCGGCTGCGGCTCGGCGCGTCGGCCGGGGCGACAGCCGGTTCGGCCTCGGGCGAGCGCCGGCGGGTGAGGACGAGGCTGGCCATCGCCGTGATCGCCATCGCGGCGATGCCGACCCACGCCGCCGTGGTGTAGGCGCTGTCGTGGGGGAAGACCTGGCCGCTGTCGGTGCCGGCGGCGAGGACCAGGCCACCGATGGCGCTGCCGAGTGAGTACCCGACGCTGCGCATGACGTAGTTGATGCTCATGGCGCTGGACGTCTCGCTCTTGGGGGTGACGGCCAGGATGACGCCGGGCGTGGCGGCCGAGAAGCTGCCCACGCCGAGGCCCAGCACACTCATCGCCAGGAACAGCTCGGCCAGGTGCGACCGGGCCGTGGCGAAGAGGACGAACCCGCCGGCGATGACGACAGCGCCGCCGGCCAGGAGCCAGGGGTCGTCGATCCGTTCGCGCATCCGAGGCGTGAGCTTGCCGGCGACGAACCCGAGCACGGAGAACGGCACGAGCACCAGCCCGGCGACGAAGGTGTCGAGCCCGAAGCCGTAGCCGGCGCTGTGCGGCGTCTGCGCGTACCGGGAGATGAGCGTGAACAGGATGTACATGCCGATCGCGCCGACGAACATGGCGGCGTTCGCTCCGGCCACCACCGGGTGCCGGAGCGCCCGCACATCGACCAGGGGCGTCTCGGCGCGCAGCTCGGAGACGGTCCAGACACAGAGCAGGAGCACGGCGACGAGCGCGAGGACCACCGCCACGGCGAGGTGATGGCTCCACAGGTTCTTCTCGCCGGCCAGGAACAGGACGAGGAACAGTCCACCCGCCAGGAGGAGCGCGCCCGTTGTGTTCACTTGGGCCGAACGGCCTTCAGGGGCTTCGGGTATGGAGCGCCAGGCGGCCAGGAAGGCGACGACGGTGACCACCAGACCGAGGCCGTAGGCGGCGCGTACCCCGCCCCACTCGGTGAGCAGCCCGGCGAGCGGATAGCCGACGCCGACCCCGATGATGGACACCACCGAGACCAGGGCGATGGTGCCCGCGCTGCGCTCCTCGGGGAGATGGTCGCGGGCCACGCCCATCATCAGCGCCGTCAGACCGAGCCCGATGCCGTGTGCGGCCCTGCCGACGAGCAGCCACGCGAACGGCAGCGGCAGCACGGTGAGCGCACTGCCGACCACGACGACCGCCAGCGTGGCGAGAATCGTGGCACGTCGGTGCGGGCCGGCGCCGAGCCGGCCGAGGATGGGCGTGGCGATCGCGCCGCTCAGCAGGGCGATGGTCAGCGTCCACTGCGCGCTGTCGAGTGAGACGTGGAACGAGGTCGCCACGCTGGTGATGAGCGGTGCGCCGAGGCTGGCGACTGCCGACACGACCAGGGCGATGAACACAAGGGACGGGACCAGCAGCCGTGCCTCGGAGCGCTCCCGGGTCGTGTTCATCGGCCGGCCCCCGTCGTGATGGGGTGGAAGCTGATCCATGCCGAGTCGCGGACCTCGGGGTCGCCGCTGGCGGCGAAGCCGGGGCGGAGCGACGACGAGCCCACGCGGGGCCGTGAGGGCATCGTCGCCTGACGGGGAGCCGGACGCGGCACGGCCGTTAATGTGGGTATGGGGATCATGCGCGGACCGTAGGTCCCGGAGCGAGCCGCCGTCAATGCGTGATCGGTCCGGCCTCGGTCTCCGTATCCGTTGGCTGTCACACCGTGTCCGGGGGGTAGAACTGGCGTACCCAGCGGCGGTAGTGGCCGATGGCGCTCTCCCCGGGGGCGAGCACGGGGTCCGGCTCGTACCGCTTGGAGTTCCAGATCCGGGCGTCCTGGCGCATCTGGTGGGCGATGGTCCGCACGAGCGCCTGTCCCGCCACCGTGGACCAGGACAGGGAGGCGGCCTTCCAGAGCCGGGAGGAATCCGCGTGCGAGGCGTCCTCCGTCACGATGACCACACGCAGGTACGTCTGCCATGGCCCGACGGGCGTCGCCGTGAGCAGGACGCCCAGCCTCAGCCCGACCTGGTCCAGCGTCACCTCGCCGGACGCCAGGCCGAGGCCGGACAGCGCCAGGCCCTGCTCCACCTTGATGGTCGCAAGGCCGACGGAGAGCGCGATGTCCGCCCGGAAGGAGATGCGCAGCAACGGCCCTTCCTCCACCGGCGGGGCCGCCTCTTGAAGGGAGACGTTGTGTACGACCCCCTGGTGCTCGTAGTCGACGAAGCTCTCCATGACCTCCTGGGGATGCGAGGCCAGCAGCGTGCTCCAGGAGGCGACGGGCGTGAACCTGTCGTCGAATATCTCCGAGGGCTCCCAGGCGGGCGGCGCGGCATCGTGGCCGTGCCACACATAGACGACCTTGCCCCGCTCGCGCACGGTGTACTGCCCCAGCGTCATCCGGGGCGGGGTTCCGCCCGGGACCTTGACGCAGGAACCCTCGACGTCGAAGGCGAAGTGGTGGAACGGGCACACGAGATGCTCGCCCTCGACCGCTCCCCCGACGCCGAGGTGGGCGCCCAGGTGGGGGCAGTGGGCATCCACGACCCGCAGGACGCCGGCCCGGGTGCGGTAGAGGACGACATCGCGGCCCATGAAGCGGCGTTTCACCACCGCGCCGGCCGGCACCTCACGAGAGAGCGCCAGGGAGAACCATCCCGACGGGTACGGCAGCGGCGCCTCGTTGGCCTCTCCCTTGACCGGGTCGGTCGCCAACGGAACGGCTCCCGGCCACACTCGCTCTCGGAGCCTGGCCAGCGTTCGGCTGTTCAAGGTCTTCCTCCAAGTCCCTTTGCCGACGGCCGCCACCCGGGCGGCGACCGCGCTCGTAGCAGTCGCTTCGGTGTCGTGCGGTCCAGCGGTCAGGCTTCTGTCTCCCTCGCCTTCTCCGCGGCGTAGATACTCATCAGGTCGTCGAAGTGGTACCGCTTGGGGGCGTACTCCCGGACGAGGTGCGCGCAGGCGAGCCCGGTGAGCGACTGCATCGCCTCCAAGGTCGGCACGTGGGCCAGTCGACCCGCCTCGGTGGCGGTGATGTCGCGTACCCGGTGTGCGCCGAGCACGCGGAACATGCGTGCCTCGGCGCTCGTCAGACGCTCGTAGGACCACGAGAAGGCCGCCCGGATGTCGCCCGAAGTGCGGCCGCCGCGCAGCACGTCGAGCCGGTTGTGCTCGCTCTCCAGTTCCTCGGCCAGGTGACGCAGCGGGACCATGGGCCGTGCGACCGCTCGCGTGGCCGCTATCACCAGCGCCAGGGGCAGCCGTGCGCAGGCCTCGGTCACGGCCGACAGGGCGGCGTTGTCGACGGTGAGGCCGTCGGCGGCCAGCCTGCTGGTGAGCAGGGTCTCCGCCTCGGCCCTGGAGGGCACGTCCAGGGTGGTCAGATGGGCGCCGTGCGAGGTCACCAGGCCGGTGAGTTTGCGGCGGCTGGTGATGACGACCATGCCCTGCGGAGCGGCCGGGATCAGGGGCTGCACCTGTGCGCTGTCATAGGCGTTGTCGATCAGGATGAGCATCTGCCGCTGTGCCAGAACGGTCCGGTACAGGTTGACATAGGCCGCCGGAGTCATCGTGTCCGGCTCCGGCAACGAGATCAGCGGAGCGAGGACGGACCGGATCGCTTGTTGAATGCTCACCGAATCGGCCGCCGGGCTGAAAGCACCCAGATCTATGTACAGTTGCCCATCGGGGAAACGGTCGGCGATTTTATGGGCGAAATGCAGGGCGAGGGCCGTCTTGCCGATTCCCGGGGCGCCGCACAGCACGGAAACCACCGGCGAGGAGCCGACCGGCGACATCTCGTTCGCCAGGTCGGCGAGTACTCCGAGTTCGGTTTCCCGACCGATGAAGTGCCGGGGTTCGGCGGGGAGTTGGTGGGGAATGCCGACCGGGGGCCGGGCGACCTCGTGGCGCTGCGGGCGCGGCTCGCGCGCGGTGTCGGCCTGGACCCGCTGCGGCGGAACAGGCAGTGAAAGGGACTGCATCGGGTCGCCCGCCAGGATGAGTTGCTGGAGGTGCTGCAACGGGCCGCCGGGGTCGATGCCGTAGTCCTCGGCGAGAAGCCGGCGCGCCCGGGTGAACGTGTCCAGCGCCTCCGCCCGCCGGCCGCACCGGTACAGGGCGAGTATGAGCTGCTCCCACCGTCGCTCGCGCAGGGGCTGCGCGGTGGTGAGTGACATCAGGAGCGGCAGCAGTTCATGGTGCTGGCCGAGGGCCAGTCGCGCGTCCACCAGCTGTTCCTGGACCGTGTGGCGGTGCTCGAGCAGTTCCGAGATGACCGGCTGCATGATCGGCGTGGCCGGGATGTCGGCCAGCGGCGGGTCGGCCCAGGTGTCCAGGGCGCGCTGGAAGAGTCGGGCGGCGTCGTCCACGTCGCCCAACAGCTGGGCTGCCCGCGCCCGCTGGGCCAGGCCCTGGAAGCAGTGCAGGTCCAGCACGTCACCCTCGCGCAGCGCGAGACCATAGCCGTCAGGGCCCGTGTGCAGCCGCTCCCTGATCGGAGCCGCCTTGCGCAGGCCGTAGAGGTTGCTGCGCAGGGCGCCACCCGGATCGCTGGGCAGGTCGGTGCCCCACAACGCCTCCGCAAGATATCCCTTATTAACGCGACGCTCGCTGTTAAGTAAAAGAATTCCCAAGGCGCTCCGCTGGCGCGGTCTTGTAATGGGCAGGGGATCGCCGTTCGCACAACGCATCGCGACGGAACCAAGGATTGCGAACTGCACGTCCCCTCCTTGCCCGAGTAGCAGCTCTCACCGACATGAAGCCATGAAGCGTCTCAGCCCTCGGACGCACGATGTTATTAAATCATTATTTTGGCGATTGCCGTCAAGCCCCGACGGCGATTTCTGCTTTGTGGCCGGGATCATATTTAGGGATACGTATGTGATCTTTGTCTGTAATTGTGACCGGAGAGTCTTGTTGCGGTGCCGCAGAGGCGATCCCGGAGTGAGTCGCGGACTGAACGATCGGCCGGGCCCACCCCTCAAAAGGCTGCGTTGACCTGCGAGATCACGCTACGATCACGTTTGCGTCACGGCCCCGTCGCGAGCGGGCTGATAGTCTGACGGCCGCGAAAGGCGCTCATTTACGTCGCATAAATAAAACACTCAAACGTTCATTATCGGCCCTTTTCAGATGGCCTGAATGTGACTTGACGCACCTGGGGGAATCGCATGCGCAACGTGATTGCAGACAAGAGGACCACCACAGATCCCAGTAACAGCGTTCCTGTGGCACCCGGCGGCCTCCCGGTCGTGGGTCACGCAGTGAAGGCACTCCGTGATCCAAGGGGATTCCTGCGTTCGCTGGTCGCGGACGGCGACATGATGCGCATCAACGTCGGCCCGCTCAAGGCGGTGTTTGTCTGTGACCCCGAGCTGATCTCGCAGGTACTCCTCAACGACCGCGTCTACGACAAGGGCGGTCTGCTGTTCGACAAGGCCAGGGAGGTGTTCGGCGACGGTCTGGTGACCTGCCCGCATTCCATGCACCGGCGCGAGCGCCGGCTGGTTCAGCCCGCGTTCCACCGCAACCGGCTTCCCGGCTACACCCAGGCCATGACCGAGGGAACAACCCTGCGGACCAGCCCGTGGCGGGATGGTCAGGTCCTGGACATGCCGTCGGAAATGCTCAGCCTGACGATGCACAACATGTTGCAGGCGATGCTCGGCGGAATGGTGTCGGCGGAGGACCTGCGTCAGACGGTCGGCGACGCCATCGAGGTGCTGCACGCGACGTACCGGCAGACCTTCATGCCGGCGGCACTGAACCAGATCCCGACCCCCGGCAACCGGCGCTATCAGCGGGCTGTCGCCGGCCTCCACAGCACCGTCTCCGACATCATCGCCAAGGCCCAGGTCAGCCCCGAGGACCACGGGGACCTGCTCTCGGCGCTCCTGACGTCCCGCGACACCGAGT
Organism: Streptomyces sp. NPDC001606; assembly: GCF_053596835.1. Lineage (NCBI taxonomy): Bacteria > Bacillati > Actinomycetota > Actinomycetes > Kitasatosporales > Streptomycetaceae > Streptomyces > Streptomyces sp. NPDC001606. Next base: position 903,632 of record NZ_JBSFHC010000001.1, read on the forward strand.
GCCCGGCCGACGGCCAGAGCGAGCGTCTGAGCAGCGCCGAACTCCGCAACGAGGTCCTCACCTTCCTGGTGGCGGGCTCGGAGACCACGGCGATCGCCCTGTCCTGGGCCCTGTACCTCGTCGCCATCAACCCGGATATCCAGCAGCGCCTGTGGGACGAGACCGATCGCGTCCTGGACGGCAAGCCGGTTTCCTACGAGCACGTGCCCGACCTGAAGGTCGCGCACCAGATCATCACCGAGACGCTGCGGCTGTACCCGCCGGCCGGGATGATCTGGACCCGGATCGTCACGGCGGACACCAACCTGGGCGGCTACGACATCCCCGCCGGGACGACCATCGCGTACAGCTCCTACGCCGTCCACCGCCAGGCGCGCTACTACACCAACCCCGACGTCTTCAACCCCGACCGCTGGGACGCCGAAGCGCTGCATGCGGCACCGCGCAACAAGGCCTACCTCCCCTTCGGCGGCGGCGCACGCAAGTGCATCGGCGACCAGTTCGCCATCATCGAGGCCGTACTGGCGCTGACGGACATCGCCTCCCGCTGGCGGCTGGAAACCATTCCCGGGCAGAAGCCCCCGGCCATCACTCCCTCCATGGGACCGCGCCATCTCAAGATGCGCCTGCGTGCCAGGACCGCATCGCAGCGCACGGCATAGCGCGAACGCACGGATCCATTCGACACAGTCAGACAGGTTCTGCCGCCCGAAGTGAGGCAGATCCTGTCGCCCAGGGAGACCGGCAAGCCGATCGCCCGGCTCGCCCGTGCCCTGTATTCCATAGCGAACTAGTTCAAGTAGCCGCACTGCGGGCATGACTGCGTGCGGTGAATCGGGTTTCGCCACATCCGGATCATTTTTACTCTTCGTTGGTTACCGGCCCCCTCGGCACGGGGACCAATATGACTATCCGAGATGCCGGCAGCCGCGTAAACAACCACAGGATCCCCCTGTTCGGAAACGCGAGCGATCACCCATTCGAAAAAATCGCGAGCGGTCACGCGTGCGGAAAAAAATACGTGAAAGGCAGACGCAGTAATGGTGAGTAAAGAACGAGGCGACATGAGTAGTGCGGGGACTGCACCGGGTTCGGGCGAACCTGTGGCGGTGGTCGGCGTGGGACTCCGTCTCCCCGGGGGAATCACCACACTGGACGGGTTGTGGGAGGCCTTGTCCGGTGGCCAGGATCTTGTGACATCGGTACCCGGTGACCGGTTCAACACCGATGATTTTGTTGCAGAGGGCGGGCCGCGACCGGGGAAGTCGTACACCGACGCGGCCGGCATTGTCGGCGATGTGTGGGGCTTCGACCCGGAGTACTTCGGTATATCGCCGAAGGAAGCCGGTCAGATCGATCCGCAGCAACGGCTGCTGCTGGAGTGCGCGGTGGAGGCCTTCGACGACGGAGGCATCGATCCGCGGCTGCTGGCCGGTGCGGACGTCGGTGTCGTCATGGGGCTGACCGTTCAGGACTACTGGGGTCTGCTGACCCGACGTCCCGGCGTTCTGAACTCGTTCGCCCCCACCGGTACGGGCGCGTTCAGCGCGGCGAACCGGATGTCGTACCTGTTCGACTTCCACGGGCCGTCCCACACGGTGGACACGGCGTGTTCGTCGTCCTTGACGGCCCTGCACCTGGCGGCCGAGCTGGTCCGTTCGGGCCGTTGCGAGGCCGCGTTGGCCGGCGGCGTGAACCTGGTGCTCGGCCCGGGCGGACACGTCATGTCCAGCCAGGCGTCGATGCTCTCCCCGACGGGGCGTTGTCACTCCTTCTCCGACAACGGCGACGGCTTCGTCCGGTCGGAGGGCGCCGGCGTGGTGCTCCTGAAGCCCCTGAGCCGTGCTCTGGCCGATGGTGACCGGGTGCACGCGGTGATCAGGTCGTCGGTGGTCAATTCCGACGGACGCACCCTCGGTATGTCCATGCCCGGCGCGGACGCCCAGGCGGCGATGCTGGAGCGCGCGTACGCCGAGGCCGGTGTGCACGCCGACCAGGTGTCGTACGTGGAGGCGCACGGAACCGGAACGGCGGCGGGCGACCCGACGGAGTGCGAGGCTCTCGGGCGGGTTCTGGGACGGCGGCGCCAGGGCAAGCCGCTGCCGATCGGCTCGGTGAAGTCGAACCTGGGGCACCTCGAAGCGGCAGCCGGCATGGCCGGTCTGTTCAAGGCCATGCTGGTCCTGCGCAAGCAGCAGGTGCCCGCCACCCTGCACGCGCAGCCCCTGAACCATGCGATCGACTTCGACGGGCTGGGGCTGAACCCGGTCACGGAGATGCAGCCGCTGGACGGCGAGCCCGGCGCGCGGCGCATCGCCGGTGTCAACTCCTTCGGTATCGGCGGCGCGAACGCGCACGTGGTGCTGGAGTTCCCGGAGACCGCCGGGGACGGGGCCGCGGGTACCGAGCGGCCGGCCGCGGCCGTGCCGGTGGTGGTCACCGGCCGGACCGAGGCGGCGCTGCGGGAGTCGGCGCTGACGATGGCCTCCTACCTGGAGGGCCTGGACGATTCCGCCCTGGTGGACGTCGGGTTCACCACGGCGCTGCGGCGCGAACGCCGTGAGCTGTCCACCGCCGTGCTGGCCTCCAGCGGCGCAGCGGCCGCCCAGGCACTGCGCGAGATGGCGGAGAAGGGCGCCTCGGACGAGGCGGCTTCGGCCACCAGCACGGCCCGGGGCCGCGTCGGGTTCATCTTCAGCGGCAACGGTACCCAGTGGCCGCGGATGGGTGCGGAACTGCTGGGGCAGGACGCTGCCTTCACCGCCGAGATCCAGGCCGTCAGCCGCGAACTGGAACCGCTGCTGGGCTGGTCGGTCGAGGCGGAGATGGCGACGCCGGACAACGGCCGGTGGGCGCTGACGGAGGTGGCGCAGCCGATGCTGTTCGCCCTCCAGGCCGGCCTGATCATGTCGCTGCGCGAGCGGGGCGTGCTCCCGCACGCGGTCGCGGGCCACAGCGTCGGTGAGGTCGCGGCCGCCTACTGCGCCGGGATCCTGGACCGCACCCAGGCCTGTCGCGTGATCGCGTACCGGAGCCTCGCCCAGGCGCCCACCTTCGGCACCGGGCGGATGGCGGCGGTGGCGCTGTCGCCCGCGCAGGCCCAGCGGGTGCTCGACGAGATGGGCGCGAGCGAGCGTGTGGTGATCGCGGCCGTCAACTCCGGCAACGACGTCACCCTGGCCGGGGACAGCGACACGCTGGAGGCCATCGAGGAGCGCTGCGTTCGCGACAGCGTGTCCTTCCGGTTCCTGCGCCTGGACTACCCCTTCCACAGCCCGGCCATGGACGCCGTCCGCGGCCCGCTGCTGGAGGGCCTCGGGGAGCTCGAGACCCGCGAGGGCGAGATCCCGATGGTCTCCACCGTCACCGGCCGCGCGCTCGCGGACCACGAGATGGACACCGACTACTGGTGGCGCAACATCCGTGAACCGGTCCAGTTCGCCGCGGCGGTCGAGGCGCTCATCGGCACGGAGCACAGCTGTGACGTGCTGGTCGAGGTCGGCCCGCACCCGGCGCTCAGCGGCTACCTGCGCCGCATCGCCGTCGACGCGGGAGCCTCGGTCGAGGTGGCGCCGACGCTGACCCGGATCAACGCCGGCCCGCAGGCTCTGACCGGCACCGTGCTGCACACGGTCGCGGCCGGTGCGCAGCTGGACTGGGACCGGTTCTTCCCGCAGGGCGGCCGCGTCGTGGACGTCCCGGCCTACGCCTGGCAGCGCCAGCGCTACCAGCTGGGCGACCCCTCGTGGTGGGCCGACCACGAGATGGCGCCCGTGACGCAGCCGGCTCCGTCCAATCCGCTGCTGGGCCGGCGCCTGCTCGGGGCCGACCCGACGTGGGGCCGGGAGCAGAACGCGGCCTGGATCTCCGATCACAAGGTCGGCGACGCCGTCCTCATGCCGGGCACGGGCTTCCTCGACATGGCGCTGTCGGCGGCCCGCGAGGTGTCCGGCGGCCCCGTGGAACTGCTCGACGTCTCCCTGATCAGGTCGCTGGCCCTGCCCAGCGATCCCGGATCGGCTCCGGTCCGCACCACCACCACCGTACGTCCCGACGGAACCTTCGTCGTCGCCGGGCACACCGGCGCGGACATCGAGGCCGTCCAGCACGTGAACGGGCGGTGGCGCGGTCTGGCCGATGCCAGGCCCGCCCCGGTGGACGTGGCCGCTCTCGCCGGCCGCCTCACCGAAGCCGTGGACACGTCCGACCACTACCGGGCCTGCACCGCAGTGTCGCTCCACTACGGGCCGGCGTTCCAGGTGCTGGCAGGGCTGTCCGTCCAGGACAGCGAAGGACTCGCGAAGCTGCGTACGGATCACTTCGCCGACGCCGAGCACCAGGCCCGTGTCGTCCTCCTCGACGGCTGCCTCCAGGCGATGCTGCCGCTCTCCGCCCATGTGGTCACCGGCTCCGCGGAGCGTTACGTCCCGCACCTGCCGGTGTCGATGGGGAGCGTCCGCGTCTGGGGTCCCCTGCCCGCCACCGTCATGGCGTACCTGCGGCTGACGTCCGTCACCGAGACCGGGCTCATGGCCGACATCACCGTCTGCGACACCGACGGAACGGTCCTGCTCGACCTGAAGGACGTGTACGCGCGGCGGATCGAGAACAGCGGTTCTCCCGCGCCCGAGCTGTACACCGAGGAACTCAAGGCACGCCCGCGGATGACCGCGCTGCCCGGCACCCCCTCTCCGCTCCCCGCGCCCGCCCGCGTCATCGACGAGTGCGGCCCGGTCATCACCCGGCTCGACGACGCGTTCCGGGACCGTGGCTACGACGGCCACATGGAAAGGTCCCGGCAGCTGAGCGCGCACTACATGGCGGCTGCCGTGAGCAGCATCCTGGAGTCCGCAGTGGCGCGAGGCACCCTCCGGCTCGACGGACCGGTCGGTGGACGGGTCTTCACCCTCGAGGACCTGAAGACCGCCGGCGTCCGGGAGATCCTGTGCCCGCTGGTCGAGATGATGCTGGCGATCGGGGCCCGGCACGGGCTGCTGACCGCCCGTGCCGAGGGCGGCTGGACGCAGAGCGGGACCCCGGCGCCCGAGGAGCTTCTGCAGCAGCGGCTGAACGAGTTCCCCGAACTCATCGTGATGTGGCAGGCCGCCGCATGGGTCGGGCGCAGCCTGGCCGACGTCATCACCGGTGCGGAAGAGGGACTGGAGGTGCTGTTCGGCGAGTCCGGTCCCATCGCGGCGCAGGTGTACAACCACGACCCGGGTCTGACGTACCTGTCCGACGCCGCCGTGGCCTACCTCCAGGCCGCCCTGGCCGAGTGGCCGGCCGACCGGCCGTTGCGGATCCTGGAGATCGGCGCCGGCACCGGCGGCTTCACCGCGCGCATCCTGCCCCATCTGCCGCCCGAGCGCACGCACTACGTGTACACGGACGTCTCCGCGGCGTTCTTCCCCAAGGCCGAGGCCCGGTTCGCCGCCTTCAACTTCGTCGAGTACCAGGCCCTCGACCTGAGCGTCGACCCCACCGAGCAGGGGTTCGTCCCGGGTTCCTTCGATCTCGTCGTGGCGAGCAACGCCCTGCACACGACGACCGACATCACCCAGGGCCTGCGGCACGCCGCCACGCTCCTGGACGACAACGGTCAGCTCGTCGCCCTCGAGCTGCACACCAACTCCTATGTCGCGACGCTGTTCGGCATCCTGGACTCCTTCTGGGATTCCACCGACACCGATCTGCGGCCGGCCGGCGCGGCGCTGACCCGCGAGCAGTGGAAGACGGTGCTGGCCGAGGCAGGGTTCTCCACCAGCGGATTCCTCAGCGCCCAGCCGGAGTACGAGGGCGTTCCCGCGTCGGTCATCGCGGCGGTGCGCGCCACGGGCGCCGAAGCCGTCGGCTCGCCGCAGGACGAGGAGGCGGACGGTGCCACCGCTCCCTGCCTGCTGATCTCCGAGAGCGGGGACAGCTCCGCCGACCGTCTGGGCGGCTTCGTGGCGGCGGCCCTGACGGCCACGGGGGCACGCGAGGTGGTGCTCTCGGATCTCCAGCCGCAGTCGGACTGGGCGGCTCTGCTGCCGGCCGCGGGGCCGGTCGACATCGTCCTGGTCGCCGACGACGGCGAGCAGTCGACCGTCGAGCAGACCACCGCGCGTGCTGCTCATGCCCTCGCGCAGCTCAGTGCCCTGGCGACCGCCTGTGCGCAGGCCGACAGCGATCTTCAGCCCACTCTGTGGCTGGTCGCGGCCGCGACCGCCGACAGCCTGGACGCCCCGATGACGCACACCGGTGCGGCGCTCTGGGGTGCCACCCGCACCCTGGCCAACGAGCAGGCGCTGCTGACCGTCCACCGGATCCGTGTCGTCGGCGGAACCGCGGAGTCGGCACAGCAGGCGGCCGGCCATGTGGCGTACGAGATCACCCACCCGGATGCCGAGGACGAGTGCGTGATCACTCCTCACGGGCGCTTCGCCGTGCGGGTGCAGGCGCTGCCGGAGACCCGGCAGACCCGCGCCCACGGCGCCGACGAGCAGTTCGCGCTCGCCGTCCACGGCGAGGCCGGCACCCCGCACCGGCTGGTCTGGCAGGACCGCGGCGTCCCCGCCCCCGCGCCGGGTGAGATCACCGTCCGCGTGCAGGCCGCGGCCCTCAACGGCCGTGACGCCCTCTTCGCCACCGGGCGTCTGCTCCCGCCGCACGGCGCGCGTCCGGGCGACGTCCACCTCGGCTGCGAAGGCGCGGGCATCGTCACCGCCGTCGGCGACGACGTCACCGGCATCCGCCCGGGAGACCGGGTCGCCGGTATCACGCAGGGCGGCTGGCTGGCCTCGCACATCAACCTGCGGGCCGACCGGGTCGTCAAGCTGCCCGAGCAGGTCACCTTCGCCGCGGCGGCATCGCTTCTCATCGCCCAGCTGACCACGCACCACGTCCTGGGACACGTCGCGGGTGTGGGTCCCGGCGACACCGTGCTCGTCCTGGGCGGATCCGACGGGACCGGGCTGGCGGCGATCGACTTCGCCCAGCGCGCCGGGAGCCGCGTCATCGTCGGCGCCCCCACGCCGGCTCTGCGGGCCCTGCTGGATCTTCCGGGGGTCGACCATGTGGTGGACTCGGGTGCCGCCGGCTTCGCCGAGGAGGTCCGGAAGGTCGCCGAGGGCGGCGTGGATGTCGTGCTCAACCTCAGCTCGCTCAGTGCTGACCTGCGCGGGCGTGCGCTGGACCTGCTGGCGCCGGGCGGGCACTTCTTCGACGTCGAGCCGCAGGCCGCGCCGCTGAACATGCCGTCCCTGGACCGCGACGCCACCGTTCACGCCGTCGACGTCGTCGGCTGGTTCGAGCAGCCCTCCCCCACGGTGGACCGCTGCCTGGACGAGCTGCAAAAGGTGATCGACAGCGGCGAGTGCCGGCCGCTGCCGCACATGGTCTACTCCGCCGACAAGGTCTACGCGGCCATGGACGGCGTCCTGGCCGGTCACCTGGCCGGAAAGACCGTCATCGTCCTCGACGACGGCGTCCTTCTCGACCGCGCCCCCGAGACGCCGGTACTGGATCCCGCGGCGACCTATCTGGTCGTCGGAGGCCTCGACGGCTTCGGCGCCGAGACCGCCCGGCACCTGGTCCGCCGGGGAGCGCGTCACCTCACGCTGGTCAGCCGGCGTGGCACCGCGCGCAACGAGAACGCCGTCGCCCTGGTCAGCAGTCTGAACGACCAGGGAGTCCAGGTGGACGCCCGCGCCGTCGACGTCTCCGACCCGAGCGCCGTCGACCAGCTCTTCCGGGATCTGGACGCGAGCGGACGCCGGCTCGGCGGTGTGGTCCACGCCGCCATGGTCCTCGACGACGACGAGGTCACCGATCTGACGGTCGAGCGTTACCTGACCGTCCTGAACCCGAAGCTCACCGGAGCGCTGCTCCTCGACGCCCACACCCGCGAACGCGACGTCGACTTCTTCGCGATGTACTCGTCGTTCGCCGCGCTGCTGGGCAACAGGCGGCAGGCCTCGTACGCCGCCGCCAGCCTCACCCTGGAGAACATCGCGCGCCAGCGCAGGCGCGACGGGCTGCCCGCCTGTGTCCTCCAGCTGGGCGCCATCTCCGACGTCGGGTACGTGAACCGGACCGGAATCACCGGGGTGATGAGCGACTACGGCATCCTGCCGATGACCTCGGCGCAGGCGCTGGACCGCTTCGACACGCTGCTTCTCCACCCGGACACCGCGGTGACGGCGGTCGTCGCCGAATCCCGGGGCCGGGAGCAGGCGCTGATGGCCTTCCTGCCCACGGTGACCGCACCGCGTACGGCCACGCTGGTCCACACGCCGGACACCGGCGACGACGACAGCCTGCTGCCGCGTGTGCGGGCCGCCGCCACCGCCGAGGAAGCCCGCCCGATCCTGCTGGAGGCCCTCACTTCGTGGCTGGCCTCCGGCCTCCACACCACGCCCGAACGGGTCGACGTCAACCGCCGCATTGACCAGCTCGGCGCCGACTCGCTGACCGCCACTGAACTCATCGGCCACATCCGCCGCCACACCGGTTGCGCGATCCCGGCCTCGGAAGTCATGACCGCACCTCTCACCACCATCGCCACCACCGTCCTCAACCACCTGCGTCCCGAGACCCAGTCCTGACAGACCCGCGTTAGTCGTCCAGAAAACGGATTCGGCAGCGAGACAAGCCGGATCCGTTTTCTGGATATCCCGGGAGAGAACACATGCCGCTCACGACAGCCCTGGCCTTTCCGCCGTTCAGCAACCCCTATCCTGCGGGGATCCTGCGCACGCTGGCCCACACGAACCCGAGCGTGGCCGCCGCCCTCGAGCTCACCGACGAGAAGCTCGCGGACATAGGCCATCCACCCGTCACACCCCGGCTCACCGGCGACGTTTCCGGCCCGGCCCCGAGTGAGGAAACGGAGTACGTCCACAATCTGGTCGCGGCAACGCTCGTGCCGTACTCCGTGTACATGGCGCTGGATCTGAAGGTCCAGCCGTCCATCATTCTGGGACACGGCGCCGGCTTCAACGTCGGCAGTGTCATCACCGACCTCATGACCATGGCAGAGACGATCGACGTTCTGCTCACGGGCTTCATGGAGGCCAAGAAGCTTTCGCTGCGGGGTGGAATGCTCGCCCTCAACACCAGCCAGCAGACCGCGTGGGCGTTGTGTCGGCAGGTCTCGGAGGACGGCCTCTATGTCGGCATGATCAATGCCCCGAACCAGACGGTCGTCTGCGGCCGGGACGGCGACCTGGACCTTCTCCAGAGTCACGCGGAACGCAAGGGAGTCTCCTCCAGGCGGCTCGCCGCCCTCCTCCCCATCCACACCCCTCTGTTCAAGCCGGCAGCCCTCCAGGCGATCCAGCGGTCGGAGGAACGGACCGTGCAGCCCGTGCTGCCGCCTCTGTACTTCACCACCGAGTGCCGGCCCATCATCGAAACCGACACCGTCAGGAAGGCGTCGCTCACCATCTGGACCAAACCCGCGAACCTGATCGAATCCGTCGCGGACCTCCAGGAGAACTTCGGTGTCAACCACTTCATCGAGGTCAACACCACCCCGACGCTCGCACCGATGATCATCCAGAACGCGCTTCCGGGCACCCGGGTCGACGGCCCGCCGCCCGGCATCACCGATGCCGTGGACGTGCTCCCGTTCCTCAACGGCGCGTAGTTCCCGATCCCGCATGACGGCCCGTCAGTCCCTGGCGGGCCGTTTCCGCGTGCGGGTTCCGTTGCGCTGCCGGAGCGCCCTGCGCAAAAGGCCGCCGGCCTGGGATTTCTCCCGGCCGACGGCCTTTCCGACTCACGTCGGGACGACAGGATTTGAACCTGCGACCCCTTGACCCCCAGTCAAGTGCGCTACCAAGCTGCGCCACGTCCCGTTGCGCTCGCACGCGGGGTGTTCCGCGTGATCACGCAGGTCAACCCTACCGCACTCGCACGGGTGCCGGTGCCGGGCCCGCCGCGTCGGCCGGCCGGTGTCGGCTACTTGATCAGCGCGTTCGCCACCACCACGATCATGCCGAGCAGTGCGTCGGCCAGGCCGATGAGGACGGCGGCCGGCCAGCGCCGGGCCGACCAGCGGGCGGTGACCAGGCCGAGGGTGAAGAGCAGCACGATGTTGAGGGCGAAGGCGGGATACTCGACGCCGTTCGCGGGCCACCAGCCCCAGCCCGCGCCCGCCAGCAGGAACACGGTCGGCAGTACGGCCGTCACCAGCGGCCACTCGTCGCGCATCGCCCGCAGCGCGTCCCAGCGGCGGTGCGGGGCGCGCTCGGCGATGTAGTGGGCGTAGCCGTGGGCGAGGGCCGAGGCCAGCGCGGTGACCAGCAGCCAGACGGCGTCGTAGCGGCGGCCCGCGGCGGAGGTGCGGCCGTACTGGCTGAGCGCGGCGACCATCGAACTGGCGAGGACGGCGCCGTAGACCCCGCCGAAGAGGACGGCCTCGCGCGTGTCGTGCGTGCGAGGCGGCGCCGCGGCGGCCGGCGTGGAGTCAGCCATGCACTCCACGATCGCCCGGGCCGCGCACCATCGCCAGTTCGCATGGGCCGACGAAGTGTCCTCCGACCAGGCCCGATGCCGCACACAGTGTCGACGGCGGCGGGGGGTGCGGCCTGGTTAGGGTCCGTCCCATGAGCCACGTCCCGATCACGCGCAGCTTCGCGCTCCATGTCCCCGACGCCGATCTCCAGCCCGAGCCCCTGGACCCGGAGCAGATCGTCTCCGGCGCCCCGGAGGTCACCGGAAAGGTGGTCTGGGAGTCGGCGGACGGCAGGCAGCTCCGCGGGATCTGGCAGATCACGCCGGGCGTGGTCACCGACACGGAGGCGGACGAGGTGTTCGTCGTGGTCAGCGGGTCGGCGACGATCGAGGTCGAGGGCGGTCCCACGCTCACCGTGGGGCCGGGCGACCTGGCGGTGCTGCACGCGGGCGACCGTACGACGTGGACCGTGCACGAGACGCTGCGCAAGGTGTACGCGATCACGCTGTAGGGGAAGGGGGCTGGGCCGTCGTGCCCCGGATCTCGAGGGTCGGCGCGGCCAGCCGCACGCTGCCCTCCTGCTCCGGCCGCTCGAACCGGTCCAGCAGGCAGCGGGCGGCGCGGCGGCCGATCTCGTAGGGAGAGGTGTCGACGGTGGTCAGCCAGAGGTGCCGCAGCCGGGAGATGCTGGTGTTGTCGTAACCGGCGACCGACAGATCGCCCGGCACCCGCAGGCCCAGCTCCGCGGCCGCGGACAGGGCGCCCACGGCGGCCATGTCGTTGACGGCGAAGAGCGCCGTGGGCCGCTCGGCCCGGCTGAGCAGCCGTACCGTGCCGCGGTAGCCGCCCTCCTCGGTCAGGTCTCCGGGCTCGGTGAGCGGCTCGGCGCCGTGGGCGCGCATCGCCGTCTCGAAGCCGCGCCGGCGCAGTTCGCCGACGGCGCCGTGGCCGGCGAGGTGCGCGATCCTACGGTGGCCGAGGGCGAGGAGGTGTTCGGTGACGAGCCGGGCGCCGTGCTCGTCGTCCCCGGCGACGACGTCGACCCGGTCGGGGCGCGGCTCGCGGGCGCCCGCCACGACGACGGGCAGATGCCGGGCGAGCGTGCCGATTCCGCCCGCGTCCGGGACCGTGCCGACCACCACCAGACCGTCGACGCCCAGGTCCAGGAAGGGTTCGGCGAGGTCGTGGCCGAGTCGCCGGTTCAGCCGGGCGTCCGCGAGGAGCATGTGCAGACCGGCCGTGTGCAGCAGGGAGTTCAGGCCGTCGAGCAGCTCGACGAACCAGGGGTTGCGCAGGTCGTCCAGGAGGACGCCGACGGTCCGGGTGCGCTGCTCGCTCAGGGACCGGGCGGCCGCGTTGGGCCGGTAGCCCAGCTCGCGCACCGCCCGCAGCACCGCGTCCCGCTTCTCCGGGCGGACCGGGCCGGAGTCGCGCAGCACCAGCGAGACCAGTGACTTGGACACCCCGGCCCGCTCGGCCACATCCCGGATCGTCGGTGGTCTCATGGGATGGACCGTTCCATGCGGCGGAGACGCTGTCAATGTCCTTGACAGCGCAGCTATGTCCGCACAAAGGTGGCGTCGGCAGGAGTTGGAACGGTCCAACCACAAGGGGCTCTCATGGTGGAAGCGCTGGGTGTCGCCGTCGTCGGGTTCGGCTGGATGGGCCGGGTGCACACCCAGGCGTACGCCCGGCTGCCGCACCACTATCCGCAGCTGCCGTTGCGGCCCCGGCTGGTCACGGTCGCCGAGGAGGTGCCGGGGCGGGCCGAGGAGGCGGCCGAGCAGTTCGGGTTCGCCTCCGCCACCCGGGACTGGCGCGAGGTGGCCGCCGATCCGCGCGTCCACGCGGTCAGCGTCACGGCGCCGAACTTCCTGCACCGGGAGATCGGGGTGGCGATGGCCGAGGCCGGCAAGCACTTGTGGATCGAGAAGCCGGTGGGCCTGACCGCCGGGGACGCCCGCGCGGTGGCCGACGCGGTCGCCGGGGCGGGGGTGCAGGGCACGGTGGGCTTCAACTACCGGGGCGCACCCGCGGTGGAGGCGGCCCGGGAGCTGATCGCCTCCGGCGAGATCGGCACGGTCACCCATGCCCGCATCCGGCTGTTCAGCGACTACGCGGCCCACCCGGAGTCCGCGCTGACCTGGCGTTACGAGCGGGAGCGCGGCGGCAGCGGGGTGCTCGGCGATCTGGCCTCGCACGGCGCCGATCTGGCCCGCTTCCTGCTCGGCGACATCGCCGCGCTCACCGCGGACACCGCGATCTTCCTCCCGGAACGGGCGCGTCCGGCCGGCGCCACGGCGGGTCACGCCCTCGCCTCGGGGGGCGTGCCGGGCCCGGTCGAGAACGAGGACTATGTGAGCTGCCTGCTGCGTTTCGCCTCCGGCGCCCGCGGGGTGCTGGAGGCCTGCCGGGTCTCGGTCGGCGAGCAGAACAACTACGGCTTCGAGGTGCACGGCACCCGCGGCGCGGTCTTCTGGGACTTCCGCCGGATGAACGAGTTGGGCGTCAGTCGCGGTACGACGTATCAGGACCAGCCGGTCAGCACGGTGTACGTGGGCCCGGGCGCCGGTGAGTTCGCCGCGTTCCAGCCGGGCGCGGCCAACGCGATGGGCTACGACGACCTGAAGGTGATCGAGGCCTACCGGTTCGTCCGCTCCATCGCCGAGGGCACGCCGTACGGCGCCACGCTCGCGGACGCGGTGCGCAGCGCGGCCGTGCTGGAGGCCATGGCCCGGTCGGCGGCGCAGGGCGGCTGGGTCAGCCTGGAGGCATGTTGTACGGCGTGACCACCTGGATCGCCGACGGCAGCAGCGGTCCGGCGGGCGGCAGCGCGCCGTGGAAGCGCATCACCGCGTGGCAGGCCTCGCGCAGATCGTGCCGCAGGTCGTGGTGGAGCACGGCGGACAGCCGGTGCTCGCGCAGCAGCCGGGTGTTGTCGTGGTCGAGGTCGTGCGCGACGAACACGGCGCACTCCCGGCCGAGGTCGGCGAACGCCCGCAGGGTGGCGTTGTTGCCGCCGCCGATCGAGTACACGGCGCGGATCTCCGGGTCGCGGGCGAGGGCGGCGCGGACGAGGTCGTACTGGGTGGCGTCCAGGCCCTGCCCCTCGGCGATCTCCACCAGCGTGCGCTCGGGATGCCGGGCCCGCATCACGCTCCGGAAGCCCATCTCGCGCTCCTCCTCGTTGCGGAAGAAGCCGCTGCTGAGGCTGGTGAGGACATTGCCGGGGCGGTCTCCGAGCCACTGGCCCATCAGATAGGCGGCGGTCGCCCCGGCGGCGCGGTTGTCGCTGCCCACGTAGCCGATCCGGCCGCTCGCGGGCAGGTCGGTGACGAGGGTGACCACCGGTATCCCGGCGGCGGTGAGCCGGCCGACGGCCGCGGTGATCTCGGGGACGTCCGGCGCCTTGAGCAGGACGCCCTGCGAGCCGCGCCGGGCGATCCGGTCCAGCGTGGCGGCCTGCTCCTGCGCGGCACCGGTCTCCCGGAAGTGGAAGCGGGAGCGGACCACGGCCGGGTGCAGCGCGGGCAGTTCGGCCTCCAGGGCGGAGCGTACGGCCGTGCTGAACCGTTCCGGGGCCTGCACGACGATGTCGAGCATGAAGGTACGGCCAACCAGGCGCACCTGGGTGCGCTGGCGGTCCAGGTCGGCGATGGCCCGGTACACCTCCTGCGCGGTGCTCTCCCGGACGCCGCCCCTGCCGTTCAGCACCCGGTCCACGGTGGCCTCGCTGAGACCCGCCTGGCGTGCGATCTCCCGGATCGGGAACGGATGGCCCATGGACCGGCTCCTTGAGGGTTTTTTGATGGCGTGCTGATGGTGGTGCGAGGGGTTTGTACTGACAAGAATGACAGGGCCGCGCCGCTCCTGTGACCGACCGTTCCCGTCACCGGAAGATCCTTCCTCTCCCCGTCCCCAGCATCTGAGGAGTTGCACCACCCATGCGTATCGGAATCCTCGGCCTCGGCCGCATCGGTGCCTTCCACGCCGAGACCCTCGCCGGACTGGACGCCGTCGACTCGCTCGTGGTCGCCGATCCCTTCGCGGACGCCGCCAAGGCCGCCGCGGAGCGGTTCGGCGCGGAGGTCGCGGACTCGCCGGAGGCGCTGCTCGCGGCCGGGGTGGACGGCCTCGTCGTGGCCGCGGCCACCGACGCCCACCCCGCGCTGATCCGGGCCGGTGTCGCGGCCGGTGTCCCGGTCTTCTGCGAGAAGCCGGTGGCCCGCTCCATGGCGGAGGGCGTGGCGGTGCTGCACGCGGTGCGGGACAGCGGGGTGCCCATCCAGATCGGCTACAACCGGCGCTTCGACGTGGGCTTCGCCGCCGCGCGGGCCGCCGTACGGGCCGGGGAGCTGGGCGCGCTGCACACGGTCCGGTGCACGACCCTGGACCCGGCGCCGCCGCCGGCCGCGTACATCGCCGCGTCCGGGGGGATCTTCCGGGACTGTTCCGTGCACGACTTCGACATCATCCGCTGGGTGACGGGCCGCGAGGTCACCGAGGTGTACGCGGTGGGCGGCAACCGGGGCGCCGGTTACATCCGGGAGGCGGGCGACGCCGACACCACCGGCGCGGTGCTCACCCTGGACGACGGCACGATCGCGGTGGTCTCCAACTCCCGGCACAACGCCCGGGGTTACGACGTCCGGATGGAGCTGCACGGCTTCACGGACTCGGTCGCCGTGGGCCTGGACGACAAGCTTCCGCTGCGCTCGGTGGAGCCGGGGGCGACCTTCCCGGCCGGGACCCCGCACGACTTCTTCATGGACCGCTTCGCCGACGCCTACCGCGCCGAACTCACCGCGTTCACCGAGGTCGTGGCCGGGGGCCTGCCCTCCCCCTGCACCATCGAGGACGCCCTGGAGGCGGGCTGGATCGCGGAGGCCTGCACCCTGTCGCTGCACGAGCACCGGCCGGTGACGATCGCGGAGGTGCGCCAGGCCTGACACACACCTGCGGCGCCGGGCGGGCGTGCCCGGCGCCGCAGGTGTGTGTCAGCCGCAGTAGCGGATCAGCCACTCGTCCGGGTGGTAGGTGTTCCGTGCCGGGTCCGGCAGGGTCGCCGGCTTGGTCTCCACGGTGTCCTCCGGGCGGATCCGCTCGGGCAGGGTGCCGAAGCGGCTGCGGCGGTGTTCCGCCGCGTCGGTGGGGTCCTGGGCGGCTCCCCGGGACTCGGTGCGTTGTGTCATCTCGTCCTCCCGTCTGCGCGGGCGTCCCCCGTCGTCGTGCACAACGTCCGCGTGCCCAGGGTTGGTTCCCGGCCACCCGCGGACCGAATCCGTTGCCATCCCGCAGGAACCGGGCCCCGCGCCGGGACCCGGTTCCCGCCCCTGCCGCTCAGGCCCCGCAGGACCGCAGGAAGCGCCGGGTGCGCACGGCGATCGGCAGCGGCTTGTCCGGCTCGCACGGGTACATGTCCTGCTCGACGATCGCGAACAGATCCACGCCCAGCCGCTGCGCCGCCTCCAGCACCGGCCCCAACTCGGGTACCCCGGACGGCGGTTCGCACATCACACCGCGCTGCACGGCCGGGCCGAAGGGGACCTCGTGCGCCACCACCTCGGCGAGGATCCGCGGGTCGACCTGCTTGAGGTGCAGATAGCCGATGCGTTCGCCGTAGGTCTCGATCAGCTTGACGCTGTCGCCGCCGCAGTAGGCGTAGTGCCCGGTGTCCAGGCACAGGTTGACCAGCTCGGAGTCGGTCGAGTCCAGGAAGCGCTCGACGTGCCGCTCGGTGTCGATGTGGGTGTCGGCGTGCGGGTGCACGACGATGTCGAGGCCGTAGGTCTCCCTGACCTCGTGGCCGAGCCGCTCCATGCCCTTGGTGAGGTGCGCCCACTGCTCGGCGGTCAGCTCCGGCGGCTCCAGGATCTCGGCCGTCTTGTCGTCCCGCCAGAAGGAGGGGATGACCACCAGGTGCCGGGCGCCCATCGCCTGGGTGAGCGCGGCGACCTGGCCGACGTGGGCCCAGGTCTCCTCCCAGACGGCGGGTCCGCGGTGCAGGCCGGTGAAGACCGTGCCCGCCGAGACCTTCAGGTCGCGCCGGGCAAGCTCCTCGGTGAGCCGGGCCGGGTCGGTCGGCAGGTAACCGTAGGGGCCCAGTTCGATCCAGTCGTAGCCGGCCTCGGCGACCTCGTCGAGGAAGCGTTCCCAGGGGACCTGCCGCGGGTCGTCGGGGAACCAGACGCCCCAGGAGTCGGGGGCCGATCCGACGCGGATGCGGTCGAGGGCGTGGGACATGGTCAGGAGTTCCCTTCCGGCGAGGTCGCCACGGGCGCGGTGAGGTCGTTCTCCTCGGGCAGCTCGTCCACGTCGACGCCGCGCACCTGGGCCAGTTCGTGTTTGAGGGCGGCGAGTTCGGCGCCGCCGGCCATGTGGTTGGTCAGCTCCTCCAGGCTGACCTGGCTGCGGTCGGCGCTCAGCTCCAGGGTGCCGAGGCGCAGGACGCTGAAGTGGTCGCCGACCATGTAGGCGTGGTGGGGGTTGTGGGTGATGAAGATGACGCCGAGGCCGCGGTCGCGGGCGGCGGCGATGTACTTCAGGACCACGCCGGACTGCTTGACGCCGAGGGCGGCCGTCGGCTCGTCCAGGATGAGGACGCGGGCGCCGAAGTGGACGGCGCGGGCGATGGCCACGCACTGGCGCTGGCCGCCGGAGAGGGTGCCGATGGGCTGGTCGAGGTCGTCCAGGACGATGCCCATGTTGCGCAGTTCCTCGTCGGCGGTCCGCTTCATCCGGGCGATGTCCAGCCGGCGGACCGGCCAGGGGCCCCGGGTCAGCTCGGAGCCGAGGAAGAAGTTCCGCCAGACGGGCATCAGCGGGACGGTGGCCAGGTCCTGGTAGACGGCGGCGATGCCCTTGGCGAGCGCCTCGCGCGGGGTGCTGAAGCGCACCGGCCGGCCGTCGACGAGGAAGTCGCCCTCGGTGTGCTGGTGCAGCCCGGAAACGATCTTGATGAGGGTGGACTTGCCGGCGCCGTTGTCGCCGAGCACGCAGGTCACCCGGCCGGCGTGCACCGTCAGGTCCACGCCGTGCAGGGCGCGGATGTTGCCGTAGGACTTGCCGGCGCCGCGCAGTTCCACCAGGGGTGTCTCGCCCGTGGGCGGGGTGTCGGCGAGGACGGCGCCGTGCGTTCCGGTGTTCTTGTCGGTCATCGGTTACCTCCGGGTCGCCGTGCGCTGGACCCACAGATTGATCAGGACGGCGCCGAGCAGCATCACGCCGAGGAAGGCCTTGAACCAGTCCGGGTTCCAGCCGGCGTAGACGATGCCCTGCTGCACCATGCCGAACATGAAGGCGCCGAAGACCGTGCCGATCGCCGAGCCGGCGCCGCCGGTGAGCAGACAGCCGCCGATGACGGCCGCGGCGATGTAGATCAGCTCCTGGCCGACGCCCTCGCCGGACTGCACGGTGTTGAAGGAGAACAGGTTGTGCATGCCGATGAACCAGGCGCCGAAGCCGACCAGCATGAACAGGCTGATCTTGGTGAAGCGCACCGGGACGCCGACGGCCCGGGCGCTCTCCTTGTTGCCGCCGACCGCGAAGATCCAGTTGCCGTACCTGGTGCGCAGCAGCACCCAGGTGGCCAGCGCCGCGAAGACCAGCCACCACACCACGGTGATCTTCACCTGCACGCCCCCGACGTCGAAGGACGAGGCGAAGATCTTTCTGGCCTGGTCGAAGCCGTCCATGTCGCTGATGTCGTCGGTGGCGACATTGCCGGTGATCAGCTTGGTCACCGCGAGGTTCACGCCCTGGAGGATCAGGAAGGTACCGAGGGTGATGAGGAAGCTGGGCAGGCCGGTCTTCACCACCATCCAGCCGTTGAAGAAGCCGATCGCGAGGGAGGCGATCAGGGCGACGACCACGCCGGTCCACACATTGAGGGTCAGCTGGTAGCTGAGCATGCTGGCGGTGAGCGCCGAGGAGATCACGGCGACGCCGGAGGAGAGGTCGAACTCGCCGCCGATCATCAGCAGGGCGACGGGCAGCGCCATGATCCCGATGGTGGACGACTGGTAGAGGATCGTGGCCATCGAGCTGCCCTGGCGGACGGCGGGCGCGGCGATCAGGAAGAAGACCAGTACGGCGGCGGCGCCGAGGAAGACCCCCACCTCGGGGCGGGCCAGCAGCCGCAGCGCCGGCGAGCGCCGGGCGGTGCGGCCGTCCCGCTGCCCGGGACCGGACGCCGGCTGCCTGCCGAGGGCCGGCTCAGCCTGCTGGGACATGCTCATCACCGGGTCCCCTTCGCGGCGAACTCCGCGACCTTGTCGACATTGGACTTGTCGACGAAGGCCGGGCCGGTGAGCACCGGCTGGACCCCGCCGCCGCTGTAGTTGCCGTTGTACTTGTAGAGCCACAGCGAGTCGACCGCCAGATACCCCTGGAGGTAGGGCTGCTGGTCGACGGCGAACTCGATGGACCCGTTCTGGACGGCCTTGACCAGGTCCTTGTTGAGGTCGAAGGTGGCGATCTTGGCCTTGCTGCCCGCGTCGCCCACCGACTGCACGGCGGTCAGGGCGAACGGGGCGCCGAGGGTGACGACCGTGTCGATGGAGCTGTCCTGCTTCAGCTTTGCCGTGATGGTGGACTTCACGGACGGCATGTCGGTGCCGTTCACGTACAGGGTCTCCGTGGTGCCCTTGAACGTCTTCTGCACGCCGCCGCAGCGCTGGGTGAGGCCGACGTTGCCCTGTTCCTGGATGACACAGACGACCTTCTTGGCGCCGGTGGTGTTGAGCTTGTCGCCGAACGCCTCGCCGGCCACGCTCTCGTCCTGCCCGAAGAACTCCAGCAGCCCGAGCTGCTTCCAGTCGCTCAGCCCCGAGTTCAGCCCGACCACCGGGATACCGGCCTGGTGAGCCTTGCCGAGGACGCCCTTCATCGCGTCGGGCTTGGCCAGGGTGACCGCGATGCCGTCGACCTTCTGGTCGATCGCGTTCTGCACCAGGTTGGCCTGGTTGCCGGCGTTGGGGTCGGCGGAGTAGACCAGCTTGATGTTGTCCTTGGCGGCCGCCGCCTCCGCGCCCTTGCGGACGGTGTCCCAGAAGGTGTCACCGGGGGCCTGATGGGTGACCAGCGCCACCGTCATCCGGGGCGTGTTCGCCTTGCCCGCCGAGGCGTTCTGCGCCGCCTCCTCCGCCTTCTTGCCGCCGTGACTGCTGGCGCAGCCGGCGAGGACGAGGGCTGCCGCGGCGGCCGCGGCCAGGACCGGGGCCGGTCTGCGGGAGCGGGAGCGAGAAGAGCGGTCCATCTTTCCTGCACCTCACTGTGCGTGCGACGGGGGAGGGACGCTGTTGCGTTGGCACGGGATACAAGTCCCTGGCGGGGCCGCTGTCAATACTTTGTTAAGACATCATTTCACAAGCAGGTCCGAATGTAAGTACAAACCATCCACTCCCCGGCCTTCCGGGGAACCCGCACCGGGTCGCATGAGCCCAGTAGACCGCACCTCGCGGCGAACGGCACCGGGCGATCACGCGGACAGCACGGTTCGGGCAAGAGAGGGTCGGGTGCGTGCGGACCTATTGACGCCTGAGCGGACGTGGGGGTCTCATGACGCCCACCATGTTCGGTCGAGTTGGTTTCTGAGCACTTTCGATGATCTTTCGGAGACCGGCTCACCCCCTTGGCCGAACCTTGCATTCCTCAGGAGCCGCCATGCGCCTCTCCCCCTCCGGTCTTTCCGCCCCGGGTCCCAGCCGTCGCGCACTGCTCCGCGGAGCGGGCGGTGCCGCCCTGCTCGCCGGCGCCGGGATACCCCTGCTGTCCGCCTGCGGCAGCAGCGGTTCCGGTTCCGACCCGAAGACCGTCACCGTCGGCTCCAACGCCTCCGACGCGGTGCCGAAGAGCGCCTTCGCCCACGTCTACGCGGCCTTCACCAAGCAGTCCGGGCTCACCGTCGCGGTGAACACCAAGGACCACAACACCTTCCAGGAGCAGATCAACTCCTACCTCCAGGGCACGCCGGACGACGTGTTCAACTGGTTCGCCGGATACCGCATGCAGTTCTTCGCGGCGAAGAGGCTGGCCTCCCCGGTCGACGACGTGTGGGCGAAGATCGGGGACAACTTCCCCGACGCGATGAAGAAGCTCAGCAGGGGCGAGGACGGCACGTACTACTTCGTGCCGATGACCACGTACCCCTGGGCGGTCTTCTACCGGAGGAGCGTGTTCCAGCAGCACGGCTACACGGCCCCCACCACCTGGGACGCGTTCGTCGCGCTGTGCAAGCGGATGCGCAAGGACGGCCTGGTGCCGATCGCCTTCGGCGACAAGGACGCCTGGCCGGCGATGGGCACCTTCGACCAGCTCAACTTCCGCCTCAACGGCTACGACTTCCATGTGCAGCTGATGGCGGGCAAGGCGTCCTGGACCGACGCCAGGGTCAAGGCCGTCTTCGACCACTGGAGCGAGATCCTCCCCTACCACCAGGACGGCTTCATGGGCCGCACCTGGCAGGACGCGGCGCAGACGCTGGTGGCCAAGAAAGCCGGCATGTACCTCCTCGGCTCCTTCGTGGGGCAGCAGTTCACCGCCAAGGCCGATCTCGACGACCTCGACTTCTTCCCCTTCCCGGAGATCAACTCCGCCTACGGCCAGGACACGGTCGAGGCGCCGACCGACGGGTTCATGGTCAGCAGGTCCCCGAAGAACCACGCCGGAGTGGTGAAGCTGCTGGAGTACCTCGGCACCCCGGCCGCCGAAGAGCTGTACCTGAAGACCGACTCCAGCGTGGTCGCCGCCTCCGGCAAGGCCGACACCTCCGCGTACTCGCCGTTGCAGAAGAAGGCGTTCGACATGATCGCGGGCGCCAAGAGCCTGACCCAGTTCATGGACCGCGACTCCCGCCCCGACTTCACCTCCACGGTGATGCAGCCCGGCCTCCAGAAGTTCCTCCAGGATCCCAAGGGCGTGGACAGCCTGCTGTCCTCCATCGAACGCCAGAAGAAGACGATCTTCGCGTCGGCGTGAGCGGCCCGATGACGACCGATACGACGACGCAGGCCCCGGCGGCGGCCGCGGTGCCGCCTGCGGGTTCCGCGCCCGCGCAGCAGCGGGGCACGCAGGGGCACCGCCGCCTGCTGACCCGCCGTGACCGGCTCACGCTCGGCCTGATGGCGGGCGTGCCCACGGCCTTGCATGTGGTCCTGGTCTGGGTCACCGCCCTCGCCTCGATCCTCCTCGCCTTCACCACCTGGGACGGCATCGGCTTCGGCTCGATCAGATGGGTGGGCCTGGACAACTTCCGCCAACTCTTCACCGACAACCCCCAGTTCTGGCCGGCCGTCGAACACAACCTCGTCTGGTTCGCGGTGCTCATCCTGATCCCGACCCCGCTCGGGCTCTTCCTCGCCGTCCAGCTGGACAAGAGGATCCGGTTCAGCCGGGTCTACCAGACCGCGTTCTTCCTGCCGGTCGTCATCTCGATGGCGTGCATCGGGTTCGTCTGGCAGCTCGTCTACAACCCGGACACGGGTCTGATCAACAGCATCATCGGCGCCAACAAGCCCGGCCACTACATCGACTGGATCGGCGACCCGCACCTCAATCTCTGGGCGGTGCTCATCGCCGCGTCCTGGCGGCACACCGGGTACATGATGATCCTCTACCTGGCCGGTCTGAAGAGCGTCGACCCCTCGCTGCGGGAGGCGTCCGCGCTGGACGGCGCGAACGAGTGGCAGACCTTCCGATCCGTCATCTTCCCGACCCTGCGCCCGACCAACACGGTCGTCCTGGTCGTCACCATCATCGAGGCGCTGCGCGCCTTCGACCTCGTCTTCGTCTTCAACAAGGGCGCCCAGGGCACCGAGTTGCTGTCGATCCTGGTCACCAACAACATCATCGGCGAGTCCAGCCGCATCGGGTACGGGTCGGCCATCGCGGTCGTCCTCCTGGTGATCTCCCTCGCGGTGATCGTCCCGTATCTGATCGCCACCTTCCGGAAGGAGCGGCGCGCATGAGCACCACCGTCCCGCTCGGGCGGCGCGCCCCGGTCCGCCCCGCCCGCGTCCTGCTGCACGTCTTCCTCGCGGGCGCCGCCCTGGCCTGGCTGGCGCCGCTGCTGTGGGCGGTCTTCTCGGCGCTGCGGCCGTACAGCGAGACCAGCGCCAAGGGCTATGTCTCCTGGCCGGACAGGCTGAGCCTGGAGAACTTCACCAACGCCTTCCGGCAGTCGGACATGCTGCACTACTTCGGCAACACGCTGGTGATCGCGGTGCCGGCCGTGCTGCTGACCCTGTTCCTGTCCTCCTGCGTGGCGTTCTACGTCAGCCGCTTCGACTTCCGCCTCAACCTGGCCCTGCTGCTGGTCTTCACGGCCGGCAACCTGCTCCCGCAGCAGGTCGTCATCACCCCCCTGTACCGGCTGTACCTGCTGACGAACCTGCCGGGCATCACCGCGAGCGGCAAGCTGTACGACTCCGCGCTCGGCCTGGTCCTCATCCATGTGGCGTTCCAGTCCGGCTTCTGCGCGTTCGTGCTGAGCAACTACATGCGCTCGCTGCCGCACGAGCTGACCGAGGCCGCGCTGGTCGACGGCGCCTCGGTGTGGCGCCTGTACTGGCAGATCACTCTGCCGCTGTGCAGGCCGGCGATGGCGGCTCTGGCCACCCTGCTGTCCATCTGGATCTACAAC
Organism: Streptomyces sp. NPDC001606; assembly: GCF_053596835.1. Lineage (NCBI taxonomy): Bacteria > Bacillati > Actinomycetota > Actinomycetes > Kitasatosporales > Streptomycetaceae > Streptomyces > Streptomyces sp. NPDC001606. The sequence continues at coordinate 926,710 of NZ_JBSFHC010000001.1, forward strand.
GACTTCTTCTGGGCCCTGGTGCTGATCTCGACGGGCGAGAACATGCCGATCACCTCGGCCCTGAACAACCTCTCCGGCCAGTACTTCACCGATCCCAACCTGGTCGCCGCCGGCTCGCTGCTGACCGCGATCCCGACCCTGGTCGTGTACTTCGCACTCCAGCGCCAGTTCGTCAGCGGCCTGACCCTCGGCTCCAACAAGGGCTGAGCCGCGCCACCGGCAGGGCACCCGTCCGCGCGCGCCTCTAGGGTGTCCGGCATGCAAAAGAAGATCATCAGGGCGGTGGTGGTCCCGGGACTCCTCGCCGCGCTCGGCGCGACGCTGGCGGGGTGTTCCCAGGGCACGGCCAAGACGGCGGAGAAGCACGGGAGTTCGGGGCTGGGGAACATCCTGGTGGACGGCCGGGCCGTCACCGGGTCCCGGCCCTCGGGCATCGCGAAGGTGCCGTACCGGCGCACCTACACGGACGGCGCGCTGTACGCGCCCGTCACCGGCTACCGCTCGATGGCCTTCGGACGGGCGGGGCTCGAGGCGGTCTACGACGATGTGCTGAGCGCCGGGACCTCGCCCGGGGGTGTGTCGGGGGACGTCCTGACGACCGTCGACGGCCGCGCCCAGCGGGCGGCGTTCGACGCCCTCGGCAAGGAGAAGGGCGCCGCCGTCGCCCTCGACGTACGGACCGGGGCCGTCCTCGCCCTGGTCAGCACCCCGTCGTACGACCCGGGGGCGTTCAGCGGAAACCTGACCACCGACGTCGGTGCCTGGCACAAGGTCACCCGGGACGCCGACGACCCCCTGCTGAACCGTCCTCTGCGCGAGGCGACCGCCCCCGGTGCGACGTTCCACCTGGTGGTCGCCGCCGCCGCGCTGGAGCAGGGGCTCTACACCAGCGTGGACCAGGCCACGCACAGCCCGCTGGTGTTCGCGGTGCCGGGCACCACGGCCCGGATCGGCGGCGGCTCCCCCCGGTGCGCGAAGGCGTCCCTGCGCACCGCCCTGCGCCTCGCCTGCTCCAACGTCTTCGCCAAGCTGGCGGCGGATCTGGGCCACTCCCGCCTCCGCGCGACGGCCGAGCGGCTCGGTTTCGGCGACGACGCGCTGCGGATCCCGGTCCGGGCCACCCCCAGCGTCTATCCGGCGGATCCGCGGTCGGCCGGCCAGACGGCCCTGACCGGCAACGGCGCCGATGTCACCGTGACGGCCCTGGAGTCGGCGAGGATCTCGGCGGCGGTGGCCGACGGGGGCCGGGCGGCGGCCGCACATCTGGTCGCACGGGTGCGCCCGGGGAACGGTGGCAACACGCGACCCGGCCTGACCTCCGCAGCCGCCGGCCAGGTCCTCTCCCGGCACACCGCCGACCAGCTCCGCTCGGCCCTCGGCACCGGCAGCGGCGGCGTCACCGGGCTGACCGGCTGGACCACGCTCGCCGGTCACACCCGGTCCTGGTTCACCGGCTACGGGCAGGACGGCGACGGCCGGCTCGTCGCCGTGGCGGTCTGGACCGAGGCGGCGATACCGGGCGGGACCGCGACGGACGACGGGACGCCCGCCGGCCCCGCCGCCCGTGTCGCCGGGCGGATCCTCGCGGCCCTGTCCTGACGGCGTGCGGGCCCGGCCGGTCAGGTGTCGAGCCCTCCTCGCTTGACCAGCTGGCCGACGATGACGTTCCGCTGGATCTCGTTGGTGCCCTCGCCGACGATCATCAGGGGCGCGTCCCGGAAGTAGCGTTCCACGTCGAACTCGGTCGAGTAGCCGTAACCGCCGTGGATGCGTACGGCGTTGAGGGCGATCTGCATCGCGGTCTCGGAGGCGAACAGCTTCGCCATCCCCGCCTCCATGTCCACCCGGCGGCCGGCCTCCGCCTCCCGGGCCGCGTACAGGGTCAGCTGACGGGCGGCGGTCAGGGAGGTCGCCATGTCGGCCAGGTAGTTGCCGACCGACTGGTGCTGCCAGATCGGCTTGCCGAACGACTCCCGTGCCTGCGCGTAGGCGAGCGCGTCCTCCAGCGCCGCCCGGCCCACCCCGAGGGCGCGGGCGGCGACTTGCAGCCGCCCGGTCTCCAGGCCCTTCATCATCTGCCCGAACCCCTTGCCCGGCACCCCGCCGAGCACCGCGTCCGCCGGCGCCCGGTAGTCCTCGAAGGTCAGCTCGCAGCTCTCCACGCCCTTGTAGCCGAGCTTGGGCAGGTCGCGGGAGACGGTCAGTCCCGGTCCGTGCTCGGCCAGCAGGATGGAGATCCCCCGGTGTGCCGGGCGCGCCTCCGGGTCGGTCCGGCACAGCAGCGCGATCAGCCGGGAGCGGCGGGAGTTGGTGATCCAGGTCTTGGTCCCGTTGACCACATAGCCGTCGGCGTCCCTGCGGGCCACCGTGCGCAGCGCCTGGAGGTCCGAGCCGCCGCCCGGCTCGGTCAGGGCCATGGTGGCGCGGATCTCGCCGGTGGCCATCCTGGGCAGATACCGGCGCTTCTGCTCCTCGGTGCCGAAGTGCAGCAGCAGCTTGGCGACGACCGTGTGCCCGCCCATCGCCCCGGCCAGGCTCATCCAGCCGCGGGCCAGCTCCTCGGTGACCAGCACGTAGCAGGGCATGGAGACGGGGGTGCCGCCGTACTCCTCCGGGACGGCGAGCCCGAAGACGCCGAGCCGCTTCATCTGCTCGATCAGCGCCTCGGGATAGGTGTCGGAGTGCTCCAGCTCCCGGACGACCGGTCGGACCTCCTTGTCGACGAAGTCGCGCACCGTGCGCACGACGAACCGCTCGTCCTCGGACAGGATGTCGAGAGTGCTCATGCCGGGTGACCCCCAGTCGTGACGTGTGTGTGCCCGCTGAAGGGGACTGTGGCAGAGGAGCCGGGCGGCGCGCAGGACCTTGATCCGGGCCGGACCGGTTCGCAGGAACCCCTCGGCGTCCGGGCGGAGTTGCCCGCGGTGCCATCATGGGTGCCCATGACGGAGACCACCCGCCCCCGGCAGACCTTCGCCCGCGCCCAGGACGGCACCGCTCTGGCCTGCCAGCGGCAGGGCGACGGCCCCCCGCTGGTGCTCCTGGCCGGGCAGGCCAACAACCACCACTGGTGGGACACCGTCCGGGCGGACTTCCACGCCACGCACTCCACGATCACCCTGGACTACCGGGGCACCGGAGCCAGCGACAAGCCCCACGAGGGGTACTCCACCCGGCGGTTCGCCGACGACGTGATCGCCGTCCTCGACCATCTGGGCATCGAACGGGCCGACGTCTACGGCACCTCCATGGGCGGCCGGGTCGCCCAGTGGGTCGCCGCCGACCACCCGGACCGGGTACGGCGGCTCGTCCTCGGCTGCACCTCCCCCGGCGGCCCGCACGCCGTCGAACGGGACAGCTCGGTGCGGCGTGCCCTGGCCCGGCCCGACCCGGAGGCCGTACGGCAGACCCTGACCGACCTGATGTACTCCCCCGCCTGGCGGGCGGCCCATCCCGGCCCCTACACCACCCTCGGCGACCCCGGCATGCCGCCGCACGCCCGGCGCGGTCATCTGCTCGCCAGCAACGGCCACGACGCCTGGGACGCGCTGCCCGCCATCACCGCTCCCACCCTGGTCCTGCACGGTGACGAGGACCGCCTCACCCCGCCCGACAACCTGCCCCTGCTCGCCGCCCGCATCCCGGACGCCCGCACCCACCTCTTCCGCGGCGCCCGGCACGCCTACTTCGAGGAGCGCCGGGCCGAGGCGAGCCCGCTGGTCACCGCGTTCCTCACCGAGAGCGGGTAGCCGGCGCAGGTCTGCCGGGGTGAATCACCGGCGCATCCGGCCGTACCCCGCATGCCGGGCCGGCGCCGCGCCACTTCACTGAGGTGACGGCCGCAGTGAGCCGACCGGGAGGCGACATGGCTGGACAGATGGCGCGCGGTGTGACGGTCGCCGCGCTGGTGGCGCTCGTCGCCGCGGGGGCGGGCGGCTGCTCGGGCGGCGGCGGGGAAAAGGTGTCCGGTGCCGCGAGCAAGGCGGCTTCCCAGGCCTCCGCCCTGGCCTCCCAGGGCGCCGCGGCCCTCGCCTCCGCCACCGCCGAGGCACGGCGCAAGCTGGACTCGGTCAAGGGCGGCATCGACGCCAAGGACGATGTGAAGCTCGGCGCGGTGGGCACGGACAGCGCCGGACGCAGCACGGTCACCGTGACGGCGCACAACACCGCGGACGCGACGAAGTCCTTCGCCGTCCAGGTCGTCTTCCGCGACACCGGGGGGAACCTGCTGGACACGGTGGTCGTCACGGTGCGGGACGTGGCCGCCGGCGCCTCCGCCACCGGCACGGCACGCAGCACCCACACGCTGTCGGGCGGCGTCAAGGCCGAGGTCGGCACGGCGCTGCGGTACTGACGGCGGCCACGGTGGAGCAGCCCGACGGCACGCCCACGACGCGCCAGGCCCTGCTGAGTCCCGGATACCTGCGGCTGCTGGTGCTGTGCCTGCTGCTCGGGGTGCCCATCGCGCTCGCGTCCTTCTTCTTCGTCGCTCTCCAGCACACGGTCCAGCACCAGGTCTGGGAGGCGCTGCCGCAAGCCGTCGGATACCACCGCGCCCCCTGGTGGTGGCCCCTGCCGGCCCTGCTGCTCGCGGGGCTGATCGTCGCCCCGGTCGTCACCCGGTTTCCGGGCGGGGGCGGTCATGTGCCGGCGCGGGGGCTGGGCGGGCCCCCGCTCGGTCCGAAAGCGCTGCCCGGTGTGGCCGTGGCCGCCCTGGCCACGCTTCCGCTGGGCGTCGTCCTCGGCCCCGAGGCGCCGCTGATGGCCGTCGGCAGCGGGCTTGCGCTGCTCGCCGTACGGGCCCTGCGGCAGGCCCCCGACGCGCCGGGCACGGCGGTGCTCGCCACCGCCGGGTCCACCGCGGCCATCTCCACCATTCTGGGCGGCCCGCTGGCGGGTGCCGTCATGGTCGTCGAGGGGGCCGGGCTCGGCGGCAGCCGGCTCGTCGTACTGCTGCTGCCCTGCCTGCTCACGAGCGCTGCCGGAGCGCTGGTCTTCACCGGCTTCGGCCACTGGACGGGCCTGTCGACCGGGGCGCTGGCCCTGCCCGGGCTGCCGCCGGACACCGTCCCGGACGCGGGCGACTTCCTGTGGGGGGTTCCGCTCGCCGTGCTCATCGCCCTCCTCATCGCGGCGGCCCGGGCGCTCGGCCGGCGTACCCACCGTCTGGTCGGCGAGCACACCGTCCTGAGGACCGTGGCCTGTGCCGTGGCGGTGGGCGGGTGCCTCGCCTGCTATGCGCTGCTGACCGGCCGCTCCCCGGAGGAGGCCGCGCTGTCCGGGCAGCAGACCCTGGGCCGGCTCGCCGCTCAGCCGAGCGCCTGGCCGGTCGCCGCCCTCGTCGCCCTGGTCGCGTGCAAGGGCCTGGCCTGGGCGCTCTGTCTGGGCGCGATGCGCGGTGGCCCGATCTTCCCGGCCCTGCTCATCGGTGCGGCCGCGGCCGTCGCCTGCGCGCCGCTGCCCGGCTTCGGTACGACGCCGGCCCTCGCCCTGGGCATGGCGGCGGCGGCCGCGGCGGTCACCGGGCTGCCGCTGACCAGCGCGGTGCTGACGGTGCTGCTGCTCGGTGCCGACGCGCGCCAGCAGACGCCGCTGATCGTGATCGCGTCCGTCGTCGCCTTCGTCACCGTGCAGCTGCTGCCGGTGGTGCGGCGAGGGAGGCGTCCCCCGGGCCGGCCGGCCGAGCCGGCGGTACGGCGATGACCGGGGCGGATGCCGGGAGCGGGCGCCGGCAGCACGGCCGGCGGCCCGTGTTCACCGCCGTGCTCCTGGTGGCCGTGATGGTCACGGGCTACTTCCTGCTGCCGCTCGACGGGCTCGGTCCGGAGCGGCCCAGGCTGAGCTGGGCACTCTTCATCGTCGTGCTGGGCGCGATCGCCAGTCTGATCCTGCGGCAGATCGGCGACATCCTCCGCGACCGTCCGGACGTCCACCCCGCACTCGTCATCCCCGTCCTGATGTGCCTGGCGATCCTGGTCTTCGCCGGCACCTACTTCGTGCTCGCCCGGCACCCGGGCGAGGTGTCCGGGCTGCACACCCGTCTCGACGCCCTGTACTTCACCCTCGTCACGGTGGCCACCATCGGCTACGGCGACATCACGCCGCAGGGCCAGACCGCCCGGCTCGTGGCCATCCTCCAGATCCTGTACACGTTCGTCTTCCTCACCGCCGCGGCGGCCTCGCTGAGCAGACGGGTCCAGGCCAAGGCCGCGGCCCGCCCCGGACGCCACGAGGACCGCTGAGTCGGCGCGCGGCCGCGCTGCCGGCTCGCCGGTGCGCAGCAGCGGACCGCCCCGCACCAGGCGGTCCCGGAAACGACGAAGGGCCTCGTCCCACCGAAGTGGAACAAGGCCCTGGCCTGGGAAGAACCCCAGGCACTCTGTCGGGACGACAGGATTTGAACCTGCGACCCCTTGACCCCCAGTCAAGTGCGCTACCAAGCTGCGCCACGTCCCGATGCGCCGTCCCACGGTGTCCCGCGTGATCGCGCGAACAGAACTTTACCCCACGCTCGGGGGTGCGCCGAAGAGGGTCCGCGGGAGCGGGGCGCACGGCGGTGGAGAATCGGCCGTATGACGAACGTGAGCGGTGCGGAGGCCAGGGACCGGGACGGGGACGGGCGGGCCCGCAGCGCGCGGCCCCGGGACGGGCTGGGGCGGCCGCTGCCGTACGGCGTCCAGGGCGTGCCCCGGCAGCCCGAGGGGGTGGTGCGGGCGCCCGGGGAGACGGTCGCGGAGGCCCAGGAGCTGCTGGACGCGGGCCGGCCGTTCCACGCGCACGAGGTGTTCGAGGACGCCTGGAAGTCGGGGCCGGAGGAGGAGCGCGGGCTGTGGCGGGGGCTGGCCCAGCTGGCGGTGGGGCTCACGCACGCGGCCCGCGGGAACGCCGTCGGCGGGGCCCGGCTGCTGCGGCGCGGCGCGGGCGGGATCGAGGAGTGGGAGCGGGAGCGGGGTGAGGACCGGCCGTACGGGCTGGACCTCGCGGGGCTGGCCCGCTGGGCGCGGGAGCTGGCCGCCCGGGTGGAACGCGGGAACGCCCCGGTGGACGCGCGCGGCGAGGCGCCCCGGCTCGGTCCCTGACGTCGCCGGCGCGGCGCTCCGGCCCGGTTTCCGGGGCCGGTGGGGCCGCGTCCGGAGGCGATGGAGGCGTTGTCAGTGGCATGCGGCAGACTCGGGGCGTGCGAAAGATTCATGTCATCGGTATCGGCGCGGGCGACCCCGACCAGCTGACCCTCCAGGCGGTCAAGGCGCTGCGGAGCACGGACGTGTTCTTCCTGCTCGACAAGGGCGAGGTGAAGAGCGATCTCACCCAGCTCCGCCGGGACATACTGGACGCGCATCTGCCCGCGGGGTCGTACCGGGTGGTGGAGGCCCGGGACCCGGAGCGGGACCGCCGCGCGGGCGGGGCCGCGTACTCGCCGGCCGTCGAGGACTGGCGCAGCGCCCGCGCCGGTATCTACGAGCAGCTGATCGCCGAGGAGCTGGGCGAGGACGGCACCGGCGCCTTCCTGGTGTGGGGGGACCCCGCGCTGTACGACAGCACGCTCGGGATTCTCGAGGAGATCCTCGAGCGGGGGTCGGTGGGCTTCGAGTACGACGTCGTGCCCGGCATCAGCAGCGTCTCCGCGCTGGTCGCCCGGCACCGCACGGGGCTGAACCGGGTGGCCCGGCCGGTGCAGATCACCACCGGGCGGCGGCTCGCCGAGGGCTTCCCGGAAGGGGTGGACGACGTGGTGGTGATGCTCGACGCCCACCAGGCCTTCCGGCAGTACGCGGGGGAGGACATGGACATCTACTGGGGCGCGTACATAGGCACCCCGGACGAGATCCTCGTGTCCGGGCCGCTCGCCGAGGCCGCGCCGCGCATCGAGCGGCTGCGGGCGGAGGCGCGCGAGCGCAAGGGCTGGATCATGGACACCTATCTGCTGCGCCGGCACCCCGGCAGCTCCTGACCCCACCCGGGCGGGCCGCCCCGCATGCGTGACTGATCCACCCGTGTGATCGTGGCCTCGTGGCAGTCACCGAGGAGAACGAAGCGTCCCGGCAGACCCCGGATTCCGCACCGGCCGCCGCCGAGCCGCCGGTGCTGGACGTCCGGCGGCGCAACGTCGTCTTCCTGACGATCGTGCTCGGCATGCTGCTCGCGGCGCTCGACCAGACGATCGTGGGCACGGCCCTGCCGACGATCGTGTCCGATCTGGGCGGCGCCGCGCACATGTCGTGGGTGGTCACCTCGTATCTGCTCGCGGAGACCGTGGCGACCGTGCTGGTCGGCAAGTTCGGCGACCAGTTCGGCCGCAAGGCCGTCTTCCAGGTGTCCACGATCGTGTTCATCGCGGGTTCGTTCCTGTGCGGCCTGGCCACCGACATGCCGCTGCTGATCGCGTGGCGGGCGGTGCAGGGGATCGGCGCGGGCGGTCTGATGGTGACGTCGATGGCGCTCATCGCGGACGTCATCCCGCTGCGGGAGCGCGGCAAGTACCAGGGTGCCATCGGCGCGGTGTTCGGGGTGGCGACGGTCATCGGGCCGCTGCTGGGCGGCCTGTTCACCGACCACGCCTCCTGGCGGTGGGCGTTCTACGTCAACGTGCCCATCGCCGTGGTCGTGGTGATCGCCGCCGCGCGCACCATCCCGGTGGTGCGGTCGGCGTCCCGGCCGGTCATCGACTACCCGGGCATCGCGCTGGTCGCGGTCGGCGCGAGCGCGCTGATCCTGGCGACGAGCTGGGGCGGCACCGAGTACGCCTGGACCTCGGGGGTCGTTCTCGGGCTGTTCGCGGGCGGTGCGGCGGCGCTCGCGCTGTTCTGCTGGGTGGAGACCCGGGCCCGGGAACCGATGCTGCCCATGCGGCTGTTCGGCAACCCGGTGTTCACGGTCTGCTCGGTGCTCAGCTTCATCGTCGGCTTCGCGATGCTCGGCGCGATGACCTACCTGCCGAGCTATCTCCAGTACGTCGACGGCGACTCGGCCACGGTCTCCGGGGTGCGGACGCTGCCGATGGTCGTCGGGCTGCTGATCGCGTCGGTCTTCAGCGGCAATGTGGTCAGCAAGACCGGCAAGTACCGGCTGTTCCCGGTCGTGGGCGCGCTGGTGATGGGCGCCGGGCTGTATCTGATGTCCCTGATGGGGCCGGGCACGGGGACGGCGCTGGAGTCGCTGTACATGTTCGTGCTGGGCACCGGGATCGGCCTGTGCATGCAGGTGCTCACCATCGCCGTGCAGAACACCGTGGCCTACTCCGACCTGGGCACCGCGACCTCCGGGGTGACCTTCTTCCGTACGCTGGGCAGTTCGTTCGGCACGGCCGTGTTCGGCACCCTCTACACCAACGCGCTCGCCCCGAACCTGCGCGACGGTATCGGCGCGGCCGTGCGGGCGGGCGGCGTGGACGCGGCGACGGTGACCCGGGCGGCCACCAGTCCGACCGGCCTGCACCGGCTGCCCGCCCCGGTCGCCGCGCCGATCGTGCAGGCGTACGCGGACACCATCCAGACGGTGTTCCTGTGGACGGTGCCGGTCGCGGGACTGGGCTTCCTGGTGGCCCTGTTCCTCAAGCAGGTGCCGCTGCGGGACAGCGCGCGGATGGGTTCGACCGACATGGGCGAGGGCTTCGCCTCCCCCCACGGGCCGGACTCGCAGCGGGTGCTGGAGGCCGCCGTGGCGAAGATCATCGGCGGTACCGATCTGGAGACCGGCCGGCGGATCATCCGCGAGTCCGACACCCGGCTGGATGTCGCCGGGGCCTGGGCGGTGATGCAGGTGGAGCTGCTGAACCGGCTGGTGGGGCATGCGAGCCTCGGGCTGGTCGCGGGCCGCCGCCATCTGCCGCCGGAGGTGCTGCTGCCGGTGTTCGACCGGATGGTCGACGAGGGCTATCTGACCCGGCACGGCTCCCTGCTGAGCCACACCCCGGCGGGCCGCCGCGAGGCCGAGGTGATCAGCCATGCGTGGGGCGCCTGGCTGGCGGACCGGGTGCAGCGCGACATCGGCCACCCGGCGGCCGCCGATCTGCGCGCGGCCGTGGACACCATCGCCAAGCGGCTGCTGGTGGAGGACCTGAGCAACGGCCTCCCCGAGCGGACGGCGGCCGAACCGGAGCCGAGCGGGGCGCGCTGAGCCCCGGGTGCGCGCACGCCGGGCGGCCCTTGTGCGGCCGCGGTGGTCACCCGGGGACGAGCCCCAGCCGGGCCAGCACGCCCGCCGTGTCGGGCACCGCGGTGACGCCCGCGGGCAGCGGTGGCCGGCGTACGACGACCACGGGCAGCGCGAGTGCGCGGGCGGCCGTCAGTTTCGCGGCCGTCGCCTCGCCGCCGCTGTCCTTGGTGACCAGGACCTCGATGCGGTGGCGGCGGAGCAGATCCGTCTCCTCGGCGACCGTGAACGGGCCGCGGGCGAGGAGCACGTCGGTGGACGGCGGCAGGGGCGGCTCGGGCGGTTCCACCGAGCGGGCGACGAAGTGCAGGTCGGTCAGGTGGGCGAAGGCGGCGAGGCCGAGGCGCCCGGTGCTGAGGAACACCCGCCGGCCGAGGCCGGGAAGCGCGTCGGCGGCGCCGGCCAGGGACGGGACGTCGTACCAGCGGTCGCCGGGGCCGGGCCGCCAGCCGGGGCGGCGCAGCACGACCGCCGGTGTCCCGGTGGCCGCGGCCGCGCGGGCCGCGTTGGCCGTGATCGCCTCGGCGAAGGGGTGGGTGGCGTCGACCAGGGCGTCCACCCGGTGGGTGCGCAGCCACTCGGCCAAGCCCTCCGCGCCGCCGAAGCCGCCGGTGCGCACCTCGCCCTCGACCGCTGCGGGCCGGGTGACCCGGCCGGCCAGGGAGGTGGTGACCCGGACGCCGGGCCGGGCCGCGAGATCGGCGGCGAGCCGCCGGGCCTCGGTGGTACCGCCGAGGATCAGCACGTGCGTGGGCATGGGGGTGAGCGTACGAGGTCGTGAGGGCCCGTCCGGCGCCCGGGTCGCTACCGTCGGAGGATGGAGTCCCTCGCGTCCGTGCGTGCCGTGCTGATCGACATCGACGGTGTCCTCACCGTCTCCTGGAAGCCGCTGCCCGGTGCGGTGGCGGCCCTGCGCCGGATCCGCGCGGCGGGTCTGCCCGTGGCGCTGGTGACCAACACGACGTCCCGGACCCGGGCGTCGATCGCCGGGGCCCTGGGGGCGGCCGGGTTCGAGGTGGCGGCCGAGGACATCCTGACCGCGCCCGCCGTCACCGCCGTACACCTCGCACAGCGCTACCCGGGCGCCCGCTGTGCGCTGCTCAACAGCGGGGACATCGCGGCGGATCTCGGCGAGATCACCCTGGTCGAGGACGATCCCGAGGTGGTCGTGCTGGGCGGTGCCGGGCCGGAGTTCGACTACGCGGCGCTCAACCGGGCCTTCGGGCAGCTCCAGCGGGGTGCGCGGCTGGTCGCCATGCACCGCAACCTGTACTGGCGGACCGACGCGGGGCTCCAGCTGGACACCGGGGGGTTCCTGCTCGGGCTGGAGCGGGCGGCCCGGACGGAGGCCGAGGTCACGGGCAAGCCATCGCGGGCGTTCTTCGAGGCGGCGCTGGCCCGGCTCGGGGTGGCCGCCGGGGAGGCGCTGATGGTGGGCGACGACGTGGAGTCGGACGTGCTCGCCGCCCAGCGGGCCGGACTGACGGGGGTGCTGGTGCGGACGGGGAAGTTCCAGCAGGAGACGCTCGACGGCGCGAGCGGCGCCCCGGACCATGTCCTGGACTCCTTCGCCGACCTGCCGGGGCTGCTGGGGCTAGCGCAGTAGCAGCTGGACGCCGCCCACGACCGTCGCCGCGATCACGAGTTGTTCGAAGAGTCGCTGGTTGATCCTGTTCACAGCCCATGTGCCGAACAACGCACCGGGCACGACGAACCCGGCGAGCGCGGCGTCGAGCAGCAGCGAACGGCCGTCGATGAGGCCCAGGCCCGCGCTGAACGGCACCTTCGACACGTTCACGATGAGGAAGAAGAACGCCGACGTGCCCAGGAAGCCCAGCTTCCGGAACCCGGCGGAGAGCAGGTACAGCGACATCACGGGGCCGCCCGCGTTCGCGACCATGGTGGTGAAGCCGCCGAGCACGCCGTACGAGCGGGCCTTCAGCCGGCCCGCCCGGGTCGTCACGGCGTCCGGTGCGTCCCCCGGCCCGTCCGCCCGGCGCCGCCGCCACAGCGTGACCCCGGCCATCAGCAGCAGGATCGCACCGATCGAGGTCCGTACGATCCCGTCGTCGGCCCACAGCAGGAACAGCGTGCCGGCCACCACACCGGCCGCGACCGCCGGGAACAGCCGCCACAGCGTGGGCCAGTGGGCGTGCCGCCGGTAGGTGAGGACGGCGAGCACGTCCCCGGCGATCAGGATGGGCAGCAGCACCCCGGTGGAGGCGCGGGCGGGCAGGACCGCGGCGAAGACGGCGAGGCTGACCGTGTTGGCCCCGCTCACCGCGGTCTTGGAGAAGCCGACGAGCAGGGCCGCGCAGGCGAGCGCCGCGAACCCCCAGCCGGATATGTGCCAGAGCGTCATCGTGTCCATGTGGGGACCGATGCTATGCACACGCATCCGACCGGCGTGCCGCTACCCCGCGTACCGCTACCCGGCGTACCGCGTCCGCAGCTCCCGCTTGAGCACCTTCATGCTCGGTCCGAGCGGCAGCGCGTCGGTGAACTCCACGCGCCGCGGGTACTTGTGCTTGCCGAGGTGTTCCCTGGACCACTCGGTGATCCCCGCGGCGTCGGGGGCGGTGTCCCCGGCCGGTACGACGACCGCGCACACCTCCTCGCCGTGCAGCTCGTCGGGCAGGCCGATGACGGCGACCTGGGCGATGCCGGGGTGGCGCATCAGGACCTCCTCGACCTCCCGCGGGTAGACGTTGTAGCCGCCGCGGATGATGACGTCCTTCTTGCGGTCGACGATGCGGAGGAACCCCTCCTCGTCCTTGGTGCCCAGGTCACCGGTGCGGAACCAGCCGTCGACCAGGGCCTCGGCGGTGGCCTCCGGGCGGCCGAGGTAGCCGGAGAAGACGTTGTGGCCGCGGATGACGACCTCGCCCAGCTCGCCGGGCGGCAGCAGTTCGATGCGGCCCTCGGTCTCCGCGCGGGCGATCTCCACGTCCACGCCCCACAGCGGATGGCCGATGGTGCCGGCCTTCGTGCCGAACACCGGCTGGTTGACGGTGGCCGTGGGCGAGGTCTCCGACAGCCCGTACCCCTCGTAGATCCGCGTCCCGAAGGCGGTCTCGAACCGCTCCAGCACGGCCACCGGGAGCGAGGCCCCGCCCGAGATGCACAGGCGCAGGGCGGGCAGTTCCGCGGCGTCGGCGGCGGCCGCGGCCAGCGCCACGAACATGGTGGGCACGCCCTGGAAGGTGTTCACGCGCTCGCGCACCATCAGCTCGATCGCGCGGACCGCGTCGAAGCGGGGCAGCAGCACCAGGGTGGCGCCCGCCCGCCAGGTGGAGTTGAGCGAGACGGTCTGGCCGAAGGCGTGGAACAGCGGCAGGGCGCCGAGCGCGATGTCGTCGGCGCGGACGTCGTTGGCGTCGAAGGCGTTGACGGTCGCGTTCATCACCAGGTTGAAGTGGCTGAGCACGGCGCCCTTGGGGACGCCGGTCGTGCCGCTGGTGTAGAAGACCACGGCGGGGTCGTCGGCGGCGCGGGTGGTGTACGACGGCAGCGGCTCGGCGTCGGCCGCGAGGGCCGCGAACTCCTCGCCCAGGGTGACCACGCGGATGCCGAGGGCCTCGGCCGCGGCGCGCCCGGTGTCCGCCTGGGCGGGGTGGACGAGCAGCAGGCCGGCGCCGCTGTCCCGCAGGACGTGCTCGACCTCGCCGACCGACAGCAGCAGGTGCACGGGGACGACGACACCGCCCGCCGCGGCGATCGCGTAGTAGGCGAGGGGGAACTCCGCGGTGTTGGGGGCCATGAGGGCGACCCGGTCGCCGGGCCGGACGCCGAGGGCGGTGAGCGCACCCGCCCGGGCGAGGGCCCGCCGCCACGCCTCGGCGAAGGTCAGCCGCAGGTCCCCTTCGACGAGGGCGGTCTTGTCGGGTCGGCGCCGGGCGTTCTCGGCGAGAATGGCGGCGACGGACAGGGTTGCCATGGAGTGCTGCTCCGTTTCCTTCTGCGGCTGGTGTACCGGATTCCCTCGGCGGGACCCCCCGTTGGGCCTGCGGGGAAGAAAGGCTCTAGTGCCGTTCGACCAGCAGTGCGCTGCCCTGTCCGACGCCCACGCACATCGTCGCCAGGCCCCGGGCCGCGCCCGTGCGCCGCATGCGGTGCAGCAGGGTGGTCAGGATGCGGGCACCGGAGCAGCCGAGGGGGTGGCCGAGGGCGATGGCGCCGCCGGTCGGGTTGACCAGCTCGGGGTCGATGCCCAGCTGGTCGACGCAGGCGAGCGCCTGGGCGGCGAACGCCTCGTTGAACTCGGCCTCCTGGACGTCGCCGATCGCCCAGCCGGCCCGGGCCAGCGCCTTGCGGGTGGCGGGGACCGGGCCGATGCCCATCACGTCCGGGTGGACACCGGCGGAGGCGCCCGCGACATAGCGGCCCAGGGACTCCAGGCCCAGTTCGTTCAGGGCCTCCTCGCTGACCAGCAGCAGTCCGGCGGCGCCGTCGTTCATCGGCGAGGCGTTGCCCGCGGTGACCGTGCCACCCTGCCGGAAGACCGGCTTCAGACGGGAGAGCTTCTCCAGCGAGGTGTCCTCGCGGACGCACTCGTCCTGCTCCACCACGATCCCGTCCGGCCGCTCCACGGAGAGGAGTTCGTCGTCGAAGCGCCCGTTCTTGCGGGCAGCGGCGGCGAGTTGGTGGCTGCGCAGCGCGAACGCGTCCTGCCGGTCGCGCGAGACGCCGTACCGGGCGGCGACCTCCTCGGCGGTCTCGCCCATGGACAGCAGGCCGTGCAGCTCCTTCATGGCCGGGTTGACCAGGCGCCAGCCGAGCCGGGTGTCGTAGGTCTCGATGCGCGGCGGCAGCGCCTCGTCGGGGCGGGGCAGTACGAAGGGGGCGCGGCTCATGGACTCGGAGCCGCCGGCGATCACGATGTCCGCCTCGCCCGCGGCGATGGTCCGGGCGGCGAGGGTGACCGCCTCCAGGCCGGAGGCGCAGAGCCGGTTGACGGTGGCGCCGGGCACGGACTCGGGCAGTCCGGCGAGCAGGGCGGCCATCCGGGCGGCGTTGCGGTTGTCCTCGCCGGCCTGGTTGGCGGCGCCCCAGTAGACGTCGTCGATCCGGGCCGGGTCGAGGGCGGGCACGTCGTTCACCAGCCGGCGGATGACGGTCGCGGCCAGATCGTCGGGGCGCACGGAGGAGAGGGCTCCGCGCAGCTTGCCGATGGGGGTGCGGCGGGCGGCCGCGAAGTGAACGGGACGCACGGGTGTGACTCCTGACCGACGACGCTGTGGATCAGCTGGCTGGGTGTGTTCGGCAGCACGATTAATTAGCACTGCTAGTTTTAGACTATAGACCTCGGACCGGCCCGCTGGGAAGATCCCCCGGAACCTTCACCGAGGCACCTGGAGGAGATATGCCCCACGTCCGCGAGCATGCCCCGGACGGGATCGCCGTACGCGAGTGGCCGCACCCGGAGCCCCGCTTCCTGGCCCTCGTCGTGCACGGGTACGCCGAGCACGCGGGCCGATACGACGAACTGGCGGGCGTGCTCGGCGGGCACGGCGCGGCGGTGTACGCGCCCGACCACCAAGGGCACGGCCGGTCGGCCGGCGAGCGGGCGCTGATCGAGGACTTCGAGGACGTGGTCACCGAGGTGCACACGGTGGCCGAGTCGGCCCGGGCCGCGCACCCCGGGCTGCCGCTGGTCCTCGTCGGCCACTCGATGGGCGGCCTGATCTCGGCCCGTTACGTCCAGCGGTACGGCGCGGAGGTGAGCGCGCTGATCCTCTCGGGGCCGGTGATCGGGGCCTGGGAGCTGCCCGGGCGGCTGCTGGCCCTGCCCGAGATCCCGGACACCCCGATCAGCCCGGCCGCACTCTCCCGCGACCCCGCGGTGGGCGCCGCGTACGCCGCCGATCCGCTGGTCTGGCACGGGCCGATGAAGCGGCCGACGCTGGAGGCGTTCGCCCGCACCCTGGAGACGGTCGCCCGGGGCGGCGACGCGGGCGGCGTACCGGTGCTGTGGCTGCACGGCGACGACGACCGGCTGGTGCCGCTGCCCGGCAGCCGGATCGGCGTCGAGCGGCTGAGCGGCGGCCGGCTGACCGAGCGGATCTTCCCCGGGGCCCGGCACGAGGTGTTCAACGAGACGGTCAAGGAGGAGGTCTTCGCCGAGGTGACCGGCTTCCTGGACCAGGTCCTGCCCCGCTGACCGGGCCGGTTTTGCCCCCTTTGGCGATGGGCACCCGCCTGGGGACGAAAGACCGAAGGAAGAGCGAAAGAACCCAGAGGGAAGGGGAGACCCATGGCCGACGCCCTCGAACTCGAAGCGCTGTGGGAGGACTTCCACCGCGTGGTCAACATGACCTCGGCGGAACTCGCGGCCTGGCTCAGGGTCCAGGACGCCGACGAGCGCACCGAGCCGCTGCCCGAACGGGCGGGCTCGCCGCTCGGCCAGCATGTGCTCGCCATCCTCCAGAAGCGCCGTACCGACCTGACCGCGGACGACATCGGTGCGATGCACCAGGTCGTGGACACGGTCGCCGACCTCGTGGACATCGAGGAGGAACCCGTGGCGGAGGACACCGAGCGCCGCCACCAGCTGATGTCGCTGGGCCACGACCCGCTCAAGCCCTGAGCCCGCGCCGGGCACGGCCATGAACCGCGACGAACGGGTGCTGCACGAACTGCTGTCCCGGTACGGGCGGACCTACGCCGAGGAGGCGGACATCCGGCTGAGGGACACCCCGCAGCCGCTGTACCGGCTGCTCGTGCTGGCCCTGCTGCTCAGCGCCCGGATCCGGGCCTCGGTGGCGGTGGCCGCCGCCCGGGCCCTGCACGAGGACCACCTCGACACTCCGCGCCGCATGGCCGAGGCCGACTGGCAGCAGCGGGTCGACGCGCTCGGCCGGGGCGGCTACCGGCGCTACGACGAACGCACCGCCACCCAACTCGGCGACGGCGCCGCGCTGTTGCTGGACCGCTGGGGCGGCGACCTGCGTCGGCTGCACCGGGAGGCGCACGGCGACCCGGACGAACTGAGAGAACTGCTCCAGGAGGAGCCGGGCGTGGGCCCGGCCGGCGCCGACATCTTCCTGCGCGAGGCCCAGCGGGTCTGGCGCGAACTCGCCCCCTATCTGGACGACAAGGCCCTGTCCGGGGCGGCCCGGCTCGGCCTGCCGAAGGACCCGGACAAGCTGACCGCGCTGGCCGGGAACACCGAACCGGCCGTGCTGGCCGCCGCGTTGGTGCGGGCCGCGCTGGACAAGCGGGTGGCCGAGGAGTGCCTGCACAGCGCGTGATCGTGTCAGACTTCTCCTCGCAACTGACGTAGGTGACCGAGCCGAGGAGCAGTACGTGACGGGGACCGAGCCGGCCGCGCAGCGCATCGACACCACCCGGCCGCACCCGGCCCGGGTGTACGACTGGTACCTCGGCGGCAAGGACAACTACCCCGTCGACGAAGAGCTGGGCCGCAGCATCGCGGCCATCGACGGGGGCGCCCCGCGGGCCGCCCGCGCCAACCGGGAGTTCATGCACCGCACCACGCGCGCCCTGGCCGAGGACGGCATCCGCCAGTTCCTGGACATCGGCACCGGCATACCGACCGAGCCCAATCTGCACCAGATCGCCCAGTCGGTGGCGCCGGACGCCCGGGTCGTCTACGTCGACAACGACCCCATCGTGCTGGTGCACGCCCAGGCGCTGCTGCGCGGCACCCCGGAGGGCGTGACGGAGTACGTCCAGGCCGACGCCCGGGACCCGAGGGCGATCCTCGACCAGGCCGCCCGCGTCCTCGACCTGGACCGCCCGGTGGCCCTGTCGCTGATCGCGCTGCTGCACTTCATCGCCGACGAGGACGGCGCCCACGACCTGGTGTCCACCCTGGTCGACGCGCTGGCGCCGGGCAGCTGTCTGGTGCTGTCGACGATGACGGCCGACTTCGAGCCGGAGAACGTGCGCAAGGGCATCGCCGCCTACGCGGCGGGCGGGGTGACCCTGGTGGCCCGCTCGCAGAAGGAGGTGGCCGCCTTCTTCCGCGGACTGGAGCTGCTGGACCCCGGCGTCGTGTCGGTCGCCGACTGGCGTCCGCAGACCGCCCCGGACGGCGCCGGGCCGATCTCGCTGTACGGCGCGGTGGGCCGCAAGCCAATCCGCTGAGGCCCGCGTCCGCCGGGCCGACGGCCCCCCGCGCCGGTCCGGCCGACGTTTAGAGGCCGAGCACGCGGGCTATGGTCCGCAGCACCCCGTTGTCGTTGTTGGACGGGGCGAGGTGGCGGGCCCGGCGGACGACCTCCGGGTGGGCGTTGGCCATCGCGAAGGACCACTCGGCGGCGTCGAGCATCTCCAGGTCGTTCAGGTAGTCGCCGAACACCATGGTCTGCGCCGGGGTGATGCCCAGCGCCCGCTGGAGGCCGCGCAGGGCGGTGCCCTTGTCCGCGGTCCGGTTCATGACGTCGACCCAGTGCTCACCGGACACCACCACCCGGTGGCTGTCGGCGAACTCCGCCAGGGCGGGCGCGGTGGAGTGCTCGGCGGCCCCGAAGTCGAACACCGCGACCTTGATCATGTCGTCCTCGACCGCGGTCACGTCCTCGACGACCCGGTGCTCGACGTAGTACTTGCGCACCTCGGCCAGGAACGCCTCGTCGGTCCGCTCGACGTACGCCGAGCGCTTGCCGCACACCACGGCGCCCACGTCCACGCCGTCGGCGGCCAGCCGCCGTACCGTCCGGGCCACCCCGGCGGCGACCCCGGGCGCCAGCGGGTCGGAGCTCAGCTCCACGCCGTCGCGGACCACGTAGGTGCCGTTCTCCGCGATGAACACCATGCCCTCGGCGACCTCGGCGAACTGCCGGGCCAGCGTCGCGTACTGGCGGCCGCTGGCCGGGCTGAACAGCACGCCGCGGCGGCGCAGCTCGGCGAGCAGCGGCCACAGCCCCTCGGGCAGCCGCTTGGCGTCGTCCAGCAGGGTGCCGTCCATGTCGGTGACGACGAGCCGGATGTCGGCGGGGCCCTCGGGCAGGCCGGCGGGGTGGTCGAGGAGGGGGGCGGGCGTGGCGGGCATGTCCTGCTTCCGGTCGGGGCGGGGGTACGGCACCCCAGTGTTCCGCATGCCCGTGCGGGGTCCGGAGCCGCCCCGGACCGCCCGCGGTGCGCGGTTCCCGGGACAGCACGATCAACGAGCGGCACAATGACGGCGGGGAACCGTGCACGGAAAGGGCGGCGACGTGACCGAAAGGCGTGATCCGACGGCCGGTCCGGGCGGGCTGAACACCACCGTGGCGCACAACGCCCGGGTGTGGAACTACTGGATCGGCGGCAAGGACAACTACGAAGTCGACCAGCGGGTCGGTGAACAGGTCGCCGGGATGTTCCCGGTGATCCGGGCGGTGGCCCGCGCAGACCGCGAGTTCCTGGCGCGGGCGGTGCGCTTCCTGGCCGCCGAGCGCGGCATCCGGCAGTTCCTGGACGTGGGCACGGGCCTGCCGACCGTCGACAACACCCACGAGATCGCCCAGCGGATCGCGCCCGACGCCCGGATCGTCTACGTCGACAACGACCCGATCGTCCTCGTGCACGCGCGCTCGCTGCTGACCAGCTCCCCGGAGGGGGCCACGGACTACGTCGACGCCGATGTGCACGACCCGGAGAGCATCGTGCAGCGCGCCGCCGAGACCCTCGACCTGACCCGGCCGGTCGCGCTGATGATGCTCGGCATCCTCAACTTCGTCCTGGACACCGGCGAGGCCCGGGACATCGTGCGCCGGCTCATGGCGGCCCTGCCCTCCGGCAGCCATCTCGTCCTCACCCATCCGACGTACGACGCCGAGGTGGGCGGCGAGGGCAACGCCGCCGCGATGGAGTTCTGGAACGCGCACGCCACCCCGCCGATCACCGCCCGCAGCCACGCGGAGATCGCCTCGTTCCTGGCGGGCCTCGACCTTGTCGAGCCGGGGCTGGTGCCGTGCTCGCAGTGGCGCGCCGGGCCGGCGGCCGCCGTGGTGCCGCAGTACGGCGCGGTGGCCGTGAAACCCTGACCCGCCCCTGCACCCGGCACAGCCCGCGGAGGAGGACGTATGACCGCCCTTGCCGACCCCGTGCCCGGCGGCCGCACCGGTGATCTGCGGCGGGCCGCCGCGCTCACCGCCGAGCTGACCGCGGGGGGCGTGCACGGGATCGTACTGGCGTACGTGGACACCGCGGGCGTCGGCCGGGTGAAGACGATCCCGACGGCGCGGCTGGCGGCGGCCGTGTCCTCGGGGGTCGGGATGTCGCCGGTGTTCGACACGTTCCTCGCGCACGACTCCATCGTCGCCACGGACGTCCTCGGCTCCCCCGACGGCGATCTGCGGCTCTACCCGGACCTGGACCGGCTGACGGTGCTGGCCGGGCAGCCCGGCTGGGCGTGGGCGCCGGTGGACCGGATCACCCAGGAGGGTGCCCGGCACCCCGGCTGCACCCGGACCTTTCTGCGCCGGATCGTCGCCGGGGCGGCGGAGCGGCACGGCCTGTCCTTCCAGGCGGCGATCGAGGTGGAGTGGGCGGTCGGGCTGGGCTCGGCGCCGGCCGGGGAGTTCGTCCCGGCGGTGTCCGGACCGGCGTACGGCGCGATCCGCCAGGTGGAGCTGAGCGACTACACCGCCGACCTGCTGGCCGCGCTCGCCGCCCAGGACGTGGCCGTCGACCAGCTCCATCCGGAGTACGCGGCCGGGCAGTTCGAGATCTCGGTGGGCGCGCAGGACCCGGTGGCGGCGGCCGACCGCAGTGTGCTGGTACGGCAGACCGTCCGCGCGGTCGCGCAGCGGCACGGTCTGCGGGTGTCGTTCGCGCCCGCGGTGCTCGCGGAGGGCGTCGGCAACGGCGGCCATCTGCATCTGTCCTGCTGGCGCGCGGGCGTGAACCTGCACGCGGGCGGGGAGCGGCGGTACGGCATGACGGCCGCGGCGGAGTCCTTCGCGGCCGGCGTCCTGGCCCGTCTGCCCGCGCTGACGGCGGTCACCGCCCCCAGCCCGGCCAGCTATCTGCGGCTCAGGCCGTCCCAGTGGGCCGGGGTCTTCACGGCCTGGGGCCACGAGACCCGCGAGGCCGCTCTGCGGCTGGTCACCGGTACGGCGGGCCGCCGCGACCAGGAGGCCAACCTGGAGGTCAAGCCGGTGGACCTGGCCGCCAACCCGTATCTGGCGCTCGGCTGCGTGATCGCCGCCGGTCTCGACGGAGTGGCCGGAGCGCTGCGGCTGCCCGAGGAGATCACCGGGGACCCTGCCCGGTACGGCCCCGAGGAGGCGGCGGCCCGCGGGGTGCACCGGCTCCCCGAGTCGCTGCCGCGGGCCGTCGAGGAGTTCCGCGCCGACCCGGTGCTGCGGGCCGCGCTGGGCCCGGTCCTCGCCGACGCGATCACCGCCGTCCGGCTCGGCGAGGCGGCGTCCGTGGCAGACCTGGACGACGCCGGGGTGGCGGCGGCCTACCGCTGGGTGTACTGACGAACCGACGAAAGGACCACGGCGTGCCGACAGGATACCGGGCAGCACGAAAGCTGTCCCGGAGGACGCCGAGGAGGCATGGGCGCGGGTGGCAGGTGTTCCGCAGGGGGCGAGGGGTTTGCGGGGGCACCGGGGGGTGCCGAGGGTGCGCGCGGGGGCGGCGAGGGCATGCCGGAGGCACCGGAACCTGCCAAAGATGTCCCGCAGGGCGCGGCAGATTTGCCGGAGCGAGCCGAGGGTGTGCAGAGTGCCGAGGGGGCGCCCGGGGCCCCGGAAAAGTGCCGGGTGCCAGGAAACGCCGGAGGACGCCGGCGAGGTGCCGGGGCGTGCCAAGGGACGACCCCCGAACACCGCCGGAACACCCCCAGCAGCCGCCTTCCGGTCCGGCACGAAGAACTCGCGCCCCCCGCACACCGCAGCCACCCGAGAACACCCGGCATGCACCCGGCGACGCCCGCACAGCACCAGCCCATGCCCACAACACTCCGCCGGGTTATCCCGACGACCTGCCCGGGAAGGTGGTGTCCATGATCGCGTCCGGGCCGGTGCACGAGGTTCTCGCAGGGTTGCCGCTCGTCGACCACCACTGCCATGGCGCGGTGACCGCCGACCTCGCGCCGGCGGAGTTCGAG
Source organism: Streptomyces sp. NPDC001606 (assembly GCF_053596835.1). Taxonomy (NCBI): domain Bacteria; kingdom Bacillati; phylum Actinomycetota; class Actinomycetes; order Kitasatosporales; family Streptomycetaceae; genus Streptomyces; species Streptomyces sp. NPDC001606. The sequence continues at coordinate 948,926 of NZ_JBSFHC010000001.1, forward strand.
TCCCTGCTCACCGAGGGCGCGGCCTGGGCCGGTGTCTCGCCCTTCGACACGCCGGCCGGGGTGGCCGTACGCCGGCACTGCGCACCCCTGCTCGACCTGCCCCGGCACGCACCGCCCGAGGCCTATCTGGAGCGCCGCTCCCAGCTCGGCTGGGAGGAGGTCAACCGCCGCTTCCTCCGGGCGTCCGGAGCGGAGCTGTTCTGCGTGGACACCGGCTACGCCCCGCACCCGGTGACCTCACCCGCGGCCCTGGCGGAGGCCGCCGGTGCCGCCGCCCGCGAGGTCGTACGGCTGGAGCAGCTCGCCGAGGCGGTGGCCGCGCAAGGCGTCGAGCCGGACGCGTACGCGGGTGCGCTCCGCGCGTCCGCCGAGGCGGCCGCCCGCCGGCCGGGCGTGGTGGCGGTGAAGTCGATCGCCGCCTACCGCACCGGCTTCGCCCTGGACCCGGCGCGGCCCACCGACGCGGAGGTGACCGCGGCGGCCGCCCGCTGGCTCGCGCACGGCGGCCGGCTCACCGACCCCGTCCTGGTCCGGCACCTGCTGTGGACCGCCGTCGACCTGGGGCTGCCACTGCAACTGCACACCGGTTTCGGGGACGCGGACCTGCGGCTGCACCGCGCCGACCCCGCCCTGCTCACCGACTGGCTGCATCTGACCGGCGGCACGATCCCCGTCCTGCTGCTGCACTGCTGGCCCTACCACCGCCAAGCCGCCTATCTCACCGCCGTGTTCGAGCACGTGTACCTGGACGTCGGCCTCGCCCTGCACCACACCGGTCCGGCCCGCTGCCGGGCGGTGCTGGAGGAGGCACTGGAGATCACGCCGTTCCGCAAGCTGCTCTACAGCTCCGACGCCTACGGCGTGGCCGAATTCCACCACCTCGGCGCGCTGTGCTTCCGGCAGGGCCTCGCCGATCTGCTGCAAAGCCGGGTGGACGCCGACGAGTTGAGCCTGCCCGACGCCCTCCGCATCGCCGCCTGGACAGGGCGCGACAACGCCAGACGCCTCTACGGACTCACCTGACAGCCCCGCCCCCGACCGCATCCGAACCGGCGCGCAACCCCTGCGCGCGCCCCACCCGGAAAGTATGATCAAGCAATGTCTGACATGACCGAAACCACGCCCGGCTGGCTGACCACGGACGAGCTGGAAATGGCCAGGGCCCGGATGCCGATCCTGTACGTCGAGGCCGTGCCCGTGCGCGTGGACGACAGCGGCGAAGTCACCAGCATCGGGCTGCTGCTGCGCATCGGCCCGGACGGCACGGTCAGCCGGACCCTGGTCTCCGGTCGGGTGCTGCACCACGAACGGGTCCGTGACGCCCTGCTGCGCCATCTGGAGAAGGACCTCGGCCCGGTCGCGCTGCCCCGGGTCCCCGCCTCCCTCCAGCCCTTCACCGTCGCGGAGTACTTCCCGACGGCGGGGATCACGCCGTACCACGACCCCCGGCAGCACGCGGTGTCCCTCGCCTACATCGTGCCGGTGACGGGCGACTGCCGGCCCCGACAGGACGCGCTGGACCTCGTCTGGTTCAGCCCGCAGGAGGCGGCTTCGGCGGCCCTGCACAGCGAGATGCCGGGCGGGCACGGGGTGCTGCTGAAGCAGGCGCTCGCCCATGTGGGCCTGGTGTTCTGATCCCGGACCCAAGGCCGCGGCAACTCCTGCACCAGAGGCCCCAAAACAATGGCAAAGGGGGCTGGGGCCGGAACGGGGGGTTGTGCTTGGGTGCGGATCATGAGCACAGAGCACGTCCTCGACCACCGGCCCACAGGCCACGCACGCGCGCACATGCGCGAGAGTGCGACCAAGGTCCCGGCGGTCACCGTCTACTTCTGGATCATCAAGGTCCTCACCACCGGCATGGGCGAGACGGCCTCCGACTTCCTGGCCCATCTGCTGGGGCCGATCCCGGCGGTGGGGGTCGGCGGTCTCGCCTTCGTGGCCGCGCTCGTGCTCCAGTTCGCCGTCCGCCGGTACGTGGCCTGGATCTACTGGACGGCGATCGTCATGGTCAGCGTGTTCGGCACGATGGCCGCGGATGTGCTGCACGTCGGCCTCGGCGTCCCCTACACCCTGTCCACCCCGCTGTTCCTGATCGCCCTGGCCGCCGTCTTCGCCCTCTGGCACACCGTGGAGCGGACGCTGTCCATCCACTCCGTCCGCACTCGCCGCCGCGAGGCCTTCTACTGGGCCGCCGTCCTCGCCACGTTCGCCCTGGGCACGGCCGCGGGCGACCTCAGCGCCACCATCGGCCTCGGCTATCTCGGCTCGGTCGTGCTGTTCGCCGTGGCGATCTGCGTGCCCGCCCTGGCCCACCGCACCGGTCTGCTCGGCTCGGTGAGCGCGTTCTGGGCGGCCTACGTCATCACCCGCCCGCTCGGCGCCTCGCTGGCCGACTGGATGGCCCTGCCGGCCTCCCGGGGCGGACTGGCCTGGGGGCTCGGGCCGGTGACCCTGGCCTGGACCGTGGCGATCATCGGCTTCGTGGCCTTCCTCTCGGTGTCCCGCCGCGACACCGCCGACCTCGGCTGATCCAGCCCGCTCGGGACGGTCCGGGGGCTTCGCTCCACCTTCGCCTCACCTTCGCCTCACCTTCGCCTCACCGGCGAGCAGCCGCCCTCCCCCGGACCGAGCGACGCCTCGGGGCAGCGCCCGCCCCGCCCTCCGACATGGGCCCCGCTTCCCGCCGCCCGGCGCCGGGAAGCGGGGCCTTCTCCCTGCCGCGCGCGGTCCCGCCCCTGAGTCCCGCCGGGCTCGTCCTCCGTGAGGGCGCCAGGATTCGTAGCGGCGTTGTCAGATGCTCATGCTCGAAGGACTCGTTCCCGGCAGTGTTCACGTACGGCCGCCGCTGGGGGTGGTGCGGGCCGACGCCCGGATGCGGAAGGCGATGCTGTTCAGCGGGCCGCTGCTGGGCGAACGGTGATGCGCCGGCGCCGCGCTGCCGCCCGGATCCCGGGGAACGAGTCGGTCATGTCCGTTCCCTTCCGGAGCGCAGCAGCACTCGTCCGTCCCAGCGGGTTTGACATCGCCGCCGGACATCCACCATGCTTCCATTAATTCATTAATACAAGTGTGGTGGAGCCGAGGAAGGCGACGTGATCGACTACCGGATCGACCGTGGCAGCGGCGTACCGGCTTATGTGCAGATCGTCGAGCAGACCGAACGGGCGCTTCGGATGGGCACCTTGCAGGTCGGGGACAAGTTGCCCACGGCCAGGGAGGTGGTGGCGGCGACCGCCGTCAACCCCAACACGGTGCTTCGGGCCTACCGCGACATGGAGCAGGACGGTCTGGTCGAACTGCGCCGTGGCCTCGGGACCTTCGTGACGCGGTCGCTCGCCCGGCCCGAGGCGGAGAACGACTCTCCGCTGCGCCGGGAGGTCGCCGACTGGGTGGCTCGCGCCCGGGCCACGGGGCTGGAGCGGGCCGATGTCCTCGCCCTGGTCACAGCTGCCCTGGACGGCTACGACAACGAGCACGTCAGCACAACCCCAGGCGACTGGGAACGAAAGAAGGAGGACGCATGAGCGGGCCTGACGCGTCGGCGGCGCTGTGCGCCACGGGCCTGGGATTCCGGTACCGGAGGCGGGGTGGCTGGGCCCTGAGGATTGCAGCTTCGTCGTGCCCGGTGGCCGTATCACCGCACTCGTCGGACGCAACGGTGCCGGCAAGAGCACACTGCTGCACCTGGCCGGCGGCCTGCTGCGGCCTGCCTCCGGGCAACTGCGTGTGCTGGGCGCCGTACCCGGCACGTCGCAGGCCCGCGCCCGCGTCGCTCTCCTCACCCAGGACAAGCCGCTCTACCCGCGGTTCACCGTAGCGGACACCCTGCTGATGGGCGCGAAGCTGAACTCCTCGTGGGACCGGACGACCGCCGAGCGGATCGTCCGTGAGGGCGACATCCCGCTCCACGCCCGCGTCGGCGAGCTATCCCCTGGGCGGCGCACTCGCGTCGCGCTCGCCCTGGCGCTGGGCAAACGACCCGAATTCCTGCTGCTCGACGAGCCGTTGGCCGATCTGGACCCCGTGGCACGAGGCGAGATCATGGCGCAGCTGATGGCCGAGGCCGTGGAGCGCGGCATGAGCATCGTGCTGTCCTCGCATGTCCTGCCCGAACTCGAGGAGACCTGCGACTGGGTGCTGGTGCTGCGGGACGGCCGCGTCGAGCTGAGCGAGGACGTTGAGGCACTGCGGGGGAGCCATGCCGTGCTGACCGGGCCCGCCGGCCAGGCCGGCACCCTTGCCGGGGAGCACACCGTCGTGCGGAGCCGCACCGGCGGCAGGCAGCTGACCGCCCTGATACGGCAGCGCGGACCGCTGCGCGGCGACTGGCATGTCCAACGGCCCAGACTGGAGGACATCCTGATCGGCTACCTCCAGGCCGGTGAGCCGGGGCACCCGGCCCTTGTGGAGCGGACGGAGGCGGCGGCGTGAAGGGTTCCCTCTGGCTCGCATGGCGCCAGCAGCGCGTGTCGGCCGGCATCGGCGCGGCCGCCCTGGTCGTCGCTGCGGCGATCGCCGCGTACTACCGCTCGGGCATGCTGGACGCCCTGCACAGCGGGCTGTTCGACCACTGCGCCACCGGGCCGCTGTACTGCACACGGTCCGACACCGGCCTGCCTCTGCTGCTGGACGTCGAGCCGCTGAAGTACCTCGGGGTGCTCAACATCGCCCTGCCCGTCGTCATCGGCGTCTTCTGGGGCGCCCCGCTCCTGGGGCGGGACCGGGAACTGGGCACGCACCGCATGATCCTCGCCCAGGGCGTGAGCCGCGGTCAGTGGTTCGCCTCCCGGTTCGCCCTGGCCACGGCGACCACGATCGTCCTCTCCGGTCTGCTCGCGGGAGTGTTCGCCTGGTGGTGGCGACCGGCCGCCGACCGGAGCTACGGCCTGTTCTGGTACGACACCACGGCCCTGAGCGGCTCGGGCCCCCGCGTTGTGGCGGCCGCACTGTTCGGCCTGGCGGCCGGCACCCTGCTCGGCCTGCTGGCCCGCCGGGTGCTGGCGGCGATGGTCCTGACCTTGCTGGCGACGGGGGTCGTGACGCTCTTGCTGGAGTGGGCGCACCGGGCCCGGCTGCTGGTCCCGCCGCACACCTACGTCAGCGCCGGCAGCATCCCCAAACCGCCGATGGGCGAGAAGTGGTCGACCGGCGCTTACGGCCTGATCACCGCCGGCGGCCGCCACGACGACGTGCTGAACTGCCCCTTCCCGTCGGGCGCCCAGCTCAAGGAGTGCATGGCGGTGCACGGGTACGTCGCCCGGTTCTACGAGGCCAACCCGGCCGGCGACTACTGGACCTTCCAGTGGACCGACACCGCAGTCCTCGGCGGCCTGGCCGCTCTTCTCACGGTCGTCACCGTGCTGCTCCTACGCCGCCGCGTCTGACCGCGGCCGCCGCATCGGGACACATCGCCTTCACCCCCCTTCTCTTTCTTCATCCCTCACTGGGATCCCCTTTCGCACGGAGGTCGCTTCGCCATGCCCGCCGACGCCAAGTCGCCGAAGAAGCTGCGCACCAACCGCGCCGCCTTCACCCACAAGACCGGCTACGCCCTGCGCCATCCAGGCCGCGTCGTCCCGTACCTGCGCCGGGCCGGCCGGGACGCGTGGCTGCGCCTCAAGCACCCCGACCACGTCGGCTACTACCGCGCCGTCATGGCCTCGGACACCCGCCGCGACCCGCAAGCCGCGGTCGGCAGCCAGACCCACGACCGCTGGCTGGCTCTCGGGCAGATGCAGTTCGACTACCTCATCGAACACGGGCTGCGCCCCGACCACCGCATGCTCGACATCGGCTGCGGCAACCTGCGCGGCGGCTGGCACTTCATCAGCCACCTCGACACCGGCAACTACTACGGCATCGACATCTCGCCCGACATCCTGATGGCCGCCAAGAGGACCCTGATCGAGCGCCGTCTCCAGGACAAGCTGCCGCATCTGACCATCACCGGCGACCTCACCTTGGACTTCCTGCCCGACGACCACTTCGACGTCGTCCACGCACACAGCGTCTTCTCCCACTCGCCGCTGGAGGTCATCGACCAGTGCCTGGCGCACGTCGGCCGCGTGCTGACCGACACCGGGTTCTTCGACTTCACCTTCGACCGCACCGAGGGCACCGAACACCAGGTGCTGCGCGAGGACTTCTACTACCGCACCGAGACCCTCCTGGCCCTGGCGCGGCGGCACGGTCTGCACGCGCGGTTCATGGAGGACTGGGAGAAGCGCCCGCACGGCCAGTCGAAGATACGTGTCAGCCGCTCGCCCCTGCCCACCGTCTGAAGTGGGCGTGGTGGCGACATGTGGTTCGACAGAGACTCTCCCGGACCGCGGAGCGGGCCGGCGCGCCTGGCCGCGATGGACGGGCTCCGCCTGGTGGCAGCGGTCATGGTGGCCGCCTACCACTTCCTCGGCACACCCACCCCACATTTCTGGGGACGGACAGAACTCCGGGAGTTCGCGCCCTTTGTGCACGAGATCAGCCGCTACGGCTGGCTCGGCGTCGAGTTCTTCTTCGCCATCAGCGGCTTCGTCATCTGCATGAGCTGCTGGGGCCGGACTTTCGCACAGTTCGTCGTCTCCCGCATTGCACGGCTCTTCCCGGCCTACTGGTGCGCCGTACTCCTCGTCGTCGCTCTCGTCCTTGTCTCACGGGTGAACCACTGGCCGGCCGCCACCCGCATCGACCCTCGTACCGTGCTGGGAAACCTGACGATGGCTCCGGGACCACTGGGACTGGAACTGGTCGACGGAGTCAGCTGGACGCTCTGGGTGGAGGCCCGTTTCTACCTGCTGATGGCCGTGTTGCTCGTCTTCGGGCTGTCGCATCGGCGGGTGGTGACCTTCTGCGCAATCTGGCTCCTGGCCGGTGTCGTCGCCCTCGAACTCCAGTCTCCCCTACTCGACGAATTCGTTCTGCCTCGATACACCGGCCTCTTTGTCGCCGGGATCACCCTCCACCTCATGCAGAGGTTCGGCCAGAGCCTCCTGCTGTGGCTGCTGCTGGGTTTCGCCTGGTGTTACGAACTCACCGTGCTCGAACTCCGGGTAGCCGGTCACGCCGCCGTACCCCCCGGTGAGAGCCGGCCTTCCTGGGCGGTGTGCGCGGCCGTTCTCACGCTCTGTCTCGGGCTGCTGGCGCTGGCCGGTGTCGGAGGACCGCTGGCGAGGCTTCGATGGCGTTGGCTGGTCACCGCGGGGGGACTCACGTACCCCTTCTACCTCGTCCACCAGAGCATCGGCATTCCCTTGGCCAAAGGCTTGATCCGCGTCTTTCCGAGGCTGGGGCTGCTGCCTTCGATGGCGGTGTCCGTCGGCTGCGTGCTGGGGCTGTCCCTGCTCATCCACACAACGGTCGAGCGCCGGCTCGGACGTCTGCTGAGGCATCGCCTGACGCTCGACATGCGGTCTCAGGAACCCGCCGCAGCCTGACCAGGCGAGGGACCCCACTGTCCCCGGATGTGGAGATCAGTCAGCGGTCAGGCTCTTCGTATCATCTGTGGGGCGTCGCCCCACCGGCCCGGGTGATGACGAAGCGAGCGGACGGCGACCGCCCTCACCGGCCAGATGGATCTTCGAGGTGAAGCCGCCACGCGACCTCCCCAGGGCCTCATCCGACCGGTGCCGGGCCTGACGGCGTCGTCTGCCTGGCGCGAAGGGCGCCCGCCTACAGGCCCGGGCGGCGTATTGGTGGGCGCGGCAGACGGTGGAGTCCACGCTCACCACGGACCAGTCGCCCTTTCGGATCTTGCCGGCGTCGCGGCGCCCGAGGCCGGGCCCGCCTCACGTCGACTCCCGCACCACCAGCCGGCACGGCACCGTGCGCACCCCCGGTGTGGCCTCGCCCTCGTCGATCGCCTCCAGCAGGCGCAGGGCCGCGATCCGGCCGATCTCCGCGAGGTTCATGTCGATCGTGGTGAGCGGCGGCCGGCTCGCCAGCGCCATGGTGTCCCAGTTGTCGTAGCCGACGACCGCGATGTCGCCGGGGACGCCGACGCCCTGTTCGCGCAGCGCGTCGGTGACCCCGCGGGCGATCTGGTCGTTGCCGCAGAAGAACGCGTCCGTGTCGGGTGCCGTGCGCAGGACGGCGGCCACCGCGCGGCGGCCCCAGGCCTCGCTCCACTCGCCGAAGAGGACCCGGTCGCCGGCCGGCCCGAGACCCGCCTGCGCCAGGTGCCGCACCGCGTGGCGGGCCCGGTGCCGGGCGGCCGCGTGGTGCTCGGGGCCGGTGACATGGGCGATCCGGGTGCGGCCGGTGGACAGCAGGTGCTCCATGGCCAGCTCGGCGCCGCCCCGGTCGTCCGAGACGACGGACATGTCGCCGGGGTCCGTCGACGGTGAGAGCGCGTAGACCACCGGTACCGACTCCAGCCCGGTGATGCCGGTCAGCGGCGGGCGCGCGTCGGTGCGCCGGCCGGTGACGATGATGCCGTCGACCCGGCGGTCCATGAGGTTGCGCAGATGGTGCTGCTCCCGGATGGCGTCGCCGCGGGTGTCGCAGAGCAGGACCGAGATCTTCCCGGCGCCCAGCGCGTCCTCCGCGCCGAGCAGGACCGGAGTGCTGAAGCGGCCGATGCCGTCCGTGGTCATCAGGCCGACGGTCCAGCTGCGGCCGGTGTGCAGGCTCTGGGCGTGCTGGTTGGGCCGGAAGCCGAGGGCCGTCACCGCGTCCAGCACGCGCTGCCGGGTCTCCGGGCGCATCCGGCCGGCGCCGCTGAGCGCCTTGGAAGCCGTGCCCACGCTGACGCCCGCGAGCGCCGCGACATCGGCGAGCCTGGCCCGGCCGGCGGGGGAAGAGCCTGGAGCATCTGGGGCAGCGGGCACGAGCAAACCTTTTCCTCGACTATGGCGATCTGACCATCCTGGCAGGCGCGGCAGCCGGGTGCCAGTCCCCGGAAAAGATGAGAAAGCCCTTGCCACACCTCTTGACCCCGGGTCCCGGGTCCCCTCTACTTCTCGGGCAGGAAAACGATTGCTCAACGGCTTGCTCACTCGTTGCCCGGCCGCCGGTCGTCCCGGCCCCTTCCCCCGGAGAGTCATGCCCCGCACCAGCCCCGCCCCGTCCGCCGCCCCCGGTTCCGCCGCCTCTCCCGGTTCCGCCGGTTCCCCCGCTTCCGCCGCTTCCGCCGGACCGGTCCGCGTCGGTCCGGTCCGCCTCGGTCCGGACGCCCATGCCGCGCTGCGTCCGGCCACGGCCGCTGTCACCGCGGGCTTCTGGCACGCCCGGCGCGAGGTCAACGCCCGCACCTCCATCCCGCAGGGTCCCGGGCTGCTGGAGTCCGCGGGCAACCTGCACAACCTGCGGCTCGCGGCCGGCTCCGCCGAGGGCGAGTTCCAGGGCGCGTTCCCCTTCGTCGACACGGACGTCTACAAGTGGCTGGAAGCGGCGTCCTGGCAGCTCGCCCAGGGTCCTGACCAGGAGCTGGAGGCACAGGTCGAGGAGATCACCGCGCTGGTCGCCGCCGCCCAGCAGCCCGACGGCTACCTCAACACCTGGTTCCAGCTGGTCAAGGGCGGCGAGCGGTACCAGGACCTGCGGTGGGGACACGAGCTGTACTGCGCGGGCCACCTCATCCAGGCCGCCGTCGCCCACCACCGGGCCACCGGCCGGCCCGAACTCCTCGATGTCGCCCGCAGGTTCGCCGACCATGTCGACTCCGTCTTCGGCCCGCCCGGCAGCGGCAAGCCCGTCGACGGCATCGACGGCCACCCGGAGATCGAGACCGCGCTGGTCGAGCTGTATCGGGAGACCGGCGAGCGCCGCTATCTGGACCTGGCCGGCTACTTCGTCGACCGGCACGGCCACGGCCTGCTCGGCGGCGAGGCCTACTGCCAGGACCGGGTGCCGGTGCGCGAGGCGGCCACCGTGGAGGGTCACGCCGTACGGCAGCTGTATCTGCTGGCCGCTGCCGCCGACCTCGCCACCGAGACCGGGGAGGCCGAACTCCGCGCCGCCGCCGAGCGGTTGTGGCACGCCATGACCACCACCAAGACCCATGTCACCGGCGGCCTCGGCGCGCACCACGACGAGGAGGACTTCGGCGACCCCTATGAACTCCCCAACGAGCGCGCCTACTGCGAGACCTGCGCCGCCATCGCCTCCGTGCAGTGGAGCTGGCGCATGGCCCTGCTCACCGGCGAGACCCGCTACTCCGACCTGATCGAACGCACCCTGTTCAACGGCTTCCTGGCCGGGGTGTCGCTGGACGGCGAGCGCTGGCTGTACGTCAACCCGCTCCAGGTCCGGGACGGGCACACCGACACCGGCGGCGACCAGTCCGCCCGGCGCACCCGCTGGTTCCGCTGCGCCTGCTGCCCGCCCAATGTGATGCGGCTGCTGGCCGGCCTTGAGCACTACCTCGCCACCAGCGACGACGGCGGCCTCCAGATCCACCAGTACGTCACCGGACGCTACGCCGGCGCCGGTGTCGCCGTACGCGCCGAGACCGACTACCCGTGGCACGGGACGATCGCGCTCACCGTCGAGGAGACCCGGTCCGACGGCCCCTGGACCCTCTCGCTGCGCATCCCGCAGTGGTGCCGGAAGTTCCGGGTGCGGTGCGGGGAGGAGACGTACGACTCCGCCCTCACCGACGGCTGGCTGCGGCTGGAGCGAAACTGGGCGCCCGGCGACCGGGTCGTGCTGGAGCTGGACCTGGAACCCCGGCTGACCGCGGCCGACCCGCGCGTGGACGCCGTACGCGGCTGTGTGGCGATCGAACGCGGGCCGCTCGTGTACTGCCTGGAGCAGGTCGACCATCCGGGCGGCGGCCTGGACGCCATCGTCCTGGACCCGGCCCGCCCGCTCGCCGCCCGGCACCGCCCGGACCTGCTGGGCGGGGTCACCACGGTGACCGCGGCCGGGCGGCGGCGCAGCGTCCCGGACGCGGGCTGGTGGCCGTACACCACCGCCGGCGACCCGGCGGGGCAGGACGGCGAGCCCGTCGAGCTGACCGCCGTCCCCTACTACGCCTGGGCCAACCGCCAGGACGGCGCGATGCGCGTCTGGCTGCCCACCGCTTAAGCCCTCCCCCGCCCCTCCTCCACGACAACGAGGTCGCCCCGTGACACCCACCCGTCGTACCCTGCTCCGCGCGGTCGCCGTCGTCGGCGCGCTCGCCTCCCTCGCCGCCTGCGGCGGTGGTTCCGGCTCCTCGGGCTCCGCCTCGGGCGGGGCCGGGGGGACGTACACCTTCTGGGACCCCTACCCCCAGTTCGACGCCTCCTCGGCCTGGGGCAAGCTGGTCTCCGCGTGCGGCACCAAGGCCGGGGTGACGGTGAAGCGCACCGCGTACGACACCACCGACCTGGGCAACAAGGCGCTGCTGGCCGCCCAGCAGGGCAACGCGCCGGACGTGATGCTGGTCGACAACCCGGTCGTCTCCACGCTGGTGGAGGCGGGGATCCTCAACAAGACCAGCGATCTCGGCCTGGACACCGCGTCGTTCCAGAAGAACATCATCGGCGCGGGCACCATCGGCAACGCCTCCTACGGGGTGCCGATCGGCGCCAACACCCTCGCCCTCTACTACAACAAGAAGGTCCTGTCCGCCGCGGGCGTGGACCCCGCCTCGGTCAAGGACTGGAACTCCCTGACCGCCGCCCTGAAGAAGGTCAAGGCGGCCGGGAAGAAGGGCATCACCTTCTCCGCGATCAACACCGAGGAGGGCAGCTTCCAGTTCCTGCCCTGGTTCTGGGGCGCGGGCGGCGATCTGACCCGGCTCGACTCGGACCAGGGTGTCGCCGCCCTGTCGCTGTGGAAGCAGTGGGTGGACTCGGGATACGCCCCCAAGGACGTCCTCCAGAACACCCAGACCACCAGCTGGCAGGAGTTCGCCACCGGCGGCTACGCGTTCGGTGAGAACGGCACCTGGCAGCTCGGCAACGCGGGCAAGGCAGGGTTCCCGTACGGCGTCCTCAGCATCCCGGCGCGCAACGGCGGTCCGGCGCCGGTGCCGACGGGCGGAGAGTTCGTCACCGTGCCCGTGCAGAAGGACTCGGCGCGCTACGGCGTCAGCAAGAAGATCGTCGAGTGTCTGACCAGCGACAGCAGTCTGCTGCCCACGGACAGCACGCTGATGTACGTGGCCCCGACGGCCTCGGTCCAGGCCGCGCAGGTCAGTCAGAACCCGGCCCTGAAGCCCTGGGTGGCCGCGGTCGCCGCGGCGCGCGGCCGTACCAGCGGCGGCCTCGGCACCAGGTACCCGCAGATCTCGCAGCCGATGTGGACCGCCGTCCAGAACGCGCTGTCCGGCGGCAGCAGCCCGAAGTCGGCCCTGGACACGGCCCAGGCGAGCGCGCGGAAGAACTGAGGGACCCGGACCCATGACCATCGCCCCTGCCGAGCGGTCCCGGCGGGCGGCGGCAGCGGGGACGGGCGGGCCCGGCCCGCTGCCGGCGCGGCGCGGACAGCGGCGCCGCAGCCGGCTCACCGCCCTCGCGTTCGTCGCCCCGCTGATCGCCTATCTCGCCGCCTTCTACCTCTATCCCCTCTACCGCAATCTCGATCTGAGCCTGCGGGACTACACCGTCCGCTCCTTCGTGGCCGGCGACGCGCCCTTCTCCGGCTGGGACAACTTCCACACGGTGCTGAGCGACCCGGCGTTCGCTCCGGCGCTGCGGCACACGATGGTCTTCACCTTCGTGTCCATCGCCTTCCAGTACGCCGCCGGGCTCGCCCTCGCGGTCTTCTTCAACCGGCACTTCCGGCTCTCGGCGGTGCTGCGGGCGCTGTTCCTGGTGCCCTGGCTGCTGCCGCTGATCGTGTCGGCGTCGACCTGGTCGTGGATGTTCAACAGCGAGTCCGGCGTGGTGAACTACCTGCTGCACCTGCTCGGAGTGGCTCCCGTCGACTGGCTCACCTCGCCGCACTGGGCGCTGACCTCGGTGATCATCGCGAACATCTGGATCGGCATCCCGTTCAACCTGGTCATCCTCTACAGCGGGCTCCAGAACGTCCCGGCCGAGCTGTACGAGGCGGCGGCGCTGGACGGGGCGAGCGCCTGGCAGACCTTCCGCCGGATCACCTTCCCGCTGCTGCGGCCGGTGTCGGCGATCACCCTGCTCCTCGGTCTCGTCTACACCCTCAAGGTGTTCGACCTGATCTGGATCATGACCAAGGGGGGTCCGGGTGACTCCTCCGCCACCCTGGCCACCTGGTCGTACCAGCTCGGCTTCGGCACGCTGCTGCCGAAGTTCGGGCCGGGGGCCGCCGTCGGCAACCTGCTCATCCTCATCGCCCTCGTCTTCGGCCTGCTGTACATCCGCGTCCAGAGGAGGCAGGAAGCGTGAAGTCCTGGCGTCACACGGCCGTCGGCCTCCTGCTCACCGCGCTGATGCTGTTCCCGGTGTACTGGATGCTGAACGTGTCCCTCACCCCGCAGCAGGACATGCGCAAGAGCCCGCCCGACCTGCTGCCGCTGCACCCGACCTTCGCGGGCTACCGGGCGGTGCTGGACGACCAGTTGCCCTATCTCGGCACCAGTCTGCTCATCGGCCTCGGCACGGTCGCCCTCACCCTGCTGATCGCCGCGCCGGCCGGCTACTCGCTGGCGCGACTCCGTCCGCGCGGCGGCGGCGCGATCGGCCTGGTCCTGCTGATCGCCCAGATGATCCCCGGCATCGTCATGGCGATGGGCTTCTACGGCATCTTCCTCGATCTCGGCCTGCTGAACTCCTGGTGGGGTCTGATCGTCGCCGACTCCACCATCGCCGTGCCGTTCGGCGTCATGATCTTCACAGCGTTCATGTCGGGCATCCCCGGCGAGCTGATCGCCGCCTCCCGGATCGACGGCGCGGGCACCTTCCGCACCTTCTGGTCGATCGTGCTGCCGGTGAGCCGGAACGCGCTCGTCACGGTCTCCCTCTTCAGCTTCCTGTGGGCCTGGTCCGACTTCGTCTTCGCCACCACCCTGGACGGCGGCGGCGAGCTGCGGCCCATCACCCTCGGGATCTACAAGTACATCGGCAACAACAACCAGGAGTGGAACGCGATCATGGCGACCGCCGTGGTCGCCTCCGTTCCCGCGGCGGTCCTGCTGGTCCTCGCCCAGCGCTATGTGGCCGCGGGCGTGACCGCGGGCGCGGTCAAGGACTGACCGCCCGCATCCCTCTCATCCCCTCCGTCGAGGAGTTCCCCCATGAGCCGCACCAGACCCCTCATCCCCCTCCTGGGCGTGTGTGCGCTGGCCGCCACGGCCGCACTCGCCACCGGGGCCCCGGCCCAGGCGGCCCCCACCTCCGCCACCACCCTGGTGGTCGACGCGAACCGGACCCTCCGCCCGGTCACCCATGTCGCCGCCGGCAGCCTGTACGGCCTCGCCGACGACAGCACGCCCGCCGACGGTCTTGTCGGCGCGCTCAAGCCCAACACCTTCGTGCAGATGGCGCCGGGCGGCTCCCAGCTCCCCAACGGCGAGCCGAAGCCCGCCGGCGACGCCCTGACCGTGGCGCCGAAGGCGGCCCGCGCCGGCGCGAAGGTGGTCGTACGGATGCCGGACTGGTACCCGAACTTCCCCTACAAATGGGTGAGCTGGAGCGACTGGCTGGCGGCGGTGGACAAGCAGGTGGCGTCCGTGCAGTCCTCCGGCGCCACGAACATCGCCGCCTACGAGCTGTGGAACGAGCCCGACTGGACCTGGGACACCGCCCATGCCGGCGCGTTCGACGCGGGTTGGGCCCGCACCTACCGGGAGGTCCGCGCCAAGGACGCCAGGACCCCGGTGCAGGGCCCGAGTTACTCGTCCTGGAACCAGTCCGCGATGAGCACCTTCCTCACCGACGCCAAGGCGAGCGGCACCGTCCCGGACATCGTCTCCTGGCACGAGCTGCAGGGCAGCCAGGACATCGCCGCGCATGTCGCCGCCTACCGCGCACTGGAGTCGAGCCTCGGCATCAGCCCGCGGCCGATCGCCGTCGAGGAGTACGCCAAGCCCGACGAGGTGGGGGTCCCCGGCGCCCTGATCGGCTATGTCGCCAAGTTCGAGCGGGCCGGGGTGCACGACGCCGAGCTGGCCTTCTGGAACCACTACGGCACCCTCGGCGACACCCTCACCGACACCGGCGGCTCACCCAACGGCTCGTACTGGATGTACCGGTGGTACGGCGACATGTCGGGGAACATGCTGGTCACCACTCCCCCGGCGCAGACGGGCATCGACGGCATCGCCTCCCTGAACGGCTCGGGCAACCAGCTCGGCGTCGTCGCCGGCGGCTGCACCGGCTCCTGCGCGGTCACCGTGCGCGGCCTGTCCTCGCTGTCCGCCTTCGGCAGCACGGTCCACGTCAGGCTGGAGTACACCCCCAGCACGGGCCGTACGACCGCCTCGCCCGGCCCAATCACCGTCTCCGACGCCGACTACCCGGTGTCGAACGGCTCGGTCACGGTGCCGGTGACCATGAACGCCTCCGACGGCTACCACCTGGTCGTCACCCCGAGCGGCACCTCCACCTCGCTGGCCGGGCGCTACCAGATCACCAACCGGAACAGCGGGCTCGCCCTGGACACCCTGAACGGGGACACCGCTCAGGGCACCTCGGTGGTCCAGGCCACGGCCACCAGCGGCACCGACCAGAACTGGACGCTGGTGTCCGCCGGCTCCGGCCTGTACCGCATCGTCAACCAGAAGAGCGGGCTGCTGCTGGGCATCCGGGACATGAACACCGGCGACGGTGGCACCGCCCTGGTCTGGGGTGACAACGGCACCGCCGACCACCTCTGGCAGGTGATCCCGGCCCGCGACGGCTATTACAAGATCGCCAACTACAACAGCGGTCTACTGCTGGGCGTGGACGGGATGAGCACGTCACCGGGCGCCCAGGTCCTCCAGTGGTCCGACAACGGCACGGCCGACCACCTGTGGCGGCTGACCCCCCGCTGACCCCACCGAGCCACCCGTGTCCCTGGCCGATGTCGGCGGCCGGGGGCACGGGTGTGTGCATATGCGTGAGGGGCCCTCAGAAGAGAGCCCCTCAGCCGCGGACATGTCCGACATCATCTGTCGGGACGACAGGATTTGAACCTGCGACCCCTTGACCCCCAGTCAAGTGCGCTACCAAGCTGCGCCACGTCCCGATGCCGTCTGACCTGGGGTTTCCCCGGTCGCAACGCGCAGAGAAACAATACCGCACTCGACTCGGTGCTCGCTCCTCCCTTTCCCGCGGTTGACCTCGACTTTGGTTGAGGTTGCAGGCTGTGGGTCATGACGATCACCGCGAACGAACACCGCGCCCACGGCTTGGACGACCGCCGCTACGGCTTCGACGACCTGGCCGGGCTGATGAGCATGATGACCGGCGACGAGAAGCACGGCCCGGCGGCCACCTCCACGCTCGACGTGCTGTGGGTGCTCTACGACCGGGTGCTCCGGGTGAGTCCCGAGCGGCGGGACGATCCGGACCGCGACCGGTTTCTGCTGAGCAAGGGACACGGGCCCATGGCGTACTACGCGGTGCTGGCCGCGAAGGGGTTCCTGCCGGTGGACTGGCTGCCCGGGTTCGGGTCGTACGACTCCCCGCTCGGCCACCACCCGGACCGGGTGCTGGTGCCCGGCGCCGAGATCGGCAGCGGGTCGCTCGGCCACGGCCTGCCGATCGCCGTGGGCACCGCACTGGGGCTGCGCGCCCAGGGGCGGCACGATCCGGCCGTCTGGACGCTGATCGGCGACGCCGAACTGGACGAGGGCAGCAATCACGAGGCGATCGCGTTCGCCGGGCCGGCCGCGCTGGAGCGGCTGCACACGGTGGTGATCGACAACTCCTCGGCCAGCCATGCGCTGCCGGGCGGGATCGCCGCCCGGTTCGAGGCCGCGGGCTGGTCGGCGGTGAATGTCGACGGACGCGACCACGAGGCGCTGTACGCCGCCTTCACGGCACCGCACCCCGGGCGGCCGCACGTCGTGGTGGCCCGCGTCGAACCGAAGAACGCCTGACCTGCACTCGCTGCTCGGAAAGCCAGAAGTCAGAAAGAAGGACACCTTTCCATGGACACCATGCGTGACCGCTTCGCTCCCGTCGTCTCCCGGATGCTGGACGAGGACCCGCGTGTCGCCCTGGTCCTCGCCGAGATCGGCAAGGACGCCTTCCGCGACGCCATGGCCCGCCATCCGGACCGGGTGATCAATGTCGGCATCCGCGAGCAGCTCCTGGTCGGGGCGGCGGCCGGGCTGGCGCTCACCGGGCTGCGGCCGGTCGTGCACACCTTCGCCAGCTTTCTCGTGGAGCGGCCGTTCGAGCAGGTCAAGCTGGACCTGGGCCACCAGGACACCGGGGCGGTGCTGGTGAGCGCGGCCGCCTCCTTCGACTGGCCGGCCGGCGGCTTCACCCATATGGCCCCGGGCGACGTGGCGCTGCTGGACACCCTGGACGGCTGGACCGTGCATGTGCCCGGCCACCCCGACGAGGCCGAGACCCTGCTGCGGCACGCCGTCGCCGCGGGCGACGACAAGGTGTACGTGCGGCTGTCCTTGCAGGCCAACCAGCAGGGCCGGGCGGTCGGCGGCCAGGGGTTCATGACCGTCCGCGAGGGCCGCTCCGGTGTGGTCGTCGCCGTCGGCCCGATGCTGGACGCCGTCCTGGCGGCCACCGAGGGGCTGGACACGACCGTGCTGTACGCGACGACCGTACGGCCCTTCGACGCGGCCGGTCTGCGCCGGGCGACACAGGGCGCGGGCACCGATGTCGTCCTGGTCGAGCCGTACCTCGCGGGCACCTCTACGGCCGCGGTGAGCGAGGCGCTCGCGGACGTGCCGCACCGGGTGCTGGGCCTGGGTGTCGGCCGCCGCGAGCTGCGCCGCTACGGAACCATCGAGGAACATGTCACCGCACACGGGCTGGACGCGAGCGGCCTGCGGCAGCGGATCGGCCGGTTCCTGAGCGCGGGGCGGGTGGGCGCGGGCGTGTGAACCGGCCTTCCGGCACCGCTCATTCACCCGGCGGCAACCCCAACTCCGGGTAGGCCTCCAGGAGTCGGGGCGGAGCCGCCTGGCGCCAGGAGTCGGCGAGGATGTCCCGCAGCTCGTCCTCGTCCTCCAGCGCCGCGAGTCTCGCCCGCACCCAGGCGAACTGGGCCTCATGGGCGGCGATCCAGAACTTCTCCGGTTCGGCCAGCACCAGTTCGTCGCGCTCGTCCTTCGGACAGCGCACCGCGAGGGAGGTCTCGTCCTCGGGCAGGGTCGCGAACATCTTCCCGGCCACCCGGAATGTGGGCATGCTCCAGGCGACCTTCTCCGTGGTGTCCGGCAGGGACAGGGCGATACGGCGTACGTCTTCTGCATCCGGCATGGCACGCACCGTAGCCCCTGCCACTGACAGTCACCCCGCCGGTGGCCGCAGGCAGGGGCAGCGCCGGCTCGGTCACGGCGGGCGTGGGTCCGGCCTCGGCGCGTTCAGCGCGGCACCCTCACGCCTGCGCCGCCTCCCCCAGCGCCTCCAGCACCGGGCGGATCAGCGGATGTCCCTCCGCTCCGCGCCGTACGGCGGCGAAGACCCGGCGGGTCGGGGCCACCCCGTCGACGGGGCGTACGGCCACGTCCCTCAGGTCCATGCCGCGCAGCGCGGAACGCGGTACGAGGGCCACGCCCGCGTCGGCGGCCGCGAGGGCGACGACGGCGCGGAAGTCGTCCGAGGAGTGCTCCAGGCGGGGCTGGAATCCGGCGTTCTCGCAGGCCAGGACGACCACGTCATGGCAGGGGTTGCCGGGGTAGGGGCTGATCCAGGGATCCTTGGCCAGTTCGGCGAGGGGCACCTCGAGGGCGTCGGCGAGGCGGTGGCCGAGGGAGACGACGGCGTCGAACGGCTCGGCGTAGAGCGGGACATGGGTCAGCCGGGGGTCGTCGGCGGGCGGGGCGCCGCGGTACTCGACGGCGACCGCCACATCGACCTGCCGGTCGAGCACCATGGGCAGGCTGGCGTCGCCCTCGGCGTCCTGGACGCGGATTCCGATGCCGGGGGCGGTGAGGGCGAGCCGGGCCACGGCCGGGGCCACGACCTGCGCGATGCCGGTCGCGAAGGCCGCCACGGTGACCGTACCCGCCTCGCCCGAGCCGTAGGCGGCCAGCTCGGCCTCGGCGCGCTCCAGCTGGGCGAGGACCGCGTTGGTGTGGCTGAGCAGGATCTCACCGGCCGGGGTGAGCCGTACGCCCTTGGCGCCGCGCTCGACCAGCCGGTGGCCGGTCTCCTGCTCCAGGGCTGTCAGCTGCTGGGAGACGGCGGAGGGGGTGAGGTAGAGGGCGGCGGCTGCCGCGGTGACCGTGCGGTGGTCAGCCACCGCACGGAGGATGTGGAGCCGCCGTGCCTCGATCATGCCGTCAATTATCCCAGCAGATCCGGGCCGGTCAGGACTCCAGCTCGGCGCGGGCCGCGACGAAGGCGTCGACCGCGCGGTCGACGTCGGCCGTGGAGTGCGCGGCGGACAGCTGGACCCGGATGCGGGCCTGGCCCTGCGGGACGACCGGGTAGGAGAAGCCGATCACGTAGACGCCGCGCTCCAGCAGCAGCTCGGCCATCCGGGCCGCCTTCGCCGCGTCGCCGATCATGACGGGCGCGATGGCGTGGTCGCCGGGGAGGATGTCGAAGCCCTCCTCGGTCATCCGGCGGCGGAACAGCGCGGTGTTCTCGGCGAGCCGGGTCCGCAGGTCGTCGGCGGACTCCAGCAGGTCGAGGACCTTGAGCGAGGCCGCCGCGATCACCGGGGCGAGGGTGTTGGAGAACAGGTAGGGACGCGAGCGCTGGCGCAGCAGGGCGACGATCTCGGCGCGGGCGGCGACATAGCCGCCGGAGGCGCCGCCGAGGGCCTTGCCGAGGGTGCCGGTGATGATGTCGACGCGGTCCATGACGCCGTGCAGCTCGGGCGTGCCGCGGCCGGTGGGGCCGACGAAGCCGACGGCGTGCGAGTCGTCGACCATGACCATCGCGCCGTAGCGGTCGGCGAGGTCGCAGATCTCCTCCAGCGGCGCCACATAGCCGTCCATGGAGAAGACGCCGTCGGTGACGATCAGCTTGCGCCGGGCGCCGCCCTCGGTCGCCTCCTTCAGCTTCGCCTCCAGGTCGGCCATGTCGCGGTTGGCGTAGCGGAAGCGGCGGGCCTTCGACAGGCGGATGCCGTCGATGATGGAGGCGTGGTTGAGGGCGTCGGAGATCACCGCGTCCTCCTCGCCGAGCAGGGTCTCGAAGACACCGCCGTTGGCGTCGAAGCAGGAGGAGTAGAGGATCGTGTCCTCCTGGCCGAGGAAGGCGGAGAGCCGGCCCTCCAGCTCCTTGTGCACCTCCTGGGTGCCGCAGATGAAGCGGACGGAGGCCATGCCGTAGCCCCAGCGGTCCAGGGCCTGGTGGGCGGCGGCGACCACGGCGGGGTGGTCGGCCAGGCCCAGGTAGTTGTTGGCGCAGAAGTTCAGCACCGCGCCGGGGCGGCCGCCGGCGGTGACGTTGACGGTCGCGGACTGCGGGGTGCCGATGACCCGCTCGGGCTTGTGCAGTCCGGCGGCGCGGATCTCGTCGAGGGTGGCACGCAGGTCGTCGCGGACGGTCTCGAACATGGGGACTCCTGAAAGTGCTGACGGGGCTAGGGGTGGCGCGATCCGCGGCTTACGCGGTCCAGTCGAGGATGATCTTGCCGCCGGTGCCGCTCGCGGCGTCGGCGAAGGCCGCCTCGAAGTCGCGGTAGTCGTACCGGCCGGTGATCACGGGGGCCAGGTCGAGACCGCCCTCCAGCAGCACCGACATCGCGTACCAGGTCTCGAACATCTCACGGCCGTAGATGCCCTTGATGGTGATCATCGAGGTGACGACCCGGGCCCAGTCGACCGGGAACTCCTGCGCGGGCAGGCCGAGCATGGCGATCCGGCCGCCGTGCGTCATGTTGGCGATCATGTCCCGCATGGCCTCGGCGCGGCCGGACATCTCCAGGCCGATGTCGAAGCCCTCGCGCAGCCCCAGCTGCCGCTGCCCGTCGGCGATCGTGGTCTCGGCGACGTTCAGGGCGAGGTTGACCCCGATCTTGCGGGCCAGGGCCAGGCGCTCCTCGCTGACGTCGGTGATGACGACGTTGCGGGCGCCGGCGTGCCGGGCCACGGCGGCGGCCATCAGGCCGATCGGTCCGGCACCGGTGATCAGGACGTCCTCGCCGACCAGCGGGAAGGACAGCGCGGTGTGCACGGCGTTGCCGAACGGGTCGAAGATCGCGGCCACATCGAGGTCGACGGGCACCCGGTGGACCCACACGTTGGACGCGGGCAGGGTGACGTACTCGGCGAAGGCTCCGTCCCGGCCGACACCGAGGCCGACGGTGGCCCGGCACAGGTGCCGGCGGCCGGCCAGGCAGTTGCGGCACTTGCCGCACACCAGGTGGCCCTCGCCGCTGACCCGGTCGCCGATGCGGATGTCGCTCACGTCCCGGCCGACCTCGACGACCTGTCCGACGAACTCGTGCCCCACCACGAGCGGCGTCCGGATCGCCTGCTGCGCCCAGCCGTCCCAGGCCCGGATGTGCAGATCGGTACCGCAGATACCGGTCCGCATGACCTTGATCAGTACATCACCCGGGCCGACCACGGGGTCCGGGACGTCCGTCAGCCAGAGTCCCGGCTCGGCCTTCTGCTTGACCAGCGCCTTCACGCGTACGGCTCCTGTGGGTGAGGTCCCGGCCGCGGGCATACCGAAGAAGCCCGCACCGGGTCAGAGGGGTGGAATCACCCTGCAATCTGCCGTATGCGCGAGCCGGGGTCCATCGAGCTTTTCTTAACCGCCGCCTCAGCTTTCCTTCACGCCCGGCCATCCCCCGGCAGCTCAGCCGGGCAGGCCGTCCCCGGCACCAGGTTCCAGGCGTACGACGAGATCGGCGGCGAACGCCTTGATGGTCTCCAGCCCGGACCGCCCCCAGCTCCGGGACGCCACGTCCTGCACGCACACCGTGCCGAGCGCCATGCCGGAGCTGTCGATGAGCGGGGCGCCCAGATAGGAGCGGATGCCGTACTCGTCGACGACCGGGTTCCCCGCGAACCGGGGGTAGTCCCGGACGTCGTCCAGGACCAGCGCTCTGTGGCGGACCACCACATGGGGGCAGAAGCCATGGTCGCGCGGCAGGACCCGGCCCAGCTCGGGCCTGCTGCCGTCGTCCCGGACGACCGGGGCGGTGGCCGGGACGGACAGGCCGGCGAAGAACTGGTGGTGCTCCCCGACGAAGTTGACCATGGCGTAGGGCGCGCCGGTGAGGCGGGCGAGATGGTCGGCGAAGGCGTCGAGCGCCGGGTCGGGGCGGTCCGCCAGGCCGAGCCGGCGCAGCCGGTGGACGCGGGCGGGGGCCTGTTTGTCCTCGGGGGTGAGCAGCAGCCCCCGGACCGGCCGGGGTGGCTCGTAGCTCATGGCCGGGCTCCGTCGCTGTGGGCGTATCGCATATGGGGACTCCGTGGGTGTGGACTCCGTGGGCGGTGTGGTGGCATCACATGGGGGTGCGCTGGCTGGGCGCGGGGGTGTGGGCGAGCAGATGGCGTACGAGGGTGAGCAGGGTCTGTACGCCGGAGCTGGAGATGCGCGCGTCGCAGCGGACCACCGGGATCTCCGGGTCGAGGTCGATGGCCGCGCGCACCTCCTCGGGGTCGTAGCGGTGGCCGCCGTCGAACTCGTTGACGGCGATGATGAAGGCGAGCCCGCGCTCCTCGAAGAAGTCGACGGCGGCGAAGCAGTCCTGCAAGCGGCGGGTGTCGGCGAGGATCACCGCGCCGAGCGCGCCCTCGGACAGCTCGTCCCACATGAACCAGAACCGCTCCTGTCCGGGTGTGCCGAACAGGTACAGCACATGGTCCCGGTCGAGCGTGATCCGGCCGAAGTCCATGGCGACCGTGGTCTCCATCTTGTTCTCGACGCCCTCGAGACTGTCCGTGCCGACGCTGACCGTGGTGAGCAGCTCCTCCGTGCTGAGCGGCGCGATCTCGCTCACCGCGCCCACGAAGGTGGTTTTCCCGACCCCGAACCCGCCCGCGACAAGGATCTTGAGCGCGGTGGGGAACGGGTCAGAGCTGTCGTCGTAGTCCATCGAGCACTGCCTCCAGCAGAGACCGGTCAGTGGGAGTGTGGTGGTAGGCGGGCGGCTTGGTGGTCAGCGCCCCGCAGTCGACCAGGTCCGCGAGGATCACCTTGGTGACCACCGCGGGCAGTTTCAGCTGGGCGGCGACCTCGGCGACCGAGACGGGCGCGCGGCACAGGTCGAGTGCCTGCGCGTGTTCCGGGCCGAGGTAGCCGAGCGGGGTGACGCCGGTGGCCATCACCTGCGACATCAGGTCGAGGGCGATGCTGGGCTCGGTGCGGCCGTTGCTGACCGTGAACGGCCGCACCAGCCGCCCGGCCGCGTCGTCCAGCCACGGCCCGTCGCCGGCCGCGGCCACGCTCAAGGCCTCGTCGCCGTGGGTTCGGCGGCATGCTGCCGGGGAGCGGTGACCAGGTAGGGGCGGACGCTCTTGACCAGCATCGCCATCTCGTAGCCGAGGACGGCCGCGTCGGCCTCGCGGCCGGCCAGCACGGCGAGACAGGTGCCGGACCCGGCGGTGGTGACGAACAGCAGCGTCGCGTCCAGCTCGACGACGACCTGGCGGACGTCCCCGCCGTCGCCGAACCGGACGCCCGCGCTGCGGCCGAGCGAGTAGAGGCCGGAGGCGAGGGCCGCCATGTGGTCGGCGCTGTCGAGGTCGAGGCCGTGCACGGACTTCACCAGTCCGTCGCAGGACAGGAGCACCGCGCTGGTGGTGTGCGGCACGCGCTGTACGAGGCCGCTCAGCAGCCAGTCGAGGTCGGATGCGTGGGGGGCGGTCGGCGCATCGCTCGGCATGGTGGATCGACTCCTTGAAGGTACGAAGGTCAGCGGGAGCGCTGGGATGGGGGGTGCGGGTGCGTACGGGTGCCGTCGCGGGTGCGGTCAGCCGGCCGGGGCGCTCCCGGCGGACCGGCCGGTGTCACGGGTGCCGTCGCCGGTGGGCGCATGGGGGTGCGCCGGGGGTATGGGCGCCGGAGCGGGGTGCTCCGGACCGGAAGGGCGACGGGTCGTGTCGGGGTGGGCGAAGCCGGTCATGGGGGTGGGCTCCCTGTGGGCGGAGCCCATGTAGGGGGAAGCGGTGTGCCCGGGCCCCATGGGGGCGGACCCCATGTGCGCGGGATCCATAGTGGTGGACCCCATGTGCGCGCCCTCCATGGAGGCGGAACCGGTGTGCGCGGAACCCATGGCGCGCGGCTCGCGGTGCATCGGTTCGCGGCGGGGCAGTTCTCCGCGGACCGGCGCGGTGGGCGGGGTCGCCAGGTATCCGGACGTGTCGTACGGCGACTCGCCCGGTGCCGGTTCCATGCCACCGTGTGCCGGTTCCATGTGCTGCTGCGCCTCGGCGAGGGTGATGCCGCGCTGGAACGCGGCCATCAGCCCGGGATCGTGGCCCGGGACGGTGTCGGTGTCCTGGCGGGGTGCGGGCCCGCCACGGAGCTGGGGCACGATGTGCTCCTGGGCGCGGCGCCGCGGCAGTTGGGGCTTGCCCATGGTGCCGCGGACCGGGCCGGTGCGCGGGGTGGGCGGCAGGCCCGCGCGCGCCTCGACGATCGGCCGGTGCTGGGCGCTGACGCCGGGCACGGCCTCGGCGGGCGTGGGCCGCTCCGGACGGGCGCCGCGCACCGGAAGCGGGGCGGGGCCACCGCCACCGCGGGCGTCCTCCTCGCTCCGGCCGGTCTCCGCACCGCTTCCAGCCCCGATGCGCTGCGCGGACTCCGGCTGGGCCTGCCGGTGCCGCCCGGTGCCCGTGCCCGGCGCGGGGACCGCACCGGCCGGGGGAACGGCCGGCGCCGGCCCGGCCGCCTCCGGCCGCTGCACTGCTCCGGCGCCCGCGGCGCCGTGCTCCCGCGGAGCCTCGCCGGCGGTGGCCCCGGCTGCCGTCGGCGCGCCGGGCGCCGAGCCCAACAGCACCTGCGGCACGACGAGGACGGCCTGCACCCCGCCGTAGATGTTGGTCTGGAGACGCACGTGGATGCCGTGCCGACGGGCGAGCTGGGAGACGACGTACAGGCCGATGCGGCCGTCGGACAGCAGGCTGGCGACGTTGACCTGGTCCGGGTCGGCGAGCAGGGCGTTCATCTTGTCCTGCTCGCCGACGGGCATGCCGAGGCCGCGGTCCTCGACCTCCACGGCGAGCCCGGAGGTGACGAGGTTGGCGCGGAGCAGCACCTGGGTCTGCGGGGCGGAGAACACCGTGGCGTTCTCGATGAGTTCGGCGAGCAGATGGATGACGTCGGCGACGGCGTGCCCGCGCAGTTCGCCGTCGATCGGCGGCACCAGCTTGACCCTGGAGTACTGCTCGACCTCGGCGATGGCGGAGCGCAGCACCTCGGTCATGTTCACCGGGTTGCTCCACTGGCGCCGGGAGACGGCCCCGCCGAGCACGGCGAGGTTCTCGGCGTGCCGCCGGATGCGGGTGGCCAGGTGGTCGACGTGGAACAGGCCCTTGAGCAGGTCGGGGTCCTCGATCTCGTTCTCGAGGTCGTCGAGGATCGAGATCTCCCGGTGCACGAGGGACTGAAGCCGCCGCGCGAGGTTGACGAAGACCTCCAGCTTCTGCTCGCTGCCTGTCTGGCTGGAGAGCTGGGCGGCGCGTACGACGGCGGTGACGGCGCCGTCGTACGCGCGGGCCAGGTCGCCGGCGAGCAGCTCGAAGTCGTCGGCGTCCGCGGGCGGCCGGCGGCGCTGCGGGGGCTGGGGCGGGGTCTCCCCCTGACGCAGGGCGTCGACCAGGGCGTGCAGCTCGGCCTCGCCGCGTGCGGCGGTGCGGCGGAGCGCGGCGACGCGGTCGGCGACCGTGCGGGCGGCGCGGTCGGCGGCCACGGCGGCGATCAGAATGCCGGCGACGGTCACGGTGACGGCCCCGGAGAGCACGGCCCAGAGCATGGGGCCGGTGCGCGCGCCGGTGGAGCGGATGCTGAACAGCACGGCGGCGGTGGCGCTGAGCGCGACCGCGAGCGGTGGCAGCACGGCGAACCGCATGAGCTGGGGCCGTATGTGCGTCTCGGGCAGTGCGGGGGCGGGTCGGGCGACCGGCCGACCGTGCCGGCCGCCCTCGCGGCGGTCGGCGCGGGTGGCCGGTGCTCGGAGGTGAGACATCTGCGTCCTCGTACTGGTCCGTCGGGCTGCCATTCGGCGACTGACAGTAGTCGCCTCGGCCTCATGTGCGGTGGGCAGTTGACAAAGTCCCCCACGGATGGTCCCGCTCTGGTATGAAGCCTCGCACGGAGGACCGATAACCCCGTCAGGACAAGGCAGTTGAATCCGAAAGGGATCGAAGCGACCCGGTCGGAACCGATCAGGGGAACAGGGCTGCGATTCCGGCTTTCCGGACACTCCCCGACCCGGCCCGCCGGGATCCGGGAGCGCGAATTATTACGCAGCGCATTCGCTTTGGCCTTGACCCGGCCATCACCAGAAACGGACACTGTGTACGAGGTATATGTGCCTCGTATATATGCCCCGTACATGAAGATTCCCCCTATGAAGGGAGGCCTGTCATGGCCTTCCGTACCCGGTTCTGGCTGGAGGCCGGTCTCGGCGCCCTGTCGGGGCTGCTCCTCCTGATCACGCTCGCCTGGCCGCAGTGGATCGAGACGGTCTTCGCCGTCGACCCCGACGCGGGCGACGGAACGGCAGAGTGGCTGGTCGTCGCCGTCACGGCCCTGGTCACCGTGGTGAGCGTCCTCGGTGCGCGGATCGAGTGGCGCCGCACCCACCCGGTCACCGCGCACTCCCCGCGGTAGCGGCTGAGGTGTAAGGAGGCTGCCATGCCTGACACGCTCACCGAACTCTTCGAGAAGAGCGATCTGAGTTTCGTGGGGACGGTCACCCGCCTCGGCGAGAGCCGGGTCGCCAGCGTCCCGGCCGACGAGCGTACGGCCGTGGTCCGGGTGTCCCAGGTGCTGCACGCCAAGGACGCCTTCGCACGGCTCGCCGGCAGCGAGGTCACCGTACGGCTGCCCGACGACCGGGACCCGCCGGCCGTCGGCGAGACGGACGCGTTCTTCACCGGCAGCGCGGTGTACGGCGAGGGTCTCGTCGTACAGGAGATCGGCCGGCTGCCCGCCGACGAGGTGCAGCAGCACGTCGAACGCGCGGCGACGGCCGGCGAGCGGATGCCGCTCTCCGGTCTGGAGCGCACCCAGCAGAACAGAAAGCTGGTGTCCCACGCCGAGGAGGTGGCCGCGGTCGTGGTCGGCGTCGTGGTCGCCCTCGAACAGCTCGGCGCGGAGCACACCGCCGACGCGCCGGTGACGGAGCACGACCCCGACTGGTGGCTCGCACACATCAACGTGGCCCATGTGGTGCGCGGGGACGTGTCCGAGGGGCCGCTCGAGGTGCTGTACTCCAACAGCCGGGACATCCACTGGCACATGGCGCCGGCCCTCAAGGCTTCCCAGGAGGGGATGTTCCTCCTGCACGCCGCCGAGGGCGATCTGGCCCGGGTCGCGCCCTTCCAGATCCTCGACCCGCACGACGTCCAGCCGGTGCACCGGCTGGAAACCATGCAGGCAGCCCGGAGGTGAACGGACATGCCCACGCTCAAAGTCGTCGACATCACCCCGGCCGCGCTGAGCGGCAACCGCACTCAGGACTCTGAGCCGAGCCTCGCCGTCAACCCCGAGCGCCCCAACGAGATGGTCGCGACCGCGCTCACCCCCGACCCCATGGGCGGACCGCTCGCCCCCGTCTTCGTGTCGACCGACGGCGGGAACAGCTGGGTGATGCGGAGCATCGTCCCGGGCGGCACCCCCGACCTGGGCACCGGGGACATCTCGGTCGGCTTCGCCACCAAGGGCGGTGTCGTGTACGCGGGCATCCTGAACGGCGCGGCAGCGGTCCAGAGCATCACCCGCTTGCAGATCCTGCGCTCGCCCGACGTCTCCTCCATGGCCCCCATGGAGATCCTGGTGTCCCGGGACGAGGTGGACCAGCCGTGGGTCGTGGCCGGGAGCGTCCAGGCCGGTGACATCGCCCGCGACCGGGTCTACGTCACCAACAACGACCTGGGCCGGGGCCCGCGGTCCGCTGCCGTGGATCTGTCCGCGGACGGCCGGGCGGCCACGCCGACCACCGGGTTCCGCGAGGACACCCTCGAACAGCGCCCCACCGCGGGCCAGGACGGACCGCCGGTGCGGCTCGCCCTCCACCCCGGCGGGACGGTGTACGCCGCCTACGAGAGCTGGCAGCGGGCGAGGGACCTCGGTGGCGGCATCGTGGACGTCGTCTTCGACGTCGTCGTCACCCGGGACGACAGCGGAGGCATCGGGCCGAACGCGTTCCAGAGCCTGAAGGACGCCACCGACTCGGCCATCGGCCAGCGGGTGGCGACGGAGGTGTCCGAGCGGTTCAGCGCGCTGATGGGCCAGGAGCGGCTGGGCGGCGATCTGTCGATCGCGGTGGACCCCACGAACGCCGGCCATGTCGTGGTGGCCTGGTGCGACCGGGTGGGCCATCAGCCGGGCTGCACCCTGCATGTGCGCCATTCGACCGACCACGGGCAGACCTGGTCGGACGATCTGCGCACGGTCACCGACGCCAAGAACCCGGCGCTGGCGGTGACCTCCGACGCCGTGCTCGGGCTGGCCTACCAGCAGTTCACCCAGGGGCAGTGGGTGACCGCCCTGGAGGTGACGCACAACGCCTGGCAGACCGCGGTCCAGCCGCTGGTGCTGCACCGGGCGCGGGCGGACGTGCCGGTCGCCGAGTTCCTGCCGTACCTCGGCGACTACATGCGGCTGCTCGCCGTCGACCGGGACCTCTACGGGGTCTTCTCGGGCAACAACACACCCGACATGTCCCATTTCCCGGACGCCGACGACGTGGTGTTCCAGCGCCACGCGGACTTCGCGCACCACCAGCTGCTCGACCTGGACAACGCCACACGCGTGCCGCCGTCCATCGACCCGTTCTTCTACCACTGGGCCGCCTAGCAGCCCGCGTCCGGGGCCGGGGCCGTCCGCGTAGGGCGGGCCCGGCCCCGCCGTGTGTGCGCCGCTCCCTCAGGGGGTCCGTCCGCCGTAGAAGGTGTCCGCCGGGGGCTCGGGGAGGCGGGCGAGGAGGGCGTCCAGGCCTGCCATCATTTCCCCCTCGTCGTCGTAGTCGGCGAAGCGTGGGACGAGGGCGCGCAGCCGCGGGTACTCGGCGGCGGGCAGCCGGTGCAGGCCGAGGCGCAGCAGGACGTCCGGCTCGTCGGGGTCGTCGACGACCTGGCGCTTGTCCACCAGGAGGCAGCCGAGGTTCCAGGCCACGACGGTGCGGTAGACCCTCAGGGCGGTGGCGTCGTCGAACCCGGCGCGGGCGAGGACCGCCAGCATGTGCTCGGTGAGCTGGAGCCATGCCGTCGGGCGCCGGGCCACGGGCACGGCGAGCGGCCGGGTGGCGACCACGGGCAGGATCTCGGGATGGGCGTGCACGACGCAGGCGAACGACCGCACCACCCGGCGCAGTTCGGTGTGCCAGGGGGGCTCGGCCGGTGCGCCGCTCGCGTCGGCGCGCGGCTCCTGCGCCGTGGTGCGCAGCCGTTCGTTGACCTCCTCGAAGAAGGCCTCGACCAGGCCGTCGAGAAGGGCTTCCTTGCCGTCGACGTAGCGGTAGAGGGCCATGGGCTCCACGCCCAGGTCGGCCGCGAGGGCGCGCATGGTCAGGGCGGCGAGCCCGGCTCGGTCGACGAGGGCGACGGCCGCACCGAGCACCAGCGGCCGGCTGAGGCGCCCGCGCCGCTCGGGAAGGTCGCGCTGGGCCATGGGGTGCTCCGGATACGTCGTACACGTCCTTCGTAATTGTACGTTTTATCCGGATGAGAGCGCCTCTGCTGTCCTAGCCCGGCACGAAGCTGCCCCAGCATGGGCACGAAGGGGCCGTCCTGCCGCCGACCGGAGGGAATCGTCCGGGCGACAGAGTGATCTCTGCATGAGCCGAACGAAGCCGGGGACCCATGACGGTGCTCACCAAGCCGACTCAGCGCAGAGGCTCAGATGACTCTCCCCGACCCCCTTCGGCCCGCCCCGAGGTACGGCACCGACGGTGCGGCGCAGCTGGACGGGTGCCGTGTCGACGCGGTCGACGTGCACGCCTTCGAGGTGCCCACCGACGGCCCGGACGGCATGGAGGAGGACGGCACGCTGGAGTGGGGCTCCACCACCCTGGTCCTCGTCCGGGTGCATGCCGGCGGTCGTACCGGGCTCGGCTACACCTACGGGGACGTGTCGGTCGCCTCGTTCGTCGAGTCCCAGCTCGCGGACGTCGTCAAGGGACAGGGTGCCGGTTCGCCGCCCGCGCTCTGGCAGGTGATGGGCCGCCAGATCCGCAACGCGGGACGCCCCGGCCTCGGCGCCATGGCGGTCTCCGCGGTCGACGTGGCGCTGTGGGACCTCAAGGCGAGGCTGCTGGAGCTGCCGCTGATCCGGCTGCTGCCGGCGTTCCACGACCGGGTCCCGGTGTACGGCAGCGGCGGTTTCACGAACTACTCCCTGGACCGCCTCACCGACCAGCTCAGCGGGTGGGTGGAGCAGGGCATCCCGCGCGTCAAGATCAAGACCTCCCGGCGCCCGGACCGTGACCCGGAGCGTCTGGCCGCGGCGCGTACGGCCATCGGCGACGGGCCGGAGCTGTTCACCGACGCCAACGGGGCACTAGGCCGCAAGGAGGCCCTGTACTGGGCCCGCCGGTTCCACGAGGAGTGGGACGTGCGGTGGCTGGAGGAGCCGGTCAGCTCCGCGGACCTCACCGGTCTGCGCATGCTGCGCGAGCACGGGCCCGGCCGGCTGGAGATCGCGGCGGGCGAATACGCCTACACCACACGGGACTTCACCAACCTCGTCCAGGGCCCCGCCGTGGACTGCCTCCAGGCCGATGTCACCCGCTGCGGGGGCGTCACCGGCGTCCTGGAGACGGCCGGTCTGGCGGCGGGGCACGATCTGGACCTGTCCGCACACTGCGCGCCGGCGGTCTCGGCCCATGCGTTCTGCGGCGTACGCCGGCTGCGGCACCTGGAGTACTTCCACGACCATGTGCGCGTCGAGCGCCTGCTCTTCGACGGCGCCCTGTCACCCGACGACGGCGCCCTGTGCCCCGACACCGGCCGGCCCGGCCTCGGGCTGGAGGTCAAGTGGCCCGACGCCGAGCGCTACCGCGTGTACGGACCACGGACCGCCTGACCTTGCCCGCACAGGAGAGTCGACCTCAGGGCGTCCGCGCTCAGCCCTCGCCCACCAGGTCGAGGGCTTCGCGCGCCGCCACCGCGGTGATCTCCGGAACTGGCCAGGTCCGGTTCAGCGGCAGGGACGCGGACTGCCACCACGGGCGGGTGGGAAGGGCTCCGGACGGCTCGAAGGGCTGGCCCGGGACGGGCAGGGCGACCGGCTGCTCGACCGCGGTGGCGGCGGCCAGCGTCCACTCCCCCGGCTCGGCCCAGGCGTGCGGGGCGAGGTTGAAGGTGCCCCAGTGGATGGGCAGGAGCGCGCCGTGCGGCACACCGCCCTGGAGGTCGAGGTGGGCGCGCACGCCCTCCTCGGGGGTCATGTGGATGTCGGGCCAGAACTCGCTGTAGGCGCCGATCTGGATCATCGTGGCGTCGAACGGGCCGTGTGCGGCGCCGATGTCCTTGAAGCCGTCGAAGTAGCCGGTGTCGCCGCTGTGGAAGATCCGGTGCTCCGCGCCGGCGACGACCCAGGACGCCCACAGGGTGTGCTGGGTGTTGCGCAGGCCGCGGCCGCAGAAGTGGCGGGCCGGGGTGGCCGTGAGGGTGAGACCGCCGACCTCGGTGGACTCCCCCCAGTCCAGTTCGCGCAGCCGGTCCGGCGAGACGCCCCAGTGCTCAAGGTGGGCACCGACGCCGAGCGGTACGGCGAACAGCGTGTCGGTGCCGGCCAGCGCCTTGATGGTGGGCAGGTCCAGGTGGTCGTAGTGGTCGTGCGAGATGACGACGACGTCGACCGGGCCGAGCGCGGCCAGGGGCAGCGGCACCGGGTGCAGCCGCTTGGGGCCGGCGAAGGGGAACGGGGAGCAGCGCTCGCCCCAGACCGGGTCGAACAGGACCCGCCGGCCGTCGATCTCCGCGAGCACGCTGGAGTGGCCCATCCAGGTCAGCCGCAGTCCGGTGGCGGGCGGCTGGGCCAGCTCGGCGAAGGTGGTGGGGTGCACCGGGACGGTGCCGCGCGGGACGCGCAGCGGACGGGTGTCCTTGTCGAAGAACACCTTCGCGAGGTCCAGCGGGGAGCCCGCGGGCCGGGTGCGCGCGGGGCCGCCGGGGTTCTGGAAGACCCCGTCCTTGAAGTGGGGGGAGCGGCGGATGCGTGCCAGGCGCTCACCGCCCGGGTCCGCGCCGAAGACCTCGGGCCGCAGCCCGCGGAGCCCGGGGTTCGGGGAACGCAGTCCGGTCACGGTACCTCCCGGTGGAGTCGCTGAGGCCCTCCATTATGGTCGGCCCCTACGACAGCCCGGGCACCGGCAGGACGACGCCCCTCCCCGCCACTGCCTGCTGACCCGTAGTTCAGCGCGTTGACAGGTGCCGAACCGGCTCCGGATACTGACCCGCGATTCAGTACCACCCCGGCGCCGCCCGCACTGGGACCGACTGCCTTCCGCCGCACCCATATCCGCATCCGCATCCGTATCGAGGAGCCTCATGACCGGCCCCCTGCTGTCGCTCGTCTGGACCGACCACGTCACCGGACGGCGGGGCTTTCTGGTCGTGGACCGGGTGGTGCGCGGTGTGGCCAGCGGGGGCCTGCGGATGCGCCCGGGGTGCACGCTGGAGGAGGTGACGGGGCTCGCCCGCGGCATGACCATGAAGGAGGCCCTGCACTACGACCCCGAGGGCCGCTACGTCCCTCTCGGCGGCGCCAAGGGCGGCATCGACTGCGATCCTCGGGACCCGGGGGCGTACGGGCTGCTGGTGCGCTACCTGCGCGCGATGCGGCCGTACCTGGAGAGTGTCTGGGCCACCGGTGAGGACCTGGGACTGAGCCAGGACCTGGTGGACCGCGCGGCGGCCGAGGCGGGGCTGGTCTCCTCGGTCCAGGCGGTGTTCCCGCTGCTGGACGACGAGGCGGCGGCCCGCAGGCGCCTCGTCGACGCCTTCGCGGTCGAGGTGGACGGCATCGGCCTGGACGAGCTGGCGGGCGGCTGCGGCGTCGCCGAGTCGGTGCTCACGGCCCTGGACCGCGCGCGCGTGCCCCGCTCGGACACCCGGGTCGCCGTGCAGGGACTCGGCACGATGGGCGGCGCCACGGCGCGGTTCCTCGCGCGGGCGGGGCTGACCGTGGTGGCCGTGGCCGACATCAAGGGCACGATCGCCAACCCGGCCGGTCTCGACGTGGCGGCGCTGCTGGCCGCGCGGGACGCGTACGGCACCGTCGACCGCGGTGTGCTGCGCCCCGGCGACCTCGAACTGCCCGGTGACGCCTGGCTGTCGGCGGACGCGGAGGTACTGGTGCCCGCAGCCGTGTCGTACGCGGTCGACACCGCGAACCAGGAGCGGGTCCGCGCCCGCTGGGTCGTGGAGGCCGCCAACATGCCCGTGCTGCCGGAGGCGGAGTCGCTGCTGGCCGCGCGCGGGGTGACGGTGCTGCCCGACGTGGTGGTCAACTCGGCCACCAACGCCTGGTGGTGGTGGACGCTGTTCGGCGACATCGGCCCCGCCGCCGAGGAGGCGTTCGCACACATCCGACGGGCGATGCGCACCCTGGTCGGCCTGACGCTGGACCGCGCGGAGGCCGACGGGACGACCCCGCGCGCGGCCGCCCACGCCCTGGTCGCCGACCGGCTGCCGGTGATCGCGGAGCGGTTCGGCTGGTACCGGTGACGCACCGGCGGCCGGGCCCTCGGGCAGCGAACTGCCCGGAAGACAGCCGCCGATGATCCGAACACCTGACGCAACACACTAGGGTGACGGCGTGGCGAGAGTGCGGTTGAGCGTGGCCGAGCGGCGGGCGGAGCTGCTGCGGGCCGCCGTGGGGCAGATCGAGGAGCGGGGCGTGGCGGCGGTGCGGATCGCCGACGTGGCCGCGTCGCTCGGGGTGAGCAGCGCGCTGGTGCTGTACCACTTCTCGACCAAGGAGAAGCTGGTCGCCGCAGCCTTCGCCTTCGCCGCCGAGGACGATCTGGCGCATCTGCGCAAGCTCCTGGGGCGGCGCACCTCCGCGCTGCGCCGGCTGCGGGCCGCGGTGCGCTGGTACGCCCCCACCGGTCAGGCCAAGGGCTGGCGGCTGTGGATCGAGGGCTGGGCGGTCGCGCTGCGCGAGCCCGCCCTGCGGGAGGTCACCCGGGACCTGGACAGGCAGTGGAAGGCGGCGCTCACGGAGGTCATCGCGGAAGGTGTGGCGGCCGGCGAGTTCTGCTGCGCCGACCCGGCCGGTACGGCGCTGCGCCTCACCGCCCTGCTGGACGGCCTCGCGGTGCAGCTGACGTCGTACCCCGGCGCGCTGCCACGGACCCGGGCACAGGAATGGGCGGACGACGCCCTCGCCCGCGAACTGGGCCTGGACCGCGAGACATTGATCCGGCGAACCCGTTGACCGCGTCACCGCGCGGGACCTGCGGGTGCCGCCCCCGGGCCGCGGCCTGCACCCCGGACCTCCGGGCCCGCACCCGTTGTTCCGCCCGGCACCGCACCGCATCCGGTGCCGGGCGGAACAACGGTCGTCATGCCCTTACGCCACCGCAGCGATCCGCAGCTTGATGTCGTCCGGGGACAGGGTGCCCTTCGCCGTCACATGGTCGCCGGAGGACTCGCCCCGCAGCCGGCGGCCGATCCACGGCACCAGGTACTCACGGGCCCACTGGACGTCGTCGCGGCGGATGTCGAGGGTGCCCCGGGGCGGCAGCGGCGGCCAGGGCTGCTCCGGGTCGGCCGGGACCTCCAGACCGAGGACCTGGCCCGCGCGCAGCGCCACGCGCGTGTGCCCCTCGGGCGAGAGATGGAGCCGGTCGCTGTCCCAGGCCCTGCGGTCCTGCACGGACTTCAGGGACCACAGGTCCAGCACCGGGCAGCCGTACCGGTCGGCGATGGCGCGCACATGCCCGTTGTAGGTGGCGATCTTGCCGCGCAGATGCTTGAGCACCGGGACGCCCCGGGTGTCGAACCCGGTCGTCACCAGCACCGTGCCCGCGGCCTCGGCCAGTCGGGCCACGGCGCGTTCGAACCGCTCGGCCACCTCGTCCGGGTCGGTGCCGGGGCGGATGATGTCGTTACCGCCCGCACAGAAGGAGACGAGGTCCGGGGCGAGTTCGACGGCCTGCGGGAGCTGGTCCTCCACGATCTGGTCGAGCAGCTTCCCGCGGACCGCGAGGTTGGTGTACTGGAAGTCCCCCTCGGGCCTCCGGTCGGCGAGCAGTACCGCGAACCGGTCGGCCCAGCCTACGAAGGCCCCGTCGGGGCCGGGGTCGCCGACGCCCTCGGTGAAGCTGTCCCCCACCGCTACGTACGACCCGATCACTGATCTGTTGTCATTCTTCGAATCGTCTGCCACGACGAACCATGATTCACCGTGCGATGTGACTTACGCGACCGTAGGGAGGGGTTGACGAGCGGTGAGATGAGACACTCTTAAATCATTTGCGCGAGGGGAATAGAGCCGGTCTCACCCGTGTTGAAAACTTAGATGCGGCGCAGCCGGAGGACTGTCGCATCCAGGTCGCCCTTGAGGCCGGTAGGCAGCCCGTGGTGCAGCAGGACCGCCCCTCGGTGGACTTCGCCTGTTTCGGGGCATTCGTACGAGGCTGTCGGGTCGAGTCCGCGCAGCCGTACGGCCGGTACCGGTTCGCCGTAGCTTTGCGCCTGGAGGCAGGCCAGGACCACCGACTCGTCGCCGAGAACGTACTGGACCGCGCTCAGACCGCCGGCCGGGGGCCGCAGCCGGTACAGGTCGCCGCGCTGGACGACGGGCCGGATCTCCTTGTACAGCTCCACCCACCGGCGGGCCTCGGCCAGCTCCTCCTCGGTCCACTCGGTGAGGTCACCGCCGACCCCGAGCACCCCCGCCATGGCGCTGACGAAGCGGAAGCGCAGCGTGCTGACCCTGCCGTTGAGCTGGGTGTTCGGGCTGTCGGTGACCCAGGCGGCCATGACCCGCGCCGGATGGATCTGGCTGAAGCCGTGCTGGATGGCGAGCCGGTCCAGCGGGTCGGTGTTGTCGGAGGTCCACACCTGGTCGGAGCGGCTCAGCACACCCAGGTCGATCCGGCCGCCACCGCCCGAGCAGGACTCGAAGGCGACCCCGGGATGTGCGGCACGCAGCCGGTCCAGCAGGGCGTACAGGGCGCGGACGTGGTCCACCCACAGGCGCTGCGGATAGGGCTCGCCGGGCCAGCCGGCGTCGGTGAAGCAGCGGTTGAAGTCCCACTTCACATAGTCGATCCGGGCACTGGAGAGCAGGGTGTCGAGCTGCTTCCAGAGGTATTCCCGGACGTCCTCGCGGGCCAGGTTGAGGACGAGCTGGTTGCGCAGCTCCGTCCGCTTCCGTCCCGGTTGGTACTGCACCCAGTCCGGGTGGGCCCGGTAGAGGTCGCTGTCGGGGTTGACCATCTCCGGCTCGACCCAGATGCCGAACTGCATCCCGAGGCCGTGCACCTGCTCGGCCAGCGGTGCCAGGCCGTGCGGGAAGCGGTCGGGGTTGGGGCTCCAGTCGCCGAGCCCGGCGCGGTCGCTGGTGCGGGCGCCGAACCAGCCGTCGTCGACGACGAACAGCTCGACCCCGATCGCGGCGGCCCGGCGGGCGAGCGCGAGCTGCTGCTCCTCGGAGATGTCGAAGGTCGTCGCCTCCCAGGAGTTGAACAGCACCGGCCGGTCCCGATCGGCGTCCGGGATCACATACGCGCGCTGGTAGGCGTGCCAGGCCCGGCTCGCGCCGCCGAAGCCGCCGTCGCTCCACAGGCCGGCGAAGACCGGGGTGGTGTACGACTCCCCCGGGTGCAGGAGCAGCAGGCCCGAGTCGTCGTATCCGGCGCCCCCGGTGATCTGTACGCGCGCGTCGGGGAGTTGGGCGACCGCGATGCGCCAGGAACCGGACCAGCCGAGCGCGCAGCCGTAGACCTCGCCGCGCTCCTCGGTGGCGTCGGTGTCGAGCGCGACCCAGGGCAGGTGCTGGTGGCCGGTGTGGCCGCGGCGGCTGCCGATGACCTTCTCGCCGTAGGTGAGCGGGGCGGCGGTGAGCCGGGACTCCGCGGCCCAGCGGCCGTGCAGCTGGGACAGCCGCCAGCCCTCGCGGTCGGGCAGGGTCCAGGTCGCCGCGTCGGCGCGCAGCAGCTCCACGCGCGCGTGCCCGCCGTTCGCCACGGTCACCCAGCGTTCCACGACATCGCCGCGCATCCGGTAGTGCAGGGTGACGGCCAGCCCGTCGTCGTCGAAGCGCAGCCGCAGTTCCTCGGCCCCGTCCTCGCCCCCGGTGTCGTACGACACGCAGCGCCACTCGGTGCCGCGGCGCTGCTCGGTGCGCACGGACAGGGCGGGCCGGACGAAGCGGGGGCCGCCCTCGACGGGGTACTCCTCGCGGCCGTCGAGCGGGGACTCGAAGGGCCGGTAGCCGGGCAGTGGACGCGCCGCCAGGGCCTCGGCGTCCGCGAGGGCGATCCGCGGTCCCCAGTGGAGGTGCAGCAGTTCGTCCCGCTCGGTGAGGTGCAGGGCGTAACTGCTGGTGGGCCCCGAGAGGAGCCAGGTACGTCCGTCTTCGGCGATGTCCACCATCGAGGCCTCACAAGTGCCAACAGATCCGCTCAAGCACGAACATCATCAGCCGGGATCGCCCTGGTGACAATGCCTGTGGACAACTCATTGCCCCAGTCAAGCGATGTCGTATCGTCGACTGAGCCCCGCCGACGAGCCGCGACGGCGGGACCGACCGGGAGGAGCCCCCGTGACGCAGCAGGTCCCGTCGACCGAGCCGGAGCTGGCCGGAGTGCGCAATTTCCGTGACGTGGGCGGGCTGCCGACCACGGACGGACGGCGGGTGCGGCACGGAGTGCTGTTCCGCAGCGGGCACCTGGCGCACGCGACACCGGAGGACGCGGCCTTCCTGGCCGGCCTGGGCCTGCACACGATCTTCGACTTCCGCAACGCGGCCGACCAGAAGCTGGAGGGCCCGGACGTCGCGCTGCCCGGCGTGCGGAACGTGAACCTGCCGCTGAGCGACCCGGCGGACGGCGCCGAGTTCTGGAAGATGGTCCGCGACGGCGACCTCGCCCAGCTGCGCGCGATCCTGGACGACAGCAAGGCGGCGGGCCGGATGATCGCCTCGTACCGCACGATCGTCAGGGACCGCACCGCCGAGCACTCCCGGGTGCTGCACGCGATCGCCGAGGACAGCGTCCCGGCGCTGATGCACTGCGCGGCCGGCAAGGACCGTGCGGGCATATCCATAGCCGTCACGCTCCTCGCGGTGGGCGTGGAGCGGGACGCGATCGTCGCCGACTACCTGGAGTCCAACGCCAAGCACCGCCGCTACAAGGTCCGCCGCAGCGGCAGCGCGGACACCGCGTACACCCCCGAGGTGATGGAGCTGCTCAGCCCGCTCTTCGACGCCCGCGCCGAGTACCTGGAAGCGGCCTTCGCGAGCATCGAGGAGACCTGGGGCGGCTTCGACGACTACTTCGAGCGGGGCCTGCGGCTCACCCCGCAGACCCGGGACCGACTGCGCGACCGCCTGCTGGACTGACGAAGCCCCTCACTGCCGGCCGCCCAGGGCGAACAGCAGGTAGAGGAACGCGGCCAGCACATGGCCGAGGGCGATGTAGATGATCAGGCGGATCCACAGGGAGCGGGGAAAACTGGTCTCGTGGTCGCTCATGGCAGCTCTCCGGTAAGCGGCCCCAGGCACAGCGCGGCGGTGGGGCTCTGCAACAGGGTGTGGACGAACAGCAGCTCCACGCCGTCGGGGTCCTCGGCAGCGAGGCGGTGCGGGGTGAGCGAGTCGAAGTGGGCGCTGTCGCCCGGGCCGAGCAGGTGCGCGGTGTCACCGAGGCGCAGGCGCAGCCGGCCGGTGAGGACGTAGAGCCACTCCTCGCCGGGGTGGACGCGCACGATGTCGCCCTGCGAGCCGTAGGGCACGCGCACCCGCAGCGCCTGCATGCCCCGGCCGGGCGCCCCGGCCTGGACGTACGTCCAGCCGCCGGCCCGGGTGGGCTCCATCTCGGCGGCCCGGACGACCGCCTCCCGGTCGGCGACCCGCTCGCCGAGCAGCTCGGAGACGGTCGTACCGTAGATACGGGCCAGGGCGAGCAGCATCGGCAGCGAGGGCTGCCGCTGCCCGGTCTCCAGCCGGGACAGATGCGCCGGCGAGAGGCCGGCGGACTGCGCCGCGGCCTCCAGGGTCAGGCCGGCGCGGCGGCGCAGGATACGCAGCTGGGGGGCCACGGCGGGCAGTTCGCCGCCGGCCCCCGGCTCGGGGGCGGTCATGTCTCCATTGAGCCGGACTCTTGTCTGTGGGACAAATTTTTTGCCTCACAGGCAAAGCGCCCACTCTCCGGTGGCGCCGTTTCCCCGCCTCTCGTGCGGGGTCATTCCCGTGTCGTCACGGTCTGGTGGGCGTGGTGCCGTACATCGGGGTCGGGGTGCCTGCGCAGGCGGCGCAGCAGCGCGCGCCACTCCTCCGGCCAGCCGAGACCGGCGCCCGTACCGGTGACGACTCCGGTCGCCAGCAGGCCGGTGATCGTACCCCCGTCCCGGGCCAGCCGGTCGGCCGCCGCCAGCAGGGAACCCTCGCGCTGTGCCCGGGCGGTGTG
This sequence comes from Streptomyces sp. NPDC001606, assembly GCF_053596835.1. Classification (NCBI taxonomy): domain Bacteria; kingdom Bacillati; phylum Actinomycetota; class Actinomycetes; order Kitasatosporales; family Streptomycetaceae; genus Streptomyces; species Streptomyces sp. NPDC001606. The sequence continues at coordinate 988,670 of NZ_JBSFHC010000001.1, forward strand.
CGCCCAGTCGGTGCGCAGCCGGCCCGCGGCGCTCCACGCGACGGCCGCTCCGGCGCCCTCCAGGGCGTCCGCCAGCTCCCGCAGACGGGCGAGGAGCGGGGCCGGCTCCACCGCCCGGTCGACCAGTCTGCGCAGCAGGTCGGCGCGCTCGGCGATCAGCAACGGCTCCGGCGCCAGCTGTGCGGTGACGGCTTCGAGGAGCTCGGGCCGCTCGGGCCGGTCGGAGGCCGGTTCGACCAGGGTCCGCAGCCGCTGGAGCGCGGGCAGGTCCCGGTCCTCCAGCGCCTCACCGCCGCCGTCGGGGGTGTGCAGCGCGGCCAGCAGCTCGGCCACCGCCCCGTGGAACACACTGCCTTCGGCCGCACCGCCCACCGGATGCGGCAGGTCGGAGGCGGCCAGGTCGCGCACCACCCAGGCCGCGTACCGCCAGTGGGTACGGCTGTCCAGGTCGCAGGCCGTCCGGGCGAGCCGGTCCGCCAGCGCGGGGGCGTGGCGGACCCAGGTGCCCACGGTCCGCAGCATGCCGTAGCCGGAGTAGGCGTCGTACGACGCGAGGCAGGCGTCGTAGGCCGCGTCGAGCAGCGTGGCGTAGCGGGCGCGGTGGCCCTCTGCCAGTTCCCAGGGGCTCACCTCCACCAGGGCCTGGCGCACCTGCGGGGCGTCGTCGTGCACGGCGTCCTCCAGCAGGGTCCAGGCCTGCGGCACGCCCAGCAGCGGCGGCAGGGCGCGCAGCGCGGCGGCCCGCACGTCCGGGTGGCTGCCGGGGGCGCGGCAGGCGTGCGACAGCAGGTCCACGGCCCGCCCCGGGGGCAGGAAGCGGGCCGCGAGCCGGACGGCCTCCTTGCGGGAGGTCACCTTCGCCGCCCGCTCTCCGGTGAGCAAGGTGTCCAGTTCCAGGGCCAGTCGGGAGGGAGCCGCGTAGCGTGCGGCGCGTCCGGCCGCGTACACCGCGACCCGCGCCCGGTCGCCGGAGGCTTGCCCCAGCAGCACCGGCAGGGCGTCCGCGGGCCGGTCGGTCCGGGCCAGCGCGGCGAGCGCGGCCTCCGCGACCGGCACGTCCGGGTCGTCCCGGTGGCGCAGCGCCAGGGCCCGGCCCAGTTCCGGCACCGGTGCGGCCGCCCGGAGCGCGGCGACCCGGTCGTCGGAGGGCAGCGAGCCGTCCGCGGCCGCCTGGCCGGCGATCCGTACCGCGGCCCGCTGCTGCCGGGGCAGCCAGCGGTGCGCCGTGCCGAGGTCCGGCAGCGGGCGGCGGGCGCCGGGGACGAGGAAGCGCCCGTACGGCGGGGTGTCGCCGAGCAGGGCGTCCAGCAGGTCCGTGCGGGTGCGGGCGAGGACGCGGCGCACCGGTGCGAGGACGGCGGCCGACGGTTCGCGCGCGATGATGCGGGCCACCCGGTCGGCGCGGGTGGCCGGTGCGGCGAGCCACAGTTCTGCCGCCGCCTCGAAGGTCGGGTCGTCGCCGCGCTCCAGGGCGGTGGCCAGCAGCTCCTGCAAGCCGGTCAGCGAGCGGGCGCGCGGCCCCAGTGCTCGGGCGAGGCCCAGGAGCAGCCGGAAGTCGGAGCGGCCCGCGGCGGCTTCCAGCCAGGGCCGCAGCGCCTCGAACACATCGTGCTCCTGGCCGCGCCGCAGCACCCGGTGCAGGGGGCCGAGGTCGGGCACGCCGACCCGGCTGGCCATCCGCTCCAGCGTGCGCAGCGCCCCGGCGCGCAGTGCGGCGTCCCCGGCGTGCTCGGCCAGCACGCGCTCGGCCAGGCTGCGCAGGGCGGTCAGGGTGGCGGCGGAGCAGTCCCGGGCGAGGAGGGCGCCCTGGGCGATCCGGTCCAGCGACTCCGCGTCGGCGGGCGCGAACAGCCGCGGATGTGCTCCGGCGAGCGCGTGCAGCGCGTCGGCGCGCACCGGGTCCTGCTCGTTGGGCAGCCGGTGCCCCATCTCGGTCAGCAGCCCGGTGACCGCCGCCCGGCCGCCGTCCCGGGCCGCGCACGCCACGAGCAGCGCCCAGGCGGTCTTCCGGTCCTCGGGGTCGGGCCGGCGGGTCGCGGCGAGCAGCTCGGCGCGTGCCTCGGCGAACGGGCCGTGGGCGAGGATGGCCAGGTCGTCCCAGAAGTCGGCCGGATCGCCGAACTCGGCAGCTGCGCGCCGTACTTCGGCCCAGCGGCGTTCCCGGGGCAGCAGGCCGAGGACGGCGAGCGTCGGGGCTGCGAGGGTCCTGCCCGTGGTGACGGTGTCGAGGAACTCCGGGCGGCGGCCGGGCGGCATCGCCTTCAGCAGCGCGGCGAAGTGGGTCTGGCGACGCAGCCAGTGGCGGCCCAGCCGCGGCAGCGACTCAGGGGCGGCCCGCACCAGCCGGCGCAGCACACCGGGCGGCGGCACGGGTGCGTGGCGCTGCTCGCGGCGATCGGCGGAGGCGAGCCAGCACACCACGCGTTCGGCGTCGGCGGTGACCAGTGCGCCGAGCGCCGGGTACAGCGCGGGCGGCAGGCCGGCCGGCCCGAACCGCTCCAGCAGGGCCAGCACCCGCTCCGGGCGGCGCGGGGCGAGCGCGGCGACCGTGGTGGCGTGCACGCGCCACCAGTCGTCCCGCTGCGCGGCGCCGGTACGGTCCTCCAGCGCGCGTTCGGCATGGTCCGCGACCGGGTCGGGGTGCCGCCGGGCGAGGCTCGTCCAGCCGTCGACGGCGTGCGCGAGCCGGGGCAGGTGCCGTGCGACGAACGGGGTGGAGCAGGCGGGCAGCAGCCGGGCCGCCTCCGCGTCGCCCCACTCCGCGCCCAGCCGTGTCACCAGCCGCTCGGCGAGCGCGGTGCGGCCGGCGGAGGCGAGCAGGCGGGCCAGGCGGCGGCGCAGCTCGGCCGGGGCGTCGTCGTACGCCGCCGCGACCGCCTCGTCCGGCACCGCCTGCACCCGGGCCGCGCGCAGGGCGTATCCGGCGACGACCGGGTCCGGGTCGGCGAGTCGTGCGGCGAGGAAGACGGTGTCCCGGCCGGCGAAGGCGGCCAGCGCCGCGAGCCGCCGCTCGTAGGGTCCGCGTGCGTCGAGGTCCGTGAGGACGGCGGTGAGGCGCCCGTCGTCCGCCAGGCGCCGGGCGGTGTGCGCCGTGCGGTTCAGCCGGTCCGGGAACGGCAGCGGTTCGAGGGCGAGGAGCAGCTGGTCCGCGGTCGTGGGCATCCGCCGATTGTGCCCTTGGACGATCCATCCACGCGATCGAATTCGGCACCGACCGCTGCCACGGGCACCGACCCCGCCCGGCGCTCGCAGCGCGAACGCCGGGCGGTCCCGCGGCGGGAGCCCACGGCGGCCTGCCGTGCTAGCGGTTGGCCACCGCCTGTTTGATCAGGGTCTTGCCGAAGTCCCACAGCAGGCCGCCGCCGCTGTGGGCGTCGTCCATGACGGCCGTGAACGCCGTCACGAACCGGTCGACGTCGGCCTCGTCGATGATCAGCGGCGGGATCAGCTTGATCACCTCCAGGTGGTCGCCGGAGACCTGGGTGAGGATCCGGTGCCGCTGGAGCAGCGGTACGACGACCATCTGGGCGAACAGGCCCTTGCGGGCCGCCTGGAGCATGGTCCAGCGGCTGCGCAGCTTCAGCGAGGCCGGCCGGCCGAACTCGATGCCGATCATCAGGCCCCGGCCGCGGACGTCGGCGAGCAGCTCGTAGGTGTCGACCAGGGCGGCGAGCCGGGACTTCAGCAGCTCGCCGGTGGCGCGCACCTGGGCGACGATCTGGTCGTTCTCCATCACCGACAGCACCGCCAGGCCGCACGCCATCGCCTGGGCGTTGGCGCCGAAGCTGGCGGAGTGGACCAGGACGCGGTCCATGGACGAGTAGACCTTCTTGAAGATCCAGTCCTTGCCGAGGGTGGCGCCGACCGGCACATAGCCGCCGGAGAGGGCCTTGGCCACACAGACCAGGTCGGGTTCGACGCCGTCCTCGTGCTGGTAGGCGTAGAAGTCGCCGGTGCGGCCCAGGCCGGTCTGCACCTCGTCGGCGATGAGCAGCGCCTTGTGCCGGTGCAGCAGGTCCTGCGCGGCGCGCAGATAGCCGGGCGGCGCCTCGTGCACGCCCTTGCCCTGGATCGGTTCCACGATCAGGGCGGCCACGTCGCCCTTCTTCAGCTCCCGTGCCAGCGCGTCGAGATCACCGAGCGGTACGGCGGTGTCGGGCAGCAGCGGCGCGAAGCCGTCCCGGAAGCCCTTCTCGCCGTTGACCGACAGCGAGCCGGTGGTCAGGCCGTGGAAGGCGTGGTCGCAGTAGAGGACGCGGGGCTTGCCGGTGGCGTACCGGGCGAACTTCAGGGCCGTCTCGACGGCCTCGGTGCCGCTGTTGCCGAAGAACACCCGGTCCAGGTGCGGGCTGCGGGCGAGCAGCCGCTCGGCGAGCAGACCGGGCAGCGGCTGGCAGTCGAAGCGGGTGAGGTCGGCGAGGTCCAGGTCCAGGACGTCGTGCAGCGCCTTGCGGACGACCGGGTGGTGGCGGCCGAGGCCCATCACCCCGAACCCGGCGAGCATGTCCAGGTAGTCGTTGCCGTCCGCGTCGAAGAAGTGGGCGCCCTCGGCCCGCTCGTAGACCTTGTCGAAGCCGATGGTGTGCAGCATCCGCGGGAGCTGCGGGTTGAGGTAGCGGCTGTGCAGCTCGTAGCGTTCGGCTCCGCGCTCGGCGAGCAGGGCGCCGAGGTCGAACTCGGTGGTCATTCACTCTCCTTGGCTGTGCCGCGCGCGTCCGCGACGGCCAGGCTCCCACTGATCCGCCCGGCGATCTCGACGGGCGTGAGGCCGATGTCGGCCAGGACCTCGCCGCGTTTGGCGTGCGGGAGGAACAGCTCCGGGATGCCGAACCGCCGTACCGGCACGTCCACGTCGGCGTCGCCGAGGGCCAGCGCCACGGCCGAGCCGACGCCCGCGGCCCGGCTGTTGTCCTCGACCACGGCGATCAGCCGGTGTCCGGCCGCGAGGGCGGGCAGCGCGGGGTCGACGGGCTTGACCCAGCGGGGGTCGACGACGGTGCAGCCGATGCCCCGGGCGGCCAGCAGCTCGGCGGTCTGGAGGCTCACCGGGGCCATGACGCCGACGGCGACCAGCAGCACCTCGGGGTTCTCGTCGCGGTGCAGGACGTCCATGCCGCCCACGCGGCCGGTGGCCGGGATCGCCGGGCCGGCCGACTCCTTCGGGAAGCGGACCACGGTGGGCGCGTCGTCCACGGCGACGGCCTCGCGGAGCTGGGCGCGCAGCTGGTCGGCGTCGCGCGGGGCGGCGATCCGCAGGCCGGGCACGACCTGGAGGACGGACATGTCCCACATGCCGTTGTGGGAGGCGCCGTCGGTGCCGGTGACGCCGGCCCGGTCCAGCACGAAGGTCACCCCGCAGCGGTGCAGGGCGACGTCCATCAGCAGCTGGTCGAAGGCGCGGTTGAGGAAGGTGGCGTAGACGGCGACGACGGGGTGCAGTCCGCCGGTGGCGAGGCCGGCCGCGGAGACGGCCGCGTGCTGCTCGGCGATGCCGACGTCCCAGACCCGGTCCGGGAAGCGCTCGGCGAACGCGCCGAGGCCGACCGGGTGCAGCATGGCCGCGGTGATGGCGACGACGTCGTCCCGCTCCTCGCCGATCCGCACCATCTCCTCGCCGAACACCGAGGTCCAGGAGGGTCCGCCCGACGGCGCGAGCGGCTCGCAGGTCAGCGGGTCCATCACGCCGACGCTGTGGAAGTGGTCCTCCTCGTGCGCGAGGGCGGGTTCGTAGCCGCGGCCCTTCTCGGTGAGGCAGTGGACCAGGACGGGGCCGTGGAAGCGTTTCGCGCGGCGCAGCGCGGACTCGACGGCCCCGATGTCGTGGCCGTCGATCGGGCCGACGTACTTCAGGCCGAGGTCCTCGAACATGCCCTGCGGGGCGAAGGCGTCCTTGAAGCCCTTCTTCGCGCCGTGCAGGGACTCGTAGACGGTGCTGCCGACGACGGGGGTGCGCAGCAGGACGTCCTTGCCCCAGGCGAGGACCTTCTCGTAACCGTCGGTGGTGCGCAGGGCGGCCAGGTGGTTGGCGAGGCCCCCGATGGTCGGCGCGTAGGAGCGCTCGTTGTCGTTGACGACGATGATGAGCGGGCGGTCCCGTGCGGCCGCGATGTTGTTCAGCGCCTCCCAGGCCATGCCGCCGGTCAGCGCGCCGTCGCCGATGACCGCGACGACATGGCCCTTCTCGCCCCGCACCTGGTTGGCCTTGGCGAGGCCGTCGGCCCAGCCGAGCGCGGTGGAGGCGTGGCTGTTCTCGATGATGTCGTGCTCGGACTCCTCGCGCGAGGGATAGCCGGACAGTCCGCCCTTGCCGCGCAGCTTGGAGAAGTCCTGACGTCCGGTCAGAAGTTTGTGCACATAACTCTGGTGACCCGTGTCCCACAGGATGCGGTCGACCGGTGACTCGAAGACCCGGTGCAGGGCGATGGAGAGTTCCACCACCCCGAGGTTGGGCCCGAGATGACCGCCGGTCCGGGTCACCGCGTGCACCAGGAAGTCGCGTATCTCTTGGGACAGTTCGCCGAGTTCCGCCTCGGACAGCGCCTTCAGGTCGCGCGGCTGCCGGATCGTCTCCAGAATCGTCACGCTCGGCCCCCTCTCGGTCCGTGCCTTGCCTGGAATCAACTCTTCTGTTCGGCCAGCTTCTGCGCCTCCTCGATGACGGTTTCCACGATCTTGGACTCGGGGACGGTCTTGATGGCCTCGCCCCGGACGAAGATCTGGCCCTTGCCGTTGCCCGAGGCAACTCCGAGGTCGGCCTCGCGGGCCTCGCCGGGGCCGTTGACCCCACAGCCCGTCACGGCCACCCGCAGGGCGACCGCCGACGTGATGGTGCCCTGGAAGGCGGGGCCGGCCTCGGTGACGCCGAGGTGGAGCGGGTAGTCGCCCTGCGCGGCGAGCTGGCGGTAGGCCTCGATCATGACGACCGGCTGCCCGACGACCCCGCGCGCAGGATCGCGGCTCAGCAGACGGGTACGGGTCGTGGTCACCGACTGCGCCGACGCCGGGGCACCGCCGCCCACCGCCACCGGCCCGACCTCAAGCTGTCGCGACCGGCGCCGCGGCGCGAGCGGCCGGGGCGGCACCCCCGGCACGCCCGGCGGAACGGCGGTCATCGCCTCACTCCTGCTTGCCGCTGGTCATCGTCTCCCGCGCGGCCCGCAGCGACTCCTTCAGGGAGCCCATGGTGGCGAGCACGGCGGTCGGTTCGTAGCCGCAGTGGGCCATGCAGTTGGCGCAGCGCGGGTCCTTGCCGCGGCCGTACTTGTCCCAGTCGGTCTCCTCCAGCAGCTGCCGGTAGGTGGGCACATAGCCGTCGCTCATCAGATAGCAGGGCTTCTGCCAGCCGAAGAGGGAGTAGCTGGGGATCGCCCAGGCGGTGCACGGGAAGTCGACCTTGCCCTCCAGGAAGTCCAGGAAGAGCGGGCTCTGGTTGAGCCGCCACCGCTTGCGGTTGCCGCCGGAGAACGCCTTCTTGAACAGTTCCCTGGTCTGCTGGACGCCGAGGAAGTGCTCCTGGTCGGGGGCCTTCTCGTAGGCGTAGGCGGGCGAGAGCATCATCTCGTCCACGCCCAGGTCGTCGTTGAGGAAGTTCAGCACCTCGACGACGGTCTGCGGGGTGTCCGTGTTGAAGAAGGTCGAGTTGGTGGTCACCCGGAAGCCGCGTCGCTTGGCCTCCTTGATGGCCTCGACCGCCTCGTCGAAGGTGCCCTCCTTGGCCACGGAGGCGTCGTGCCGCTCCCGCAGTCCGTCGATGTGCACGGCCCACGCGAAGTACGGCGAGGGCTTGAACTTGTCCATCTTCTTGCGCATCAGCAGCGCGTTGGTGCAGAGGAAGACGAACTTCTTCTTGGCCACCAACTGGCGCACGATCTCGTCGATCTGAGGATGCATCAACGGCTCGCCGCCGGCGATGGACACCATCGGCGCACCGGACTCCAGAACGGCTCCCACGGCCTGCGCCACGGGCATGCGCTGCTTGAGGACGCCGGCCGGGTGCTGGATCTTGCCGCAGCCCTCGCACTTGAGGTTGCACGCGAACAACGGCTCCAACTCCACGAGCAGGGCGAACTTGTCCCGCTTCCTGAGCTTCTGTTCGAACAGATAAGTAGCGACCTTGACGGTCTGACGCAGCGGCATGGCCATCTGGCTCACCTCCGGGGGAGCAACAAAGAACGGTGCCATTCAAAAAATGCGGGAAGAACGGAACGAAGAACGCGAAATGCAGATATTCCACCGCGTACCGTGCCGATCCGGACGAGTTCGTGTTCGGGTGCGTCCACGACGACCCGGACGGCCGCGACCGGGCGCTCACCGGCCCGTACGGCCGCGCGCAGCGTGGCCGCGGACTCCATGTCGACCGCGATCGCCCCGGTCGCGAGCAGATCGAACCGCTCGGGGCCCCGGACGACGTGGTCGGAGCCGGTGAGCGGGCCGGTGTGGACCGTGCGCCCGGGCAGGATGCGCACCAGCTCCTTGACGAGCAGTTCGGTGCCCACGCAGGGGACGGTGGCGTGCGGGTCCCGGGTCTCCTCGGCGACCACCAGGTCACCGGGGTGCATCCCGGGGGCGAGCCCGGCGCAGAAGCCGGTGGCCAGTACGGCCGCGTCGGCGAGCGCCGGGGTGGCGAGGTGCCGGGTGACGGAGCGTTCCGCCGCCCGGGGCCCCATGCCGGTACGGACGAAGCTCACCGGCCCGCCCGTCCCGGTGCGGTCGCCGGTGCGCAGGGCGAGGTGCTCGATGCCGAGCGCGCAGGCGATCAGCAGCGGGGCCGGGGCGGGCACGGCGCTCATCTCAGCTCACCTTCGCCTCGGGACGCGGTGTCCGGGCGAGCAGCTTGCGCTCGAAGGGGTCGCCGTGCAGATAGCGGCCGAGCGCGGTGAGCGGGAACACCTGCCGGTACAGGTGGTAGTTGATGGAGAAGTCCCAGGGGAAGCCGGTGCCGGTGAAGTACGGCTCGTCCCAGCTGCCGTCCTCCCGCTGGGTCTCGGCCAGCCACCGGATGCCGCGCTCGACGGCCTTGGAACCCTGCTCCCCGGCGGCGAGCAGCGCCATCAGCGCCCACGCGGTCTGCGAGGGCGTGGAAACCCCGCGACCGCTCCACTCCTTGGCGTACTTGTAGGAGCGCAGGTCCTCGCCCCAGCCGCCGTCGTCGTTCTGCACACTCTCCAGCCAGGCGACGGCCCGCCGGATCGCCGGGTGCGAGCCGGGCAGGCCGGCGGCGGTCAGCGCCGGTACGACGGACCCGGTGCCGTAGAGGTAGTTGACGCCCCAGCGGCCGAACCACGAGCCGTTCGGCTCCTGTTCGGCGAGCAGCCAGTCGATGCCCCGCCGGGTGCGCGGATCGTGCGCCAGGCCCTCGGCGGCGAGCATCTCCACGACATGCGCGGTGACGTCCGCGGACGGCGGGTCGATGACCTCGCCGAAGTCGCAGAACGGCAGCCGGTTCGGGAACGGGCTGGTGTTGTCGACGTCGAAGGCGCCCCAGCCGCCGTTCTTCGACTGCATCCCGAGGTTCCAGCGCACCCCGCGCCCGATCGCCCGGTCCACCCGCTCCGGGTCGTGGTGCCGCACCCGGCGCAGCGCGAGCGCCACCTCGGCGGTGTCGTCGATGTCCGGGTAGTTGTCGTTGTGGAACTCGAACGCCCAGCCGCCCGGCGGCAGTTGGGGACGGCGTACGGCCCAGTCGCCGGGCCGGACGATCTCCTCGCCCAGCATCCAGTCGGCCGCCTTGACCAGCGCCGGATGGTCGTTGGGCAGCCCGGCGTCGGCGAGCGCGATGGTGGCGAGGCAGGTGTCCCAGACCGGTGACTGGCAGGCCTCGATCATCCGGGCGCCGTCCTCGCGCCAGACGGCGAAACGGTCCAGCGACGCGAGGCCCTCGCGCAGCACCGGGTGTTCGAGGTCGTAGCCGAGCAGGTGCAGGGCGATGACCGAGTACACCGCCGGGGGCTGGATGCCGCCCCAGCAGCCGTCGTTCTCCTGCCGCTCCACGATCCAGCGGGCCGCGGAGCCCATCGCGGCCTTGCGGAGTCTGCGCACGGCGACCTTGCGGTAGCCGCGGACCACCTTGTCGAGCCGCTGGAAGAGCCCGTCCCAGCTCGTCACCGGGGCGGGCGGCTGCGGCGGGTTGGGCACGGCCGGGTCGGTGTGCAGCTCGTCCAGCGCGAAGGGTGCCGGGCGCACCGGGCGCTTGGCGGAGACGATGGTGAGCGGCACGATGGTCTGCCGCGCCCAGCAGCCGAAGTTGTAGATGTTCAGCGGGAACCAGGTGGGGAACCAGATCAGCTCCGGCGGCAGCTCGGGCAGGTCCTCCCACTTCCACCAGCCGAACAGGGCGAGCCAGATCCGGGTGAACACCCGGGCGGCGGCGATACCGCCGCGGTCGCGGATCCAGGCGGCCGCCCGGGCCATGTGCGGGGCGTCGGGCGCGTCCCCGGCCAGACGGAGGGCGACGTACGCCTCGATGGTGGCGGACAGGTCGCCGGGGCCGCCGTAGAAGGTGGCCCAGGTGCCGTCCTCGCGCTGCTCGCCGCGGATGAACAGCGCGGCGGCTTGTACGGTCCTGTCGTCCAGGATGCCCAGGAACTGGCGGAGCATCAGGTCCTCGGCGTCCATGGTGACGTTGGTCTCCAGGTCGCCCTTCCACCAGCCCTGGGCGTCCTGCCGGGAGAGCAGGTGGTCGGTGGCGCGCCGGGCGGCACGCGCGGCGGCTTCTTGTACCCCGGCCGCCTCGGGGGTGAGGGTGGTGTCGCTGGCCGCGGCCGCCCGGGACGGCAGAGTCGCCCCGGTGCTTCCGTCGGTCGTCGCTGTCATGGCTTCCCCTTCGTGCAGTCGTGCGAGTCGTGCTGCTGTGGGTCCGCCGTCGGCCGGTGTCCTGCGTCGTGCGTGCGACACCGGCCGGCGACTATGCGAGGCTTGTCGAGCCGATAATGATCATCTCTTTCGTACGACGACGAAGTCGGCGAGCGCCGTGAAGGCGGCCCGTACCCGGTCGGGCATGCCGACGGTGTGCAGGGCTTCGATGGCGATGGCGTGCTGACGGCGCGCTTCCTCCGCCGTCCAGTCGCGGCCGCCGGCCTCCTCGATGAGGGCGGCGCGGGCCGCGAACTCCTCCTCCGAGAAGTTCTCGAAGTCGCTGCTCTTGGCGTCGGCGGCGAGGATCTCGCCGAGCCGCTCGGAGGCGGGGCCGCCGGCCGCGAGCGCGGCCACCACCGGCAGGGACTTCTTGCGCTGGCGCAGGTCGCTCCAGGTCTGCTTGCCGGTGGACTCGGGGTCGCCCCAGATGCCGAGCAGGTCGTCGACCGCCTGGAAGGCGAGTCCGAGGTGGTAGCCGTACTTCTCCAGCGCGTCCGCGGTGGTGTCGTCCGCGCCGCCGAGCACGGCGCCGATGGAGCTGGACGCGGCGAGCAGCGCGCCGGTCTTCTGCCCCTCCATCTCCAGGCACTCCTCGACGCTGACGCGGTCGCGGTGCTCGTAGGAGATGTCCTGCGCCTGACCGTCGATCAGGGCGCGGGTGGCGGTGGTCAGCCGGCGGGTGGCGCGGCCGGCCTCGACCGTGCCCAGCTCCAGCAGCACCTCGTTGGCGAGCGCGAACAGGGCGTCGCCGACCAGGATGGCCTGGGCGGGGCCGTGCAGCTTCCATACGGTGTCGCGGTGCCGGCGCTGCTCGTCGCCGTCCATCAGGTCGTCGTGCAGCAGCGAGAAGTTGTGCACGAGCTCCACCGCCACGGCGCCGGGGATGCCCACCTCGGGCGCCTTGCCGGTGACTTCGGCGGAGAGCACCGCGAGGGCGGGGCGGACGGCCTTGCCGCCGGCGCCGTCGGCCGGGTTCCCGGCGGCGTCGATCCAGCCGAAGTGGTAGGCGGCGACGGTGTCCATGGGCGGCGCCAGGCGGTCGACGGCCGCCCGCAGAACCGGTGTGGCCAGGGCGCGGCCGCGCTCCAGCAGCGCGGTCACGTCCACCGCGGTCTCTCCTCCCGCGGGCGTCGAGGCCGGGGGCACAGTGGGCACAGTCTCTCCTCTTGTTGCGGTACCGGGGGTGCGGGGGCCCGCCGCCGGGTGCTGATCGAGCATCAGGCCGCCTCCTCGAAGGCGAAGAGACGGCTCGGGCGGGGCCGGCCCAGGGCGCCGAGCGCGGCGTCGGCCGCACTCACGCCGCTGCGGACCGCACTCTCCATGGTCGCGGGCCACCCGGTGGCGGTCCACGCTCCGGCCAGGTACAGGCCGGGGGCTTTGGTGCGGGCGCCGGGCCGCAGCCGCCCGACGCCGGTGGTGGGGGCGAACGTGGCCGTGCGCTCCCGGGTCACGAAGAAGTCCTTCACCACGGCGCCGCGCGTACCCGGCAGGAGCCGTTCCAACTCGGGCAGATAGCGCCGGCGCAGGTCGGCGACGGGCAGGTCGATGTCGTCCTGCGCGGCCGACTGGGACAGCGCCAGATACTGGCCGGTGCGCAGTCCGGAGGCGTGGGTGCGGTCGAAGACCCACTGGACCGGGGTGCCGAGGGCCGCGAAGAAGGGCCGCGTGAGCACCGTACGGTCGTACACGACATGGACGTTGAGGATCGGCGCGGTGCCGATCCGCAGCAGCCGCTCGGGGGCGTCCAGCGCACCGGGCGGCAGCAGGGCGTGGGTCTCGCGCTGGGGTACGGCGAGGACGACGGCGTCGGTTTCGAGTGTCTCGCCGGGAACCTGAACGCTCCACGTGCCGTTCTCGTTCTTAGAGACGGAGGTGACGCGTGTACGGACCTCGGTACGCACGCCCGCGGAGTCGAGCGCCTTGCGGGCCAGCCGGTCGTGCAGTTCGCCCAGCGGGACGCGGGCCCAGCCGATGTCGGCCGCGCCCGGGTCGGACAGCAGACCGGTCTTGAACACCATCGCGGCGAGCCCCAGCGAGGCGTCGCCCGCGACCGCGTTGAGGGTGGCGACCCCGACCAGGTCCCACAGGGCCTCGACGGCGCGCGCCGACTGGCCGTGCCCGGCCAGCCAGCTGCCGAAGTCCTGGGCGTCCAGGGACGGATCGGCGAGGTCGAGTCCCTTGAGCGCGAGCGCGGCCCGCCCGACCGCGGCACGCTCGGCGAGCGAGAGATGCGGATAGGTGGCCAGACTGCGCCCCAGGTGGAGGGGGACGGGCAGGGGGTCGCGCCGCAGCCGGCCGAGCCGTCTGCCCTCGGGCTTGGCGACGTCGACGACGGGCACGTCCAGGCGGTCCTGCAACGGTGCCAGCGCCGCGCCCTCGATCCGGTCGAGGAACCAGCGGTAGGCGGTGCAGCAGCGCAGGTACACGTGCTGGCCGTTGTCGACGGTCAGTTCGCCGCGCTGGAAGGAGAAGGCGAGGCCGCCCAGCCTGGGTCTGCCTTCGAGCAGGGTGACATCGATGCCCGCGTCGGCGAGCGCGAGTGCCGCGGTGATCCCGGCGAGTCCGCCGCCGACCACGACGGCGCTGCGCCCCGCCCTGTCCCGGGTGTGTGCCTGCGCCTGCGCGGACCGTGAGCCGTCGCTCATCGTGCGTCCTTCCCTGCGTGCCGACCGTGCTGGTTGAACGGTGCACGGTCAGTCGTCGCAGTCAGGGACGCCACGCCGTGGTGGAGGGTTGCCCGGCGCATGTCCCCTGGTTCGGTGCGGTCCATCAGACGCGCCTCCGGATGGTCCGCGGCGAGACATGGCGGGTCACATGGCGGGTGTCGAGACCGGACAGACCGCGCACGGCGACATACGCCTTCTCGTGTCCGGGCAGCGAGACCCGGCCGCGCAGCACCGCCTCCGGGTCGCGCTCGATGCGGTCGAGGAGCCGGCGGTAGATGCCGGCCATGGCCGCCACGCAGGCACCGCTGCGCCGGTCGAGCATGGGCAGCAGCTGGTAGCCCTCCGCGAACAGGGCGCGGGCCCGCCGGACCTCGAAGTGCACCAGGCCCGCGAAGTCCGAGCCCTCCGGCGGGGTCGGCCGGTCGAACCCGGCCGAGCAGCCGAACTTGGCGAGGTCGTCGGCGGGCAGGTAGGTACGGCCGCCCTGCGCGTCCTCGCGGACGTCCCGGAGGATGTTGGTGAGCTGGAGGGCGAGGCCGAGGGTGTCGGCGTACTCGGCCGCGCGCTCGGCGCCGCGCGCGCCCGGTTCGGTGCCGAACACGCCGAGCGAGAGGCGTCCGATGGCACCGGCGACACACCGGCAGTAGGCCTTCAGGTCGTCCCAGGTCTCGTAGGTCTCGCCGCGCACGTCCATCTGGACGCCGTCGATCAGCTCGTCCAGGCCGTCGAGCGGGATCGGGAAGGCCCGTGCGGCATGGCTGAGGGCGACGGCCACCGGATCGGTGTCGTCCTCCTCGACCGCGCCCGCGCGGACCCGGGCGAGCAGGGCCCGGGTGTCCTCGAGCCGCGTCAGCTTCACGTCGTCGGCCAGGTCGCCGTCGCCGATGTCGTCCACGCGCCGGGAGAACGCGTACAGCGCCGACATGGCGCGGCGCTTGGGCGCCGGCAGCAGCCGGATGCCGTAGGCGAAGTTGCGGGCCTGCTGACCCGTGACCGTCTCGCAGTAGCTGTAGGCGGCGAGTACCGGTGCGGACACGTGCGGCGGAGAATCCACGGCCCCGATCACCCCTCTCCTCGCAGAATCACGCCCGCCTCACGCAGCAACTGGATCGTGCCGGGCTTGGGCGGGCCGGGAAGTACGTCGTATTCGGCGGCGGCGATCGCGCGGATCGCCGCCCTTCCCCCCGCAACGAACCCTGCGAGCAGCAGCTTCAACCTGCCGTGGACGCTACCCACCAGGGGGGCGCCTTCATTCAGCAGAACGCGGGCGCGTTGCGCTTCGTATGCAACCAGGGCGCGCACCGATGCGCCCGCGGTTTTCGCGGAGAGGTCGGTTTCCTGCACATGGAAACGCTTCATGTCCTCGGCCGGCAGATAGATCCGGTCCCGGTTCAGATCCTCGGCGACGTCCTGGAGGTGCTCCACGATCTGCAACGCGGTGCAGATCGCGTCGGACAGCCGGATGCGCTCGGGGGTCGCGGTGCCGGTGACCCCGAGGACCAGGCGGCCGACGGGGTTGGCGGACAGCTCGCAGTAGGCGAGCAGGTCGTCATAGGTCTCGTACCGCGTGACCAGCTGGTCCTGGCGGTTCGCGGCGATCAGGCCGAGGAACGGCGCGGGTGTGAGACCGCGGCGGCGGACGGTCGGCTGGAGCCGGCGCAGCAGCGGGTGGCGCGGGGTGCCGTCGAAGACGCGGTGCAGGTCGGCCTCGAAGGCGTCGAGCAGGACCAGACGGTTCTCGGCTTCGGTGGCCGACACGCCGAGCAGCCGTGCGTCGGCTCCGCCGGGGGCGAGATCGCCGTCGCCGATGTCGTCGACGAGCCGGGCGAAGCCGTAGACGGCCATGAGGTCGTGGCGCCACTCCCTGGGCAGGAAGAACGGGGCCACGGGAAAGTTCTCACTCGCGGCCTTCGACAGGGTGGCGTGCTCCGGGTCCGACGCCGTTTCCGCGGCCGTCATCGCGCGCTGCCCGGGGCGGGGACGGCACATGCTGCGTTGAGCTGGGGAGTTTCCGTAGCCATTGCCGTCACATCTCCCGTTCTACACTGCCGACCCAATACACACTATTTCGGACACGCCGCCCAGCAATTCGCGGGTCGGCCCGGTGGAGGGTGTCGCGCATTATCTCCCCACTTGCCGCTTTCCGGCACCGGTACAGCTTACGTTGTACAACGCAGCTGCCTTCAGGGGGGTGTCCTGCGCATCACAACAACACACCGATTGCCCTCAAGATTCCTCGGGGCCACCGTAGTTGACGTTTCTTTTGCAGGCGCGAGGCCCCGCCGGAAGGCTTCCGACGGGGCCCCTGCCGAACCGGGTCACTTACCCGTGAACTTCTCGTACTCCTTCAGGACCTCTTCGGTCGGGCCGTCCATACGCAGTTCACCGCGTTCCAGCCAGAGCACGCGGTTGCAGGTGTCGCGGATGGACTTGTTGTTGTGGCTGACCAGAAAGACCGTGCCGGCTTCCTTGCGCAGTTCCCGGATGCGGTCCTCCGAGCGCTTCTGGAACTTCCGGTCACCGGTGGCGAGCGCCTCGTCGATCATGAGGACGTCGTGGTCCTTGGCGGCGGCGATGGAGAACCTGAGCCGGGCCGCCATACCGGAGGAGTAGGTGCGCATCGGCAGCGTGATGAAGTCGCCTTTCTCATTGATGCCCGAGAAGTCGACGATCTCCTGATAACGCTCCTTGATCTGCTCCCGGGACATCCCCATGGCGAGCCCGCCCAGGATGACGTTCCGTTCGCCGGTCAGGTCGTTCATCAGGGCCGCGTTCACGCCCAGCAGGGACGGCTGGCCGTCGGTGTAGACCTTGCCCCGCTCCGCGGGCAGCAGCCCGGCGATGGCACGCAGCAGGGTGGACTTGCCGGAGCCGTTGGAGCCGATCAGGCCGATGGCCTCGCCGCGGTAGGCGACGAAGGACACCCCGCGCACGGCGTGCACCTTGCGCACCCCGCGCTCCTCGCCCCGCCGGACGATCCGGCTGAGCGCCGCCGTGGCGCTGCCCTTGCCGGTCTTGGCGCCGTTGACCCGGTAGACGATGTGCAGGTCGTCCGCGATGACAGTGGGGCGGCGGTCCCCGGTGTGCTGCTCAGCCACGGCCGTACCTCTCCTCCGCCTTCCAGAAGTACACGAAGCCGCCCGCGAAGACGGCCACGGCCCAGAACAGCGCGATGGCCCACACATGCGGGGGCAGGTTCGAGGCGCCGTAGCCGTCGATCAGCGCGAAGCGCATCAGGTCCATGTAGACCGCGGCCGGGTTGACCTGGAGCAGCCGGACCGCGATCTCGGAGCGGCCCTCCATCATCTTGTGGATGGAGAACATCACGCCGGAGGTGTACATCCAGGTGCGCAGGATGAACGGCATCAGCTGGGCGAGGTCCGGGGTCTTGGCGCCCATGCGGGCCACGATCAGCGCGAGCCCGGTGTTGAACAGGAACTGCAACAGCAGGACCGGCACGATCAGCAGCCAGGAGGCGCTCGGGTAGCTGCCGAAGCCGATCGCCACGATGAACATCACGATCATCGAGAAGAGCAGCTGCTGGAGCTGCTGGAGCGAGAAGGAGACGGGCAGCGAGGCGCGCGGGAAGTGCAGGGCGCGCACCAGACCGAGGTTGCCGGAGATCGCGCGGACGCCCGACATGACCGAGCTCTGCGTGAAGGTGAACACGAACACGCCCGTGACCAGGAACGGGATGTACACGTCCTGGGACAGGCCGCGGCTCGCGTGCAGGATGACGCCGAAGATGAAGTAGTACACGCCGGCGTTCAGCAGCGGTGTGGCCACCTGCCAGAGCTGGCCCAGCTTGGCCTGGCTGTACTGCGCCGTCAGCTTGGCCTGGGAGAAGGCGAGGATGAAGTGGCGCCGCCCCCACAGCTGCCGGACGTACTCGACGAGCGTGGGCCTGGCGCCGCTCACGGCGAGCCCGTACTTGGCGGCGAGCTCGGCCGCCGTCAGCCCCTCGTCGGGCGACGGCGCCGCGCTCACCGCGACACCGCCGTCATGCGTTGTGTGACTCACGAGTGGAAACCAGGACTCTCTCGGTAAGAAGCTTGCTCTTCAGGTAAGAAGCTTCTCAGATCACCGGGGGCCGTCCCAGCCGGGTCAGCCGCCACACCGTGCGCCACCGCATGGGCCGGCGCGGGCCGCACGGCGTGGTCCAGCCCTCCTTGAAGCCGCCGAACCAGGCCTTCAGGGCCGGACCGGAGGGGCGGCGGAGCAGGGTGAGCAGCAGCCACACCCCGAGATAGACGGGGACGAGGAGGGCGGGCAGATTGCGGCGGGCGAGCCAGACCCGGTTGCGGGCGACCATGCGGTGGTAGACCGCGTGCCGCGAGGGCGCGGTCGTCGGGTGGTACAGCACCATGTCGGACCGGTAGTCGATCAGCCAGCCCGCGTTCAGCGCGCGCCAGGCCAGGTCGGTCTCCTCGTGGGCGTAGAAGAACTCGTCCGGCAACCCGCCGACCTCGGCGAAGACACGGGTGCGTACGGCGTTGGCGCCGCCCAGGAAGGTGGTCACCCGGGAGGAGCGCATCGGGTCGGAGGCGCGCAGCCGGGGCACGTGCCGGCGCTGGGTCTCGCCGGTCTCGGGGTCGGCGATCCGGAAGCTGATGATGCCGAGCTGCGGGTCCGCCCGGAACGCCTCCCGGCACAGCTGGGCGGTGTCATGGCGGGCGAGCAGGCCGTCGTCGTCCAGGAACAGCAATATGTCGACATCCCGGCCGGCCGGCCCGAAGGCCTCTATGCCGACGTTGCGGCCGCCGGGGATGCCCAGGTTCTCGGGCAGCTCGACGGTCCGCACGCCCTCGGGCACGTCCGGCACCGGCGAACCGTTGCCGACGACGACCACCTCGACGCGGTCGCCGTCCTGCTTGGCCACGGAGTCGAGCAGGGCCCGCAGCTCCTCCGGCCGGTTGCCCATGGTGATGATGACGGCGCCGACCTTCATGGCACTCACTTCAGCCTGCGCGAGGCGAGGATGGACACCAGGTGCAGCACGGTCTGGAGCATCGCGATGCCGGCCAGCACGGCGGTGCCGAGACGGGTGAAGAACAGGTCGCCGTGGATGTGGTCCGCGACGGCGAGGACCACGATCAGCAGCGAGGCCTCGATACCGAGGATCAGCCGGTGGAACTTGAGCGCGGCGGCGGCCCGGCGGGCCAGCGCCATCCCGGAGGAGCGCAGCTCCGCGGCGGCCTCCTGGACCGGCGGCTTGCCGGTCTGGTGCCGGGCGACGCCGACGAGGTCGGTCTCGGCCTTGATCAGGATGGCGCCGAGCGCGGCGAGGGTGCCGAGGAAGGCCCACAGCCAGTCGATCCGGCCGCCGCCCCACAGGTCGGCGGCGCGCAGACCGAGGCCGACCAGGACGGCCGCGTCGGTGAGATAGGCGCCGACCCGGTCCAGATAGACGCCGCTGAGCGAGTACTGCTTCTTCCAGCGGGCGATCTCGCCGTCCACGCAGTCCAGCAGCAGGTACAGCTGGGTGGCGACGACACCGAGGACGGCGCCCGCGATCCCCGGCACCAGCAGGGCCGGGGCCGCGAGCACACCGCAGACGGTCATCAGGTAGGTGAGCTGGTTGGGCGTGACCCTGGTGTTGACCAGGTAGCGGTCGATCCGCAGGGAGACCTCACGCATGTAGAGGCGCCCCGCCCAGTGCTCACCGCTGCGCCGGTCCTTCACCCCGGCGGGGTGCACGACCGGACGGAGTTCAGCTACCGATGGCCTTGACATAGTCGGCGTAGATGTCCTTGATCTGGTTCGTCTTGAGGTCGAGGTGTTCGATGATCGTGTAGCGCCCGGGCCGGGTCTCCGGAGCGAACTCCACGACGCGGACGAACTCGTCCACGGTGAAGCCGATCTCCTCCGGCAGCACCGGAAGCCCGTGCCGGCGCAGCACCTCGGCCATGTGGGCCGACTCCTCGTGCGCTCCGCGCAGGTACATCGCGAAGGCGGCGCCGAGTCCGCACTGCTCGCCATGGGCCGCCGCCCGCTTGGGGAACAGCAGGTCGAAGGCGTGGTTGATCTCGTGGCAGGAGCCGGAGGACGGGCGGGAGTCGCCCGACACGGACATCGCGATACCGCTGAGGACCAGCGCCTCGGCGAGCACCTGGAGGAAGTCGTTGTCCCCGATGCCGCCGGGGTGCCGCAGCACGGCCTCGCCGGCCTGCCGGGCCATGGCGGCGGCCAGACCGTCGATCTTCTCGCCGTTGACCCTGTTGGACAGCTCCCAGTCCGCGATCGCGTTGACGTTGGAGATCGCGTCGCCGATGCCCGCCCGGACGAAGCGGGCCGGGGCCTCGCGGATCACGTCCAGGTCGATGACCACGGCGATCGGGTTGGGCACGCCGTAGGAGCCGCGGCCCGCGTCGTTGTCCAGGGTCGCGACCGGTGAGCACAGGCCGTCGTGGGCGAGGTTGGTGGGGACGGCGACCAGCGGCAGGCCCACCCGGGCCGCCGCGAACTTGGCGCAGTCGATGATCTTGCCACCGCCGAGGCCGACCACCGCGTCGTAGTGGCCGGACTTCATCTCGCCGGCCAGCCGGACCGCGTCGTCCAGGGTGCCGCCGCCCACCTCGTACCAGGTGGCGCCGGGCAGCGAGGGCGAGACCCGCTCGCGCAGCCGGGCGCCGGAGCCGCCGCTGACGGCGACCGCGAGCCGCCCGGACTGGGCGATGCGTTCGTCGGCGAGGACCGCCCCCAGGTCGTCCAGGGCACCCGGGCGGATGTCCACGACGACCGGCGAGGGAATGAGCCGGGTCAGGAGCGGCATGCGATCTCCCGGCCGCGGGCGAGGTCGTCGTGGTTGTCGATCTCCACCCAGTCGACGTCGCCGATCGGCGCGACGTCGATCCGGAAGCCACGGTCGACCAGTTCCTGGTAGCCGTGCTCGTAGAACTGCTGCGGGTCGGTCTCCCAGACCGTCTTGAGCGCGTCGGCCAGCTCGGCGGCGGCGTCGCCCTCGATGAGGGTGACGCCGATGTACTCGCCGGTCGCCTCGGCCGGGTCCATCAGCTTGGTGATCTTCGTCATCCCCTTGGCGGGGTCGACGACGACCTTCATCTCCTCGTCGGCGAGGGACTTCACGGTGTCCAGCGCGAGGATGATCTTCTTGCCCTCACCGCGGGCGGCCA